>NZ_MDGL01000099.1 GCF_002742265.1 Maribacter sp. 4G9
ATGCGGATGACGACTTCCCATTGGATGATGAAGAAGATACCGATACCGATGGTGACGGCACGGGTGATAACGCAGATACCGATGACGACAACGACGGTACTCCAGATGCGGATGACGACTTCCCATTGGATGATGAAGAAGATACCGATACCGATGGTGACGGAACGGGTGATAACGCGGATACCGATGACGATAATGACGGTACGCCCGATACTGACGACGACTTCCCCTTGAATGACGAAGAGGATACGGATACGGATGGCGATGGCACGGGAGACAATGAAGACACCGATGATGATGATGACGGCACACCGGATACTGAAGATGACTTCCCCTTGGATAACGAAGAGGATACGGATACGGATGGCGATGGCACAGGGGACAATGCCGATACCGATGACGATAATGACGGTACGCCCGACACGGACGATGACTTCCCCTTGAATGACGAAGAGGATACCGATTCGGATGGCGATGGCACGGGAGACAATGAAGACACCGATGATGACAATGACGGTACACCGGATGCGGACGATGACTTTCCGTTGGACGGGGATGAGGATACCGATTTCGATGGAGACGGTACAGGGGACAATGCCGATACCGATGATGACAACGACGGTATTCCCGATTCCGAGGACAGCGAGCCGAACGATTCGACCGACACCGACAATGATGGTATTCCCGACTCAGCTGACGACGATGACGACAATGACGGTGTCCCTGACGATGAAGATGATTTTCCATTGGATGAAGATGAGGATACCGATACAGATGGTGACGGCACTGGGGACAACTCGGATGAAGATGATGATAATGATGGTACGACCGACGAGGAAGACGATTTCCCATTGGATGAAAATGAGGATACCGACTCGGACGCGGATGGAACGGGGGATAACGCTGATAACGACGATGACAACGATGGGGTTATAGATGTACAGGATGATTTCCCGACCAACGATGAACCGGTCTTAAGACCCGCAGAAGCATTTACGCCTAACGGCGACGGGGTCAACGACAGTTGGGTGATACCCGGTATCGATAACTATTCTAATACAAGGGTCACGGTGTACAACCGGTACGGCCATGAGGTCTTTTCGGCTCTCAACTATCGCAACGACTGGCGAGGTAACTACAGTTCCAATTCAGATTTGTTACCCCCGGGATCTTATCTGTACGTAATCGACTTGGGCAATGGTAGCGCACCTATTCAGGGATGGATATTTATCAACTATTAATACTAAAAATACGTAAATGAAGACCAATCATATATACCGATTTATTATCGTTTTTACAGTACTTGCCGTTGGCCGGATATCAGCGCAACAAGATCCTAATTACACCTTTTATCGATTCAACATGAACCTGATCAACCCCGCCTTTGCAGGTGCGGAAGAAACCACTAATTTCGGTATGAACCTGCGAAGTCAGTGGTCAGGTGTACAAGGAGCTCCCGAAACACAGAGTTTTGTCTTTGGAACTCCATTGGGGAAAAATGTGGGCATCGGCCTTTCGGTCATCAACGACAAAACCTTTATAGAAAACCAAACGGCGATAGCATTGGATATATCCTATAAATTAAAATTGAGCGAGAGTCATAATCTCTATTTTGGGTTAAAGGGGGGCTTTACTTCCTACGATGCCAATACCGATGGTCTGTTGACCTATGGCATCATGCAGGATGCCTCTTTGATGAACATCGACGGGCGGTTCAACCCGAACGTCGGGGCAGGCGTTCTTCTCAGGCATGAATCCTACTTCATTTCATTATCGGTACCAAAGATATTGACCCCGGACCGCCTTGAGCAGAACG
>NZ_MDGL01000100.1 GCF_002742265.1 Maribacter sp. 4G9
TCAGACGTTCTATCTTTCTGTTCTGCCTATCATCCCATTCGGATTGTATTAGATAGGCTATCAGCTCATCATTGGTGTAATCGATGCTCTGTGATGATAAGCTGGTATCAAAAGCCCTGAGCATTCCATGAAGCCTTAACTGTTTCATCTGTTCTAATGTTTGTGTATTCATATTTCTGTTTTTAGAGTTTCTATTTTATTTGTAATAATGGCCTCCTCTGATGTTATCATGGCTAGGCATATCAATTTCTTGTTCTATGTTTTCATCAAGGCTATCCCATCCTTTTTTGAGAATACGTTCGATGATATTGTAATTGTACGCTCCATAGTCCGAGGCTCTTTTACAGGCCTTGTCCAATCGGTTATTGCCTACCTTTTTTGCTAAGTGCAATACACCCAAACATGATTTATAAGACTGTTCAGGATGTTGCTTTTTATCTAGTATTTTGATGATATATACTTTGCAATCTTCTCCTATATGACCTGCCCATGCAATGAACTTTTCACTACTCCATT
>NZ_MDGL01000101.1 GCF_002742265.1 Maribacter sp. 4G9
CGACAGAGTTCTGTGATGGTAAAATTTCCGGTTCTCCATTCACAGATAAATTCAATTTTTTGTTCCATAATCGTTGATTCTTTCCAAGGCATGACAATCTGAAGTTTGGTTCAAATTGCAATCTAAAAAGTGTAAACGATGTTTATATAACTCTGTAAAGGATGTTTGTATATCGTACCAAATGTATGCCAACGTTTAGTGTATGGTGCGTTGCATCCCAAAGGGTGCTATGCTCTATACACCTTGTGTGTGCCCAGTATGGGCATCTTTATCTTATAGCAATATAAGAATTTATTTAGAGGGTGTAAGTCCCTTATGCGCTGGAGTAACGTCTGGAAGCATTAGTAAGTCGCAAGGGTGGTAACCGCGAGGTTACACCTGAAGAAAGCGAGACTACAAAACTCGGTACTGACGAACAGGAACCGTA
>NZ_MDGL01000102.1 GCF_002742265.1 Maribacter sp. 4G9
CCGGATATAAACAGGGCCATACTAAAACTCTTGGATGTTCATAATAAGATGTCTTTCAGGGGAAGGGAATACTCCCGTTATTCACTGTTCGAGGAAGTAGAAAAACAAGAACTCAAACCGCTGCCCTTAAAAAAGTACGAGATCAAATCGTACGCCAAGGGAACCGTACACAAGAACAGCCATATTTACTTCAGCAAGGACAAACATTATTACAGCGTGCCCTACCAACATATAGGTAAGCGCATCAAGATCATCTACTCCGATAGTCTAGTGGAGGTATTCCATAAACTGGAACGCTTGGCGGCACACCCAAGGGAAAGGAAGAAATACGCCTACACGACGATCAAGGAGCACATGCCCTCGCACCATCGCTTTATAAGCGAATGGAGTTCCGAGAAGTTCATCACATGGGCAGGTCATATCGGGGATAACTGTAAGGAGTATATCATCAAGATACTGGATAAAAAGCAACACCCCGAACAATCCTACAAATCATGTCTGGGTGTATTGCACCTAACTAAAAAAGTAGGCGATACCCGATTGGACAATGCCTGTAAGAGGGCATTGGACTATGGGGCGTACAATTACAATATCATCGAACGCATCCTTAAAAACGGATGGGACACTCTGGACGAGGACATCGAACAAGAAATCGATATGCCCAACCACGGTAATATCAGGGGAGGCCATTATTACAAATAAAACAGGAACATTAAAACCATGAATATGAATGAACAAACATTGGAACAGATGAAACAATTAAGGCTCTATGGAATGCTCAGGGCCTTCGGCACCAGTCTATCCTCTCAGAGTATCGACTACACCAATGATGAGCTGATCGCTTATCTAATGCAGTCGGAATGGGACGATAGGCAGAACCGTAAAATAGAACGCCTGACCAAGTCGGCCAAGTTCAGGTACAGTGCCCTGATAGAGAACATAGATTATGACCCGACAAGGAATATCGACAAAAACCAGATACGGCGTTTTGCCGACTGCGACTTTATAAAGCAGAAAGAAAATGTGCTCATCACTGGAAGTACGGGTGCGGGCAAAAGTTATATGGCATCCGCTATTGGACATCAAGCTTGCTCCCTAGGCTACAAGGTCATGTACTTCAATACCGTTAAACTCTTTACCATGCTCAAAACATCAAAAGCGGACGGTTCTTATGTAAAGCAGATAAACAGACTCGAAAAACAGGACCTACTTATACTCGACGACTTTGGTCTCAAAGGTCTGGACAATATCAATAGACACTCTTTTATGGAAATCATCGAAGATAGACATGGGAAAAAGTCAACAATAATCGCTTCTCAACTGCCTGTTGAGGCATGGCACGAGATCATAGGGGAACAGACCATC
>NZ_MDGL01000103.1 GCF_002742265.1 Maribacter sp. 4G9
CCAAACTCCAAAGAACAGTCGCAACAGTTCCGTACCGCCCTCAAGGGACGAAAACCGCCCTAAGAAGAACCAAAGTCTTCGTGGCCCCACCAACAGGAAAGTAGGGGGCCAGCTGGGAAGGAAGGGCAAAACCTTGGAAATGGTGGCCACACCAGATAAGATTGTGGAATTGCACCCGTATTATTGTCGTAGTTGTGGCGGTTCATTGAAAAACATAGAAGGGGTTAGGGACAGATTACGCCAGATAGTTGATATCCCACCTGTTAAGGCCATATATACCGAGTACTGGTCTTTTGCAAAACAATGTCCCTGTGGTTGTCGCAACAGGGCGGACTTTCCCAAACACGTAAACGCACCCATAGGTTATGGCCCCCAAATAGAAGGTCTTATCGGCTATTTCCATGCACGCCAATACTTGCCGTTTGCAAGAATGCGTGAAATGTTCAACGATGTTTTTAACATAGATATCAGTGAAGGTGGCATCCATAGGCTGTTGAACCGTTTTGCCGATAAAACAACATCCGTTTATGATTCCATAGGACAACGAGTATCCCAGAGCCTAGTGGTCGGTACGGACGAGACCGGTGTCAAGGTAAACGGGAACAGGCATTGGATGTGGACTTGGCAGACTCCAGGGCTGACCTATATCGCCCATTCCGATAATAGGGCAAAGACAACAATAGACACCCATTTTCCAGAAGGTTTTCCAAAAGCCACCTTGCTCCATGATGCATGGAGAGCACAATCGGCAACCCTTGCAAAACACCACCAAACCTG
>NZ_MDGL01000104.1 GCF_002742265.1 Maribacter sp. 4G9
AATTTAATCCTTTTTTTACTCATCGGTATTTTGTCTTGTCCCATAATTATTAGTCAGATTATTAATTTATAAATTCAAATACTATGTCAGTTTACGATAACAAAATGTTAATTAAAATAAACAATTATTGTCGTTTATGTTTTGCTTGGATTGGTTATATCTTTATGATGTCAGCCCTATTTTTCCCAGAATTTCTCCTAAAAGCCATCCAAGTCCTATGCAAGCACCAATAAACCACCAATATTTTTGGATAAGACTTATAAACTTAAGGTCTTCTGTCAGATTTCTAATTCGGTCATTTTGTACTCTTATTTTTTGTTCGTACACAAATTTGTCCTTCTGTAAATGTTTAATTTCCAAGTCTAAATTTTCTTTTGTTTTTGATAGGTCTGATTCCGAGTTTAATTCCGATTCAATTTTCGTAAATCCACCGTTTTTAAAAAACCTTTCTGTAATTCCGTTTTTTACTAAACAAGGATTTCCTTCAATTTCAACATCAAGTACTTTAGGGCGAAAATCGTTTAAATACTCATATAATAACTCAACTTCATCTAAAGTTAAATCAGGAAATAGTTTAGATTTAAGGTCGTGTGAAAAAATATATCCATTATCGGTTTTATATATCTCTAAACAATATTCTAAAATAGAATCTAAATTTTTTCCGTTTATGATTTCGTTCATGCGCTTGAGTGAGTTCAAATGGTTGGCAACGTAGGGATATAGATCATATGATCTATATATCTTCTATATGTGGAACTAAGATAAGAGATCTTTTATGCTATTAAAGGATGTTTCGGCTACATGGGTGTAAATTTCGGTTGTTTTGGTCGAACTATGACCTAATAACAATTGAATGTGCCTTATGTCGGTACCATCTTCCAAGAGGTGGGTAGCAAAGCTATGCCTAAGCATATGGGGCGTCACTTTTTTATAAATGCCCGCTTTTTTAGCGGCCATAGCGATAAGTTTTAACACGCTGGACGCTGTGTAGCGCTTCTGTCCGGGTCCTTCAAAAAGATAGTTCTTTGGCCTATATTCCTTTAAATAGTTGCGTAAGAGCTCCAATAGGGTGGGACTTAAAACCGTCATCCTATCCTTGTTGCCCTTGGCGGCCTTTATGGTGATAAGCATCCGCTGACTGTCAATATCTTCCAATTTGAGGTTCAACAGCTCACTTCTGCGAAGACCGGCAGAATACAGAAGGGAAACGATACAGCGATGCTTTAGATTATTGGTGTTCTTTATTAAACTTAGAATTTCACTTTTGGAGAGCACTTTGGGCAACTGTTTCTGTTGGATCGGCCGCTCTATCTCATAGAATCGGTTGGGCATTCCCTTGACCACCTCGTAATAGAACTTTATGCTGTTCACTGCCTGGTTCAGATAAGAACTGGAGCGCCCTTCCCTAGAAAGCTTCTGTAGATAGTCCCTTATTTCCTTTTCGGTAATGGCATCGGGCCTTAAATTAGGATAATGATTGATAAAAGTCTCAAAATGATGCACATAAGTCTTTACAGTATTTTCCGAATATTTCCTTAATTCCAATTTGTCCAGATATTCGTCCGGGCATCTTTTGAAGTCTTTTTTCAAATCCCTGGTCCTATACCACGAAATGTTATTGGGTTTTTCCTGATTGAGCCCGATACTATTTTCGAAAAAATAGTTTCCGTTGATCCAGACCTCTCCACGGAATGTATTGAAAAGGACCCCGATATTGTTCTTGTTGTTCTGGATATGGAACATACCATATTCCTTGTTCCAGCTTACGCCAGGTAATTTCTCTACAAGCGCCTGGACCACTTTATCCGATTTGAACTGGAGTCCTATATGCTTTCTGCCATCGATCAATAAATGCCTCAGTGTAATACTTCTCCCTTTGAACATGATATTTTTTTTGCAATATCAGTAAAGAAAATGATTTAGTCGTACCTTAAGCGAATAATGTTCGCATAGGAATTCAGTTAAGTTTATGGAAATGAGATTACAGCATGAATGTCTGTACTGTAAAAAGCAACTTACCGGTAGGACGGATAAGAAATATTGCAACCTACACTGCAAGAGTGCCTACCAGTTGGATACTTCGGTTCGTTTTGTGCCATCCATTTCGGAGTTATAGTGCCAGGCATTTCGGTTTGATCTGTGCCACTTTTGGCCATCGGCCCGATCCGTTTCGGTTCGTTTTGTGCCAGTGATATCGGTTCGATCTGTGCCACTTTGAAAGATCAAGTAACAATTACCTTGTCGCTTAAAAACAA
>NZ_MDGL01000105.1 GCF_002742265.1 Maribacter sp. 4G9
TAGAGAAATACTTTCCTTATTTTGATAAAGAGCTTCGTAAAACGGGAGTCACTAAACAATTACTTTGGCAAGAGTATTACATAAAGCACCCCGACGGTTTTAAATTATCACAATTCAGATACTGGTATACCGAATGGACCAAAGAGGTGTCCCCTGTAATGCATCTTACCCATAAGGCTGGCGACAAACTATTCATAGATTATACGGGCAAGAAACTCACCATTGTAGATCGTGATACGGGAGAGCTTCAAGAGCTAGAAGTGTTTGTATGTGTACTTGGCAGCAGTCAATATACCTATGTGGAAGCATCGGTTAGCCAAAAGAAAGAAGATTTCATACGAAGTGGGACTATCTCATAAAGTGTGTAAATAAAAAAATAGCGGGGGCATGCCCCCGCTATTTTTTTAACTTTAAATTTTCACACCATTATGAAGAACGAGGAATTATTCGACGACAATTTTTTTAAACAGTTCAAGACCGGTGACGAGCTCAACGGTTTTTTGAAGGCACTCCAAAAACGCGGCATC
>NZ_MDGL01000106.1 GCF_002742265.1 Maribacter sp. 4G9
GTTCAAAGCTTCCATTTTTGACCTGGTACAAGACCATGTTTTTGATGAGTGCCACCAAGAAGGGCTTTTCAAGTAAAGAAATCCAGAAGCAACTTGGGCAGAAGCGATATGAACCGGTCTGGACGATGGTGCATAAATTGAGAAAGGCGATGGGAAACAGGGATGCACGCTATACTTTAGAGGGGATGGTAGAATTCGATGAGGGTTATTTTACTGTTGAATCTTCTGAGATCGAACAGGAAAAGGGCATTCGCGGTCGCGGTGCGGTCGGAAAGGAGAACGTTGCCGTTATGGCGGAATCCACGGTCCTGGAAGATGTGGGAAGTGGCAAAAAATCGACACAGTGCCGCTATTTCAAAGCTAAAGTATTGACAGACCATACATCTGGACAGATCAATCGGACAGTACAGGAATCGATCGATGAAAAAAGTATCGTTTTCACGGATAAAAGCAC
>NZ_MDGL01000107.1 GCF_002742265.1 Maribacter sp. 4G9
AGGTGATCAATGCGATCCTTTACAAGCTCAAGTCCGGTGTCCATTGGCGGCTTCTGCCTGTGAAGGCCCTGTTCTCGGACAAGGTGCTCTGCTGGCAAGCGGTATACTACCATTACCGCAAGTGGTGCATTTCGGGAACCTGGAAGGAGTGCTGGATAAAGTTTCTCGGCGACCATAAATCCGACCTGGACCTTTCCAGTGTGGATATCGATGGTAGCCATACCCCGGCCAAACGGGGCGGCCAAACGGTCGAGTACCAAGGGAGAAAGAAATCCAAAACGACGAATTCCCTTTACCTGACCGATAGGCAGGGACTTCCCTTGGCCATGTCGGAACCGGTGGCCGGCAACCACAACGACCTTTATGATATCGAGGTGCAGTTCGAAGTGGTGACCGCTACCCTTCAAAAGGCGGACATACCTGTTGCCGGGCTTTTCATGAACGCCGATGCGGGATTCGATTCCAAGGATTTCAGGAACGCATGCGCCAAAATGGATATCAATGCCAACATATGTTTCAACAGGCGCAATGGAAGTACGCACGACAGGGAAGAATATTTCGACAA
>NZ_MDGL01000108.1 GCF_002742265.1 Maribacter sp. 4G9
GCGGATGCAATTCTGGATCGTCTGGTACACACAGCTCACAGAATCAACATTAAAGGAGAATCAATGCGAAAAAAACTAAAAAATAAACAGTAAATTTAATCACAAAGGAATCGATTTTGAGCACTTAGTTTGCTATGCTCACTTTCATCCGTTTTAGGTGGTTCACTTTGACCGTCCTATCCAATAAATCTTAGAAAAAACAAATTATAACGAGTAATGGCCGAAAAACCCAAGGTACACTTAGAATATATCGAAATAGAGAAGGAAAACTATTTTAAAATAGCTAATTACGATTCCATGCGTCCGTTTTTCATGAGCATCGTAAGTGATTCAAACCATTGGATGTTCATCTCCAGTAATGGCGGATTGACCGCTGGCCGTAAAAATTCTGAATACGCCCTATTTCCTTACTACACGGATGATAAAATCACAGAATCTGCAGAAATAACGGGGAGCAAGACCATTCTTAGGGTTAAAAGGGACGATACGGTGTGGGTATGGGAACCCTTTTCCAATTTGGGGAAGACCCCCTACAACATCACTAGGAACCTGTATAAAAATCGGTACGGAAACAAAATAATTTTTGAAGAAACCAACCAAAATCTTCAATTGACTTTTTCCTATCAGTGGAATTCAAGTAACCGCTATGGTTTTGTGCGCAAGGCCCAAATTGGGAACAACAGCGATTCAAAAGTTGAAATTTCCGTTTTGGACGGAATCCAAAATGTGCTTCCATACGGCGTGGGAAGCTATACCCAGACCAATTCAAGCAATTTGGTCGATGCCTACAAGCGAAACGAAATTTTGAAAGATTCCGGTATGGGCATTTACGCTTTGAGCGCCATCATTGTTGACAAGGCCGAACCCAGCGAAGCCCTAAAAGCCAATGTGGTGTGGTCCCTAGGTCTTGACAATCCGCATTATTTGGTCTCCTCCCTTCAATTGGATGATTTTAGAAATACAGGTGCCATATGCGAGGAAACCGACGTTAAGGCAGAAAAAGGGGCCTATTTCATTAATGCCGAGATTTCCTTGAACCCAAATTCAAGCAAAGATTGGCAATTGATCGCAAATGTAAATCAAGACCATAGTGCCATAATTGCCCTGTCCAAAAGCATAAAGGAGGATAAAGATCTGTTCAAAAAAATACGGGACGATATAGATTTGGGCACGAATAACCTAATAAGACTTTGTGCGGCTTCGGATGGTCTACAGGCCACAAAGGATATTTTAAGGGATACCAGGCATTTTTCCAATACCTTATTCAATATTATGCGTGGGGGCATTTTTGATAACAATTACACCATTGAAAAATGGGATTATACAACCTACCTCCAAAATGCCAATAAAAAAGTTGCGGAAAAACATGCCAAAACAATAGAATCCTTACCGGAGTCCTTTTCTGTCAACGATCTAAAAACTGTAGCGGAATCAAGTGACGATGTACATTTTAAGCGACTTTGCCTGGAATACCTACCCCTAAAATTTAGCCGAAGGCACGGTGATCCTAGTCGGCCTTGGAACCGTTTCTCGATCAATACCAGAAACGAGCTGGACGGGTCAAAAATTTTGGATTACGAAGGCAATTGGCGTGACATCTTTCAAAACTGGGAAGCCCTTTCCAGGTCCTATCCCGTGTTTTTGGAAGGTATGATCCATAAATTTTTGAATGCATCGACCTTTGACGGATACAATCCCTATAGGGTAACCAAAAGCGGTTTTGACTGGGAAATCATTGAACCGGAAGACCCATGGAGTTATATAGGGTATTGGGGGGACCATCAGATCATCTATCTGCTTAAATTCTTGGAAAGCTATGAAAGCCACAATCCAAAAGCCTTGGAAAAGCTTTTTGACCAAGAGGTATTTGTCTATGCCAACGTTCCGTATAAAATAAAGTCGTACAACCAGCTTTTGGAAAATCCTAAGGATACCATCGTTTTTGATGAGGAATCCGATAGGGAAATCAGAAAACACCGAGAGAAAATGGGTGCCGACGGTGCCTTGCTACTAGATGCTTCGGGCAACATTGCCAGTGCCAATTTTATAGAAAAGATTTTGGCTACCACCCTAACAAAACTATCCAATTTCATTCCAGAAGGCGGAATATGGATGAACACCCAACGTCCGGAATGGAACGATGCGAACAATGCTTTGGTAGGAAACGGCGTTTCAATGGTTACCCTGTACTATTTACGGCGATTTTTGAGCTTTTTTCAACTGGTATTTGAAAAAGCCGAAGGAAGCAAGATTTCCATTTCCGTAGAGCGTTACCAATTTTTCGATTCCGTCGCCAAAACTTTAGCGGCCCATAAAGAAGCTTTGGCCCGCCCTATAGATAATAAAACCCGAAAAAATATCTTGGATGGACTTGGAAAAGCTGGAAACGATTTTAGGAAGAACATCTACGAGAATTCCTTTTCTGGGAAAAAGAAGGAACTACATATTGCGGAACTTCAATCATTTACGTTAAATGCCCTTGAATTTTTAGAGCACTCCATAAACGCCAATGAAAGAAAGGATGGGCTGTACCACGCCTATAATTTGATGTCTGTTGAAGCCAGTGACGGAATATCCATTGCCTATCTCGAAGAAATGCTGGAAGGCCAGGTCGCCGTTTTGAGTTCTGGTTATTTATCCTCTAAGGCAGCCTTGAAGGTACTCGACTCACTTAAACGAAGTAAACTTTTTAGGGAAGACCAATACAGTTATTTGTTATACCCAAACAAAAACCTTCCGTTGTTTTTAGAGAAAAATAACATTCCCAAAGCATCGGTACAAAAATCGAAATTACTTACCAAGCTTGTTGAAGACGGCAATAAAGAGTTGATTGTGGAATCGGTTGACGGTACCTACCATTTTAATGGCAACTTCAACAATGGGAATGATGTCGCCAAAGCATTGGATTCCCTAGACCGTTCCCTCTATGGAACTTTGTGGGAGTTGGAGAGGACATACGTGCTTCAAGTTTTTGAAGACGTATTCAACCACAAGGCGTTTACCGGCAGGTCAGGTACCTTTTACGGCTATGAAGGCCTTGGCTCCATTTATTGGCACATGGTCTCAAAACTGTTACTGGCCGTACAGGAATGCTGTCTTAAAGCCATTCATGAAGGGGCTGGTGACGAAATCGTTGGGAAGTTGTTGGCGCATTTGTACGAAATCAACGAAGGTATAGGGGTACACAAGCCCCCTACCCTTTATGGTGCTTTCCCTACTGACCCCTACTCGCATACTCCTGCCGGCAAGGGTGCCCAACAACCAGGGATGACCGGTCAGGTGAAGGAAGATATTTTAAGCCGATTTGGGGAGCTTGGAGTTTTTGTCATAGATGGGAATTTGTGTTTTGATCCTTGCCTATTGCGCAAAAGTGAGTTTCTCGAAAAAGCTAAAACATTCGAATACATCGGTTTGGATGGCACCCAAAAAGAATTTGAAATCCCTGCAAATTCATTGGTGTTCACCTATTGTCAAGTTCCTATTTTCTATACCCTGGCCGAAAGTGATTCGGTAAAAATCAAATTTACGGATGATACGGAAAAATCCTTGGCTTCCCTTTGTTTAGATATTGAAGTTTCCAAAGCCATTTTCAAACGTGATGGAACAATCTCTAAAATTGAGGTGTTTCTTAATCCTTCCCGATTAAAATGAAGGTCATGAAAATAAAACATAACATATTACTAATCAGCATATTGCTTTTAATTTCATGCAAGGAAAAAGTGAAGGAAAAACCTACTCAGCAACAAAAACAAGAACTACAAGTGACGGCAGAACAAATATTGGGAAATCCTGAATATCAAGCCATTTCATATGGAGGATACCGAAAGAATTCACGCGATATCCAACCCACAATTTCCCAATTGAAAGAAGATATGCGCCTATTGTATGCCATGGGCATTCGAATCCTTCGAACCTATAATGTCCAGTTGGCACATGCTTCAAACGTGTTAAAGGCTATTAGAGAATTAAAACAAGAGGACGAAAAATTTGAAATGTACGTGATGCTGGGTGCATGGATCGATTGTAAAAACGCATGGACGGGCAAACCTGTGAACCACGATATCGAAAGTGAACAAAATGCCAATGAAATTAAGCGCGCCGTTGACTTGGCCAATACGTATCAAGATATTGTAAAGGTCATAGCAGTGGGTAACGAGGCCATGGTGAAATGGGCCGAGTCCTATTATGTGCAACCGGGTATCATTTTAAAATGGGTGAACCATTTACAGGACTTAAAAAAAGACGGACAACTTCCCGCTGATTTATGGATTACAAGTTCGGATAATTTTGCCTCATGGGGCGGTGGTGGTGCGGAATACCATGTCAAAGACTTGGATGAATTGATCAAGGCCGTTGACTACATATCGGTACATACCTACCCCATGCACGATACCCATTACAATCCGCAGTTTTGGGGCATTACCAAGGAAGAAGAATCCCTTTCAAAGACAGAGAAGATCAACGTAGCTATGAAACGTGCCTTGGAATATGCCAAATCCCAATACGGGAATGTGGTGACCTACATGAAAAATTTGGATGTTGACAAACCTGTACATATTGGCGAAACGGGCTGGGCAAGCCATTCAGAAGGGTTATATGGCGCGGAAGGCTCAAGGGCATGCGATGAATATAAAGCGGCCGTCTATTACGGGCTGATGCGCGAGTGGACCCAAGAAGAAAATATTTCATGCTTTTATTTTGAAGCGTTTGACGAACCCTGGAAGGATTCCGCAAACCCAAAAGGTTCAGAAAACCATTTTGGCCTTTTTACGGTAGATGGAAGCACGAAACTTGCCCTTTGGGATCTTGTCGATGAGGGAACCTTTGAAGGAATGAAAAGGGATGGAAACCCGATAACAAAAACCTATGGTGGTGACTTGGACAAACTTATGAAAGAGGTTGTCTTGCCCCCTATCAATTTTAACATTAGCAACTAAAACCAACCAAACGATATGAGTGCAACAAACGAATTAGTAGCGGTAAGAAAAGTAGCCCTTGGACAAAAAGTGGCCTTTGGCATAGGCATGTTCGCCAATCAGATGTTCCCGGCAATATTGGGAATATTCATGGTAGTGTTGGTACAGGATTTGGGATTTCCCGGCTGGATGTGGTCATTGATTTATTTTTTTCCCAGAATTTTCGATTCAATTACTGATCCAATTATGGGCTTTATTTCTGACAACACAAAATCAAAATGGGGTCGCCGACGCCAATATGTTCTCATTGGCGGAATCATTATGGGCATTGCGTATATATTTATGTGGCAATTGTATAAGGACAATACCCTAGAATATAATTTTTGGTATTTCTTTATATGGTCCATCGTATTTTATTTGGGGCTAACCTTCTTTAGCGTACCGTATGTAGCCATGGGTTACGAGATGAGCGATGATTTCCACGAACGCACGAATATTATGGCCGTGGCCCAATGGATCGGGCAGTGGGCCTGGGTAATAGCCCCATGGTTCTGGATTATTATGTATGACCCAACTTGGTTTCCCTCCGCGGACGTTGCGGTCAGGAAACTTGCCATCTGGGTCGCAATACCCTGTGCATTAGCGGCCATAGTGCCCGCAATTTTCATTAAGAGCAAATCTACACTACATGAAGATTACGAACCTTTGAACGCTGCAAATATTGGGGGTAGTTTAATGAAAATACTCAAAAGCTTCAAGGAAGCGTTTAAAATACCTGAATTTAGAAAAATCTGTGGTGCCACATTTTTAATATTTAATGCCTTCAATACCGTGGCGGCATTGACTTTCTTTGTTATCGTGTACAAACTTTTTAATGGTGATGCGGAGGCAACTGGTATTTGGGTTGCATTATTTGGATGTCTGGGTGCGTTAGGAACCACATTCATTGTCATACCGATCGTGGCTTGGATGTCAAAACAAATGGGAAAGAAAAGAGCATTTATACTCGCCCAGGCAATTTCAGTTATAGGGTACATTATGCTTTACTTTTTGTTCGTACCCGGCAAACCATGGCTGTATATTATAGGTTTGCCATTTTTCTCGTTTGGGATTGGAAGCCTATTCACCATCATGATGTCCATGACCGCCGATGTCATCGATATTGATGAATTGAATTCCGGAAAGCGGCGAGAAGGAATTTTTGGCGCGATTTATTGGTGGATGGTAAAAGTTGGTTTTGCCTTGGCCGGGGCATTGAGTGGGGCAATCATTGCCTTTGTAGAATTCAATCCTGAGTTGGCGACGACCGAGCAACAAGGTGCGGTAGATGGCCTTCATGCTTTCTTCTGCTTTTTTCCTATGGTAGGAACTTTGGTCGCTATGTGGATTATGCGTAATTATAATGTATCAGAGGAGCGGGCTAATGAAATTCGTGCCGCCTTGGAAGCCCGAAAAAATACTGCAAAAACCTAAAAATATGTCATCAGGAAGAAAAGAAAAATTCTTGTCACTTGCCTCATTGGATTATCATGGGAAGAGCGAGGAGGAATTAAAAACCTTGGCAAGGAAAGTTTTGGAAGAAGGGATGCACGGACTCTGCTTTAGTCCGTATGTTGAAGGCCAAAAACCTGGTGATCAACTCAGTGATGCACAAATAAGAAGAAGAATAGAGATTATTAGGCCTTACACCCAATGGGTGCGCTCATTTTCATGTACGGAGGGGAATGAAAACATTCCACGCATTGCCAAGGAATACGGACTAAAAACCTTAGTGGGTGCTTGGCTTGGCAATGACCAAGAGGTGAACGAAAAAGAATTGGCAGGTTTGAAGGCACTAAACAAAGAAGGGGTCATTGACATAGCAGCGGTGGGCAATGAAGTCATGTATCGAGGTGACCTTACCGAAGATGAATTATTGCATTATATAAAAAGGGCCAAAAAAACAATTACAGATATTCCGGTAGGTTATGTGGATGCCTACTACGAATTCAGGGACAGACCTAAAATTGCCGATGTTTGTGATATTATCTTGGCCAATTGCTATCCCTTTTGGGAAGGCTGTGATTTGGATTATTCCTTGCTCTACATGAAAGATATGCTACGTCAAGCGGAAAGGGCCGGAAATGGAAAAAGGGTCATCATTACGGAAACCGGATGGCCAAGCAAGGGCAGTAAATTAGAGGGTGCCCATCCGTCGTACAGTAATTATTTGAAATACTTTATCAATACCCAACAATGGTCTCGTGAAGAAGGAATTGAAATTTTCTATTTTTCCTCGTTCGATGAATCCTGGAAAGTTGGATCTGAAGGTGATGTTGGTGCCTACTGGGGGCTTTGGGATACGAATGAACGTTTGAAATTTTAGTAAACAAAAGGGCAACGCCAATTTCTACAGCGGCATTCCCCGGTATTCAAATTCCAAAGTAAGTTTTATTTTTTGGGTGCACCCATCTAGATTTATTGATATTAATGACTGTAGCGAGTTATCTTTATTTTTCAAGAGTAAGGAATTATGATAATAGGTCATAAAAACATTTCAAAAATTAAAAATTTAAACAATCTTAGACCTATCTTGACATTTCCATTCTAGCAACCATGGGTTTACATCATATAACAACAATTGTTTTTACAGCCATTTTTTGTGTTTTGGGGACCTACCACCTCCTTTCATATTTTATACTAAAACATAGAATTTTACTATACTATAGTATTCTAATTTTTGGCTTGGCACTTCATTGGAGCCTATATTTTTTTATAGAAGGTTCCTTTGGTCCGGACCTAGCAAGTTTTGCCCTTTATGCTTCCTTGATTACTGCAATGCTTACCACATTTGGATTGCTAAGGTTTACCCAGAATTATTTAAATATAACAGGGAAAGATTTCCCTAGGTTACATAAAACCTATAGGTTTCTAACTGCTTTGGTAATTTGCTTACCTATTTTGCATGTATTCAATATACTCACCGCTAAAAACATATGGTTTAATGGTATTCTTGAACTGCTGGCCGCATTTACAGCATTAGCTTCCGTAATTGTAAATATCGTTTCCGGGATTCTTTTGTTTAAAACAAATAAGTTCAATACATATTATTTATATGCAAATACCCCTTTATTATTATCCGGAATATTATATATAGCCACTTGGTTGTCCATGGATTATTTGCCATTGGATAGGGAATTTGTTGTCTTGATTTGCTCTATTTTGATTACGCTTCAATTAATACTCTTTTCTATACTAATTGGCTATAAATTCAAATATATAGAAGATGAAAATGCAAAAATGCAAGTAAAAGCCAATGAGATATTAAAAATTGAGGTTGACAAGCAAACCAAAAATCTTCAAATAGCCAAACAGAGGTTGGAAAATCAAAATGGCGAGTTGATCAAAGTAAATAAACTTAAAAACAAACTCTTCTCTTTGATTACCCATGATGTACGAGCACCTTTAATCAACTTAAAGCAGATTGTTGATATCATGGAAAATGAAATAGTAGATGAAAAAATGAAAATGTTCACCGGTAAGTTAAAAAGTGATATTTCGTATAAAATTACTATGGTGAACGGACTTTTACAATGGTCTTACCAGCAATTGGAAGGGGTTACCTTGAACAAGCAGGAATGTGATTTACAGTCAACTTTTTACTCCATTAAAAAGGAATTTGAAAAAATGGCGAATGATAAACAAATCGATATAGAAATTAATGTCTCATGCAAGACCATTTTTATTGATAAAAATATGCTTTTGGTCGTGCTGAGAAACCTCACTTCCAATGCCATTAAATTTAGTGAAAATGGTCAAAAAATTGTGCTTTGGTCCAAATGTAGTCCCGAAGGTATTGACGTTGGAGTTCAAGATTATGGGGTTGGAATGCATGTGGGTTGGCATGAAAATGTCGAACAAAAAAATACCCCAAAAACCAGTCTGGGTACCGATGGAGAAAAAGGAACTGGTTTTGGACTAATAATAGCAAAAGACTTCACTGAAATGAACGGCGGCCAACTAGTTTGTGAAAGTATAAATGGAAAGGGAACTAATTTTATTTTACGCATTCCTAGGCAAAAGGTAGTGATGTAGTTTGTTCTTGCGATTTTCTTCAATCTTTTTGGGAAGCATGAACAAGTATCTGGTGAATATAAACAGTACTTGACAAAATGATTTTTTATGAGTGCGTTTTTATTCGATTAGCCCACATATAAAAAATTTTTAAGGACTGGAATTTATAAAGGCAGTTCGCTATTGCTAGCCACTATTTTGATTGTCAGGAAATTAAGATTTAAAGAGTCCCATTAAATGACTATTGTTGTAATTTAAAGCTAAGCTTTAATATCTAAGTGCGAAAGGCCTAAATTGAAGGGATTAGCGGATTTGGAGAATCCTTTTACATCGCTATTGTTGCAAATTAAAGCTAAGCTTTAATTTAGCTAAAAGCGAAAGGTTTTCTTAAGAAAGTAAACTTTCTACGAAAACCTTTATCGCTTTAGCTTGTCGGGATGACAGACCGCATTTAGCTTAGTCAAATACTTTATTTTCAATTAGTTAAACGTTGAAATCCTGAATAAATCCCTTTGTGGACACCAACATACAAGAAGTAACTAAAGAACGTAGATTTTAAGTGTTTTTACGGACGTAAAAATACTAAGAAAATAATTGCGCCGGTAACATTTTTTATAGTTCAGATTGAAGGATATATTCAAATACAAAACAGTTCTGAGAAAGGTTCGTTTTTCGGAACTCTTCTCGGCAAAGCGAGTTTTTGGTTGAGTTATAATAGTTTTGTCACTGTCAAAATACATCATATTTAATGCTTACCACAGAAAATTAGAAATACACAACAAGAACAATTAAGATTACAACAAAGATAAGATAATTCTTACATGTTTAATTAGGTTTGTGCTTTGAAATCGAAATAAACTTCCAGCATGAGCATAAAAACCAACCTTACCTTTGCAATCCTAATCTTTGGCCTATTTGTCACTCGAACGCACCCTCTCCTTGTAGCTGCTGATAAGAAATCTTTCGGAACGACACATACAATCACCGCGGAATCCGAAAAAGAAAATAAAAAATCATCTCTAGTGTCTAACAATGTTAGACTATTTGCCAGCGGTATGAGCAACGAAAATGCGAGAACACCCCATCTGGTTTTTATAGATAAGTCTCTTGATGATTATGAAGTATTAGCGCGGAGTATTTCATTACCTAACTCCAAAATTATTCTTCTGGACCCAAAAAACTTTGAGGGAATAGTTAAAATGACCGAGGAAATCCAAAAATACGAAGGGCTTCAGTCCATTCATATTGTGGGCCATGCGAAGCAAGCAGAATTGACCATAGGTTCAGATAGTTTTTGGCAAGATGATCTAAATATGATCTCGAAGGAGCTAAATTCATGGAAAGACCATATTTCTGCTGATGCCGATTTATTCCTTTACGGATGCTCCTTAGCGGAGACCACTCAAGGCAAAAAAACCGTTGACTTAATGTCCTCACTTACTGGTATGGATGTGACGGCTTCAACCAATTTAACAGGACACGCCTCCTTAAACGCCGATTGGGATTTGGAGTATAGTACAGGTCCAATAGAATCGTCCATTGCTTTTTCAGAAAAAGTTAAAAGCTACGCATATACGCTACAGTCTTTGACATTTGCCGATTTAAGAAATTTTGAAGAGGTGGATGAAGGATCGGCAGGTGATGGTATTTGGACGTATCCTGATGGCACCGGGCGAACTGCATTTCAATCTAATAATACAAGTCAACCGGTTTATTTGTTAAGCGCCGAATCTGGATATTTAAATGAAGTCTTCAAGGGAACGATAACTGTTAATTCTGGTGAGACAGACAATGACGATATTGGTTTTGCTTTTGGTTTTAATGGTGTAAACGATACCTATATTTGGTCTTGGGACAATGCTGGGGTCAATATGGGAGTAAGAAGCGGTGGCGCCCATCTATTGTATTATAAAAACCAGTCATCGAGTTTTTCTTCCGTACCAGGTACATTAATAGCCCAAGGACCAAATAATGATCCTTGGTCCCCGGGCGTAACCTATCAGGTCGAGATTCTTTATACCGCAGATAATATACGTGTAAAAGTAAACGGGGTTGAAAAATTCAACGTTTCTGCGGCTGACGCTGGCGTTGCCCAGTTCCCCCCGGGAAGGTTCGGCTTTTACAACTACTCGCAGGGTAATGTTACTTTTGGCAATATCCAGAATGCACCCGCTTCGGATGAACCAATACCACCATCCGCACAGGACGATTCTTATGGCACATCCCCGAATACGACCCTGAACGTAGACTTTATAAGTGGTATCCTTAGTAACGACTATGATGCAAACCTCGATGATTTTACCATAGTCCAAGTTTCAGACGTTAGTAATGGTAGTTTAACATTAGATACCAACGATGGTAGTTTCACCTATGTGCCAACAACCGATTATGAAGGTGTAGATTCCTTCACTTACAAATTGGTACAAGATGATAATGGTGCAGAGTCAGCCGTAAGAACGGTTACCATTGGAGTCATCAGTAGTAATCAATCTCCCACGGATATCCAGTTGTCAAATGCATCGATTAGTGAAGGAGCCACTGAGAATACGAATATCGGAACGCTCACCACTACGGATGTGAACAATCCAGATGATCAACATGATTACTCCCTAGCTGATAACGGAGGTGGAAGGTTCACGGTAAATGGTAATAGTTTGGTCGTGGCGAATTCTTCGCTTTTAACCCCTGGTGATTACAATATTACGGTACGTTCTACCGATCTTTTTGGGGCATCCACAACCAAAGTATTTACGATTACAGTCGTTAATAATGACAAACCTACAAGTGCAGATGGTCAGGTTCAAATGGACAGCGGTTCCAACTATTTTTTCGGTAGTAGTGATTTTTCCTTCAATGATACCGATGGTGATACCTTTGGTGGAATAAGTATTGTAACGGCGGAAACGGCCGGTGACTTGGAATACGAGGGGTCCGACGTATTTGATGGAACTTTGATCAGCGATATATCCCTTTTAAACTTTATTTCCCCATCCGGTTCACTTGGTGACCCCTATGCTGGCTTTACTTTCAGGGTAGTTGATTCCCGAGGTGGTATCAGCACCTCTTCGTACAACATGAATATTGAAGTACAAGACAATGTGAACCCTACCGCTATAGCACAAAATGTAGTTGTGCTGTTGGATGCTTCGGGAACTGGTTCTACAACTGCAGAACTTGTGGATAATGGTTCAAACGATGATTTTGGAATTGCATCTTTAGAGCTGGATAAAACAGATTTCAATTGTTCCGATGTTGCAACTAACCCTAACATAGTTACCTTGACGGTGACAGATAATAATGGTAATACATCAACTGCAAATGCAGAAGTTACGGTACAGGACCAGATCGATCCAGTGGCCATAAGCCAAGATATTACCGTACAGTTGGATGCCAGTGGAAATGCCGTGATTGTACCAGCTGATATGAATAATGGTTCAACCGATAACTGTTCTTTGACCGCACTTGCCCTTGATCGTACCGATTTTACATGTGCGGATATAGGTGAGAATACCGTGACCTTAACGGTTACCGACATAGCCGGAAATAGCAATGCAACCACAGCTGTTGTGACAGTAGAAGATGCCAGTCCTCCCACACTAATTACACAAGATATTACCTTAAACTTAGATGAAAATGGTTTACTTACCATAGCTCCTGAGAACATTATCAGTAGTTCCGATGATAATTGCGAAGTGACCAATACCGCACTAGACCGCACGAATTTTGACTGTGCAGATATAGGTCAGTATACTATAACGATTACCTTGACCGATGCTAACGGTCTCATGACGACAGATACGGCGGTGCTCACAGTTGCCGGAGATGATAATGATGGTGATTTAATGGCTGACCAATGTGATACGGATGATGACAACGACGGAACGCCAGATACGGATGACGACTTCCCGTTGGATGAAAACGAGGACACCGATACCGATGGTGACGGAACAGGCGATAACGCAGATACCGATGACGACAACGACGGTACTCCAG
>NZ_MDGL01000109.1 GCF_002742265.1 Maribacter sp. 4G9
AAAACATTGGTTCTTTGCTTACAAATGGTTACAGGAAACTGCAAAGCATTATCCTAATCTATTTGTGCATTGGCAATATGGATTTAAGCCTTGACTTGTTAAGAAGAGCCGTATGATGCGAGAGTATCACGTACGGTTCTGTGAGAGGTTTAGGGGTGAAACCCCCCTTTACCTACTCGACTTTTATTTCAGTTTATTTTTCTAATTTAGTCAAAATATATAATTATGACTGAAGAACAATCTAAAAAATTACTTTCCATATTAAAAACTCAAAAAGATATTCTGAAACGTTTTAGAGAAAAGTTGAATATTGTTGCACCAATAGAAAAAGATTATTTTAATGAGAAATTTGATAGTTTAGATAATAATTTAAAAGAACTTGAGGAAACTTTCAAACTTTAAATTTAATTGAAAATACATCCAATCTTGGTCTGTTTTAATTTTTTCCATTTTTAAAAGTACTTTTTTTGCTTTTGGTGAATCTTTTGTTCTTAAAAACTCACAAAACAATGAGTATTCTATTTTCGGTTTTGTATTAAAGTTTTCAGGGTTCTTTTCTACGGCTTCTGTCCAATCCTTTGGTATCCATTTGTAATTAGTATTCATTTTGTTGTTTTTGTTGTACGGATTTCCGTAATTAGTTAATATTGTTTTATTTATATTTGGGTTATGAACAAGTTTATAATTTAAGAAAGTGTTATAATCTGTCAACTTGTAATAAAGACTTAAATTTAAGAAAGAACGTTGGTGAGGCTATTCACAAAATCGACACCAATTACAGGAATATGATATTAAATCTAAATCTTTCGATTTAATATTTAATACTTCTGTTATACCTTCTTTAGTTAAATCTGTATTATAGCCTAATTTATTTATTTTATCTACTAACATTCGGGTAAAAAGTAGGTGTTTGTGAATAGCACCTCTTTTTATAAGGTACTTTTCAAGTTTGTCCATTTCAATATCTACTTCTTCTTTTGATAATTCGTTGTTTTCTTCTATGTTCATACGTTTTTTCAGCTTACGTACAACGTGTTTGTGTATGATTTGTTGCGGTTTTTAAGCACCTAATTTAGCAAATAAAAACCGAATAGAAAATCCGCGAGGATTTTCGTAAGCAAACCAGAACCAGCAATGAATTATACACGGTGTTGCCAACCGTTTTTTATTTTACATTAATGCTCCAAGTCCGCCAAAAAACAAAATTATGAT
>NZ_MDGL01000110.1 GCF_002742265.1 Maribacter sp. 4G9
GCAGATGCCATTTTAGATAGACTGGTTCACACCGCACATAGAATCAATATAAAGGGAGAATCAATGCGTAAAAAACAAATAAATAAATAGTAAATTTAACCACAATGGAATCGATTTTGAGCACTTAGTTTGCTATGCTCACTTTAATCCGTTTTTAGTGGTTCACTTTGACCGTCCTTTCCACTCAGTGGGTTCTGGAAATTTTGATTACCGAAGTTTTGAACATAACTTTGAAACCAATGTCCTTATTTACGATAAGGACATCGCACAAAAAATTGAAAAGTTTTTTTTCGGCCACTGTAAAAAGGAAAATTTGCTGGAAAAGGAGTCCTTTAAAAAACGGTCCATTTACTTTAAGTTTATGGAAGGCCTAGCCAAATTTTTTAGTCCGTTACTTTAAACAGACTAATAAAGACATAACAAAGCAAGGGCGTCCTCTGTCCTGTTCTCTTCCAGCCATTTTTTGGCCAATTTATGAATACTAACTTCATTGACTGCACTTTCCAACAATTCCTTGACCTCGGGTAACTCCGCCACCCTATCAATGTCTTCTTGGGAGGGTACCGTTTCCAAATTTCCCAAGCGTCCTAAATTATTCCCCGTTAGTACGGTGCTGTTTCGAACGGCGGCGGGTAATTGATCTACCCCCATACCCTTGTTGCGAATCGGTTTAGGAATTTCAAAAAGGGAATCGCCACTGGAGCGTGTATACCAGTTTCCGCCCATACGACCTACCAAATCCAACTTTGTGGTATCCAGTTTTTGATCCGAATCCAGATAGGCCTCATTAATGTGAACTAGTTCCACTTTGGCCAAAATCAGGTTACCGGCACCTGGGGTGTCGGCCAATTCTATCACTTCGGTCACCGAACACTCAATGGCTACCGGAGCCTCCCCTACCCTAGGTGGTTTTACCTTTTCACTGGGCACTTGGGTAAAACCGGCTTTTACAAATTCGTTCACGCCCTTGTCATAGGAAGTGCTGGCCAAAGACATTTGCTCTACCATAGGGTAATTGACGATATTGATGACCACTTCCGGTACTTCCAAAACATTCTGATGGGAATGCTTCATAGAACCATCACGACCGCTCCTATTGGGAGAAAATATCATGATCGGTGGGTTGATACTGAAAATATTGAAATAACTATAAGGGCTAAGATTTACATTTCCTTCGGAATCAATGGTACTGGCAAAACAAATAGGTCTTGGGGCTACAGCAGAAAGAAGATAGGCATGTAGCTCCTGTTGTGGAATTGTATTAGGGTCAATTGTTTTTATCATATTTTATTTTTTCGCTGGTAAGATTGTACCGGACACTTCTCCAAATCCTACTCGAATATCATTTTTAATGGCGTAACCCTTCATACTTATGGTATCATTATCCTCAATAAAAGTGCGGGTTTCACCTTGTTGTAATTCAATCGATTTCTTACCGCCCCAGGATAGTTCCAGCAAGGAACCATATGCGGTTTCGTCCATACCTGAAATAGTACCCGAAGCCATCATGTCCCCCACCTTCACATTACAACCATTTACGGTATGATGTGCCAATTGTTGTGCCATGTTCCAGTACATGTATTTAAAGTTGGAGCGACAAATTGTTAGGGGATTGGAATTATCAGTAGCCAAGGAAACCTCCAGATGTATATCATAATTCAGCGGCCCACTGGATTTTAGGTAAGGTAGTATTTCAGGGTCTTGTTTTGGTCCTTGGACTTTAAAAGGTTCCAGTGCCTCTAGGGTTACGATCCAGGGTGAAATGGACGAAGCAAAACTCTTGCCTAGAAAGGGGCCTAAAGGAACGTATTCCCATTTTTGGATATCTCGGGCGGACCAATCATTGAACAGGACCATGCCAAATATGTGTTCATGTGCTTTTTCAACGGGTATAGATTCGCCCAACTCTGTTTCTTTCCCAATAATGAATGCCATTTCCAGTTCAAAATCCAACCGTCCAGAAGGCTTGAAAACCGGGATTTTTTCCCCTTTGGGCAACACCTGACCTTTAGGTCTATATACGGGCGTACCGCTAACCACAATGGACGAGGCCCTACCATGATATCCTACGGGAAGGTGTTTCCAATTGGGAAGGAGGGCATTCTGCGGATCACGGAACATTTTACCTACATTGGTGGCATGTTCCAAGCTGCTATAGAAATCCGTATAATCCCCAATGCTCACAGGAAGATGCATTTTGGCTTTGTTTTGATCAACAAGGGCCCCCGATACATTTTTCAGTTCAGAATTTTCATCCGATAATAGTTGTTGCACGTCCAAACGTACTTTTCTGGTTATTTGCTTACCCAATCCAATGAAATCATTCAGAAAAGGTTTTGAAAAATAATGCTCCCCAACATCCAACAAATCGGCCTTGGCCAAAATAGCCAAATCGACGATTTGAGTGCCAATGGCGATACCGGCCCTGGGTTCATTTTCATCCACGGAGAAAATACCAAAGGGTAAATTGTAAATTGTAAAATCAGAATCGTGGCGAACATCGACCCAAGTAGACATTGGTTTCATACTTGATTTTATTTTATGAATTCAACCAAGATTGATAATAGTTACCATCGTCCAATTTCATAGCGTTTTCCGTCACCATCAACGGCCTAAACGTATCGATCATCACCGCCAATTCTTCGGAGCCTTTTTGACCGATACTTCGCTCTACGGCACCTGGATGCGGACCATGCGGAATTCCGGCCGGATGCAATGAAATATTGCCGGGGGCAACCCCGTTCCTGCTCATAAAATCCCCATCCACATAATACAATACCTCATCGGAATCGATATTGGAATGATTGTAGGGCGCTGGGATAGATTTTGGATGATAATCGTACAATCTGGGCACGAAGGAACAAATCACAAAGGCCGAGGTCTCAAAGGTTTGATGTACTGGTGGCGGCTGATGAATCCTACCTGTAATGGGCTCAAAGTTATGGATTGAAAATCCGTAGGGATAGTTATAACCGTCCCAACCTACTACATCGAACGGATGCCCTTCATAGAGCATTTCATGCAGCACCCCTTGCTTTTTCACCTTCAAAAGGTGCTCCTTCATATCGGTATGCGTCTCCAGATTCTCTGGGAGTTTATAATCCCTTTCACAATACGGCGAATGCTCCAACAATTGCCCGAACCAGTTTCGATATCTTTTCGGGGTGTAAATGGGAGTAAAAGACTCCGCATAAAAAATACGGTTCTCCTCGGTATCAAAATCGATTTGATAGATTACCCCACGGGGAATAATAAGGTAATCCCCGTACTCAAAAGAAATATTACCAAAAATAGTTCTGAGCGTTCCAGAACCTTTGTGGATGAACAACATTTCATCCGCATCGGCATTCTTATAAAAGTAATCGGTCATGGATTGCTTTGGTGCCGCCACCCCTATATGTACGTCATTGTTCACCAAGAGGGGCTCCCTCGCCTCCAAAAAATCATCCTTGGGCTTCGCGTTAAAACTCACCAATTTTAGAGAACGTATGTGTTTTTCCAGGGCAATTTTAGGGGAAACATCGGTACTCTTCAATATTTCCTTGACCATTGTCGGTCGGTTATGATGATAGAGCAGCGAGGACATCCCATCGAACCCTATAGTACCGAACAACTGCTCCGAATAGAGTTCACCGTCCGGCCTACGGAATTGCGTATGGCGTTTTGGGGGAATAGTACCTTGTTTGTGATATATGGGCATAAACTGAATTTTTAGTTTGTGAACTTCTTTTAAAATTACTCATTTAGGTCCTTATAAAGTACCTCTGAGTTCCTGCTCACGTTCTATGGCTTCAAACAATGCCTTAAAATTACCTTTTCCGAAGGAGGTTGCACCCTTTCTTTGGATGATTTCAAAGAACATGGTAGGTCTTGCCTGAACGGTCTTGGTAAATATCTGTAACAAGTAGCCCTCATCATCACGATCAACTAAAATCCCCAACTTACTTAGCGACTCTATATCCTCGTCAATTTTACCGACCCGTTCCGTAAGCACATCATAATAGGTGGTTGGAACGGTTAAAAACTCCACTCCCCTACTTTTTAGTTCGGAAACGGTTTTTAAAATATCATCGGTAGCAACCGCAATATGCTGCACGCCTTCGCCTTCATAAAACTCCAAATATTCATCCACTTGGGATTTCTTCTTGCCCGGTGCGGGTTCATTAATCGGAAATTTGATGCGACCGTTACCGTTGCTCATCACTTTGCTCATCAAGGCCGTGTATTCCGTGGAGATTTCCTTATCGTCAAAGGAAAGAATTTGGGTAAAGCCCATAACTTCCTCGTAGAACTTCACCCAATAGTTCATTTTGCCCTCTTCCACATTCCCTACCATATGGTCTACATACTTAAGGCCTACCGGTTCCGGTTGATAGTCCGATTCCCATTTCCGATATCCTGGCAAAAACACCCCATTATATTCCTTGCGTTCCACAAAAATATGGACCACTTCTCCGTAGGTGTGAATACCGGAGCGAACCACTTTTCCCTGGTCGTCCTCTTCCACCTGAGGTTTCATATAACTTTTTGCACCGCGTTTCATTGCCTCCTCATAGGCATAGGTGGCGTCCTCGACCCAAAGTGCCGTTACCTTAACACCGTCACCATGCTTATCTATGTGCCTACCTACATCGGTTCCACTTTTTAAGGGAGAGGTTAGGACCAATCGTATTTTGTCCTGTTGTACCACATAGGATTCAAGTTCCCTACTTCCAGTTTCCAGGCCTTTATAGGCCAAGGATTTAAAACCAAATGCGGTTTTGTAGAAGTGTGCTGCTTGTTTGGAATTGCTCACATAGAGTTCCAGATAATCGGTGCCGTTGATCGGCATAAAGTCCGTTGCTTTTTCCTGTTTTTTTTCTGATGCTATTGTTGTTGACATATTGACTTACTTTATATTGTTGTTAATGCAACATAGTTGCTAAAAATTTATGACGTTACTGTTTTCATTTTTACAATGGAATCCAAGGCGTTCAATAGTGCTTCGTTGGAAGCTCTGGTACCAAAGGAAATCCGGACTTTCCCAGGGGCTCCAAAATTGCCCACAGGTCTTACCATAATACCCTTTTGCTCCAATAAGGCTAACAGTTCAGTATCAGGAATGGGGGGGTGAATCATTACAAAATTACCCTGGGTAGGCCAAAATTTGATTTGTAGTGTACTTAGTCCCCTAAGCACAAACTCACGTTCCTGACGTATAAGGGCTACGGTCTTTTCAACAAATTCAGCGTCCTCCAAAGCTGCAATGGACCCTTCCAAGGCCATGGTGGACAATAGAAAGGGTTTACAAATTTTTCTAATGTAATTGCTGATATGCAAAGGGGCATAACAATACCCCACACGAAGCCCAGCTAATCCATAGGTTTTGGAAAAACTGTTAATGGCAATGATGTTTTGACATTTTTTTACGAAAGGTAAAGCCGATGTATAGTCCGCAGCTTCTGCAAAATGACGGTACACCTCATCCAAAACCACAATGACGTGGGATGGAACTTTATTTAAAAAGGCAGTCAAATCTTCCTTGGGAATATAATTCCCCGAAGGATTATTCGGTGAGGCCAAAAATATCAACTTCGTTCGTTCGTTCACCGCATTTAAAATGCCTTCCAGATTATAATCAAAGTTTTCCGTCATGGGAACGTTGATGGCGGTCGCCCCCATCCAACGCGTGAATGCGGTATAAGGCAAAAAACAAGGCTGACTTACAATCACTTCATCGCACTCGTTAAGAAAGGCTTTTGAAATCATGTCGATGATTTCCGACCCACTATTGGCCGTAATAAAATGATTTTCGGTAAGTTCTTGTTTAAAATCCCTGACCAAGGCTTGTCTTAATCGGATATCCGTATTGTCCGGATAAAGACTCAACTCGTCTAGTGAATCCATTAGGGCCTTTTTAACCTTAGTGGAATACCCAAAAGGGTTTTCATTGGAAGATAACTTATGCACTTCCATGCCCTCTGGCATAACAATTTTCTTGCTTCCGCCCTTATAGGTACTGTCTTCTAAAATGTAGGTTTTAAACTGTATCGGCATGCCTGTTTCTCCATTCTCTTTTAAAGGTTTAAAATTACAAAAAATATTTCATTTTGTTGCATTAACAACAATTTTAACGATTTTCTATGTATTTTTGTCCATAAGCTACCATGTATGGACAGGACCGAAGGATTTGGCGTATATATTGACCGTACTTTGAAAAAGGTACAAAGCACCTTTTTACAGGCCTTTTTGGACAATGATATTGATTTGACCATTGAGCAATGGGTCATACTACAACGTGTACATCTGGAAGGAAAGAATGCATCCCAGGCAGACATCGCCAAATCCAACTTTAGGAATAGGGCGACCACTTCCCGTGTTATCAGTGGGCTTTGCAAAAAGGGTTTATTAAAAAAACAGCGGTTCAGGGACGACCAAAAACGCTATAAATTGGTCATGACGGACGATGGCCAAAAACTTATGGAACGGGTACTACCCATAATAAAAGACCTAAGGAAGGTAAGTACCATTAATATTACGGAAAAAGAGTTTGATATTTTCTACCAGGTATTGGACCAACTCTATGACAATTTTGACCACTACGAGGGCTATAAAATGTCAAGCTCTTAGTTACTTTTTGTAATAGGGTATCTTTTAGGACGATTTGGTTTTACCAATATGTATTTTTTACTAAATTTGCAGCCACATTTAAAAAACCCATTCTTTTAAATGTATAGGGTCGCGTAGCTCAGCTGGATAGAGCATCTGCCTTCTAAGCAGACGGTCACAGGTTCGAATCCTGTCGCGATCACTTGAAAATCAAGACTTTAAAGATTTATTTCTTTAAAGTCTTTTTTATTTGCACTCAATTTGCACTCAAAATTTGAGGTTATTTGGCTTAATATGGCTTCTTTTGTAACATACAACAACCTTATTTACCCAAAAGCCATCATTTTCTTTTTCTCCCTATCCACAAAAAGCACCCGTAGGGTGCTAAAATATATATAGAAATCAAATTAATCTTTGAAAGATTTTAGTTCCATAAAAATTGAATTTTTAGAACTATTAAAGATGACGACAAATGGAACTATAAACAGATAATTTTATATCGTATTTGAACAGTCTTTTAAAATGGTTCTTTTATGGAGCTGGGATATTCGTTCATAAATATTAATTTAATCTCAAGTATATATGGTTATTGGTGAAGTATAAAACTTGGCGATGATTCAGCGTACAACGCAACCAAGATACCATAACTACATCTTTTTGATAAATATCCAAAACAGACAGATTATGAAAAATATTGTTTACTGCGTCTGGATTTTAATAATATTATTGGGTTGTTCCGAAGAAGGTGAAGAGAGATTATTCAGTTTTTCGGAATTAATTGACCCAATCGCCATCGATGTATATTGCCAAAGTTCACCAAATGAATTATTGAGAAGGATAGAATATGAATATTCGAACAACAGCTTGATTTCAGAGACAATATTTGCCAATGGAAATTTGCAAAGCAAAAAAATATTGGAGTATAATTCCAAAAAGCAGTTGATTAGTGAAATTACTGAACTCAACTTGAGAAAAATAAACAAATCGTTCATTTATAATGATTTGGACCAATTAATAAACATAAAGTACAAAATCACCGATTATGACATCAACGGGCAAGAGGTAGCCGAAAGTGAGAGTGAGGCACCTCTTGAATACGAGAATGGGCTTCTCGTCAAAGATTGGGAATCGTGGGGAGGATTCAATACGTACGAATATGAAAATAATCTGATAGTATCAAAAACAGAATATACAAAAGCGGGTGAAAAACATCATATCACGACGTATAAGTATTCTGACGATTTATTGATTGGGGAAATAAAGGAAACCAAATCTGGCAATGTCCTATATTCAAAAGAATATTTTTATGACACCAAAAGTAGGTTGATCCAGATCAAAGATGGTGAGAATACCATTGAGGAAAATGATTACGACAACGATAAACTAATTGAGAAGAGAACATTCTATTTTGGAATTGACCCTGGATTTGATATTTGCCTCGGAAATTACATTTACAAATATCAATACTAACTATTGCCAACTGCCAGCCATTTGAAAGGCATTAGTTAAGTTCTTTAAGATGAACCAAAGGGCATCATATTTTGGTCTGTATTATGTTTTAAGGGGAATAAATCTTTTAGTATGTGTTTCACATAGTTAATAAATCACGCAACTATACTGAAGAATTCACATCTAAATAAGAAATTCTAATGATGATTTTCCATAAATACAGATTCTTAAAAGTCTTATCAATAGCTTTATTTCTTTTGAGTTGCGATAGTGATGGAGGATTTGACCCCAATACTGAACAAAGAATTGATTTTGAAAAATTCACCTTGGTCACTCCTTTGGATTGGGTACGTTTTTACCCTCAAGGCACTGACGGCTTCTTTGGAGGACTTACGAATAACAGGGATACTCTTTATTTTGATTATGGCGTTTTCTCTTTTTCCTCTATTGATGACGTTAGTGAGAATGACGAAACAATCAGCTTTCAGGAGCTTATAGTTGGTGGTTACTCTTCGAAAATTGTTTTGGAAAAAAGAGAAGGAGAGATTAGTACAAGATTTTCGTTTTACTCTGATAAAAAAGATGGCACGAACTTGAACAGGTTATATTGTTATGCCCCAAAAGACCAAGAATTGATTAAAGGTATATTTTTGTCGCATAGGTTTAAATAAACCTAACCTTTAAAGTCATAAACAGAATGCAAATTCCCAGTTTTTCAAAAATTTGCTCCAAGTCTATTCAAACGTTGTAATTTACAAAAAGTCTTTGTTCGTAATAGAAGTGACCATAAAACGATTTTTTTTTTGGAACTCAAGTTGCATATTATAAGTACTCCAGAGGTCTTAAATTTCATAAACGTATCGCTCCTTGAATCTTATAATGAATGCCCCGTACCCATACTTTTCCTCTTAAATTTTGTAAAATCCGTAAACTCATCCTTAAACCCGTTGTACATCTCTTCAGTTTTACCGCCACTGCCGCCCAATAACGAACTGATGGCATAAACGCCTTTTCGTAACATGCGTTTGTGTTGGTAATTTGTCGTACGTACCGTTACCTCGTTCAGACTTTTGCGTAGTCCGTTGTCCATCTGGTGCTGTACCATCTCCCGATGCAGGTTCGGATAGACTTTTTCACTTGTCAGCATAAAGGCGACCTTATCGTATACTCCCCTTTCCATGAGATGCCCAGCCCATAGGTTTTTGAGATTGTCCCTGCCCTCCTCGACAAGTCCGTTGATGACGTTTTCTTGTCCTTTTAATGTTTCGGTCAGATTGGTAATAGTATTCAAATAGAGGCTCGTTCTTTTAGGCAATTGGAAACTTGTTTTGTTATCCGTATAGATAGACTTGACCTCGAAACCTTTTTCTCCCTTTACGAAATAGAAACCTTTGGCGTTGAAAAGGGCAATGTAGTCCTTTGGGGACTTTTCGAAAGGGGCATGCATCCGTTCCGCATTCGTTACATAGGAAGCCAGAGCAACACTTTCATATTGCTGTTTGTAAACTGGGTTCATTTTTTCATAAAGATTTGGAAATATCATTGGCAGGAAAATGGCCGATGCCGTCAGTCTGGGACTGTTTTCCGAAGACTGTTCCGATAACATTTCGAGCATCAAGTGGTTTTGTCGGACGAATCCCGAGGATACATAGTTGTCCAGATTCTCAGGGAAAGGCAAACGGCCCAATGGAACGGGAACGGTATGCCTGTTCGACTTAGCAAAAGACAATTTATTATCATGGTATTTTACCCCTAACGATTGGAACAGAAGACGAACGCTTCCCTGTTTCGTGCCAACATCGAAAACACCTTTTTTCAATACCTTCCCGATGAGTTTGAACTTGTTTTCCAAGGTTTCTCTTTCTTTTTTGGTTTCCAGTTGGAACAATCTTTCCCTGACCGTTGGGAACTCTCTTTCAAGTGCTTTACTCAAATGTTCTTTTCGATTTTGTGGAAGATAACGGTCAAGGGAAATATAGCTTCTCGATGGCGTTATAGTTGGAAGCAAATCGTCAAGTTTCTTTGTCAAAATATTTTCCGAGAGCAGGCCGTCCGGTCTTGGGGATTTCAGATAGGACGTGGTCAATGCCTCTTTGGATAAGCCGGGTAAACTGACCCACCTTCGCCGGATGAAACTGACCATGGCAAATGGACTGCCCAGATTTGATCTATCCTTGGGTTAAACTTAGTTTTTATTTTTCAATTTTCTTCTCATTGATTCTCCTTTTATATCTATTCTGTGAGCTGTATGCACCAAACGGTCGAGGATGGCATCGG
>NZ_MDGL01000111.1 GCF_002742265.1 Maribacter sp. 4G9
AGACTCTGATCCAGCCATGCCGCGTGCAGGAAGAATGCCCTATGGGTAGTAAACTGCTTTTATACGGGAAGAAAAAGGGGCACGTGTGCCCTGTTGACGGTACCGTAAGAATAAGGACCGGCTAACTCCGTGCCAGCAGCCGCGGTAATACGGAGGGTCCGAGCGTTATCCGGAATTATTGGGTTTAAAGGGTCCGTAGGCGGGCCGGTAAGTCAGGGGTGAAAGTCTGTAGCTCAACTATAGAACTGCCTTTGATACTGCCGGTCTTGAGTCATGGTGAAGTTGGCGGAATATGTGGTGTAGCGGTGAAATGCATAGATATCACATAGAACACCGATTGCGAAGGCAGCTGACTAACCATGAACTGACGCTGATGGACGAAAGCGTGGGGAGCGAACAGGATTAGATACCCTGGTAGTCCACGCCGTAAACGATGGATACTAGCTGTCCGGGTCCTTGAGACCTGGGCGGCCAAGCGAAAGTGATAAGTATCCCACCTGGGGAGTACGTTCGCAAGAATGAAACTCAAAGGAATTGACGGGGGCCCGCACAAGCGGTGGAGCATGTGGTTTAATTCGATGATACGCGAGGAACCTTACCAGGGCTTAAATGCATTTTGACAGGGCCAGAGATGGCCTTTCCTTCGGGCAATTTGCAAGGTGCTGCATGGTTGTCGTCAGCTCGTGCCGTGAGGTGTCAGGTTAAGTCCTATAACGAGCGCAACCCCTACCGTTAGTTGCCAGCGAGTCATGTCGGGGACTCTAACGGGACTGCCGGTGCAAACCGCGAGGAAGGTGGGGATGACGTCAAATCATCACGGCCCTTACGTCCTGGGCCACACACGTGCTACAATGGCAGGTACAGAGAGCAGCCACGTCGCAAGGCGGAGCGAATCTATAAAACCTGTCACAGTTCGGATCGGGGTCTGCAACTCGACCCCGTGAAGCTGGAATCGCTAGTAATCGGATATCAGCCATGATCCGGTGAATACGTTCCCGGGCCTTGTACACACCGCCCGTCAAGCCATGGAAGCCGGGAGTGCCTGAAGTCCGTCACCGCAAGGAGCGGCCTAGGGCAAGATCGGTAACTAGGGCTAAGTCGTAACAAGGTAGCCGTACCGGAAGGTGCGGCTGGAACACCTCCTTTCTAGAGATTGTCCTTAGATGGACGGTCCCTGACGAACGAACAGAGAAGGCCTTGGCCCCGTTCTTTCGATTTATGTTTTTCTTTATGTTGAATTTATCTCCGCAATTATGATATATAACAAATACCGGCGCGCCCAGGGCGTGTGGGTAGGGACAGTCCCATAGCTCAGCTGGTTAGAGCGCTACACTGATAATGTAGAGGTCGGCAGTTCGAGTCTGCCTGGGACTACAAAGTAGGCCAAAGGTCCGACGAGAAGCCTGTGCTGAGCGCAGTCGAAGCAAGTCTGCCTGGGACTACAAAGTAGGCCAAAGGTCCGACGAGAAGC
>NZ_MDGL01000112.1 GCF_002742265.1 Maribacter sp. 4G9
AAGATGCATGGGGTAAGTTTAGTCAAATTAATTAAACAACTTACTTCTTATGAACACTACTATGGGTTGCCCACACTTTGGGGTAGGTGACGGTTTTGAGCCTTTCGATCTAACGAACCCTTTTCCTTTTTACGAGAAGTGTAGAAAAGAAAGTCCTATCTTTTATAGTGAAGAACTTGGGTACTATGTCGTGACCCGATATGAAGATATCAAAAATATTTTTAAGGATTGGAAAACATTCACTTCGCAAAATGCACAATCCCCATTCAAGCCTATAGCTCCAAAAGCTAAAAAAATGATGGAGGAAAGGGGGCTTGTGGGACTCTCCGGATTGTCGGGGCGTATCCCTCCCGATCATACCCGCATACGTAGGATTGTGAGTATGGCCTTCAATTTGGCCAGAATAAAGAAGTTAGAGCCCAGAATCCGTGAATTGGCCAAGGAAATGATAGGTGATTTCAAAAACGACGGTCATGCAGAGTTGGTCAAACAACTTACCTATGATTTGCCAGCCTATGTAATATTCATGCTTTTAGGGGTACCCAAAAAAGATGTGAAGAAAGTAAAGAGTTGGGCGGAAAGCCGTATGCTGATGACTTGGGGAAATTTGACCGAGGAGGAGCAATTGGTGCATGCGGAAAATATGGTGAGATACTGGAACTATTGCCAAGAACTCGTGAAAAAAAGACATGAAAAATATTCGGATGACCTTCCTGGGGATTTGGTAAAATTGCAAAGCGAAGGGCACGAGATTACTGATCATGAAATCGCGGCCATCTGCTATAGTCAATTGTTCGCAGGCCATGAAACCACAACATCATTGATGGGCAACGGAATCAGGGAGTTGTTGCTGCATCCACAATCGTGGGACGCTATCAAGGCCCATCCAGAACTGATTCCCAATGCCATTGAAGAAGTTTTGAGGTATTCCCCATCCATCGTATCTTGGAGAAGACATTCCACTGCCGAAAGCGAAGTGGGGGGCGTATCCATTCCAAAGGGATCTAATTTACTCTTAGTGATGGGTTCCGGGAACAGGGACGATGAAAATTTCCCCAAAGGCGGAAACTTCGACATAGAAAGAAAAAATGCCAAAGAACACCTTTCCTTCGGATTTGGTATCCATTTTTGTCTTGGATCACCTTTGGCCAAACTGGAGTTCAAGGTAGTCTTGGAAGAACTTACCCAAATGATCCCCGATCTAAAGCTGAAAGAAGACCAAGAATTCAAGTTTGCACCCAATACATCCTTTAGGGCACCATTGGCCTTGGAAGTGGAGTGGTGATCTCAATATTAATCTAATACAATCTGTTATGAAATATACACTGTTCTTCAAGGAAGCTTCTCCCGAAGATTATCCTACATTGGGAGGTAAAGGTGCAAGCTTGGCCAGTATGAGCGCTGCCGACCTACCTGTTCCCGTTGGTTTTTCTGTTACTACCCATGCCTATGCCGACTACTTAAAAAAATCAGGGATGTTCAATGAAATCATGGACATTGTCAATTGCATAGAGTGTACCGATATAGATCATTTAAATGAAAACTCTGCCATCCTGAGAAAAATGATCATGGATAGCTACTTGCCCGAGTCGGTTGAAGCAACCATAAAGGAATCCTATGCAAAATTGTGCCAAATGGCTGGGATGGAAAAAGACCTTCCGGTAGCAGTGAGGTCCAGTGCTACGGCGGAGGACCTCCCCGATGCTAGTTTTGCAGGACAACAGGATACCTACCTATGGGTTGTTGGTGAGGAGGAACTCATTGTCCACATCAAAAAATGTTGGGCAAGTCTCTATACTTCCAGGGCTATAAACTATCGCAAAAATCAAGGAATTCCCGAGGATGATGTGCTTATGTCGGTTGTGGTTCAAAAAATGGTCAACGCACGAACGGCCGGAGTGGCCATGACCATGAATCCTACAAACGGAGATCGCTCTAAAATAGTAATCGATTCCACATGGGGTCTTGGTGAGGCCGTAGTTTCAGGGGAAGTGACCCCTGATCATTTTATGGTCGATAAAATTATGTTGGACATTATTTCGTCCAATATCCATGACAAGCATATAGAACATGTTCCCGATCCAGTGAACCGATGTGTGGTGACCCGTGAAATAACCGATGAAAGGGCTAAGGAACCATCCCTTACCGAAAAGGAGATCAGGGATATCTGCAAAATAGCCAAGGTGATAGAAAAGCACTATAAATGCCCCCAAGATATTGAGTGGGCCTTGGATGCCGATCTTCCAGATGGAGAAAACTTTACCCTGTTACAAAGTAGACCGGAAACAGTTTGGTCCCAGAAAAAAGTGGAAACCAAAAAGGTGAAAATAGGTATGGAAGGAATCCTGAACACCTTGATGAATCCTATAAGTTCCAAGAAATAGCACAAGTGTATTACCCGCACAGTAAGACACTGAAATTTTAACAAACAAACAAAGCGCCCAATGTCAAAATCAAAATTTATTAGCCCATACGACCATGCGGCTCCTAAAGGAGCTGAGGGTTGGAGAGAATTGTATCCTTATTACATGTTGTTTCAGGACAATCTTAAGGAAACGGAAGAAAACAAATTCTTTTATTGCGATTCGCAGCACTGGCCCAATGTGTTCAAACCTTTTGATGCCATTACCGTGGAATTTGCGGTAAAGTGCCTTAGCCAGTATAACACAAGACAATGGTTGATACCGCCGGCCAATGGTATCGATTTTAAGTTCCATAATGGATATTGCTATATGAGCCCAGTGGCCGTTGAACCCGAAAAAATAGCCGACAGAGTACCCCAGTTTATGGAAAGGGCAGGCTATTATTTTCAAAATTGGGACACACTTTTGGAAAAATGGCACAAGAAAGTAAAAGGGGTGATCGATGAAATGGAGGCCGTAACATTTGAGCCGCTCCCAGAAGTTGTGGATATGCAGTGGGTGAAGGATGGAGTAGGATTGGATCCCACCTACCACCTTATCCAGAACTATGATAAAATGATCGATCTATGCTACAAAACATGGATGTATCATTTTGAGTTCTTGAACCTAGGGTATGCTGCCTATTTGGATTTCTTCGGATTTTGCAAGGAAATTTTTCCGGGTATTCCAGATTTGTCCATTGCAAAAATGGTACAAGGGGTTGAGGTGGACTTGCTCCGACCAGATGAGGAATTAAAAAAGCTGGCCAAATTGGCTCAAAAACTCCAACTTCAAGACATTGTCCTCAATAACGATTTGGACAAAGCTTTGGAAGCTTTGAAAGCTTCTTCGGAAGGTAAGGAATGGATCAATGCGTGGGAAGAAGCCAAATACCCATGGTTCAATTTTACCATAGGCAATGGGTTTTATTCTACCGATAAATATTGGATAGAGCATCTATATATTCCTTTCGGGTATATTCAGGATTACCTGAAGCGATTGTTGGACGGGGAAGTAATTGATAGGCCCACAGAAGCTATTGAAGCTGAACGTGACCGAATCATTGAAGAGTACAGGGATTCCATTCCGGATCCAGAAACCCAAGAGGCTTTTGATGGAAAGCTCGGATTGGCAAGAGTGGTATTCCCTTATGTGGAGAACCATAACTTTTACATTGAACATTGGGCCATGTGCGTTTTTTGGAGAAAAATGCGTGAGTTGAGCCAAGTTTTTGTGAATGCTGGATTCTTCAAGGACATCAATGACATGTTCTATTTTAGAAGGGAAGAAATCCATCAATTGTTGTTTGATTATGGAAGAGGATGGGCTATGGGCGTACCTTCCATAGGTCCGGATTATATCCCGAATGAAGTGGCACGGCGCAAGAAAATTGTGGACGCCCTGTCATCCGTGGCACCACAGCCTGCTTTCAACAAGCCACCGGAAGTCATTACCGAACCTTTTACATTGATGCTATATGGAATTACCTCCGAAAGTGTGGATAGTTGGTTGAAGAGTGGAGAAGTGAGCGATGAGCTTAAAGGAATGGCAGCCTC
>NZ_MDGL01000113.1 GCF_002742265.1 Maribacter sp. 4G9
AAGGCTGTTCATCAACCTCAGGTCGAACTGCGGGCGCAGATCGTTCGCGGGCTGGTGGCAGTAGGCACAGTTCAGGTCCATGTAGGAACGTGCCTTTTCCTCCAATCCGGCATTCGGGTCGTTGATCGAGGTGTGGGTCAGGAAATTGTCCGTGTCCGCGTCCGTTATCGTCTGGTCCAATATCCCCAAGTGGCTCAAGGTAACCAATTGGTTCGCCGATACACCATTGGGATCATGCTGAGAATAATCGTAGTCGCTGTTCAAATAGCGTGTCCTGGGGCCCAAGGTACCCTGGGAGGCGGGGTTGTGGCAATTCAAACATTCGTTCGTGGACGGGTAGCGCCAGGTTATTTCCTCGTTCGTTGTTTCGTTTATCGTAAGGGCCTCGCTCAGACCCGTACTCATGTCCACCAAGAAAGCTTCCGTCTCGGCCTGGTTCCAGTTGTAGGACAAGAAGGTCCAGTTGCCGTTGCTGTTTTTAATGGAAAAACGTGTCTCTATCTTCTTGGTCGTACTTATACCATTGGCGTCCACAATGGGGTAATCAAAATGTTTTATTAGTACGGAACCCACAGGGAATACCCAGGTGCCGTCCTCTGAATATTGGATAGGTTGCGGGGTACCCATAGGATTAGGTACCGCCAACCATCGTTTCTTGTAGGCCCCGTCCGACCAGAAGGGATCGATCATCTCGTAGGGAACGAATCCATCGGCAACGATAAGGTTCTGTAAGTCCGTAAAGGCGCCCGTAGCTGTCAAGGTCTGTGGCATACCGCTGGTCACGCCGGGCTCCACGAACCGGTAAAGTGGCACGTTGTTCCCTTGGGTCAGGTAGAAGATGTCACCATTGGCGTTCTCCCCGAAGGAAATGGGCCTTCCTGGCAAAGTGCCCAGGGTCTCATAATCCCCGCTGACGATGTCAACCGAAAATATCTTCCGGGTACCCCAGTCGGCAGTTATGAACTTGCCATTGAAAGCAGTGAACTCCGTACCCCTGTATACATGTCCACCGATAATGGAAACGGCGTCCGTACGGTCAAATTCGGTCAAGGGGCCTTCATGGGGCATATTGTCAAGCATCGAAATACCACAGTCGTAGTTTGGTGGAGGGTCGTTGCCCTCCCAGATAGGCCATCCATAGTTCTTCCCGGCAGAGACCACGTTGATCTCATCATGGGTGCTCTCCCCTACATCGCCGATATAAAGTTCACCTGTCTGGGAGTCCTTGCTCATCCTATGAGGACTACGGATACCCAACGTATAATATTCCTCGAAGGTAGCACCCGTAGGGCTCTGGAAGGGATTGTCGTCCGGTATAAAATAGAACTGGCCCGTAATCTCGTCCGTCTCCCCCGTATCCTGGGGCATTGTCCTTATCGGGGCATGGCCCGTCGAAGGGTCCATGTCAACATCGATCCGTAGCACACCGCCGTCCAAATTGTCCGTAATGTCCTGCGCGCTCACCGCACGGCCCTGTTCCCCCGTGGCCACATAAAGATACCCGTCGTTGCCGAACTCCATAGCGCCACCACGGTGGGTCGAGTTCAGCATGCGCCGCTTCATCAAGGTGACCTTGGTGTTGGCAACATAGGCCATCGTGACGGGGTTCAACTCGAAACGCTCGAGGTTCAAGTAATTGCCGTGAAACTCGTCGTTGAAACAACCGAAGGTACCGGAGGCACCCCCGCCCACGCCTGCGGCAGGGTTGCCGGGATCCGTAGTGTAATAAATGTAAACATGGTTTTTCCCCGGGGTGCCGAAATCAGGGTGTAGCTCCAATCCCAAAAGACCGCCGTCCCAGACTTCCTTCACTCCGTTGACCGGTATGGCATCGCCTACAGCTGACGAAAAGTCAACGAGTAGGTTCTTTATAGGGTTGGCGACATCGTCCATCCAATAAATCTTTCCGTCCAACTGGCCGATGACGATCCGTGACTGGCCGGGCA
>NZ_MDGL01000114.1 GCF_002742265.1 Maribacter sp. 4G9
AGGCTTGCACAGTTTCTTTACAAAAAAGGTGTAATGGTATCGGTTGTAAACCCATTGTCTATTAAGCGTTTCATTCAAATGAAACTGGCCAAGGTGAAGACGGACAAGAGCGATGCGAAAGCCATCTGTGAGTATGCATTGGTCAATGAAGTATCTCTTTACAATGCCTTGACCGATACCCAAAGTGAATGTTTACAGTTGTTCCGCTTATTGGACACCTATTTAAAACAACGTACGGCAACCAAGAACAAGATTCATGGAGAAGCTGTTCTGGGTGTTCCATCGAAGTTTGTCCATCGTTCCTTGGTACGTAACAAGAAGCAATTGGATAAGGAGGTAGAAGCTATCGAATCAAAAATTCTATCCTTGGTCAAAGAGGATCAACAAGAGCAATTGACCTTGTTGACCTCCATACCGGGCATAGGCCAAAAGACGGCATTGTTCTTAATAGTTGTCACCGATGGTTTTAGTAAATTCGAGACAGCATCACAGCTGTGTAGTTATGTTGGTATAACGCCAACGATACGTGAGTCAGGAAGCAGCGTAAGAGGTCGTGCACGAATAAGTAAGGTCGGTAATAGAAAGCTTCGTAATCTATTGTTTCTATGTTCTTTTAATGCTTGTAAACACAACAAGGCTTGTCAGGAAGTTTATGAGCGAATCGTGAACAAAGGAAAGAGTAAGAAACTAGCATTGATAGCAGTTGCT
>NZ_MDGL01000115.1 GCF_002742265.1 Maribacter sp. 4G9
AAGCGATTCGAAATGTCAAGGTAAAACAAAAAATATCGGGCCAGTTCAAAAACCCCAGAAATGCTCAGAATTTTGCCAAAATCCGATCCGTAATCGATACCACCATCAAAAACGGAATGAACGTGATTCAAGCATTGAACCTAATCGCTAAATTTGAATTTCAAGTAGACTGATTAGTTACCCTATTTATTTTCTGTAAGGCTGGCGTCATTCAGGTGGCAAGAACTTTATTTGGGCTTATTTACGGAACTTGGGAAGCTGCATACAAATGATAAGGGAAATGTACAATAGGCACAACCTAGAGGCAGAATACCGATAGTGTATGTAGTGGCAGACTAATCCGTAGTAGTGATGAAGTTTCTGTAATGGAAATGGAGCGAAGGGATTAGCTAATTTGGAACACAGTTTGCCAACTTGAAAGAGGATGAGCCTATATTTGTTACAAATTAGAAGAGCCGTGTGAGGGGAGACTTTCAAGCACGGTTCTGTGAGAGGCTTGGGGTGAAATTCCCCTTGTCTACTCGATCACGAAACCGTTGTGGTGCATTATCCCACTTTACCGAAAAACTTCACAAGACGGTATTAAATTCAAAAATATAATGTAATTTTGTATCCAAGTAGATACACTTTTTATGTATTTTATTGAGAAAACGATTGAATTCGATAAATGGATTAGAAAACTGAAGGACTTGAAAGCCAAGGCGAAAATCCTATTCAGAATTCAAAAAATTGAAAACGACGGACATTTCGGCGATTGTAAACCTGTTGGCGACGGAATAAGGGAATTGCGCGTGAATTTCGCAAAAGGTTATAGAGTATACTTCAAGGAAAAAGACGGAAAAATAATTGTTCTGCTGATTGGTGGAGATAAATCAACCCAGCAAAAAGATATTGCGAAAGCAAAAGAAATCTGGAAAAAATTAAAGAAATAGAAAATATGGGAACTTCAAAATTTGACATAGCTGATTATTTGGACAGTAAGGAAATGATTGCCGAGTATCTCAATACAGTTCTGGAAGAAGGAGATAACGCAGATGTAATCAATGCGATCGGACATATTGCAAAGGCGATTGGAATGACCAAAATAGCAGAGGAAACAGGATTGAGCAGACCGAGTTTGTACAAAGCTTTATCGGACGGAGCAAAACCTCAATTTGCGACAATAATGAAAGTTTTGAAAGCGATTGGAGGCCAAATCCAAGTGAATCCAATGTCCGCCTGAAAAATTAACGACACCACAATCGAGTAGACGGCCGTGAACTATAAAGCCCACGGTGCGCCCCTCACACCACTCCCGAAGTTTCGGGATACGGGTCTCGTATACGGCGGTTCATAAATCATCAAACCAAAGCTCTTTTCACCCTTGGCACTATCCTCTAATTTAGGCATAGGCTACCACTAGTGCTCCTATGCGAATTTTGAAGAGAATTACGTTCAGTCCTTCCTTACTCGTGAGACCTCTAGGGTACTGCCATAGCTCGTTTCTCGTAAGTACTATGACCTCTGCTGACTTCTCCATATAGCTACACGTAACTTTGGAGACCTCCCCAGGTAATGACATCTTCTTTCTCCCGATAACCGCCGTATCTACATACTTACCCTTTTGGTAATCTTAGGGCGTTACAATGATGTGCTTGCTTACCCAAATAAATATGCCTCTGTATACGGTTCCTGTTCAGCCTGTCCTGAGCGAAGCCGAAGGGTCAGTACCGGGTTTTGTGGTCCCGCTTCCTTCAGATATGACCTCACGGTCACCACCCTTGCGACTTACTAATGGCCCAAGGCGTTACCCCCGCCCATAAGGGACTTGCACCCCCTAGATGAATTATTTACCTTTCGATAAATAAAAGATGCCCATGCTGGGCACACACAATGTATATAAAACATAGCTATTATAGGCTTTAACAAAGGTTTTTGTGTATTTGTGAAGACCGCCAAATTTTTAAATTTGGCTCGTGTATAACCCGAAACGATAGCGTCTTTTTAAACGCTACGTTTCATATACGGAGACGTTGGCATTAATAAACTCAACCATGAAAATAGAACTAAATTCCTTAACTTTAACTACTCATTCATTCTTAAATTTCTTCGATATGCAAACCAATAAAAGTCTCCAACTATGTATAGTTTTATTATTAATTTTTTCCTGTAAAAATGAAACACAAACTAAAGTTGATTCTGAAATTAAAGTTGTAAAAGAGATCAAACCTCAATATACACTAACTAAGGACCAAACACACAATAAATTTAGCAGCACTATTGAACCTATATTGAGAGTGAAATCTGGTGCTATAGTTGAAGCATTTACGGAAGATGCATTTGATGAACAATTCGATATAAACTCTACAGTTGAAGATCTTAAAAATTTTAATCTAGACCTTGTGCATCCGCTTACTGGACCTGTTTATGTTGAAGATGCAAAGCCAGGAGATGTTTTAAAAATCACTTTACATGAAATTGAGGTTGGCGATTGGGGCTGGAATGCCATTGTTCCTGGATTTAGTTTCGTTGCAGATTCTATTGAAGGATCATATTTAAGAACTTATAAATTAGGAAAAGATGTTACTCATGTAAATTTTAAAGACAATATTAGACTTGAATTAAACCCATTCCCAGGAGTCATGGGAGTTGCACCAGCAACCCCAGAATTATTGTCTACCATTCCACCAAGGGCCAATGGAGGAAATATGGACGATCCAAACTTGACTAAAGGTACTACAGTATATTTTCCAGTTTTTGTTGAAGGCGGCTTATTTTCTATTGGTGATGGGCATGCTCTACAAGGTCATGGTGAAGTTTGTGGTACTGCTATAGAAGTTCCTTTACGTGTAATTTATGAAATTGAATTAGTAAAAAACAAAACCATAAAAGAGCCTCAATATGAAACTGACGATTATTATGCAACAACAGGTTTTGGAACAACTATAGATGAAGCAGCTAAAAAAGCCACATTATACATGATAGATTATTTGATGACTGAATATAAACTTACTCAGTTAGAAGCTTACGCTCTTTGTTCTTTATCTGGTGATTTAAAAATTGCTGAAACTGTTGATGTTCCTCATATGCTAGTGACTATGCATATATCCAAAAATCTTTTTGAAGATGATAAGAAAGAGTAGTTTAACTAATTATACACAGAACTATTAAAGTCGTTTTTATACAGAATTTATTAACAAGCATTCGAGAGTGAGAAGTTCATCAAACTGCCAACACTTATGTTATATTTAGTACCATGCGTAACTTCAAAAAAGATATAAGATATTGTTCGAATTGGTTATTCATTAATAGAGGAATTCAATATAAATTAAGGATATATTAGTCTTGATAAATAATATACTAATGCCAATCGAGTAGACGGCCGTGAGCTATAAAGCCCACGGTGCGCCTCTCACACCACTCCCGAAGTTTCGGGATACGGGTCTCGTACACGGCGGTTCGTTTTATCAGAACTTTACACTAAGGTAGTACGCTAGCATACTTTCATAACCTCTTTTTCTTAGGCGTTTTTCAGTAATAGTAGTTCTAAGTATAGGGCTTTGGGCTACCGCCCAGCCTCCCATCCTTGTTCTACTCCAAGCATACGCTTGATCCTGTTTTATACCTAAGCCAATGAGATTCTTGCGTTTGCGCTCTGGTTTCTTCCAATCGTGCCATATACAGTAGCGTAGTCGGTTCCGTAACCATTCATCCAGCTTTTTAAGTTTGGTATGTATATTTCCTAATCGGAAATTGTTCAACCACCCTTTATAGATGGGTTTTAGCCGTTGTAACCTTTCTACTAATGACAATGGCAGCGTTTTCTTGGTAAGATACCTGAGCTTGCGTTTAAGTGTTTGCCAAGCCTGTTCGCTTACTATTAACTGATAATGACCCTTTACGCCTTTCTTATATACTGGCGTAAACCTATAACCCAACAACTTGAATGTAGAGGGTCTGCGAATACCGCTCTTTGCCCGGTTGACTGGTAAGTCCAGTTTCTCTTTTAGAAAAAGAAAAACCTCGTTACCTATCGCCCGTGCTGCTGCTTTTGATTTAGTGTAAATACTGAAATCATCGGCATAGCGGATAAACAGCAACCCTCGTGCTTTTAGATGTTTGTCCAATTGGTCCAACATGATGTTAGACAGTAACGGACTTAATGGGCTGCCTTGTGGCAATCCTTTCCTGCGCTTATGCAATCGCCCATTCTTTAAAATGGGCGCACGAAGCCATTTGCGGATCAGCCATAAGGTGGTCGGGCACTTGACCTTGTTATAAATAAGCTGAAGTAGTTTATAGTGTTGTACTTCATCAAAGAACCTTTTAAGGTCGATATCTACTAAATCTTGGTAACCATCATTGATGTACCCTTGACTTTTTAGTACGGCCTGTTGAAGGTTCTTCCTTGGGCGGAAACCGTAGCTCTCCATCTCGAAATCCAGTTCGAAATGAATCACCAGTTGTTGGCTTACCGCTTGTTGAAGCCATCTATCCACTACCGTCGGCACTCCCAGTAATCGGGACTTGCCATTCGGCTTGGGTATCTCTACCCCTTTGATAGCTTGTGACCGGTAGCTTTTGGAAATAAGCTGATGCACCACTCTTGAGCGGTGGGCATCTATAAATGCTTTTAACTCGGTTGTGGGCATCCCGTCTATTCCTGCCGAACCTTTATTGCGAACTACCTTTTTACAGGCATCACTAAGGTTTCTAGCGGCTACTACTTTTGCTATCATTTGTACTGTTCTTGTCCTTCTAGGTATAGGCTATCGGATAAACCGGTTCCTATACGAATCCAGACGTGATTTAACGTTCGGCCCTTCCTTACTTGTGAGACCTCTAGGGTAATGCCCTAGCTCGTTTCCTGTAAGTACTATGACCTCTGCTGACTTCTCCATTGAGCTACACGTAGTTTTGGAGACCTCCCCAGGTAATGGCATCCTCTTTCCCCCGATCCCTGCCGTATCTACATTAATGCATCTTTTGTACTCGTTGGGCGTTACAATGATGTGCTTGCTTACCCATGCATAAATGCCTCATATACGGTTCCTGTTCGTCAGTACCGAGTTTTGTAGTCTCGCTTTCTTCAGGTGTAACCTCGCGGTTACCACCCTTGCGACTTACTAATGCTTCCAGACGTTACTCCAGCGCATAAGGGACTTACACCCTCTAAATAAATCCTTATATTGCTATAAGATAAAGATGCCCATACTGGGCACACACACCGTGTATAGCTCATTGCGGTTGAATTCCTAATCGGAATTCATTGCAATTTGCTATCTTTCGGTTACGGCGGAATAACACTGCGTATGATTCCGCAACAAGCCATACACAAACACGATGGAATACATTCAGCAAAAGCTGACCAAAACAGCTCCGCAACTGCGATTAGCAGGTCGTTGTATGCAAGCTAAAACATCGAAAAAAAATAATCACTCTAAAGACATATTAAATGAAAAACTCAATCCTAGCCCTGTTTATTTTAGCCTCATTATCGGGATTTGCCCAAGATTCTGAATATAACGTTTCCTCTTATCTTACAGAGGGTACAAAAGCACCAAATACGCATTACATTGGAGAAGCTTGGTTAAATGCCATTATTCACGATGATACTGAATTAGGTTATAATATAACAAAAGCAACCTTTAAAGCTAACTCAACCTTGGATTGGCATAAACATAGTTCTGCACAAGTCTTAATAATTGTAGATGGAGAAGCATATTATCAAGAAAGAGGAAATGAACCCGTAATTCTGAAAGAAGGTGATGTGATTAAATGTGAAAAAGATATCGAACACTGGCATTCCTCAACCAAGGTTAGTGATGTAACCTATTTAGCTCTATATGGTGGTGGACAACCAACAACTTGGACTGAAGTACTAACACAAGAATATTACGATAAAGTTGCTGAAAAGCTGAAAAGCGACTAATTATTGCGAAGTATACTCGAATTAAAATATGCCAGCGTACAACAACGTTAATAATCCATTGCTCGTTTAGTCATTTAAGTGAAACTTTGTATTTTAACAGTGTATCGATTCCTACTCTGAAAAATCGGAGATTTTTCGCCGCAACGAAATCATACACGAACACATTGGCAACAATTTGGGTATGATTCGAATTTGGTGTATATTTACATCAAATAAACAAATTATGGCAAGACAAAGTATATCATTTACAAAGCCAAACGATGAATGGCTCAAAACTCAAGTGGATAAGAAAGAATATTCAAGTAAGAGTGAACTCGTGAACGACTTAATTAGACAAGCTCGAAAACAACAAGTTGAAATTAACTGGATTCGCGCTAAATTGGAAAAAGCCGAAAATAGCGGATTTACAAGTAAAAGTAAAAATGAAATTTTAGCGCAATCAAAGTCTTTGCTTAATGACTAAATATAGATTAAGCAATGAAGCGAAAAATGACTTGATACGGATTCATCATTACGGTGTGAAAAAATTTGGAATGACTCAAGCGGACAAATACTTTGAATCATTTTTTAAATATTTCGAAATAATTACTCAAAGACCTTTTTCATTTGAATCGGTTGACTACATAAAAAAAGACTACAGACGCTGTGTTTGTGGAGTTGATAGCATTTATTTTAAAGTAAATGAGGATATTGTAGAAATAATGGCAATTGTTGGAAGACAAGATTTAAATGAAAAACTGTAACCTGAATTAATAAAAACTGTTGCCAACAAAGGTAACCGTTGCACAAGATATTAATCCGTGAAAAAATGGATCCGTACAAGCCTCTTTACGGGGCTTTTTTTGGTCCGCCTTAGATTGGCAGCGCTAATCTTGGATGCCTTACAAAAGCACCGAACAACGGTTCAAGGGCACTTTTGGCCCATCTTGCCAAAGCTGGTGTCATTACCCCGCTTTCTGCCCGTTTTTGGTCGAATTTCAGGTACTTCTTCAAATTATAGGCAATGGCAGATAGGTGCATCACCTTGTTCGCCTGCCGTTTGCCCTTCATGTACCGGCCCTGTGGGCTCTCCACCCTTGCAATGTTGCGTTCGTATTCCTCGCGATAATAGGTGACGCTGAACTTCTTCTCCTGGGCACTTTTGCCCAAACAACTCCTGCGCAGTGGGCAATCGGTACAGACATGCTTTCTTGCCCTATATTCCTTCTTTTTCGT
>NZ_MDGL01000116.1 GCF_002742265.1 Maribacter sp. 4G9
ATATAAGCGACAACTGGAGAGAGGACTATAATTTTAATCATCCGCATAAATCTCTGGGCAATAAATCACCTAAAGAATACATGCCCAGGTTTGATGAAGAATTTAAATTCTTCATCAAACCTGACCTAAATAATAATTATTTATCGAATTTAGAGGTGTCCTAATAAGGGGAAGCCTACAATTCATTTATACTAAAGTAGCACTTGACAGTTAATATTGGAATTCCTTTATCATTCAAATAAATATCAACTACTTTAACTTGACATTGAGTTTCGGCAACTGTAGCACCTCGTTCTTTTAAAGGCTTACCTTTAAAATCAGTCCATTTTAATCTTTGAGATTTGCTCCACTCAATAAGTGTGTCATTCAGGATTTCAGTTTGAGAAAATCCAAAGTTTGAAATTATGAAGAATAATAAAATAGTTAATTTCAAATTATGGTGCTTTTGTATTGTACACAACGTTGTTGTATATGGTTTGTTGCGTGGTTTAAGCACCTAATTTAGCAAATAAAAACCGAATAGAAAATCCGCGAGGATTTTCGTAAGTAGGCTAGAACTAGCAATAAATTATATACGGTGTTGTAACCAGTTTTTTAATTCAAAATATATGTAAATCCGATTGTTGGTCCAATTCCTGAATAAAGGTTGTTTGAATTATCAGATGTTATGTTTTTAGTACTCAAATATGGTATTATTAATTCAATTCCGAATTTTTCATTGAAGAAATAATTTCCTCCAATTCCAATATTTAAGATTGAAATTCCTCCGCTTAAATTTTCGTGCTGTGAATTCCGCATAGAGCTGTTGTCAGCGTCATATTTGATGGTTCCTAATCCAAATCCGAATTCCGCAAAAACTCTTAGCTTTTCTTTATTCACAAAATTATTTCTTAGAGTTGGGATGAAAGCATAAGAGTTGTAATATGAGTCAATATTTCCAACTGTTAAATCGTTCAGTGTTGCATATGAAAAATTCAAATCGATAGATGTTTTATCGGAAATAAAATAACCAATTGATGGTTTAATCACAATTCCGTTAATTCCAGATTCAAATCCATCTGATGAGCCAAATAAAGGTAAGGCAGAAACTGTTAATTTAAGGTCGTTTTTTTTCGACTGTCCGAATCCGTTAGAAAAGGCTAAAATCGATAAGATTGAAAATAGGAAGATTTTTTTCATTTGATTATGTTAATGATTAAAATATCAATTTATCAATAATTGTTCCATTTTTCGTCAAAATTGGTTACAACGGTTTTGTATATGAAAAGTAGCGGATTTTAAGCGATAGCTTTTCAGTTTGGTGTTGAAGTTAAATTTATGAAAACCACTTTAGATTAAGCACTTAATCCGCTATTTTTTATATACGTTGTGTGTGCCCAGTATGGGCATCTTTATCTTATAGCAATATAAGAATTTATTTAGAGGGTGTAAGTCCCTTATGCGCTGGAGTAACGTCTGGAAGCATTAGTAAGTCGCAAGGGTGGTAACCGCGAGGTTACACCTGAAGAAAGCGAGACTACAAAACTCGGTACTGACGAACAGGAACCGTA
>NZ_MDGL01000117.1 GCF_002742265.1 Maribacter sp. 4G9
GGTGAACGCCGATAACGGTGTATCACATATAGGATGCCGAGCAAGTTATATGGTATTGAATGGTTGATAATCCTATCGGAATTATCAACGATTCAACACCCCAAAACCATCATTATGAAGTAATTGAAAATTAAATACTAACTTTAGAGAACTGGACTAGGGCTTTTCATAGGATACATTGTTAGCTGTAGTTATTTATTGCAATAACTGCCAGAGCAAGTTAATGGTGTTAGAACAAGTGAATTCAAAAACCAATGTTCTTCAATTTTTTTATACATTTTCCAATACTTACCCGTTATTATTGATTTTTCTGAATCATCCTTTTCAGTCCAACTTTCAATCCAATTTCCAGTTTCATAAGCTACATTCCATTCATCCATAACCTCAATTTTATTCGAATCAAATGTCATTTCAATATCAGGTCGGTTTTCAAATAGTTTTAGTAAAATATTTTTGATTTTTGCTTTTCCTGACCATTGACCACTTTCAGAAATTATTATTGATTTTGGTTCAAAAAGAGAAAATAATCTTGTTGTATCTCTTTCCTTAAAGGACTCATTCCATAACTTATTTTTTAATGCAATCTCTTTCGTGTTGGCAGGGTTTTGAGCTGTCAATTGAATACTGTGTAATGATGTCAGAAATAAAATAATATATAAAACTGGTCTTATTGTACTCTTTGGTTTCATTGTCGTTTAATTACAGCTAACGCCCAGATAAAAAGAGTGCGCTCAACGTTTGATAGGAGCTATGAAGTCTCTATTTAGCATTTCGGTTTCTACGAAGAAAGTAAGCGCATTAATTTTATCATTTGTTGTGGGTAGTTATTTCTTAAAAGGATAATAATCCGTTTGTGAATAAATCCAACCTAACATCTGCCTGTCTCTCTCAGTAAGTTCAATTTCCGTCAAATCGTGCCAATGTCCGTGTGCTGTTCCATTCATAACATCATATCTGACGTCAGAATGAATAGGGCCTAATAAATGACCTAATTCTTGGATTAAAGTTTCACCAGCAGCACCCAAGCCATTGTACCTGTTTAACGGAAGCATACCTATAAGATTTCTACCGGGCATTGCTACGCCCAAAGCACCTTGCGGCACACTTTGACCTACAATTCATCTTAGTAACTTAAACCTTTATCTGATAATTTATTATATTTAATGTCCAATACTCATCTAAACCAATAATATCATGAAAAATTCCAACCTTATTGCTACTGTCATCATTGGCTACATTGCTGTCTTTTTGGTCAGCCCATATGCCTATGGACAGGAAGAAGTGCTGACAGCAGTCTCAAAAGTTAAAAAAGATGTGGCCACCATGGAATATATTCTCAATAAAATCGAGCAGGATGTTGAAAAAGACAATCATAAAAACCTAGAGAAAAGTGGTCATGATTTTGAAGCCCTTCTTGCAGAGATAAAAAGTACAGGGAGCATATTTAGGGATGAGATTAGAAACGAACTGAACTCACTGACCAATGCACTAGCCTCAGATTTGGTTAATTACGAAAAGACTGTTCATAAATCCCGGTTCCTGGATACTCATAAGGAATTTGATAACGACATCAAAGCACTGAATTCTGATTTTCTTGATCTGAAAAATTATGTAAACGATCTAAGTGGTTTGGTCAATGAGGTGCTTCTGACCCCAGTTGTAGATACGGTCGTGGTTTACAGAGACAGAGAGCAGGTGCCGGCATCTCAAAATGGTAACCCCACCATAGAACCAAGTAGTGGCGGGGAAGTTACCAGTAACACGTATAAGAAGTCAGGTCATTCTTCGATGGGTTCGCTTAAGATGAAATCAGAATCCATTGGTATTCAAATGAACGGGATTGAATATGCTTTTAAGTACAGCAAGTTTAAGGACATTGCCGACTACTGCAGTAAGATTTCAGATTTGTGCGAGGAAATGAAATCTTTATCTACTGATAGTCAGCTAACGTCTTCCGTCTCAGAAATGAAAGAGATGGTGCATGATATGGAGCATCTGGCACTTCAGGGCCATTCCAAGCATGATGAACTACATCATGAATTTGACCATTTAAAAAAGCTTCATAAAAAGATCAATACCCACCTGGTATCAGCAGAATAGTGACCTTTTATTTTCCTGGAATGGGGCATCCGTTCGGTCAGAAATCTGATCTAAAAACTCATGCCTCACCGATGGTAGGGTATGATTGGTATGGAATTACTTTGTGAATAAAGCCAGTAGAGCATCTGTCGGTCACGGGTCGTTAGTTGTATTTTAGACAGGTCTGCATGATGCAACGGATGGGCTTTTCCGTTCATAAGGTCGGCAGGATCGTCCGAGTGGGACAGTCCCAGAATATGTCCCATCTCCTGAATAAGTACTTCGGCTGTACGGAGTGCATTATCCGAACCCGGAGGCCGCATAGTGATGCCCACGACCTTCGAGGGATTGGATTGGGTCAGAGTTGCCATGCCCAGCGTGGTACCAGAGAGTCCATGTCCACTCCAGTCAATGGTCATGTCTGCTTCCTGATGGCTTGATGCCAATTCGAAGAACCCGCTGGTTATCCCAATACTGCTGGCAGCATTATTCCAGGTATCTATCCCTTTATTGATGATGGGAGACCAGCTTTCATTCACTCCAAATTGGAGATGGTTTGAGTACACTTTTAGTGGTAGATAGGAACGGTCAAGACTCCTTGTATAGCCATTAAGCCCCCAGTATTCATAGCCCGAAGGCCTGGAAGCTACCAGTTCTTCGTTGGAATGAAAATAGGCACTTGCGTTTAGTTCAAAATAGGCCGTCCGGCCATCCTGGTAAGTGAGGTCAAATCCCAATTGGTCGTTGTAAACCGTTGGGCTTCCACCTGAAAGTTTGGAGATGACCCTTAAAGTATATTTCCCTCCAGAAGGAATGTTAATAGAAATATTATGATCCGCATTATTTTCTGAATTGACAAAATAAATAAAAGTCAGGTGATGGTGAATGTGTGCTCTGATGTTTACAGTACCACCAGATTGATTTATAAAGTCTACGAACTCAGAATTCGTCCATTCACCAAAATTTCCTTCCATTAATAAGGTTTGCTTGTCATAATTGTAATGGTCTGAATAGAATTCTACAGATTGTGAACTGGCAGAAAATCTTGCGGCGATAGCAAAAAAAAGAATGATCTGGATCTTCATAATATGAAAAATGTTTGTAACTAATCAGTCTACTTGAAATTCAAATTTAGCGATTAGGTTCAATGCTTGAATCACGTTCATTCCGTTTTTGATGGTGGTATCGATTACGGATCGGATTTTGGCAAAATTCTGAGCATTTCTGGGGTTTTTGAACTGGCCCGATATTTTTTGTTTTACCTTGACATTTCGAATCGCT
>NZ_MDGL01000118.1 GCF_002742265.1 Maribacter sp. 4G9
GGTGAACGCCGATAACGGTGTATCACATATAGGATGCCGAGCAAGTTATATGGTATTGAATGGTTGATAATCCTATCGGAATTATCAACGATTCAACACCCCAAAACCATCATTATGAAGTAATTGAAAATTAAATACTAACTTTAGAGAACTGGACTAGGGCTTTTCATAGGATACATTGTTCTCTGCAGGTTTTATTCCTTCACAATGATTTCAATCGCTTTTTCAAGTAATTCATCTTTTCTTTGTCTTATTCCTTCAATGGTTGGATGAACTTCTATGTCTGGAACAATTCCAATTCTTTGCGTTTCACCGCCATTTGGATAGTTAACCCCAATTCCTGAAATCATTGTTCTTAATCCTCCGGGAAGCACTATTGCTGATACGTTTCCGTCTGCTCCTGCTGTTGTACTTCCTATAATTTTAGTATTATCGCCTGCTCGAAATGCCATTGAAGTATATTCTGCTTGACTTTGAGATAATTCATTGACTAATACAACTAATTTCCCCTTGTAAGTTTTGCCTTGACTTGGTATTTCTAAATTACTTGTGAATATAAATTCTCCTGGATTATCAACATTTCCATTAGTAAACTTCACAAAAGGTGTCGATGAAGAAACAAAAAAAGAACCTAAACTAAAAGGAACAAAAGTTGACGGATAATTGCGAATGTCAATAATGATTCCTTTTGTGTCTTTAAACTCACTTTTAATTTTGGAAATGTCTTCTTTCTTGATGTTTTGAAGTGTTACATAACCTATATTATTGTCCAACATTTTAAAAGATTTGTCATCACTTTTTCTGTACCAACGGTAAATGTCAAGGCTATCTTTTGTGTATAGTTTAAGATTCTTTGTTTGAGGTTTGGAATTACCCGAAATAAACTCAATTTCAATATTATTCGAGTTTGAGCGTAAAAGGTCTGCCGAAATATCTCTTAGTCTTGTTGGCTCATTAGAAGCTGGATAATATTTAGATTTTTCATTTACGATTTTGTCGATGGGGTTGCCATTTATTTTGGTAATTGCATCACCAATTTTTAATCCAACTTCGTTTTTTAATTCTTGATTATAATAATCTGTGACAACCAAATGATTTTCGATAAAACGAACGTGTATTGGTGGATAGTTTGAGCCTTTCCATTCATCAATTTTGTCCGCTCCACCCCAAAGATTTGCGTGAGTATCTTGTATATCTCCAATTATCTGAACTGTTGCCAATTCATATTCCAACTCATTTTTTGCATTTATGAATAGCGGAATAAATTCTTTTAATTTTTTGTTCCAATCTTCATCCATTAAGTGTTTGTAAGGAAAAAAATAGTTTATCATATTCCAATACCTATAAAGTGATAATAATCTAAAGCCATCATCTGGGTAAGGCATATTTGAATATGGATTTTCATTTTTAAATTCGGGGTTGCCAACATTTGTAGTCATCCCGATATAATAGTGTTTACCTTGGGAACGGTTGTTGTAAACGTAAAGCAATTTGTTTTTCAAATCTGCACTTTGATTGTTAATCCATCCCATATTGGGTTTCAGAAAAGCATTTTCATTTGTCGGCTGGCATTTTGTACATTCTTTTACTTGACCAAAAGAGTTAATCCATTCAATAAGAAGTTTATCTCTTTCGATAGTGTTTTCTGTCTTAATGTATTTTGGTAAGAACCTAAAAAGTTCATAGTCCCAATTGTAGTTCCCTTTTGCAATTTCGGGATGATGATATTTGAGAAACCCCCAAAATCTTCCTAACAATTCAAGGTTCTCAGTATTTTCAGAAGTCAAATTAGAAAACTCAATTAGAGACCCACTATCAAATTCTTTGTCAAGTTGTGCTTTTGTCAATTGTTTTTCAACCTCTTTCAGATTTTGAACATCTTTACCGTCAATTGATAAAACAAAATCATCAAACCAAGCTTCGCCTTTGCCTGTAAGTATTCCTGCAATAAATATGTTTTCTGCTCCCTCTGGATAGTTGAGAGTTATATTATACTTCTGCCAATCCCTAGTTCCTGTTATGTTTTGATTTTGCATATTGTCAAATGCCAAAGAAGTACCATTCCCGTCAACTCTTAACAACAAACCTGCAAATCCGTTTTCAACATCTTTGATTTTCATAAAACCCTTAAGTCTTATTTCTTTTCCTTCATAGTTTGCTGGGATTTTGTATGCAATACTCCCAAAAGAACTTCCTGTTTGGTCAGATGTGATTTTTCCTGATTTTGTGCCTGAATGAGCAACGGAATCTGTTGTTAATTCATAATTACCCCATTTAAACCATCCGTCAGAAAGTGATGCATTCTCACTCTGTTTTTCAAAACCGAGATTGTATTTTTCGGTCTCTTGTGCCTGACAGCTAAAAGAGATAATTGTCAATAATGCTATTAGTATTTTTTTCATCGATTCGTTTTTTCAACTTGCAGAGAACGTGTTTGGCTATGGATAGTGCGGTGCAAATATTCTGTTGCCATTCAGTTGTGTAATTAATTTTGTGATTAACATTTATTTCGGTGTAATCACTTCACCGAGCATTATTTATAGCCGTTGTGCCTGTTGCACAAGTTATAAAAAAAGGGGCATTTCGATCTTGCCGATCCGTAAAAGGATCGTAACTTTAGGTATGCAGGGTAAAAAGGATTATCAAGAGAAGCTTTTCAATAATTTCCAATTAAGTGACCGGGTACCGCAGACGAATTTCTACCGTCGTTTAAAAGGCGTT
>NZ_MDGL01000119.1 GCF_002742265.1 Maribacter sp. 4G9
GGCATGGCTTAGGGGGATGCACCACCACGTGGGGGACCTACAGGACTATCTCGACGAATATTGCTACAGGTTCAACCGCAGCTTCATGAAGGAGGGCATATTCGACAACCTGATGCTCAGGATGGTAAATACCCCGCCATGCTATATCAAAAATATTAGTGGTTAAATGCCTAAGTCAATAGAAAAATTTATTAATGAAGATAAGGACTAATGGAATCAAGGGAAAATAACGAACGAAAAAGACTCAAGAAAGCCCAGGAAAGACTAAGGCAATTAAAAGGCTTTTATATACACCTTACCATTTATTTAGTGGTAAACACCATTTTACTGTTAATGAAAGTAATTGGCAACGCCTATTATGGTGAATCGTTTATGGGCCCCGTTTTGCACTTTAGTACTTTTAGTACCTGGTTTTTCTGGGGAATAGGCCTTTTCTTCCATGGTCTGAAAGTTTTTAACCGAACTACACTGTTTTCTAAAAAATGGGAAGAGCGTCAGATTCAAAAATATTTGGAGCAGGACAGGCAAGAGGCTGAAAAATTTGGTAACCATGGAAGGTGAAAATCGGCCATCTGAAAAATACGTTAAGGCATATGCTCAAGTACGGCAAATAAGGAACTTTTACTGGCATTTGAGTGTGTTTTTCATTGGGAACATTATTTTATTGGTCATATAATTCATGTCCTTGGATTATTTTGAATCGGTAGGTTTCCAAGACGAAGGTTTTTTGGACTGGTTTCTATGGAATATAATTGGAAAACATATCATTTGGGGGCTAGGGTTACTTTTTCACGGATGGTATCTCTTTGTTTACAAAACAAAGCTTTTGTCGGAGTTTAAACCGAGCTTTATTAGAGAATGGGAACAAAAACAACTGCAAAGGTTTTTGATAGCCGAAGAAGAGGTTTCCAGAGAGGAATAAGTAGTGCTTTTAAGAACTAGAACCTTTCAATTGTAAAGTGACTGAATATACATTACATTTTTAAATACCAAGGTTAATAAAAAAGTATAGGACCATGGACCAATACATAACCATCCTTATTTACATACATGCTTTTTTTGGAGGGCTGGCTCTCTTGGCAGGTTCATTAGCCATAGCTTCAAGAAAAGGGAAATTGTTGCATAAGGCCAGTGGGCTACTTTTTTATTACTGCATGTTGGCCTCTGCCATTATGGCCTTGGTCATATCGGTGTTACCGGGTCATGAAAATGCATTTTTATTTTCAATAGGTATGTTTAGCAGCTATTTGTTGCTGGCGGGATACCGTGGCCTTCGGTTTAAGAATAGTACAATGAATTTAAAATTGGATAAACTTATTTCCTTGTCTGTCGTGTTAGTTGGTCTCTGTATGGTTTTCATGCCACTGGTTTTTAACCAAGGTCTTCATATTGTTTTGCTATTATTTGGGTTTGCTTCAATTATTTTCGGGATTCGGGACTTGCGAATGTTCAAAAAACCTGAAACTTTAAGGGAAAATTGGTTGCGGATTCATATAGGTAAAATGACAGGTGCCTATATAGCATCCTTTTCAGCTTTTTTGGTAGTAAATCAATTTTTCCATCCATTGGTAAATTGGCTATTACCAAGTATATTGGGCAGTATATTTATTGCCTATTGGATTCGCAATTCGAAACATAAAAAGAAGTTAGAAACAGAAATATCGTAAGATGAACGTAATTATCATAGAGGACGAAAAACCTGCGGCCAGAAGACTGGGCAGGCTATTAGGGGAATTGGACGTGGCCGTGTCCACCATGTTGCATTCCGTGGAAGAATCAATTGCATGGTTTCAGGAAAACGAACATCCAGACCTTATTTTTTTGGATATTCAATTGTCCGATGGACTGTCCTTTGAAATCTTTGACATTGTCGATGTAAAAAGCGCTATTATCTTTACGACCGCCTATGATGAATATGCCCTACAGGCCTTCAAACTCAATAGTATCGATTATTTGCTCAAACCTATTGATGATGAGGAATTGGAGAGTGCCGTAAAAAAGTATAGAAGCTTAAAGCCCGAGTCCAAAAAATTGAGTTTGGATTTTGAGGATATCAAAAAGCTTTTGGTGAACCCCTTGGAGAGGGAGTACAAAAAACGTTTTACCGTGAGGGTAGGCCAGCATTTAAAGATCATAAACGCCGATGATGTGGAATGCTTTTATAGTGAGAACAAAGGCACCTACGCGGCCACTTCAGACGGGAGAAACTATTTATTGGATACCACCCTTGAAAACTTGGAAGAAGAACTGAAACCCGATACCTTCTTTAGGGTAAGCCGCAAGTTCTATGTGAACATCAATTTTATAAAGGATATTATTTCCTATACCAATTCACGCTTGCAGATCAAGCTACATTCCTTTTCGGAACAGGAAATTATCGTGAGCAGGGAACGCGTGAAAGACTTTAAGTTGTGGTTGGAGTAGGTTCAAGAGTTAAAAGTGAAAAGTTATAAGTTAAAAGTTAAAAGGAATTAGTTTTTTACCAACAACCAACAACCAACAACCAACAACCAACAACCAACAACCAACAACCAACAACCAACAACCAACAACTATTCCTCATTTTCCACCCGGTTTTCATCAAAGGCAGACGGCAATAATTTGGGTATCAACTTGATAAATATCGGAAGCAAAATGGCCCCACCGGGTAGCAAAAAAATCGCCAGGGATGGTATACTTTTAAAAATATCCAATAATTGAGACTGAACCTTTTTCTTTTCTTCTTTTGTAAGGTCCCTGACCGTAGATTTTGAGAGTAAGGCTACCAGTTCCGCACTTTCTGAAAGTTCCTTATGTAAACGTTTCCTGTTTCTCAGGATAAGCCTGTTCACAAGTTTGGACATACTGTCATAAAACTGTAGGGCCATATTTTGTTCTTGTAAAAAAGGGATGGTATCCTTATTGGAATGTATGAAATTGGATACATGTGCCAAGGACCCCTGTATAATTTCCACATCCAATTTTAAGTCCTTTCCTAAATCGTATATAAATGCGGATTCCAGGTAATCCAAGGAGTGGTCCTCCCATACGGTCAGGCACGCAAGATTTAAAAGATATCTATTTTCCCATACGTCTTGATTCACAACAAGTTTTTTTCTGTAGGCCCCATCAAATTTCTTTGAGTCGCTATTGATAAAAGTGAGGGAGGAAGCCAGCAACTGGGCCAATTTTTCGTCTTTTTTGTTTTTCTCCTTGGAATTAAGGGCATGGTAGGTAATGTTGATGGCCAAATATTCCAACAGTTGTGCATGTTTCTTGATTCCCTTCACATGTAACAAATATCTTCTGAAAAGCAGGGCATCAAGGAATAAAAGGGAATTAGTAATGGAACCATTAAAGGTTTTGCTTATGATATTGTCCTCCAAATAAATGCGGGAATCCAGGATTTTCTCAAGCTTTGATGAGGTTTTATTTCCCGTGAATAGTTTACCCAAAAAGGAAACCTTGTTCACCTCCAAGGTCTCGTAAAACTTGAATATCTCCTTTAAAAATAACTCAAAATCAGCACCTTGCGTTTCTATTTTAAAAGTGAAATATAAGGTGGTCATTAAGTTAATCTTGGCTTTTTCATCTTCGGAAAGGGCATGCTCTGGCGATATGAAATCAGGATATCCGACATTGATACCGTAAACGAATCCAGTATTTTTTAAATCCTCGAAAAGAACTTCGAAGGTATCGTATTTCCCTTCGTGGCTCTTGACCAACGATCCAAATTTGTCTATCCAGCCCTTAGCGGATGGGTTCATGTCCTAGTTTTTGAAAAGGCAAAGGTAGCCAATTGCGTTTTCAGAATACTTCTGAAAATTGTTATACGGATGACATTTTAATGAGGATTGCTAGGACGTGCGGTTCAATTATCATGGAAAGGGGTTGCCAGACAATTCAACAGAATGAAAGAAGTCCCTTAATAGTTCATTAACAAAACTTTAACATTTGAAACAAAACCCATTTGCATTTGCTCCGTATGTAGGGGTGATTTTAATCTAAATATTTATAATAATGAAAAAAACAAAACTTTTTATAGGCCTTGGAGCCTTGGCCCTTGTGGCAACCGTTTTGGTTGCCGCAGATCACATCGATGCACCTGATTCCATGGGAACCACGGCTGACATTGCCGACTTTTATGCTTTTGAACCTTCGGAAGGTTCTGAGAATACGGTATTTGCCGTAGATCTTCAATCCAACGTACTGCCAGATTTGGCATACGGCACTTTTGATGAGAATGTGCTAACGGAAATCAATATCGACACAAATGGAGATTTGGTAGAGGACTTGGTCATACAGGCCATTCCCAGAAATGGAAAAATGTATTTCTTTGGGCCGGTTGCTCCAAGCACTACCGGACTTAGTGGTCAAGTCATGATAGACAGTCCTTTGGGTTCTGTTGATATTTCTTCGGATACCGCTATCGTGGAAACTACTTCTAATGGTGTTTCCTTGTTTGCAGGGCCAAGGCAGGACGCTTTCTTTTTTGACTTTTTCCAGTTTAATGCCGTTATCGGTGGAATGGCTCCAGAAGGGTTTAAACCCGCAGGTGATCCCAACTCGACCGATGATGATGATACCACTGCTGTAGATACTTTTGATGGCGCCAACACGATGTCCATAGTAGTAGAAATACCCAACAGTATGCTAGGGGAAACTACCGCTACAAATGCCTTAGGACTGAACGTCTATAAGACTTGGATTACTACAAATGCCAAACAATAATTAACGAACTAAAAGATAAAAAGATGAAACTAGAAAATCTAAAATATGTATTCCTATCATTTTGCGCGATGACCGTTTTGGCATCCTGTAACAATGACGATGATTTTACCCCACCTATGGCGATGGCTACTTGTAATGATGGTATGATGAACGGAGATGAAACCGGGGTGGACTGTGGTGGATCATGTACCCCTTGTGAGGACGGAATGACACCCATGATGCCCGACTTTTCTGGGACCTATACCCAGATTGATTTTATGGGAAGACCTGGAATAAATACGGTATTAAGTGCCGATGATGAAACAAAAAATGCACATAATAGGGCCATACCTTCTGAGATGGGAGCCATGTTTCAGGCTGGTTTTGAAGCCAGATTGGAGGCTTACCACGATGTATACGCCAATTTATTGGGCGCAAATCCAGATAACGTTAACTACGAACCCAATATACTTGGTTTGGATGCTGCCACTCTAACGGGCTATTTAGCGGCAGATGTTCTTGAAGTAGCTCCGGATTTGCCCACTACGTATTTTAATCCGGGAACGGATAATGATATGGATGGAAGGATTTTGGTGCCCGATGGAGATGAGGTGGCATTGACCGGAAGGACCCCACAGGATGATGTTATTGATATTTCCTTGATCTTACTCTTCGGGGGTATGGAAGGTGACCGATTTAGCGGTCAGGATACCGATATGGATGGAACTCCGGATTTACCACGATTAACATCCGATGGTGTTGGACTTACTGCCGATATTTCAACAACATTCCCTTATTTGGGAGCTCCTGAATAAAGACTATGAAAAAGAGGAGCAAGGGGGAGCTTTAAAGCTCCCCCTTATTTTAAATATCTAAAAACAACAATCCAAAAGAAACCTACAATGAAATTTCACATCTATTTTTTAGCCCTGTTACTTACGTTTTCCTGCAGCGAAAAGGCACATGAAACTATAGCAAGCGCAGCAGACTACAATACGTATTTAAAGACTGAACCTACTAAGACCACATCCAAATACTTTGAGATATGGAATGGCAAGATAAGACCGGATAGCATGCAGCTTACCAGCTTTGGTATAGTTGGCGGTGAGTACAGCAGATATTTTAAGGAAACAGGTGATATAACCTATTTAAAAAAGGCGGAGCAGAGCCTTACTAAAGCGGTTGAAATTGCGTCTATCGGTAGGGCCGGATATAGGAGGTCCTTGGCGCGAAACTATATTTCCCAACATCGTTTTAAGGAGGCATTGGTTATGGCCATGGAAGCTAGAAAGTTGGGTGCTGATCCAAAGGAAAGCCAGTTCCTGCTTTTTGATGTCCACATGGAATTGGGAAATTATGGGTTGGCGGAGAAATATCTGGACAGTACTAAAAACATGAAGGATTTTGGTTATCTAATCAGATTGGCCAAATGGAACGATTATAAGGGCGACCTGGATGCGACCATTACCTTTATGGAGAAAGCCAAGGCCATTGCCCTAGAGGCCAAAAATGAAGCCTTGACTTTATGGAGTTTGACCAATTTGGCCGATTATTACGGGCACGCCGGGAGATTGAATGATTCCTACGAACACTACTTAAAAGCTTTGGAAATCGATTCAAAAAATGCCTATGCCAAAAAGGGTATTGCCTGGATTGTCTTTTCCAACGACAAAAATCCGGAGGAAGCCTTAAGAATCCTAGATTCGGTTACCATGACCTATAACGCCCCGGATTATTATTTATTAAAGGCCGAAATAGCAGACTATATGGGAAACGACCTAGTCCGACTTGAAAATTTAAACGAATATTTTCAACGCGTGGAGGATCCATCCTATGGAGGTATGTACAATCTCTACAATTTGGGCTTATATATCGATGAAACTAAGGAATATGAAAAGGCTTTGGAATTGGCAAAACAAGAGGTCCAGAATAGACCTACCCCAGAGTCCTACAGTTGGTTGGCGTATACCCATTTAAAAATAGGGGACAAGGATAGGGCCAAAGAATTGATGGATGCTTACGTAGTGAATAAAACCTACGAGCCCGCTTTATTATATCATGTTGCAGAAGTGTACAAAGCCCATAACGATGTTGAGAAAGTTCAAGAATTAAAGAAGGAACTTATCGGGGCGACCTATGAGCTAGGCCCCCTAATGGAAAAGCAAATTCAGGACTTGTAATTCGTAAATACAATTTTCATTTTCAGTTTGTTTTCAGTTGGATTGTTTTGTTGAAATCGCCATGGCGCTATGTCATGGCGTTTTCTAGTGTGCATTTCATCGAAAAGTTACCCAATTTTAACCATGGATGGGATGAAATGTAGAAGTGGTTTAAACTTTTATTTTTTTCTTTTTCTTGAATTTTTTCAACGCTATCGCAATGAATGCCAAATAGTTGAATCCTTTCCAGCTTTCGGTGGTCGTATCGAACCTGTTGAGCAGGGAACGGTAGCTGTCCATCCATGCATTCGCCCTTTCCACGGCATATCTTTCATCGTATAGGT
>NZ_MDGL01000120.1 GCF_002742265.1 Maribacter sp. 4G9
AGTTGTTGGGTTATAGGTTTACGCCAGTATATAAGAAAGGCGTAAAGGGTCATTATCAGTTAATAGTAAGCGAACAGGCTTGGCAAACACTTAAACGCAAGCTCAGGTATCTTACCAAGAAAACGCTGCCATTGTCATTAGTAGAAAGGTTACAACGGCTAAAACCCATCTATAAAGGGTGGTCGAACAATTTCCGATTAGGAAATATACATACCAAACTTAAAAAGCTGGATGAATGGTTACGGAACCGACTACGCTACTGTATATGGCACGATTGGAAGAAACCAGAGCGCAAACGCAAGAATCTCATTGGCTTAGGTATAAAACAGGATCAAGCGTATGCTTGGAGTAGAACAAGGATGGGAGGCTGGGCGGTAGCCCAAAGTCCTATACTGAGGACTACTATTACTGAAAAACGTCTAAGAAAAAGAGGTTACGAAAGTATGCTGGCGTACTACCTTAGTGTAAAGTTCTGATATAACGAACCGCCGTGTACGAGACCCGTACGCACGGTGGTGTGAGAGGCGCAGTCCGTTCCTAACTAGGGGCGGACCCGTCTACTCGATTAGCTGCTGTGCTTTTTAGATTTTCAGATTGGCTTTTAATTCATTCCACTTTTCCGAAAGATGCTTATTCATTTTATTGAAAACTTTACTGTCGAGTAGAATGGCCGCTCTAGAAAGTGATTTCTCGTAATTTATGATGTTGTCAATAATAAGATAGTCCAATTTACCTTTTTTTACAGTTGTGAAAATATTAGTGAATTGTTTGAAAACGGTATCTGTATTTTTGTGAAGCCTATAAACTTTTATTGTATCGTTAACTATCGAATATGGCAATGCTAATAGTAGTATTTGGATTAATAAGTTATCTGTTACAGTAAAAATTAAGGTAATGATTAACAGTAATACAATTCCAGATTGTATTAAGTGTTTAGTTATCATTTTTTTCGTAATGGATTTTGTAAAAAAAGAACTCTCAAAACAGTTAACACCAAGCTTATAAATACCTTTTTTTAAATCTTCATTGTTAAAGTAACCGGTTGAATTTTCTTCCGATAATTTTAATTTAAGACTATTATCTATAAAATCATTCTTCCTTTCAAATTCCGCATCGTGAAATAAGTGTCTTTGTATAATTTCTATGAAGAAATATGATATTGAAAGAATTACTAGAACAACATTTAAAGTGAATGAATAAGTGTTCTGTGGAAAAAAGTTGTCAACGATTAGAATAATTACAGCTACGATTGTCGATAGCCATAGAATTATATTTAAAGATTGACTTAATTTATTTACTAACTCGTAACTTTTTTCATATGGTACTTTTCTATCCATTATTTATTCTTTTGGTGTTTTGTGTTGAGCTTCTGGACCATACCATTTATCTGTTTCAAGCCATACTTCATAAAAATATAACCAAGCAGCGGCAATTGGTACTATATGTTTAGCGACAAGTAAATCTTTTTTCCATTTGAAATCTTTTGGATGGTAAAGACATAATGTTCCAGTATTTTTATAGAAATGTGGAGGATCTTCAACCAGTTCAGGTGAAATTACTCGCACTTGAGGGTTAAGACTTCCTCTATAGAGAACCGAAATTTTAAACTTTCGAAATTCTGGCTTTGGTTGTAACTCTCCTATAAATTCTACTTGGGTGCTAGTTTTTTTCTTTACTTTGAATTGAGGATAAATCGCCCTCATTGCACCTATTTGATTGTCAACTTTTGTTGATTTATTTCTATAAATCGCCATAAAAACCTTTCGAAGCTGGAATATTTCTACCTACCGATGATGAGATTGCTCCAGTCGAAGCAGCTTTTAAGCTACCTTCGCTTAATTTCTTTGAAAATGCTTTGGCTTCCTCAACATCACTTAATCTAAATTCCTTTCCAAAAACATCCTTCCAAATCTGAATGGCTTCGTCGTTTTCTTTATTGTCGGTATGTTCTTTAGCTTTATTTAGTTTATCTCGAACCGATTTAATCTTTTTTATGGCATCGTCGTATTGATTGTTTGTTTTGAATTTGTTTTTTTCGAGATAATATTCTGCATTATTGAACCACAATCGTATGGCTTCTTCGTAGTTTGTTATCTTATTTACATTGAAGTAGCTAATCATAGTTTCTTCAATCTGGAATGATGGAATTAGTTTTTTGTTCTCTCTATTCCAATATTTTACTGCCTTTATGACATCTTTTAATTTGTAATCATTATTTCTGTGTGAGTCATTGAGGTTGTTCGTCAATTGTTCAGGATAGCTGTAAGTCCAACTTTCCAAATCATAGTTAGGAATTAAATATCCACCGAAGCTTTCTTCAAAACTTGGAAGAACATCAAAATTGATAGCTTTTAATGTTACAGTAACACAGGGCCTATCTTGGGTAACCTTGTCTTTGTAGTCAGATATTGAGTTTAATTTATTCTTTATTTTAGATAGTACCGCTTGAGGTTTCGGAAGATTGCCATAATCATCTGTCCATTCATCTTTGTTTAATACAGCAAAAACATCAACATCGTCTAAAGGTCTAACCATTGTGTCTCTTTCATAAGAACCATTCACGAAAGTGCTGTCTATGTCTAAATCATTTTCATCTCTTGTAAGATGATTGGAAAGGTTGTTAGTAGCAGTATTTATCGTATCTTCCTGCTTATCTGTGACTGAAATATTATCAATCATTTCTTTAATTTTCTGCAAAAGTGTCGCCATATTCAAAATTTTATTAAAAAATTCCAAACATTATACCAATTATGTTAAAAGGACATTATGGCAGTAAATTCCAGAAAATCAGTGAATTGTTGGCATTGCAGCTAACGCAGGGCTATGTGAAGCCACGTTACGGATTTTAAATTTACGCAACTTGTTGGGATAAATTTACAAATACGTGTTGAACGTGGCCAGGTTGCATATAGCCGTTGATATGTACAGTTTTCCTCGATGGCGCCTAAAGGTGATAGGTTGGATGGTCCCTCATCCTACGGATTATGCAAACTGGCATGGCCCTGCGATGATGTACATTTCCCAAGGGGCGGGAATTGGAGCCTTTGGCGACAATGTAGCGACTTGGGTTCACCTTTAGGTGAATTGTACATCATCGTTTATGTATAAGATTAGTTGCGGTTTTGTGTGCGAGGATTTTCCGCAGGAAAATCAGACGTAACAAAAGTGCAACTACCTTTGTTTAAGCCTAAAATAGCAATTAATTTTATACTGTGTGCCTGTTGCACAAGTTATAAAAAAAGGGGCATTTCGATCTTGCCGATCCGTAAAAGGATCGTAACTTTAGGTATGCAGGGTAAAAAGGATTATCAAGAGAAGCTTTTCAATAATTTCCAATTAAGTGACCGGGTACCGCAGACGAATTTCTACCGTCGTTTAAAAGGCGTTTTGGATCTG
>NZ_MDGL01000121.1 GCF_002742265.1 Maribacter sp. 4G9
GGCATGGCTTAGGGGGATGCACCACCACGTGGGGGACCTACAGGACTATCTCGACGAATATTGCTACAGGTTCAACCGCAGCTTCATGAAGGAGGGCATATTCGACAACCTGATGCTCAGGATGGTAAATACCCCGCCATGCTATATCAAAAATATTAGTGGTTAAATGCCTAAGTCAATAGAGTTTTAACCATAAAACCAATTTATAAAACTAATAATCTAGTAATTTTGTAGGATAATCAAAATACAGAAATAATGGCAACAATAAGATTAGGCGACACGGCACCCAATTTTACAGCAGACAGTTCCATGGGAACTCTAAATTTATATGATTATCTAGGGGATAGTTGGGGAATTCTTTTCTCACATCCCGCGGATTTCACACCAGTTTGTACAACAGAATTGGGTACTGCGGCCAACTTTAAACCAGAGTTCGATAAACGAAATGTAAAAATGTTGGCCTTGAGTGTAGATGGAGCTGATTCCCACAATGAATGGATAAAGGATATCAACGAAGTACAAAACACAACAGTCAATTTTCCAATCATAGCGGATGAGGACAAAAAGGTTTCCACGCTTTATGACATGATCCACCCAAAAGCGGATAGTAATCTAACGGTACGGTCCGTATTCATTATTGCTCCGGACAAAACTGTTAAACTAATCCTTACCTATCCCGCCTCTACAGGGCGTAATTTTTATGAATTATTGAGAGTTATAGATTCGCTTCAGTTAACAGCCTATCATAAGGTGGCCACACCTGCGAATTGGGAACATGGGAATGATGTTGTGGTAAGCCCGGCAATTCCTACAAAGGAAGCCAAGGAACTATTTGCAAAGGGTGTGGAAGAAATAAAGCCTTATTTAAGAATGACACCTGATCCAACGGCATAAGAACCCATAAGAGAATGCATCCAAAAGAAAAAACTCATAATTATCAGATATCTTGCTAAAAAGCTATCTCATAAAGAATTAAACGCTATCTTCGCACTTTAATTTAATATTTAATTTTTTTATTATGAGTAAAGGAACAGTAAAATTCTTCAATGATTCCAAAGGTTATGGTTTCATCACCGAAGATGGTTCAAACACAGATCATTTTGTACACATTTCTGGCTTAATCGATGAAGTTCGAGAAGGTGATGTTGTAGAATTTGAACTACAACAAGGTAAAAAAGGATTGAACGCCGTTAATGTGAAGGTTCTTGACTAGGTAACGATTTAACTTTTTTATAGTTCTATAGCCCGGACAACTTGTCCGGGCTTTTATTTTTTTAAGTTCACGCAACCTTTTTACATTTTTTGAATCTTCCATAAAAGCATTTTTCAGTTCCCCAATACTAAAATCTGACTTATGAACACTTTCTTTGGAGTCCTTCTATTTTTGATTCTTTTAAATATCGCTATGTTGGCAACTAGTCTTAGAAGAAAGAAAAATTAATATTCCTAAAATTAAAGTAGGGTTTTGTAAGAACAAATTGTTACTCAAATGTAATTGAAATGCAGTTTGTTAACTTTAATACCCCTTATCCCAGATGAAAGTTTTTTTGGCCATTATTCTTCTTTTAATATTGTTCAATGCCATTTTAATGATCTCAAGTTATTTGAAGACAAAATGAAAACACCCCGAAAATTCCGAGGTGTTTCTTTAGTTTAGGACTGATTTTATACTTACCCTACCTTCATCAACTCAACATCAAAAACCAAGGTAGCATCTGGAGGTATGACGCCACCTGCACCGGCACTTCCATAGGCCAAATCCGATGGAATAACAAAGCGCGCCTTGTCCCCTACCCGTAGTAGTCCAATACCTTCATCCCATCCAGGGATTACCTGACCTACTCCCAATTGAAATTCAATGGGCGAACTCCTTTTGTACGAAGAATCAAAGACTTGACCATCTACTAAGGCTCCTTCATAATGTACCGATACCATTTTACCTTTCTCGGCCTTTGGTCCATCTCCCTTTTGAATCAATTTATATCTGAGACCGGAATCCGTTTCGTCAAACCCAGCGGCAACTTTGTCCATAGCCGTCTTTTGTGCCGCTTTTGCAGCGGCCAAACGCTCCGCTTTTGAAGTTTCAAAATTTTCAAATGCCTTTACGGCATCCCATGCTTTGACCCTTTCCCCAACTCTCACAATCTCCACGGAATCCATGGTATCCCCTTGGGAAATGGTATCCACTACTTCCTGTCCACTAACAACATGACCAAAAACGGTATGTTTACCATCCAACCAAGGTGTTGGCACATGAGTTATAAAGAACTGACTTCCATTCGTTCCCGGTCCCGCATTCGCCATGGAAAGTACTCCCGGTCCATCATGTTTCAATGCTGGATGGAACTCGTCATCAAACTTATACCCGGCATCACCCGTTCCCGTTCCCAGTGGGCATCCTCCTTGAATCATAAAATCAGGAATTACCCTATGAAATTTCAGCCCGTCGTAATAAGGTTCTCCTAAATCCTTCACCTTGTTTTTCCTTTTACCCTCGGCCAAGGCGACAAAATTTCCAACTGTTCCAGGTGTTTTGTCATAGGTTAGTCTAACCAATATTTCACCCTTTGTAGTGTTGAATTTTGCGTATAATCCGTCTTCCATTTTACTTGTTTTAAATGAGGTGCAAAGGTAATCAAAAGAATATATTGGAGCCTAGAACCACTTATCCAACTTTCCGTTAGGGAGTTAAACCATATTTATCCACAAGGTATACCAAACTCGTCATGGATGCGGCACCTAGCTCGAGTTCCCTTTTGTTGACCTGTTCAAACGTATCGTTTTCCGCATGGTGATAATCGAAATATCTTTGGGAGTCGGGTCTGAGGCCGGCCAACGTAATACTTTCATTCTTCAAGGGACCGATATCCGCTCCACTTCCCCCCATTTCAAATAAATGAATTAAATATGGCTCAAAAAGGTCTTTCCAGCCCATGATTTTTTCAAAACTTGATTCGGGGCCATCAAAAGTAAATCCCCGTGGAGTGAATCCCCCAGAATCGCTTTCCAATCCAAAGATGTGTTTTTCATTATTTTCCTTTGCTATATTGGCATATTCCGTTCCGCCCCGCAAACCATTTTCCTCGTTCATGAACAAAACAACACGAATGGTCCTTTTTGGTCTGTAGCCTATTTTCTTAAAAATCTGCAATACCTCCATACTCTGCACACAACCTGCCCCATCATCGTGGGACCCATCGCCCAAATCCCAGGAATCCAAATGTCCTCCTACCACTATAATTTCCTCTGGATGGGTGCTTCCCTTTATTTCACCAATGACGTTGTACGACTCAACATCCGCAAACTGCTTACAGTTTTGCTTAAAATAAAATTTGATATTGGGATTCAATCTTAAAGTGGCACTCAACAATTCGGCCGCGTTGGTACTTATGGCCGCTGCGGGGATTTTTTTGTTTTCCGGCAAGTCCCCGTAACTCATGGAACCGGTGTGGGGATAGTCATCCAATCTTAAGTTCATGGACCTGACAATAATACCTATAGCACCATATTTGACAGCTTCCATTGCTCCGGTGTAACGTTGATCTACACACCCCGAATATGAAGCAAACGTATTTATAAAGGTGGGGTCCATAGGCCGATTGTAAAAAACGATCTTACCCTTGATTTGCGCTTCTCCCAAAGCAGCCAAATCCTCAAGGCCCTTTACTTCTACCACCTCAGACTTAACCCCATTTGGCGGGGTAGCCACGGATCCTCCAAGCGCGGTGATGGGAACGTTGGTAGTAACACCTGGTGAGGTTTCAAAATATGCGAATTCAGGTATACCCCTTACCCACTTTGGTACCATAACCGGCTGTAACCAAACTTTATCCAAACCAAGGGAATCAAGTTCTTGCTTTGTATAGTTGACGGCCTGTTGGGCCTGAATAGATCCTGAAAGTCGCCCTCCAATTTGATTGGAGAGATAGTTCAACCAGTCATATGACTTCCCTTGGGTCAATGCTACATCGTAGATCCTCTTAATCTGTTCTTGGTCTGAATTTTGGGACCACGCGGCCTGAACAAAAAAAAGGCAGAAAATGCCCAGTTTAATCGTTCTTTTCACTTCGAAGTTGATTTTCATAGTCGTCTAAATTAGCCATTATTTCAGCTTCCAAGGTGGGCTCCTTTATATCTTTGTATTTTTTTAACCTTTGTAACAAAATCTTGGCAACAATGACTCGGGCCGCCTTTTTATTGTCCGCCGGTATAGTATACCAAGGGGCGTGTTCCTTTGCAGTATTATTTATCGCCTCTTCATAACAAAATTGATAGTTGTCCCATAATTTCCGTTCCTTAAGATCTCCTGGTGAGAACTTCCAATGTTTCTCCCGTAACGCTAATCTTCTCAACAGTCGCTGTCGCTGTTCCTCCTTGGAAAGATGTAAAAAGAACTTGAATATAATCGTACCATTTTCATGTAAGTGGCGTTCAAAATTGTTTATCTGCTCAAAGCGTTTGTCCCAAAACCTCTGGTCTATATCCGCCACACTATGTATGCCCGGTATACGTTCATTAAGAATGTATTCAGGATGGACCCGGGTTACCAGCACATTTTCATAGTGGGTCCTATTAAATACACCGAATTTTCCCTTGGCGGGCAAGACCAAATAATGCCGCCACAAATAATTATGGTCCAATTCCAATTCCGTTGGTACTTTAAAACTATGCACTTGCACACCCCTAACGTTGAAGTCCTTGAACACCTCTCGCACGAGACTATCCTTCCCTGCAGTATCCATTCCTTGAAGACAAATTAGTACGCTGTACTTGTTATGGGCATAAAGAATGTCCTGAAATTCTCCCAATTCCCTCCTAATCTTACCAAGATCCTTTTTTAATTGTTTGTCGGTTTTACCAAAATCCTCAAAACTTGGAACCTTAGCGATTTGGATGCTTTCTTGAACCCTATATTTTTCAGTATTTATATAATCCATACCGAAATATAGAATATTAATCGGTGAAGTGGGAATCCATTCAAAAAAAAATGCCCGTTCGACCTAGAAAACGAACCAATGAACTATTGAACGAACAACTTTGCTTTCCTATCGAAAAAATAAGTCCCAAGGCCGATAGCCATTGTAACTTTAACCCTGTAAAAATCCCAAATTTTACGACCAAACTTATTCGAATGAACAAAACCTACACAAACCTAATCCTTGTAGTATACCTTATTTCCCTTAGTTCCTTTGCAAACCTTAGGGAATGTGAATATGCGGAAGCTAACATTGAATTCGCAAAGTCCCAAACGGAAAAGGCATTGGAAAATCCCGACATAAACATTCTAAAATACCATGTTTACAAGGCTATAAGCGCGATTCAAAAAACTGAAAAAAAACTTTCCAATTGTGGTTGCGAACATGCCCAAAAAGATTTGGAAGAGAGCGTTGAAAACTTAAAATTGGCCACAAAACAGGAAGAGCTCTTTAAAGCAAAGGACTTACTTTTAATATCACTGGAGAGTATCATGAAGGGTTTGAACTCACTTTCTGAACATGAGTACCATGAAGAACAAAAAAGGGAGGTATTGGCAAAGGCCCAATCACAAGAACCCAATGGGAATAGTAAGAAAACGGTGGTAGCGCAAACCGTAAGCCCCATATACAAAGAGATAGATCAATCCTTAGAGAGGTACAGAAAATCGCTCAATACAGTTGTTGAGACCGTCAATTGTAAGGAAGCAAGTAGTTTTGCAAAAAACATTATCGAGCAATGCGAAAACCAGCTATTGGTGGAAAGCCTTACCGAAGGTAAAAAATACTACTATCTCAGAACCAAGGAAATTACGGTAAATGCGTTGGAGAAACTTCGTGATTGCTACGGTAAGTAACAATCACCCGTCGAAGACCTTAATAATTCCAATACTTAAAGTTTATAATCTAGAGTAACACCTTATTGGATCATAAAGCCTTAGGGCGTTACTCGAAATTATTTACTGGCAAAAAGCTTGACATCCTCTTCAGATACTTCTGTTCCTCCTAAAATTATGAGTCTTTCCACCACGTTTCTCAGTTCCCGTATATTACCGGTCCAATCATAGCCTTTTAGAAGCTCGATGGCCTTGTCCGAAAAGGTTTTGGCAGGCATACCTTGCTCATCGGGAATCTTTTGGGAAAAATATTCTATCAATAATGGGATATCCTCCCTCCTCTCATTAAGACTTGGCACCTTGATCAAAATGACAGCGAGCCTATGATAAAGGTCCTCGCGAAATTTTCCCTCTTCGATTTCCTTTTGAAGATTCTTATTGGTGGCAGCAAGTACCCTAACATCTACTTTGATATCCTTATCCGTACCCACCCTTGATATTTTATTTTCCTGCAGGGCCCTAAGTACTTTTGCCTGTGCGGAAAGGCTCATGTCCCCAATTTCGTCCAAGAATATGGTTCCTTTGTTAGCTGCCTCAAACTTTCCGGCCCTATCCTTTACGGCAGAGGTAAATGCACCTTTTACATGGCCAAAAAGTTCGCTCTCTATTAATTCCGAAGGGATAGCAGCACAGTTGACCTCAATAAAGGGCTCCTTGCTCCTAGCGCTTTTCTCATGCAACCAGTGGGCCACCAATTCCTTACCGGTCCCATTTGAACCAGTAATGAGCACCCTGGCATCCGTAGGCGCCACTTTTTCGATCATATCCTTAATAGCAGAAATTTCAGCACTTTCCCCTACCATTTCATAGTTCTTGCTTACTTTTTTCTTTAATATCTTATTTTCGGCCACCAAGTCCTTTCGATCCAGCGCATTTCTAACGGTCGTCAATAATCTATTTAAATCTGGGGGTTTTGAAATATAATCGAAAGCCCCCAATCGCATAGTGTTCACCGCTGTGTCCAAATCCCCATGACCGGAGATCATTATGAACGGAATTTCAGGTTTTATTTTTCGGGCGGCCTCCAAGACCTCAACACCGTCCATCTTGGGCATTTTTATATCACAAAGTACCAGGTCATAGTCATTGTTTTTAATAGTTTCCAGTCCTTTAAGACCGTCTTCGGCTTCCTCAAGGGTATAGCTATCACTTTCTTCGGAAAGTATTTTCACCAATACCCTTCTAATAGCGGCCTCATCTTCAATCACTAAAATCTTTGACATAATTCTTACTTTTAAATTCCTATTCTAAATCCCGTTCTAAAATAAAGTCCGGCTGAATCGTTCAACGTAAAGATATCCCTTCTATCATCGTCCCTAAGGGCCCCGTTTTGAAATAGGGAATATCCCCCAACCAAATAAACGGACATATCCTTGGTTATCTTATACTGGTATCCCAATGTCAATAATAATGCCGTATAAGAAACATCTGTAGACAATATGTTATTCGATAACAAAATATTGTTCTGGATATTTACGTAGTACCCATCCAGAAATAATTCCGTCTGAAAGAAATGCCCCTTTGGTGTAAAATACTTCATACCCGTTTTTGGGACTCCCAAAATATAGGACCAGCTGGGGTGAAAACGCTTTTCATAATACAGTACGGGCAAAGGTACCTGTACCGGTGAATTGGAATTATAGGAAATTCCAAGAACCAAGCGGAACGGTTTTTCTATGTCCTTCTTGTCCTGGTAGGCACCTACCGTATAATTTATGTTAAAATCGTCCTCTTGAAGTTCCTTTACAAAATTTGAAGACCATCTTGGGGTAACTACGCCCACCATTCGCCATTCTTCCGAGATTTTATACACGTACGCAAAATTGATATCAAGAACATGTAGCTTTCTTAAGTCCCCGGCATTTGCGAACAAGGTATCCGGAACTTCAAAATTATATCTGTTGTACTCGCTTCCTAATACAATAAAATCCTTTTTACCGCGCACGGCTATGGGAACGTTTGCCAATAATTTGATTCTCGATGTTTCAACCCCGGCCCTATTTTCCGGCATTAACATATATTCCGCCCTGAAGACATCCGGAGTTTGCCCCAAAATTGTAAAATTTACAAAAATCATTAAAAATAGGGCCTTCCTATATTTGCCCATCATTACTTGGTATCTGTTTGGACATTGCTATGCTGAAAAGGGGTTTGTTGATAAATATGAACGTCCCTTTGTGGAAAGGGAATGGTTATATTGTTTTTTCTAAAGGCAGCATCGATTTTGTAGCGAAGTTCACTTTTTAGCCTAGGATCCGTGAAGCTATCGCTGATGAAAAAATTAAGGGAAAAAAGCAAGGCCGAGTCGCCAAAATCCTCAAAAAGGACAAAGGGCTTTGGGCTTTTTAATACCCCTCGCTGTTCTTTTACCAGGCCCTCCAGAATACTGGTTACCAATTGGACATCACTACCGTAAGCAACGCCTACTTTTACGTTTTCCCTTGTTGTCTTGTGGTTCTGGGTATAATTGTAGACAATATCACTTATAAAATGATGGTTGGGAATGATGATGATTTTATCGTCTCTTGTAATGGCCCTGGTTGTGCGTAGTTTTATCTCAAAAACCTTTCCAACTTTACCATCAACCTCTATGATATCACCAACACGCAAAGACTTGTCAACTATAATGAATATCCCTCCGATAATATCCTGAAACAAATCCTGTAAGGCCAGACCCAAACCAACGAACAACGCTGCCGAGGCAGTTATCAAAATAGTGATATCTATTCCCGCTGCGCTCATGGTAAAAAGGATTACCACGATGTAGACTACATACTTTATGAATTTGAAGATGCTGATAAACTTCAGCTTATCATCCGTCTCCATTCTTCTTGTAAATAATCGACGTACCCACTGAAGTACAAAACTTGTTACAACAAATGCAAGCGTCAACAATAGCAGAATGCCGATGGTAATGTGAATGGATTTATCCCCTGATGTATAATGAAATCCAAGATCAAGGAACTCCTTAATGGAACCCCATATATCTTCCTCGATAATCTCCTTTATTTTTTCTTTGTCCTCCTGGGCCATTATCAGTATTTAAGCCATTTAAGCAACTCTTTATAACTCGGTTTCTTACCGTACATCAGAATCCCTACCCTATAAATTTTCGCTGCCAGCCATACGATTGCAATAAAGGTAAATATTAATATCAAAATTGAGGTGGCCAACTGCCACAAGGGAACACCACCTTCCCCGATTCCACCCGGAAGTCGCATCATCATGACAATGGGAGACGTTAAAGGGAACAAGGAAAAACCTACGGCAATGGGTCCGTGCGGATTGCTAAATACCGAAAAGAAACCCACATAAATGGCCAACATTAAAGGTAGAATGATTGGAAAGATAAACTGTTGGGTATCAGTTTCGTTGTCAACAGCGGCACCAATGGCCGCGTATATGGAGCTATAGATTAAATATCCCAAAATAAAATAAACCAGAAAAAAGAATACCAAAAGAACCCAAGGTATATCCATAATTTCCTGGGCGTACAAAAGCATATCCGAATCCGATGAAGCCATGATGGGATTTGGAGCGCCACCCATTGCCGGACCGGCACTTCCTCGTGAAAGATCTGCTGGGTCCATATCAAAAATAGCCATGGAAACTACTAACAAAATACCTCCGGATAAGATCCAAATACCAAATTGGGTAATACCGGCCAATGATGTCCCTATAATTTTACCCAGCATCAACTGAAAAGGTTTTACCGAAGAGATTATGACCTCAATGATCCTACTGGTCTTTTCCTCAATAACGCTGCGCATTACAAAGCCTCCATAGATAATAATGAACATCATAATCAAGTATCCAAAACCTCCACCAATGATCGCTTTAATCTCATTGATTCCCTTAAGGTTGTGTTCACCGTCAAAAGTGGAAATGTTAAGTTCATATTCGCTGTCCATTTCTGCATATTCACTGGCAGAAATACCAAATTCCCTTAGTCTTTCCTGTTTCAAGCGTTCCTTGAAAATTCGTTCCAATCGCTCCAACGTATTGGTGCTGGGCGCATCCTTGCTGTAAAAGAAAGAACGCTGGCTTACCTTCTCCAGATTAGACTCATTGGGCAAATATACCAAGCCGTAATAACCCATGCTCATTGCGGAATCCTTTGCCTGCTCCAACGAGATATCCCTAAACTTCACAAAAGAAGTACTTTCTGAGGTGATAAACTCATTGTCAAAAAAATCGCTTTCGTTCAAAACTGCGATTATTCTTTTTTCATTGTCATTGAGCTTTGTTAGATAAGCGATGAGGATAATCATCCCCACCATTAGGAAAGGACTAAGAAAAGTCATGATGACAAAGGACTTGTTCCTAACCTTCGCTAAATATTCCCTTTTTATGATTAATGAAAGTTTACTCATGAACAATACCTTGTTTTTCTACGGTTCTGATAAAAATCTCATTGGCCGAAGGAATTGTTTCCGTGAAATTCTTTATGGTTCCCTGAGTTCCTAAAAAATGTAACAATTCATTGGATCTGCCATTTGGAAGTTGTACCGAAAAATCCAATTGATTTTTAGTGATGTCGGAATCCAAAATTGTGAAACTTCCCTCTAATTGTTCCAATAATACTAACGGGGCCGAAGTGTCTATACCCACCTTAAAAATATTTTTTTTGAAGGCCTGCTTGATATCGTATAGTTTTCCGTCCAGTATCTTTTCCGATCGATGGATGAGGGCGATATACTCGCACAATTCCTCAACGGATTCCATTCTGTGCGTTGAAAAAATGATAGAGGTACCATTTTGGCTTAGTTTTAAGATTTCATCCTTTATTATACCGGCGTTTATTGGGTCGAATCCACTGAACGGTTCGTCAAAGATCAAAAGCTTGGGCTCGTGAAGTACGGTAACGATAAACTGTATCTTCTGAGCCATACCTTTGGAAAGTTCCTGGATTTTCTTGTTCCACCAATCGCCAATATCCAGCCTGTCGAACCAATACTTTAACCGCTGCTTTGCATCGTTTTTGGACAAACCCTTAAGCTGGGCCAAATAAAGAGCCTGCTCGCCCACTTTCATACTCTTGTAAAGGCCCCTTTCCTCTGGTAAATATCCTATTTGGGCAATATGTTCGCTTTTCAATGGCTCTCCCTCAAAAAATACCGCTCCCTGGTCAGGATATGTAATCTGATTGATAATCCGTATCAACGTAGTCTTGCCTGCCCCGTTGGGACCTAGCAAACCATAAATACTGTTTTTAGGGATTTCTATGGAAACATTTTGCAAAGCAGTGTGGTCACCGTACCTTTTGGAGACCTTATTTGCGACCAAAATATGATTCATGCAAGCAATTTGTTCAAAGATATTGAATTGTTTTCATCCTTTAATATTTATTGGACTTAATAGGCCATATGTTATTCGCCAATAATTGTCCCCGCCGATGTGCAGTTTTGTTGTGGGCCATTCCTTGGGACATTTTTTCTAACAAAGTTTTATTGGAACGTGGTTACAAAATATCCTAAAAACAAAACCCACCCTCAATAGAATTAAGGATGGGAAAAAAATTGCTATGAAAAAGAAAATTAATATTGGTTACCCAATATTGTTTCAAATATACGTTTTTTATTTAAACAGCAAATATTTTCACGATTAAGATAACATATCCTTCACTTTTTCAAAAAACGATTTATCGGATTTTTCTGGTTTTGGTTCAAAATTTTCATTGCCCTGCATACGTTCAAAGAAGTCCCTTTGTTCCTTGTTCAATTCTTTAGGTGTCCACACATTAACATGTACCAACAGATCCCCACTGCCATACCCATTAAGGCTGGATATGCCCTTTCCACGTAATCTTAGTATTTTACCGGATTGGATTCCTGGTTCCAATTTAATTCTCACTTTTCCACCTACAGCGTCAATTTCTTTTGAAGTACCTAGGATGGCATCCGTTATGCTGATATAAAGATCGTAATGTAGATTGTCCCCTTCACGCTTTAAAGTCTCATGCTCCTGCGTTTCAATGGCCACCAATAAATCTCCTGGAATACCGTTTCCGGGAGCATCATTACCTTTTCCGGGCACTTTTAATTGCATTCCTTCTTCTACTCCGGCCGGAATGTTTATGGACACGGTTTCTTCCGATATTTTTAAGCCTTGGGCATCTGCATCCCCAGGCCTACCATCTAAAATTTGACCGCTTCCGCCACAGGCACTACATGTTGCAGCTGTTTGCATCCTTCCCAAAATGGTATTTTGAATTTTTGTTACCTGTCCGCGGCCATTGCATGTAGTACATGTTTTATAGGTAACACCTTCAGCCTGGATTTTCCTTCTTACCTTGACTTTTTTCTCTACCCCATTGGCTATCTCGTCCAAGGTAAGTTTTACCCGGATGCGAAGATTGCTTCCCTTCACCCTGCGTTGGCCACCACCGCCAAAACCGCCAAACCCACTAAATCCACCTCCACCAAAGGCACTGCCGAATATATCTCCGAATTGGCTGAAAATATCGTCCATATTCATTCCGCCGCCGCCAAAACCGCCACCTTCAAAGGCAGCATGACCAAATTGATCATATTTTGCCTTTTTGTTGGGGTCGCTTAAGACTTCATAGGCTTCGGCAGATTTCTTGAACATCTCTTCCGCCTTGGCATCACCCGGATTTTTATCTGGATGGTATTGCAACGCCTTTTTCCTGTATGCCTTTTTTATTTCGGCAGCGGAGGCACTTTTACTGATACCAAGTACTTCGTAATAATCTTCCTTCATACAATTTGATTAGTTTCCAACAACTACTTTTGGATGTCTTATAATTCTATCGCCCAGCTTGAAGCCTTTTTCAATCACATCGATAATTTTTCCCTTCATATGATCTTCGGGTGCCGGTATTTGGGTAATGGCCTCATGGATTTCTGCATCAAAAGCATCCCCTACACTTACTTCAACCTCTTGTAAGCCTTTGGATTTTAAGGTTTCCCTAAACTTTACCTTGATCAATTCCACACCCTTGAACATTTCCGTATCCTCAGATTTGGAAAGCTCCTTTAAGGCCCTATCGAAATCATCCAATACCGGTAGAAGGGACACTATTACTTCCTGACCTGCGGTTTTGAACAACTCCATGCGCTCCTTGGATGTTCTTTTCTTATAATTTTCAAATTCGGCAAAAAGTCTCAAGAACTTATCCTTCTCCTTACCCAATTCCTCTTTTAAACGTTCTTCTTCGGTCATTTCAATTTCCTCTTCTTTAACCTCCTCGGCATGCATCTCCTCATTGTCCATTTCATGCTCCAATACTTGTTCTTGGGAAAGTTCTTCTTCGATATGTTCGGTCTTATTTTTCTTGCTCATGTTCAATACTTGTTTAATCTTAGAAAATGAGTCGGCAAAAGTACTGCCAAATCTTTAAAAATGTCAAAATGTCACCAAACTTTATAAAAAAATCCGCCAAAAGCGGATTTACGTATATCGGATAAGTGCAACACAAGGTTTATGACGCATATTCCTTTGATATATCATTGGATATCTTAGAGTTGGATTCCTTTTCCCCATAAATATTCTCCAAGGCGGAACAGATATTCTGATATTCAAAAATAAATCCTTCCTCTTCAATTTTTTTACTGCTTACACGTTGGCTCGCAAAGAGCAAATAACTCATTTCCCCAAGAATGAGCTCCATTACCCCTTCAGGTATGTTTGGCAAAAACAAAGGTCGGTTTAGTACCCGTGCGATTTCCTTTATCAATCTATTATTTGTGACGGGATTTGGTGAAACTCCATTGTAGGTCCCTTCCAGTTCATTTTCCATTGCGAAGAGAAAAATCCTGGCCAAATCAGAAACGTGTATCCACGATTGCCACTGCTGTCCAGAACCGAAGGCCGCACCGGCATAATACTTGACAGGTTTCGCCATTTGAGGCAAGGCGCCTCCCCTATCTGACAATACCAGACCAATCCTGATCTTAGAAACCAACATTCCTAGATTCGTAAATTCATTGGACTTTTCTTCCCAAGCAGCTACCACTTCCCCTAGAAAGCTATTGTCAATAGCATCCTCGCTTTCCTCATAATAATTGGATAAGGAATCTGGATAAATACCAATGGCAGAAGCGGATATCATAGTGGTGATGTTGTGATTGGGAAGATTGCCCAAAGCCTTTCGCAACGTAGCCAACGAATCAATCCTACTGTCCATGATTTGTTTCTTGTACTTGGGCGTCCATCTTTTGGAGATGCTCGCCCCGGCCAAATTAATGATGGCCGATACACCGTCAAAACACCGGATATCAATTTCACCATTGCCAGGATTCCAATAAAACCCTTTAAGATTGGACCTGGATTCCAATTTGTTCTTATTAGTGGTCAAAAAGTGAACCGCATGACCTTTGGCATGACATTGAGATACCAATTCCGTACCAACCAATCCTGTCGCTCCTGTTATTAATATCTTCATGTACCAAAGATATTGTTTTCGCGTAAGGGCCTATGTATGTTTAATTTGGATTTAACATAGGTAGGAGGTTTTTAAGACAAATTAACTGAACCCATTTCTACGAATTCACTTTTCTCGCCCTAAGCATTTCCCTTTTACCGGGCGGTCCGGGAAGACGCTCCACTTGAAAACCCACGTCCTGCATCGCCCTTCTTACACTGCCCTTGGCGGCATAGGTGACGAGAACACCGTTCATTTTTAAGGCTTTGAACATTTTATGGAATATAACTTCTGTCCAAAGTTCTGGTTGTACCCGAGCTCCAAAAGCATCGAAATAAATTAAATCGAATCCATTTGAATAATGGATTTCCTTAAAATCCCTTTGAACCTTTTGAATACAAAAATCCTGTGTGATCATGGTGGTTTCTTCCCAAGGAGAGCTGTGCAATTTTTCAAAATCCTTACGGTTTTTTAGGGCATCCAGTTCTTCTACATAATTCAATTGACTGATTTCCCAATCACTTACAGGGTAGGCCTCCACACCAACATATTGGATCTTCAAGTCCCTTTTTGAAGCCTCAAGAAGTGTAATGAAGGCATTGAGTCCCGTACCTAATCCAATTTCCATAATAGAAAGTTCCTGATGTTCGAATAAATTCAGTCCGTTCTTAATAAAGACATGGTAGGCCTCCTGTATGGCCCCATGCTTGGAATGGTACTGTTCGTTCCAACCTTTTATTTGGATGGTCTTTGAACCATCGGCCGTAACAATAATTTCCCTTTCCAAACTAGTTCTTGATAAGAACCCCACTTGCCTCAAAACTATAGGTCTTTTTGGGCATGGTTATCTTTGCCAACTCCTCTTGGCCAGCACCGGCATCCTTCGCGTAGTGTTTCTGATCTTCCACGCTCATTTCCTCTACAAATGCAATTCCATCCACTACCACATCCTTGCCAGCGATATCCTTGGGTACAAAAAAACCATAGTCCTTAAACCGCACCATAGCTTCATTACCATTTGAAAGCGCTACCTTCATCCAACAGCCCTTGGCCTGGCATACTTCCTTTACCTTACCAACGAACTTGGTATTTAGGGTGTCCTTCGTGCTTAAACCATCATAAATCGACATCATTTCATTGGAAGTACCAACTTTTGTTTCATCCACCCACGCACCGAATATATTTGATTTATCCGTGTTTGGTTCTTTTTCTTGACCGATGGACCAAAAACCCATCAATAAAAACACAAGCAAAATGTTAAAACCTTTCATATTGTTCAAAAATTGATTTCCGACTGCAAAACTGCTCAATTTTAAACTAAAAAAGAAGTTGCTGTGCAGATATTTGATTAATTTTAATTTATTAAAGAATATTTTGGAATGAGCGTAGAAACAAAAAACGTTAATATTAGTATAGAAAGGGCAAAGACCTCTAAAATAGACCAAGTCGATTTTGACAATCTTAAATTTGGGTCTGTTTACACGGATCATATGTTGGTCTGTGATTATAAGGAAGGGGCATGGCAAGCTCCAAAAATTATGCCCTATCAACCTATCATGTTAGATCCTTCGGCGAAGGTCTTCCATTATGGACAGGCCATTTTTGAAGGCATGAAGGCTTACAAGGATGAAAATGGGGATATATTCTTGTTTAGACCTTTGGATAACCAAAAACGGCTTAACATATCCGCTAAGCGACTTGCCATACCGGAATTGCCAGAGGAATATTTCATGGAGGGCCTAACTACCTTATTGCAATTGGACAGCGATTTCATCCCAACGAAAGACGGCTCATCCCTATATATTAGACCTTTTATGTTCGCTTCCGGAAATGGCTTTCATGCATCCCCGGCAGACGAATATAAATTCATAATAGCCTGTGCCCCCTCAGGTTCCTATTTTTCGGGAAAGGTAAGGGTCTTGATAGAGCAGACCTACTCCCGTTCCGCCAATGGCGGGGTTGGGTACGCAAAGGCAGGTGGCAACTATGCGGGACAGTTCTACCCTACCCAATTGGCCATTGAAAAAGGATATAATCAGGTTATCTGGACAGACGACACCGAACATGAATATATTGAGGAAGCCGGTGCAATGAACATTTTTGTTCGTATCAACGATACCTTGATAACAGGACCCACCAGCGATAGAATCTTGGATGGCATTACAAGAAAAAGTATTTTGGAAATAGCAAAGGACAACAATATTCCTACCGAAGTTCGGAAAATTACGGTAACCGAAGTAGTCAATGCTGCCAAGGACGGTTCTTTGAAGGAAATGTTCGGTGCTGGTACGGCAGCGGTCATTTCGCCCATTGCAGCCTTCGGTTATAAAGGTACGGATTACGACCTACCGGAATTGGAAACCAGTTATGCTTCAAGGTTAAAGAAATTGATTACTGATATACAGTACAATAAATCCGAAGACAAATACGGTTGGCGCTTTAAGGTAAACGACTAATTAAAAAAAGGGCTTTGAAGCCCTTTTTTATTTTTCCAAAATGGAAGCTATATCCGGTTTAAAATAATTCGGCCCTTTTAGCACCTTTCCGTCTTCCCGATAAATAGGTTTGCCGTCCTCACCCAATTTGCTCATGTTACTCCTTTGGATTTCGTTAAAAACTTCCTCTATTTTATGCTGCATTCCATGTTCCAAAATGGTTCCACAAAGAATATACAACATATCCCCAAGGGCATCGGCAACCTCGACAAGGTCGCCATTTGAAGCAGCCTCGAGGTATTCCTTATTTTCCTCGTCCATCAAATTGAAACGCAATAGGTTTTTTGTATTTCCCAAATCTGCCCGCATTACCTGTGAGACTCCAAGTCCAAAGGATTCATGGAACAACCTTACGGCGTTTATCTTACTTTTCATTCGTTACTTTTTATAGTTATTTAAGGTAGTATCTAAGGCCCAAAATATCAAATGCATAAGGTTTTTATTTAGTTAAAGGGCATTTCATGAAACATCTTGAGATTTAATTTAGCTTTGCATAAAAATAGAAATTATGTTCAGCACGGGACAAATTGTTTTTGCAGTTCTTTTTGCCGTTACTTTTTTTGTAATCACCATCTTCATGTACAAAAAGGACCTAAAATTGCATCAAAAGAATTATAAGGGAGTTAAATGGGTGGGAATATTCTTTATAATATTCATAATTATACTTTTCTGCATTAAGTATTCCCTTAAGAATTAACGTTAATTTTATGTACACCACAAAAATTAACGTTTTCACAACAAAAGCCCGGTTTTTCACGTATAGTATACCAAATAACGTAATTTTGCGTTATTCATCTATAAGGGGCAAATATTATGATGACATTCTTTATAATTTTATTGGTACTTATTACACTCAACGTGGCCATGGTCATTGCAAGCTTACAAAACGCAAGCAAAAAGTCGAAAAGACCTACAAAAATGGTTTCTGAAGAAAACCAGTCCGTAATCTATCCAATTAATCTCATTACTTCAAACTACAAAAAAGCCGTTTAGTTTTTATCTTTGTTAGGTATTGAATAAGACCCTTACAAGTCTTGAAACCAAACTAGATGTTTATTGGCGAATTACATCTGACCTTTTAGAAGTAATGAAATTGAACGGATGAAACAGTTTTTGCTGATATTTTTAGGCGGTGGCATTGGAAGCTTTTTACGATATTTAATTTCCAAGACCCTAAATTCACACTACCCCAACTTTTACTTAGGCACTTTTCTTGTAAATATTTTAGGCTGCTTTATCATAGGTCTACTAATCGGGCTATCTTTAAGGAACAATTATCTATCAGAAAACCAAATGCTATTGATGGCAACCGGTTTTTGCGGTGGTTTTACTACTTTCTCCACATTTGCACTGGAAAGCCATATACTTCTTAAGGAACATTCAATTTTGTATATGTCCGTATATCTTGGACTAAGTATTTTTATAGGTATCCTCGCCATTGCCTTGGGGCTTTACCTCTGCAAGTTGTTATAATCTTAACAGCACCCTCCTTAATTTATATTTATTAAACATTTTTTTATCTTTTTAATTGTTTTTTAAACAATTCTCATTAGAAAGTGACGTTTTGCTGCGTTATTTTCAAAAATTGGCTATTTCGTTTGTCTTTCCCTGTTCAAATTCACAAAATAACATCGTTTAAATATTCATACCTATAATTTTTAGGGGGGTTAATTACTATAATTACAAAAATATGTTACACACCCCCAAAAAAGAAGGGGTGTTAATTTTTTTAACATACATTTGAGCCATCTAAAACAATTAGTACAATGAAAAAAATCGAGGCAATTATCAGAAAATCCAAGTTTGATGAAGTCAAAGAGGCGTTGCATCAAATAGAGGTCAATTTCTTTAGTTACTGGGATGTAACAGGAGTTGGAAACGAAAAACAAGGTCATGTATATCGTGGTATTTCCTATAGTACCACAGACATTCAAAGAAGATATCTCACCATTGTAGTATCCGATGAGTTTGCGCAAAAAACGGTAAATGCAATTTTGGAAACCGCTTACTCGGGTAATGTGGGTGATGGTAAAATATTTGTTTCGGATGTCATAGAAGCGTACCGAATAAGAACCAAGGAAAGCGGTCACGCAGGAATCAACTAAAAATCAACTAACTAAAAACTTTAAAAAATGGACGCAGGATTATTTACAGCGAATAACGTATGGATGATGTTGGCTACCGCTTTGGTATTTTTCATGCATACAGGTTTTGCCTTTTTGGAAATAGGTTTAACCAGACAAAAAAACACGATCAATATTTTATTCAAAAACATATTTATAATTACCGGAGGCCTATTATTGTATTATGCCTTTGGATTTAACCTGATGTATCCCGGTTTTGAGGATGGGGACGCAGGCATTCTTAAATTCGCCGGGTTCGGAATTGCAGCACCTGAAGGGGGCATGACCCCTGATTATGCCGATGGTGGATACACTTGGTGGACTGACTTTCTTTTCCAAGGGATGTTCGCCGCTACGGCAGCGACCATTGTTTCCGGGGCAGTTGCTGAGCGAATCAAGATAGGTTCCTTCATGATATTCACCATTGTATACGTTGGATTGGTCTACCCCATCGTTGGTGCTTGGAAATGGGGTGGAGGATTTCTTGATTCTTGGGGATTCTATGATTTTGCCGGTTCAACCTTGGTACACTCCGTAGGTGGTTGGGCAGCCTTGGTTGCCGTAACTTTATTAGGTGCCAGAATAGGGAAATTTGGAAAGGACGGTAAACCTAATGCAATACCGGGCCATAGCATTCCAATGGCAACGGCAGGGGTATTGATTCTTTGGTTGGGATGGTTTGGGTTCAACGGAGGGTCCGTACTTTCGGCAGACCCAGAATTGACTTCCTTGGTTTTGGTAACGACAAGTTTGGCCGCAGCGGCCGGTGGTTTTGGTGCCATGATAACTTCTACTATTCTCTACAAAAATCTAGACCTTACCATGTTTCTTAACGGTATCCTAGGAGGCTTGGTTGGTATTACTGCCGGTGCAGATTTAATGTCTCCCAACGAAGCCGTTGTTATAGGTTTCTTGGCAGGTATACTGATTGTATTTGGTGTTGCCTTGATTGACAGGCTAAAATTGGATGATCCCGTTGGGGCTATTGCCGTTCACTTGATCTGTGGTATTTGGGGAACCTTGGCCGTAGGAATTTTTGGCAGCAAAGCAGGCATAGACCAATTATTGACACAATTATATGGCGTTTTGATTATTGGTGCGTTCTGTGTAGTGAGCGCAGGTATCATTCTTGGAATACTTAAAGCTACCCTTGGTCTAAGAGTTTCAAGGGAAGAAGAATTGGAAGGTCTGGATATCCACGAGCATGGAATGGACGCTTATGCCGACTTTAGAATGAACCAACATTAGAATGAATAAAAAAACGGAGCGTTTTGCAGAACGCTCCGTTACATAACCCTTTCACTTTTACTTACACTTAATAATTAAAATAATAATCCTGCATGGATTTAAAATTCAAACTTATGAAACAGATTATTAATACAAAATTCGTAAAAAATATCCTTTTTTCAACATTGGCGCTTTTTTCAGCCGTATCATTGGTAGCTCAGGAAGAAGAAGAGGCTCCAAAGTTTACTTTGAGCGGTTCTATTGACGCCTACTATAGAGCAAATTTGAATGCCGGAAACGGTGTAGATGCCCAAGCTCCTGGTAGTTCTTTTGCCAATTTGCCCGGTTTTGCACTTGGTATGGCAAATGTTATTGCAGGCTATGAAGGCGAAAAGGTTGGTTTCGTTGCTGACTTAGTTTTTGGCCCTAGAGGTACTGATGCGATTTTTGCTTCACCGATGTATTCAGCTACAGGTGATATTGTGAACCAATTATATGCCTATTGGAATGTAAGCGATGCCGTTACCTTGACATTTGGTAACTTCAATACTTTTTTGGGATACGAAGTTATTTCTCCAGTTGCAAACTTTAACTATAGCACATCTTATCTGTTTTCCTATGGTCCGTTTTCACATACAGGATTGAAGGCTGATTTTGCAATTTCTGATGATTTTAGCTTGATGTTGGCCGTAATGAACCCAACGGATTTAACCGAATTTAATCCCGTTGGCCAATATGCCTATGGTGTGCAATTAGGTTATAGTGGACAATATGCCAACCTTTTAATAGATAATGGATCTTATGAGATTGACTTTACTGGAGGTTTTGACCTTTCAGATTCCTTCTTCCTTGGGCTGAACGCCGCTTACTTTAATGGAGATGAAGAAGATGGTATAGGAAGTTTTGCAGGTGTTGCAGTCTATCCTCAATTGGCTACTTCAGAAAACTTTACCCTTGGATTAAGAGGCGAGTATTTTACAGAAACTGATTTCTTTGGAGCTATAGGTGCCTCAGATGCTGAGGGTGATGCCAGTGTTTTTGCAGTGACCCTTACAGGTAGTGCAACTATAGGAAACTTAATGATTAAACCAGAACTTAGATTGGATAGTACTTCTGAGGATACCACTTTTGTAAACGGCAATGGAGAACCAATTGGTAGTTTGTCATCATTTCTTTTAGCTGCTATATACTCTTTCTAGTCAGTGAAAAAATAAGGACTAATTGATTTTTGTTTAAGTTCATAGTATAAAGCCCGGTGGAACCACCGGGTTTTATTTTTTATCGAAATTCTTGATCCCGGCCAGTATTCTGGTATCCAAGTGATTTACTGCAGGCACCAAGGGGCAGGAATATTTTTTGTTGTATACACAATACGGATTATAGGCTTTATTAAAATCGATGGTAATTCTATTGCCATTGGGAATCCTTACATCCAGATACCTGCCACCACCATAGGTTTCCTCCCCGTTTGTTAAATCCGTAAAGGGAAGAAACAGATAATCCTCGTATCCTTTTTCTTGTATTAGTTCAGGGTTCTGGTAAACCTCCAGTTCGAAAGGTTTTCCGTGAAGCTCGAATTTCACCTTGGCGTAGACCACTTCTTCTGATTTCCTATCAGTAGTGGTAGGCATCAAAAAGGGTGCCGCATCCGGGGTCCTAATAAATTGGGCTTCTACCACATAGTTCGTATCTGGTGCAAAAAAATCAAGTCCCTTAAAATCCTTTCGAAACCTATCCGGTAAGGGTGACACGTCTGGATCTTTGAATTCCTCATTCAGTTTCTGCTGGTGGGCCAGTATATCGGCAATCTTATCCGTAGGAGCCTCAGAGACCAAATTTGGTTTTTCATCGTGATATTTCTTTGCTTCATTACAGGAGCTAAACATACCAATTGAAAGCAAGATTAGGACCGTTGATCGATACATCGTTCTATTTTTTTCAAAAATACTATATGATTTTTCTTGTGAAAAGATTAAAGTACCGTTTAACGCCAGCTTTCAACAAATCTATTGATCTTCGATACTCTTATACCGGGCATCCTTTAAATACTTGTAAACAATGGCATTGAACTCCGGGGTAATTCTAAACAGTGCGGTATGCTCCAACCCGTAAAGCTCTTCTGTATTGTCATATCCCGTTTTCAATAATTCCTCCAAATAGAAAATTCCGGTACCATAGTCCTCAATAAACGCGCTGTAGGAAATCACCTTTAGATAATTTTCGGGATTTTTTGGCTCCGTAATGGTCTTCAACTGGTACAAAAAGTTCAGAGCCTCCAAATCCACTTGCTTATCGGTTGCAATGATATTGAGATTATCCGATATCAACGCATTCAAGAACCCTCGAAGCCTGTTTGCCATCCGTTTCTCAAATTCATTACTACTCTTGTCCATTTTGTCCAATTCGGACATTTGAAAGTTCCACCAACCCAAATTATTATAATTATAGGTCAAAATGTCCTCTTCCAAATAGTATCCATAATCTTCCTTGGTCAAGGTTTCCTTTAAAAAGAAATTCTCCTGTAAGCGTTTTTTAAACCTGTAGGTTTTACTCCTTCTAAGTATCTTTTTGGATGTTTTTAGAGAATCCAAATCCCCAAAAGGATTATAGACCTCAATAGCGTTATCCAAGGCATTTTCGGCCAACAGCGGCTTATCATTGGATAGCAGTTCATTAGCCCTTATTAAAGAACTTTGGTAGTACTCATTGACCAAGCTGTCATTTCTGGGAACAGTCCCTTTAGCCATTTCAGATAATGTAAAAGATCTAAGGGCATTGGCCGTTTGATCTATTGGAGCCCACTGATGTTCCCCTTCAAAAAACAGTAATAAATTAGGAAACTTAAGGTTGTCCAATATTATTTTGCTTTCCAAGAGTTCCCTATAATTATAGTCAGATCGACCGGCTATTCCAATAAAGTAAAACATGTTTTTTCGTGTAAGTACCTCTGTATTGGCTAATGCGGCGCCGCAGGAAAGAACACCTTTGATATCCTTTATAAATGTAGGCACCAAGGTAGCAAACCTTCCACCGTCTCCTATACCTCCAACGTACACTCTTTCTTTATGTATAGGAATCATATCATATACCGTATTGAGCATTCTATTGGCTATCAAGACATTTTGTGAGAGACTTAAGGTGTCCTTTAAATCATTGGAACTCGCGAGAATATAACCTTCCTTTTCAGCAGCGGACGAAAACATGGATAAGGCAGCCCTACTACTTCCTTGCATGTCAAAAAGAAAAAGAACTGGCCAAGCCTGTGACATATTGAAATTAGATGGAAGGTATAAAGAAAAAGTCTCCGTATCACCTCCTTCGCCTTTAATGGCCAAACTATCATTGATAGTCCCTTTAACGATTTTTAGTTGTTGCGAAAAAACGGCCAAAGGCACAACCCATAAAATCAGAAGTACTATTTTTTTCATACTTAAATCTACAACAAAAATCTAGCCAAAATTTAAGGCCAAATTAATAATTGATCACAATAATTGTCAGAATATATTTTAATTAGGCATTTCCATTTTCCGTACCGGACTTATGGGAGCATTTGAAATCACTTGGGAAAGAACGATATTGGTCCTAGTTTCCCCATATTGGATTAATTTATCAATAAATTTTTCCAAATGGAACTGGTCCTTTAAGACTACTTCCATAACAATGTTCTCATTTCCTGTAATTCTGTAACAGTTCACTACTTCATCAAAGGAATCCACCATCGCCAAAAATGGCTTGAGTTTGCCCATGAAGGCCCTTAATGTTATAATGGCCTTTAACTGATGTCCGGTAAGGGAATGGGAAACTTTCGCATGATACCCAGTTATTATTCCCAAATCTTCCATCTTTTTGACTCTTTCCCCAACTGCAGGTGCAGTTAAACCTATGGACCTCCCAATATTTGCGAAGGATTCCCTGGCATTTCCCTGTAGTTTTTCAAGAATTTTCCAATTGAGTTTGTCTATCTTTACATCCATAATTTTTTTAACTATTATATTTTCGAATGTAAAGTAATTTAAAATATTTGATTTAGAATCAAAAGACATTTAAGAATTACCTGTAGTAATTTTATAATGGTATACGTTTAATATACTTACCATGTCCCAAAAAAATCTTAGAAATATTCCAGTATATAGAAAAGCCTTGGAACTTTGCCGCACTAGCCGGGAAATCGCCTCCTATGTTTCCTTCAACAAAGATCTTTTGAGATTGTACGAAAGTAACAGTCTAAGGGATATCATTGCCAATTCCATTTTAACCGATGCTATCCTTATTTCACAAAAAATTGCAATGGTAGAATCCTCACGATCCACTTCTGAACGTTTGCAAAACGTTTCCTTCATTAACATCATGATCAGAAATATTAATTCCTATTGCCTTGGACTGGAAAAAGACGGGGTAAAGGAGACAGAATATATTAACCTGCTACGATCAGAATTAAAAAGCTTTAGAAAGTATTACAGAAAGTGGAAGGTTTCCATTAGGTAAAATCCAATTTTTTTTAATTTGAACCGTTTAGCAATTTTAGTCATTCCACTTAATTGTGAGTATGGGTATCCAATTGTCTAATACTATAATTTTTTAAAATTGAAAATTATCATACTAATTAACTGTCCCGATCAAAAAGGTATTATAAGTTCAGTTACAGGATTTATTCATGCCCAAAAAGGCAACATTGTTTATCTAGACCAACATGTGGATAAATCTGCAGACGTCTTTTTTATGCGTTTGGAAAGTGATTTTGAGTGCGTTGATATAGAGGTACTTCAGAAAAAATTCGATACGGAACTGGCAACCAGGTATCAAATGCACTGGAGTTTACATACCGACATGAAAAAGCCTAAAATGGCACTTTTTGTCTCCAAGTACAATCATTGTCTTTATGATATATTAAGCCGATTCAATTCTGGCGAGCTCTCTGTTGAAATTCCATTTATACTGAGCAATCATCCAGATTTAAAATATATAGCCGATCAATTCGCAGTACCCTTTCATCATATACCCTTCAATAAAGAAAACCGTAATTCAAGCGAAAAAAGGCAAATAGAACTCCTCAAAGAATATGAAGTGGATTTTATTGTGTTGGCCAGGTACATGCAAATTGTCAGTAGCTCATTAATTGATCTTTATCCCAATAAAATAATTAACATCCATCATTCATTTTTACCTGCGTTTGCGGGAGCCAAACCCTACCATGCAGCTTTCGAAAGAGGCGTTAAAATTATTGGGGCCACTAGCCATTATGTAACAGAGGAACTTGATGCAGGCCCCATAATTGAGCAGGACGTTGCCCCTGTTTCGCATATGCACTCTATTTCCGACTTTATAAGTAAGGGGCGTGATTTGGAAAAAATCGTCCTGTCGAGAGCCGTTAAACTCCATGTTCTTAGAAAAACAATGGTGTACAACAATAAAACGGTTATTTTCTCGTAAAACACCTTATTTGTAGGAATTACGGGTGATAACTTGCTGTTTTTCAAGTATCGAATTTTTTATATTGTTTTATTTTTGTTTATTTTGAATACAGTTTCGAACTAATTTCGAACTAATTCTAGCATGAACTTCAATTTCTATCTCTCTCCGTATAT
>NZ_MDGL01000122.1 GCF_002742265.1 Maribacter sp. 4G9
AGTTGTTGGGTTATAGGTTTACGCCAGTATATAAGAAAGGCGTAAAGGGTCATTATCAGTTAATAGTAAGCGAACAGGCTTGGCAAACACTTAAACGCAAGCTCAGGTATCTTACCAAGAAAACGCTGCCATTGTCATTAGTAGAAAGGTTACAACGGCTAAAACCCATCTATAAAGGGTGGTCGAACAATTTCCCGATTAGGAAATATACATACCAAACTTAAAAAGCTGGATGAATGGTTACGGAACCGACTACGCTACTGTATATGGCACGATTGGAAGAAACCGGAGCGCAAACGCAAGAATCTCATTGGCTTAGGTATAAAACAGGATCAAGCGTATGCTTGGAGTAGAACAAGGATGGGAGGCTGGGCGGTAGCCCAAAGTCCTATACTGAGGACTACTATTACTGAAAAACGTCTAAGAAAAAGAGGTTACGAAAGTATGCTGGCGTACTACCTTAGTGTAAAGTTCTGATATAACGAACCGCCGTGTACGAGACCCGTACGCACGGTGGTGTGAGAGGCGCAGTCCGTTCCTAACTAGGGGCGGACCCGTCTACTCGATTGTGGTGCGTTATTTTTTCACGCGGACATTGGATTCACTTGAATTTGTCCTCCGATTGCTTTCAAAACTTTCATTATTGTCGCAAATTGAGGTTTAGCTCCGTCCGACAATGCTTTGTACAAACTTGGTCTACTTAATCCAGTTTCCTCTGCAATTTTGGTCATTCCAATCGCTTTTGCAATATGTCCGATCGCATTAATAACATCTGCGTTATCTCCTTCTTCCAGAACTGTGTTGAGATATTCGGCAATCATTTCCTTGCTGTCCAAATAATCAGCTATGTCAAATTTTGAAGTTCCCATATTTTCTATTTCTTTAATTTTTTCCAGATTTCTTTCGCTTTCGCAATATCTTTTTGCTGTGTTGATTTGTCTCCACCAATCAGAAGTACAATTATTTTCCCGTCTTTTTCTTTGAAGTAAACCCTATAACCTTTTGCGAAATTCACGCGCATTTCCCTTATCCCGTCGCCAACAGATTTACAATCGCCAAAATGTCCGTCGTTTTCAATTTTTTGAATTCTGAATAGGATTTTCGCCTTGGCCTTAAAGTCCTTCAGTTTTTTCAACCATTTATCAAATTCAATTGTTTTCTCGATAAAAAACATAAAAGTGTATCTACTTGGATACAAATTTACATTTAATTTTTGAATTTAATACCGTATTTTGAAGTTTTTTGGGTGGCTTGTAAAATGCACCACAACGCAGGGCTATGTGAAGCCACGTTACGGATTTTAAATTTACGCAACTTGTTGGGATAAATTTACAAATACGTGTTGAACGTGGCCAGGTTGCATATAGCCGTTGATATGTACAGTTTTCCTCGATGGCGCCTAAAGGTGATAGGTTGGATGGTCCCTCATCCTACGGATTATGCAAACTGGCATGGCCCTGCGATGATGTACAAATCCCAAGGGGCGGGAATTGGAGCCTTTGGCGACAATGTAGCGACTTGGGTTCACCTTTAGGTGACCGAGCGAAGCGACCGATGAATACCTTTGAAAAACAATAAAAATTAAATGAATAATTGTACATCATCGTGTTTGTGTATGGCTTGTTGCGGAAAATCAGTATGATTTTCCGAATAAGGAAACAAGATAGCAAATTGCGCAAGAATTTCCGAGTAGGAAATTCAGAAGCAATAAGCTATACACGTCTTAAGTTTGATTCTCTTTAAATTGATGTGTTAATCAGAAAGAACAAAAGAGAGAATTAAGGTTACTATACACGGTGAAGCTTACGACTTCGACAACATTGATAATCCTCTCTCTTTTACTACTTAAATCACGTTCAGTTCTGTGAGACTTTAGATCTCGTTTTCAAGTTG
>NZ_MDGL01000123.1 GCF_002742265.1 Maribacter sp. 4G9
GGCATGGCTTAGGGGGATGCACCACCACGTGGGGGACCTACAGGACTATCTCGACGAATATTGCTACAGGTTCAACCGCAGCTTCATGAAGGAGGGCATATTCGACAACCTGATGCTCAGGATGGTAAATACCCCGCCATGCTATATCAAAAATATTAGTGGTTAAATGCCTAAGTCAATAGATTTATATATCCTAAAATTTAAGGACAATGAACTACAAAGGAGTTATCGCAGCAATTACACTATTGTTTGCGGCTTGTACACCGGAGCACAAATCTAAAAAAAATGATATAGGTAGCATTGATAGTCTATTTGTAGCTTTTTACGATTTTCAAAATAAAATCAATCCCATAGAGGCAACAAAAGCCGGGATTGACACCTACAATGATACCATTGTCAATTATATCTCAGACAGGCATCAGGAATATCTCCGGGAATCCTATATCTCGTTTTTGTCCGAACTGGAAAAGTATCCTATATCCGAGCTTACCAAGGAAGATGCCTTGAGTGCCCGGGTAATGGAATGGGATTGCCGTATGAAATTGGAGGGGTTAAACAATTCCATTGTCACTATGGCATCTCCCATTTATAACCTGCCCAGTTTTGAACTTATGCCCTTGTTCCAGATACAGTCACTACATCTGTACGTGGCCCAGTTGGCCGGGGGCACTAGCGTACAGCCCTTCGCCACCCAGGAGGATTATGTAAATTGGTTAAACCGTTTAGAGGACTATCTCCAGTTTTTGGATACCTGTATGGAGCATATGCAGGAAGGAATGGAAAAAGAAATCGTTTTGCCTAAGGTCCTTACCCTAAAAATGCTGCCACAAATTAAGACGTTTCTTGATATTCCCCTAGAGGAGAATCTCTTCTATCAGCCGGTGCTCAATTTTCCGGAAGCGATGGATGAAGATGTCAGGGCAAGCTTGAAAAATGATTACGAACGGATGATTACTGAAAAAATTCTTCCCAAGTACCAAGAGTTGCATCAATTTTTGGAACAGGAATATCTTCCTGCCTGTAGGGATACGGATGGATTGTCCGCCTTACCGAATGGCCGTGAAACTTATAATTATTTGATTCGGTTGCACACTACTACGAAAATGACTGCTGAAGATATTCATGCCCTTGGACAGCAGGAAGTGGATCGTATTACAGGGGAAATGGAAAAGGTAAAGGATGAATTGGGTTTTAAAGGTGAATTAAAGGACTTTTTCATTGAGGTGCGTAACAAAAGGGAACTTATGCCCTTTAATGACCCAGCTGAAGTTTTGGAACATTTTAATCGTATCCATGAGCGCTTGAGCTTACAATTGGATAGTGTATTCAACCTCCGCCCCAAGGCCGGTTTTCATGTAAAGCGTACCGAAGCCTTCAGGGAGGCATCGGCCAGTGCGGAGTACGTTCCGGGTTCTAAGGACGCCAAACGGCCGGGTACCTTTTATGTGCCCATTCCCAATGTCAAAAGTTACAATGTGGTTCATGATGAAGCCCTGTTCTTACATGAGGCCATACCGGGCCATCATTATCAGTTGAGCCTACAACAGGAGAACCAAGGGCTACCAGAATTTTTACATCCTGAAAGTATGGGTGTTTTTGTGGAAGGGTGGGCCTTGTATGCGGAATCCCTAGGAAAGGAACTGGGCCTTTATGAAGACCCTTATCAATATTTTGGCATGCTCAGTATGGAAATGCACCGCGCCATTCGGTTGGTAGTGGACACTGGAATACACGCAATGGGTTGGACCCGCGAAGAGGCAATAGCTTATTCTTTGGCCCATGAAGCGGAGTCAGAGGAAGGTATTATTGCCGAAGTGGAACGATATATGGCCACACCTGGTCAGGCACTTTCCTATAAAATGGGCCAATTGAAAATATTGGAATTACGGAATAGGGCCAAAATGGAACTAGGTCCTAAATTTGATTTACGAGAGTTCCATGATCAAGTGTTGGGCACCGGAAGTTTGCCTTTAATGCTTTTGGAAGAGAAAATAAATTCTTGGATTGCGAGTTATAAGTAGAAATCCTATACCAATATTGTGAGGTACATTCCTATATTCCTATTGCTTTTGTTAGTGTTTTTCACAGGAACCGCCCAAGACGGGTTCGGAAACACTGGAAATAATAAAACCAACGATAAAACTTTAGAACTTACGGAAGTTGTAGGTGTTTGGAGCTATAGGGTGACAGGCATAAATAATGGCTATGAAGAAGGTCTTTTGATAGTTGACAAAATGGAAGGCCAGTATACGGTGCAGGTGCAATTACAAAATAGAGGGTCGCTCAATGCATATGATATTCTGGTAGAAGGTGAAGAAATGCAATTTCATGTCAACTTGGATGGTGTGGAGCGGGTTGGCGTGGTACTTGGGATAAAAGGAAAGGAACTTGAGGGACAGGTCATAACGGAAGAAGGCAGTAGGTTTTCCGTAAGAGGTACGAAACAGTTACCGGAAAATTAATAAAGGTCGATTGAAGGATATGGCCATTGGCTAAAAACTAGAAAATAAAAAAACGGACCTAAGTCCGTTTTTTTTATTGTAAAAAGTGGTATTACCATGTGATGGGAACCGCCACTCTTGTTTTGTCCCAACCCATGACCATGTGGGCACCTTTTTCAACTTCCTTAAAGGCTATGGAAAACTCTTCCAAACTTGAAGCATCGGAACCATTGGGAACCTTAATTCTTGCAACATCGCCACTTTCATCGTAAAAATAGGAACCCCATTGGTTCAAATTTTTATTTAGGATAACGGTCCATTCCTGTTCTCCTGGAATCGTGAATAAGGAATATGTCCCAGCTTTTATATCCTTGCCTCCAAAATTTACGTCTTGGTAAAAGGAAATCTCCGCCGCTTCATTGGCACCTGTTCTCCAAACTTGCCCGGTAGGGGCTAGTTCCGCCAAGGAACGGTTTTTAAGTTGAGGTCTTCCGTAGATGATTCTCACCACTTTGTCGGAAACCTTGTAATCGGTGGGGTAGGATGCCATATCCATGGGACTTTTGTCCAATCCGGAGAACTTTTGGGCGCTAAGGCCGTTTGAAAAGGATATAACAGCGATGAATAGGGATAGGGAAATAATTTTTTTCATAATCGAATTTAATTTAGTGTTTCAAAGCTAAGTACTTCACAGAGCTTATTCTTATAAAAAGTCGTTAAATTTTAACATACTTACAAAATGGTCGGGATACTTCCATTTAAAAATAAAATAGTTTATTTTTTGTATACAATAACATTATTTGATTATAAAATGTAATCATAATTATCTATTGTGTTTTATATTTTAAACAATTGGGTCATTTTTGCATCGGAATTATTATAAATAAAATAATATGTGTGGAATTGTTTGTGCATTTGATGTCAAGGAAAGTACGGAAGTATTAAGGCCTCAATTGCTGGAAATGTCTAAAAAAGTTAGGCATAGAGGACCGGATTGGAGCGGTATTTATGCGGATGAGAAGGCCATTTTGGCCCATGAGCGTTTGGCCATTGTGGATCCTGCCTCTGGAAAACAACCTCTTTTGAGTGAAGATGGAAAGTTGATTTTGGCCGCCAATGGGGAAATATATAATCATAGGGAGTTGCGTAAGCAATTTGAGGGAAAATATAATTTTAAAACCGAATCTGATTGTGAGGTCATTCTGGCACTTTACCAAGAAAAAGGGTCCCATTTCATAGATGAGATGAATGGCATTTTTGGTTTTGCTATTTATGATTCGGAAAAGGACGAATATTTTGTGGCCAGGGACCATATGGGTATCATTCCTTTGTATATGGGTTGGGACCAGAATGGAACCTTTTATGTGGCTTCGGAACTTAAGGCTCTGGAGGGCACCTGTACCAAAATAGAATTGTTTCCCCCAGGGCATTATTTGCATAGTTCCGATGGGGAATTGAAAAGATGGTACAAGCGCGATTGGATGGACTATGAAGCCGTAAAGGAAAACGAAACCAGTATCCAAGCGATCAAGGAAGCTTTGGAAGCTGCCGTGCACCGTCAGTTAATGTCCGATGTACCTTATGGCGTTTTACTGTCCGGAGGGTTGGATTCTTCCGTAACATCGGCCATTGCCAAAAAATATGCCCAAAAGAGAATAGAGTCCGGCGATACGGTGGACGCATGGTGGCCACAGCTACACTCATTTTCAGTGGGACTGGAAGGATCACCGGATTTAGCTGCCGCTCGAAAGGTGGCGGATCACATCGGCACCGTGCATCATGAAATCAAGTTTACCATACAGGAAGGTTTGGATGCCATAAGGGATGTTATCTACAACTTGGAAACCTATGACATCACAACGATTCGTGCTTCTACCCCTATGTATTTGATGGCCCGTGTAATTAAGTCCATGGGAATAAAGATGGTATTATCGGGTGAAGGAGCGGATGAGCTTTTTGGTGGCTATCTATATTTTCATAAAGCACCAAGTCCAAAGGATTTTCATGAAGAGACCGTTAGAAAGTTGGATAAACTCCATATGTATGATTGTTTAAGGGCCAACAAATCTTTGGCCGCATGGGGCATCGAGGGACGTGTACCCTTTTTGGACAAGGAATTTATGGATGTGGCCATGCGCATCAATCCAAAGGATAAAATGATCAACGGAGAGCGTATGGAGAAATGGGTGGTTAGGAAGGCCTTTGAGGAAATGCTACCCGAAAGTGTTGCTTGGAGACAAAAGGAACAATTTTCGGATGGTGTGGGTTATAGTTGGATCGATACTTTAAAGGAAATGGTGGCAAAGGAGGTTACGGATGACCAATTGGCAAATGCCAGGTTTAGGTTTCCTATACAGACACCCACAACCAAAGAAGAGTTTTACTACCGTTCCATATTCGAGGAACATTTTCCTTCTGATGCCGCTGCGTTATGCGTTCCCCAGGAACCCTCCGTGGCCTGTAGTACCAAAATTGCGTTGGAATGGGACGAAGCGTTTAAAAACATGAACGATCCCTCAGGAAGGGCCGTGGCCAAAGTACACGCGGATGCTTATGTGAAATAAGTTTTTTAAGGCAATTCTGTTTACCTGTTTCAGAGAAGCAGGGCAGTTTTTATTTTTTAATTAGTCCTTGAGAGGTGCCAACTATTGGCACCTCTTTTGTTATGGTCATTTCAGTTTTGAACCTTGTGCACTAGTTAAAAATAATTGCGCTGACCTCTTTTGTCAAATTGGTAATTTTCCACAATTTTTGTTGATAACTTGACAATGTCCAATATGGAGAAAGGGCTTATTTCATGGGGTATTCCGTATATTTGTAGGATTGCAATTTTTGAAGTAAAAACAACTTTTAATTTATGAGCGAAGAAGCAAATAAAAAGCAATATTCAGCGGATAGTATCCAAGCTTTGGAAGGAATGGAGCATGTAAGGATGCGTCCATCCATGTACATTGGCGATGTGGGTGTCCGTGGGTTGCATCACTTGGTCTATGAGGTGGTGGATAACTCCATCGATGAGGCCATGGGTGGACATTGTGATACCATAAGTGTCGTCATAAACGAGGACAATTCCATTACTACCAAGGATAACGGAAGGGGTATTCCTGTTGATTTGCATAAAAAGGAAGGTGTATCCGCGCTACAGGTCGTAATGACCAAAATTGGTGCTGGAGGCAAGTTCGATAAAGATTCCTATAAAGTATCCGGTGGTCTGCATGGTGTTGGAGTTTCCTGTGTAAATGCACTGTCCAGTCATTTAAAGGCTACGGTATACAGGGATGGTAAAATATGGGAACAGGAGTATGAAAGGGGCAAGGCGCTTTATCCCGTAAAGAGCGTTGGTGAAACTGATGATAGGGGTACGGTAGTCACTTTTAGACCGGACGAGACCATATTTACCCAGACCATTGAATATAGTTATGAAACGCTATCCAATAGGATGCGCGAACTTTCCTTTCTCAACAAAGGGGTTACCATTTCCATTACGGATAGAAGACAAAAGGATGATAAGGGAGAGTTTGTGTCGGAAACATTCTACTCCAATGAAGGGCTTAAGGAGTTTGTAAAGTTCTTGGATGGCAATAGGGAACCTTTGATTAAGAGTGTTATTTCCATGGAAGGTGAAAAGAACGATATTCCTGTGGAAGTTGCCATGGTATACAATACCAGTTATACGGAAAACCTACATTCCTACGTAAATAATATCAATACGCACGAAGGTGGTACCCATTTATCGGGTTTTAGAAGGGGGCTCACAACGACCCTTAAAAAATATGCCGATGCTTCCGGTATGTTGGACAAGCTAAAATTTGAAATTCAAGGGGATGATTTTAGGGAAGGCTTGACAGCGATCGTATCCGTTAAGGTAGCAGAACCGCAATTTGAAGGTCAAACAAAGACCAAGCTGGGTAACCGCGAAGTTTCCGCGGCGGTTAGCCAAGCCGTATCGGAGATGTTGACGGACTATTTGGAAGAACATCCAGATGATGCCAAGATAATCGTGCAAAAAGTAATCCTAGCGGCCCAAGCCAGGCATGCGGCAACCAAAGCTAGGGAGATGGTTCAGCGAAAGACCGTAATGAGCGTGGGGGGATTGCCAGGGAAATTATCGGATTGTTCAGAGCAAGACCCAACTCAATGTGAGGTATTCCTAGTAGAGGGAGATTCCGCCGGCGGAACGGCCAAGCAAGGTCGTGACAGGAATTTTCAGGCCATTCTGCCCTTGAGAGGTAAGATTCTGAACGTGGAGAAGGCCATGCAGCATAAGGTTTTTGAAAATGAGGAAATCAAGAACATTTATACGGCACTTGGCGTTACCATTGGTACCGAAGAGGACAGCAAGGCTTTGAACCTCGAAAAATTGCGTTACCATAAAGTAGTAATCATGTGTGATGCCGATGTGGATGGTAGCCACATTGAAACCTTGATTTTGACGTTCTTCTTCCGCTACATGCGTGAGTTGGTCGAAGGGGGCCATGTTTACATCGCCACACCACCACTATATTTGGTTAAAAAAGGCCAAAAAAAGCAATATGCCTGGACCGATAAGGAGCGTGATGAAATCGCAGCAAGTTTTAGTGGAGGTGTAAGCATACAACGATACAAAGGACTTGGTGAAATGAACGCTGAACAATTGTGGGACACCACTATGAACCCAGAATTCAGGACCTTACGTCAAATTACCATTGAAAATGCGACGGAGACGGATCGAATCTTTTCAATGTTGATGGGCGATGAGGTACCTCCTAGGCGGGAATTCATTGAGAAAAATGCCGTCTATGCGAACATTGACACATAAAAAAACCCTATTACACAACAAAAACCTGCGCCAAAAACGCAGGTTTTTTAGTTTTAGGAAAAATTAAAAAATGAAGAATTTACTTACATGCTTTTTACTGTGTAGTTTTAGCGCCGCTATGGCCCAGGACTTTAACGATCTTTTTGCCGCCGGTGTGGAAGATGCAGAACAATTTACCGTAGATTATTTGGAGCCGCTTTCAGAAAGTGCTATTTATAATTTTTCTACAGGATGGTACAATACGGCAGATGCCAAGCCCTTGGGCGGATTTGAAATATCCATCATCGGAAATATTACCGGCTTCAAAAATAAGTCGGATAAAAAAGCTTTTGTTTTAGATCCAAATGACTATCAGAATCTGGATTTTGTGGACAATCCCGGCATTGCCAGGGAAGTTTCTACCGCTTTGGGAGATATAAGCGGTGTAGAGGTATATGTTGAAGGACAGGTAGCGGGTGCCACTGCACGACAAACCTTTGAATTGCCTTCCGGACTTTCCGGGGAGGGCTTGGATTTTGTACCCTCTGGATACCTTCAAGGAAGTGTTGGCCTGATTAAAGGTACGGAGATAAAGGCACGGTTTTTACCCAAAATCGAATATGAGGGTGCCTCTGTGGGCTTGATTGGTTTTGGACTGCAACATGATTTCACTAAACTCCTCCCTGCGGATAAAATTTTGCCGGTCGCCATTTCTGCAGTTATAGGATATACCAAGGTGGATGGTGACTATGATCTAGAGAATTTCAATTTGGTGCAAGGAAACGACCAACGAATAGAGACGAGTATAAATACTTGGGCATTTAATGCCGTTGTTTCCACGAGACTTCCGGTAATCAATTTTTATGGCGGACTTGGCTACGTTACTGGAAAATCAGTAACGGACGTTTTGGGAACTTATATAGTGACCGCAGGACCTTTTGCTTCTCAAACGTACGAAGACCCCTTTTCCATTACCAAAAAGGTAAACGGTGTTACGGGCAATGTAGGGGCCAAGCTTAAATTGGGCTTCTTTAGGCTCAATGCCGATTATACTTTAGGCGAATTCAACACATGGACGTTTGGTGTCAATTTTGGGTTTAGATAGTCCTTAAAATAACTATGAAATAAAAAATTAATAAGCCCGGCGGATACGCCGGGCTTATTTTATACATGAAGAGCCTGCCCAGATTTCTCCGAACAGGCTCTTTCCCATGGCCCTGTGAAAATTTTCTACTCCCTAATGGCTACGTACTCGCCATTGATCTTTTCCAAAATAGTACCTTGATCGCTTTCAATAATTTTTAAACGGTCAACAGGCACATTTTCAAGTCCCCTATATTCTATGGTATAAATGTCCCCTTCCCTGTACCACTTAAAATCTGTTTGTAGGGTAATGTCGTTTCCGTTGATTTCATGATATCTACCGAGATAAACATCATTAAAAATCCACTCTTTACGGAGGGTACCTTTGGAAGAACTGTTGCTAATTTCAGTTTCGGATTGAGACCATATACCAATAATGGGGTCATTGTTCTGTTCAATGCGCGAACAATTTGCGGAAAAGATAATGGCACAAATGGCCATTAACGAGAGGAACTTTTTCATTACTAAGTAGGTTATGTTTGGATTTGGGATCCACAACTATAAACGGGGCTTCTTTTGCGATATTACTAAAAATCGATGTACGGCAACTTTTTTGCCATTTCTTCGTTGAAAGGTATCTTTTTTTAACGTTAGCTACATTTTGTCGATGTTTTTAAAAGTCAAAAGTCTGGATATATTACCGCTTTACTTCCTGTCAAATTGTTAGGAATTGAGTATTTTTGGCAAGCTAAAAAGGTATAATGAAACCTTTTGTTTTAGTATAAATAAATTAATTCATAAAAATATAGGAACATGAAAGTTACAGTAGTTGGAGCTGGAGCGGTAGGAGCCAGTTGTGCGGAGTACATTGCCATTAAGGATTTTGCTTCAGAGGTAGTCATTTTGGATATTAAGGAGGGTTTTGCAGAAGGTAAGGCGATGGATTTGATGCAAACGGCATCCTTGAACGGTTTTGATACCAAAATTACGGGAAGTACCAATGATTATTCAAAAACTGCCAACAGCGATATTGCTGTTATCACATCGGGTATTCCAAGAAAACCGGGGATGACTCGTGAGGAACTCATAGGCATAAATGCAGGAATCGTGAAGTCGGTCGCAAGTAGCCTAATCCAATATTCCCCAAATGTTATCTTGATCGTAGTTAGTAACCCAATGGACACCATGACCTATTTGGTGCATAAAACAACGGATCTGCCAAAAAACAAGATTATAGGAATGGGTGGAGCTTTGGACAGTGCCCGTTTCAAATATAGATTGGCAGAGGCTTTGGATGCGCCCATTTCAGATGTAGACGGGATGGTGATTGGAGGTCACAGCGATACCGGAATGGTTCCTTTGACCTCCCATGCTACTAGAAATAGTGTTAGGGTATCTGAGTTTTTATCCGAAGATAGATTGCAACAAGTGGCGGAAGATACCAAAGTAGGTGGTGCCACCTTGACCAAATTGTTGGGGACCAGTGCTTGGTACGCTCCCGGTGCAGCGGTATCCGCATTGGTACAGGCCATTGCCTGTGATCAAAAGAAAATGTTTCCATGTTCAGTCCTATTGGAAGGAGAATATGACCTAAATGATATTTGTATAGGCGTTCCAGTAATTTTAGGTAAAAACGGTATCGAACAGATTGTTGACATTCCTTTAAGCGATGCAGAAAAGGCCAAAATGAAGGAAAGTGCAGAAGGAGTTTCCAAAACCAATGGGTTATTGGAACTATAAATTTTAAACCTTTTTAACCCGGTATGAAAACCTTTGGAATCTTGTTCCAAAGGTTTTCTTTTTTAAAGGAATGCCACTTCGTATTGTACGTATTGTCAATTATTTACTTTCAACAATAATCTTTCTTTTTATATTTGCGCCATGAATGCAAAATGGTGCATAAGTAGTTTAATTGTAATCCTCGTTCTTTTGGGGCTCAGTCAGCCGCATAAAAGAGCTTCCAATCAGCAGATAACCCTTCAATTCACAGATGTGGAAATCGCTTCTGAAAATGGGCGTGATGAAGTGTTGTCCAACATCAAGCAAAAACTGTTGTTATTGGGTGTTGAAGGTATTGAGGTAATAGAGGATGACACCAGCCATGTAAATATTCGTTATTACAGCGATATCAATGCGAACGTTGTCAAGGAATTTCTTTCCAATGAAACCTCGAATGAATCAGGGTATAAAGATGAGCCCCCTTTTAATTTTCCAAATGAAAGTCTCCCAGAGAATTATAGCCTTGTTGTTTCAGATTTACATCAACAGGCCCATAATGGATTGAAAATTAATGGAAACCTCGTTGTGGCCCAGAAGGAGGTTCACAGGGGATTTTATTATCCGGTTCTACTGTATGCCAACACTCCAGTTGTGTTAAGACCATATACTTTGGATGAAACGGCTTTTAAGATACATCATAACATTGCAATCGCAATAGATAATACTTCACGGAACATACCAGAGGGAAGGGCAGGACCTTGTCTTCTTGGGAAAAGCTAATTTCCATACAACCTACCCAAAGGGAGAAAATTACGTTTTATTACGATAATTCCCTTGATTTTTAAATCACAAGAAAATTATAATCGACATAACTTAAATCAATTTTTAAAATGCAAAATAAAGGACTTATAAAGCTTTTTGCTTTATTATTCGGGTTAGTTAGTATCTACCAACTATCCTACACTTTCATCACCAATAAGATAGAGAAAGAAGCAGAAGTATTTGCTTCAAGCCGTATTTCTGAAGGGGAAGAGGACTATATAGCCAAACGGGAAGTTTTGGAAACCAGTTACTTGGATTCCATTGGGAACAATACCATTTTGGGCTACACCAACTACAACGAGGCCAAAAAGAAGGAGTTGAACAAAGGCCTTGATCTTAAGGGTGGTATTAACGTTACACTACAGATTTCCGTAAAGGATATCTTAAAAGGTATGGCAAACAATACTAAAAACCCTGTTTTTAATAAGGCTTTGGCCGATGCGGATGTTGCATCAAAAAATAGTGATGACACCTATATCGATCTGTTTTTCGAAGCTTTTGATAATATCAAAGGGGAAACAAAATTGGCTTCGCCTGATATTTTCGCGAACAAGGGGTTGAGCGATGAAATCAACTTTCAAATGTCCGATGATGAGGTAAAACCCATCATCCGTAGAAAAATCGATGAGTCCGTAGTTTCCGCATTCGAGGTCTTGCGTGAGCGTATTGACGGCTTTGGGGTTACCCAGCCAAACATCCAAAGGGAAGGAAATTCCGGTAGGATTTTAGTGGAACTGCCAGGTGCCAGGGATATCAATCGTGCCCAGGACCTGTTGTCCAGTACGGCACAGTTGGAGTTTTGGGAAACGTACAAACAAAGCAATCCGTCCTTTAGTACGTTCCTCATTCAGGCGAATGAAAAGTTGAAGGAGATTGTGGATGTCAAGAAGCCGGAACCGGTGAAAGAAGAGTCGGAATTGGATTCTCTTCTATCGGATGTGGCCGCTGATTCTTTGGACCTGGCCACTCAGGTTAACCCTCTTTACGAGTTGTTGATACCTGCAAACCCCGGAACGAACGCCATGTTCAGGGCGGCCATTAAGGACACGGCTACTATTGGGTCCTATTTTAGAATGCCGGAAATCAGAAGGTTATTGCCAGCGGATATCCAATTTGTAAAATTTGTTTGGGAAAGACCTGCAAGCGAGGATACGGAAGTAATCGATTTGTATGCCTTAAAGTCCAACAGGGAAGGAGTTCCTCGAATCAGTGGTGATGTGGTGAGCGATGCCCGAGCAGATTTTGACCAATTTGGTAAGCCAGCCGTTTCCATGACCATGAACACCAAAGGTGCCAAGGAATGGGAGCAATTGACAGGCGATGCCTATAACAACCAAACGGGGATTGCCATTGTTTTGGACAATAAGGTATATACTGCTCCCGGGGTTTCCAGTGGCCCCATTTCAGGTGGTCGTTCAGAAATTACAGGTAACTTTACCGTGAATGAAACAAAGGATATTTCAAATGTATTACGGGCCGGTAAACTGCCGGCTTCTGCGGAAATCATACAATCTGAAATCGTTGGTCCTTCGTTGGGTCAGGAAGCTATAGACAGTGGTTTTATGTCCTTTTTGATAGCTATGGCCATTGTATTGCTCTGGATGATCGCATACTATGGAAAGGCCGGTGCCTTTGCCGATGTTGCCTTGTTGTTGAACATTCTATTGATTTTTGGGGTTCTCACAAGTTTGAACGCCGTATTGACTTTACCGGGTATCGCAGGTATCGTTTTGACGATAGGTATGTCCGTGGATGCGAACGTGCTTATCTTTGAAAGGATAAAAGAGGAGTTGGCAAAAGGGAAGGGCAAGAGTCTGGCAGTTTCCGATGGTTTTGGAAACGCCCTTTCGTCCATTTTGGATGCCAATATTACGACCGGTCTTACGGCCATAATCCTATTTGTTTTTGGATCCGGTCCAATCAAAGGTTTTGCAACTACCTTATTGATCGGTATTCTTACTTCCTTGTTTACGGCTATATTCATCACCCGTTTATTAGTGGACTGGTATATTAGCGGTAAGGGTAGAAGCTTGGATTTCTCCACAAGTCTAACAAAAGGCCTGTTTCAGAACCTATCCATCGATTTCTTGGTAAAAAGAAAGATTTCTTACGTTCTTTCAGGTATTTTGGTTCTAGTTGGTCTGGCATCCTTGTTTTTTGGGCCTGGATTGCAACAGGGTGTGGATTTTGTGGGAGGTCGTTCCTACACGGTACGTTTTGAACAAGCCGTGAATCCGTCTGAAATCGCATCTGAATTGAACGATGTTTTTGGAAGCGGCACCAACGTTAAGACTTTTGGGGAAGTTAATCAAATAAAGATTACGACCCCTTATAAAGTAGATGTTGAAGGTATTGAGGTCGATACCGAAATTCAGGATAAATTATACACTTCCTTACAAAAATATCTACCGGATGGTACTTCCAAAGATGCCTTTGCCATAGGTAGCGAGGGTAAGTCCATAGGTATTTTACAGTCAGTCAAAGTAGGGCCTACTATTGCGGATGATATCAAAAACAATGCTTTTCTCGCAATTTTGGGATCATTGGCCGTGGTTTTCCTTTATATCTTGATACGTTTCCGTAGATGGCAATTCTCCTTGGGAGCAGTTGTGGCGGTATTCCACGACGTGTTGATTGTATTGGGTGTGTTCTCGATTTTTGGTAAAATTATGCCGTTCAACATGGAAATCGATCAGGCCTTTATTGCGGCCATTCTAACGGTTATAGGGTATTCCTTGAACGATACCGTGGTAGTGTTCGACCGTATACGTGAAATTTTGGCCGAGAGAGGCTGGAAAGGTGGGGAAAATGTCAATTCTGCAATCAACAGTACCTTGGGAAGAACCTTGAATACCTCTTTGACCACCTTGGTGGTGTTATTGGCCATCTTCATCTTTGGCGGCGAATCGTTACGAGGATTTATGTTCGCTATGATCGTGGGTGTGGTAGTAGGTACCTACTCCTCTGTGTTTATCGCGACACCCATCATGTTCGATGCCTTGAGCAAGAAAATTACCAAGGTCCTTAATTAGGGCTTTGACAACAACTAACTCGAAAAGGTCGCTACGTAATGCATAGCGGCCTTTTTTTATTGGCACGGCCAAAGGGTTTAATACTCCGAGGCTTGCCTTGAAATTAAAAATTTGTTTCCTGCGAATGCCTCGTGGGCTTGCCCCGAGGTAGTTTACTGGTATAGCTTAGTGTGCCTAGACCTAACAGGTTTTTGAAACCTGTTAGGTCTATTTTACAATGCCGATGGAACCCTTATCGGTATGTTTTAATTCAAGGATTTTCTTGGGATTCAATCCTGGTTCTTTTCTGTGGCTCACAAATAGAATCGTGGTCTTTGTTTCTTCCGCTATTTTATTGACAAGGTCTACGAGCATGCTGGCCGAAGCATCGTCCATGCCGCTGGTGGGTTCGTCCAATATTAATAATGGGGGATGTTTTACCATGGCACGAACGGTCATTACAAGGCGCTGGTCCCCGAGTGACAAATCGTTGAATTGAACGTTTCTCCGCTCCCATAAACCTAAAAGTAAAAGCCACTCCTTACAAATTCTTTTTTGCCTTTCGGTGGGTTTTATATATAACCCGATGGAATCCAATAATCCCGAAATGAGCATGTTTTCGACCGAATGTCTTCCAGAAAAGCTATCGGTCATGGCAGGGGAGAAGTAGCCAATCTTTTCCTTTATGTCCCAAACACTTTCCCCGGAACCTTTCTTCTTTCCAAAAAGGTAGATTTCCTGACCAAAAGCTTTTGGGTTATCGCCGGTTATCATGGAAAGAATCGTTGTCTTGCCGGTTCTATTGTTTCCTATCAGTTGCCAAAATTCGCCGGTTTTCACTTCCCAGTCAATATCCTTAAGGACGTGTTTTTCGCCATACGAGACGGAAACCTTTTCAAAGGTGATCAATGTCTCCCCTTTAAACGGTATTGCTTCAATGGCAGGAGGGATGCTTCCCGAAAACATAGTCGGTTCCTCGTCTACATATTGTACATCCTCCTTTAGTACCCTAAGTTGGCCATCAATGGCTTTTGCAAAATTGTGGATATTGGGAAGCATGTCAGACTTTCGGCTGGCCAATTGTATCAGCAAGGTTCCGACTGCCTTTTCTTGAAGAAGTGTTTTAAGATCATTTTGAAATGAAATATCCAAATTATCAAACGGATTGTCCAATAGGATATAGTCCGGTTTTTGTTCGAGTATATGAAAAAGTAAAGCTTTTTTTTGTTCCCCGCTTGACATGGTCTTCAGGGCCTGTCCTTTCGTGGGAAGATATTTTGTGCCATGTTTTTCCTCCTCCTGCATAAACCTTCTTACCGCCAATTGGGAAAATAGTTTTCCGGATGTATCCTTCAGGTTTATGATGTCTGAAAATTCGTTGTTTTGGAGCTTTCGAATGAGCTCTTTTTTATTGGTTTGATTATCCGTAAAAATCCCCAAATGGTTCATGCGTTTCAAATTTGGTTAATAGCTTGGTTTTTGAACATTTCTTTTTTTGAGGTAATTAGATTGCCATAAAAAATCCCTCCAAGAGGGCTTCATATTATCGGTCTATTCTAAAAATATATACAGGATTGTTCTTGTATTCCGTTCTTTTTTCCAGGTGCATACCATTGTTTATGGCTACTTTTTTGGAAGGTTCATTATCAATATGGATGATGGAAATAAGATGGTTGGCCCATCCTTTTTTGAAGGCGGTTAGCTTACATTTTCCTGCAGCTTCTGTGGCAAAGCCATTTCCCCAATATTTTGGAAGAATAGAGTATCCTATTTCGAGTTCCTGTTGGCCATCCACAATTTGTACCAGTAAGCCACACAGACCAACTAGTTCCTCTGTGTCTTTGTTTATTATGGCGAACATTCCTCCCAGATCTTTTTCATAGCGTTCAAAAACCCGGTCAAATTGTTGGGAACAGGCACTTATTGGGTCTTTGGGTAGTCCAGACCAGTATTGGGAAGATCTTGGGTCTTCATGGAAGGGCAGCCAGGCATCAAAATCGGCCATCGTTAATTTTCTGAACTTTAGCCTTTCCGTTTCCTCGCTTTCCATGGAGTAGTTCATGGGCTAAAGTCTTATGAACGAAATCCTATCCCCAATTTCAAGGGACCAAGCATCCGAAAGGCCCCCATTTACTTCCAAAACATATTTTACCGGTAATTTGGAAGATAGACCGATCTCATTATAGGGTTGGGCGTTTTTTTGGATGCTGGCTATTTTTAAATTTTCGTCTATGAAGATGATATCCAAGGGAAACTCCATATTCTTCATGTAAAAGGAATGCATGGCAACATCGGGAAAAATGAAAAACATTCCCTGGGTGGTTTCCATGCTTTTTCGGTACATGAGTCCGGTTTGGGTCTCATAATCGGTTTCCGCAATTTCAATATCCAATTGTTGTATTAAGGAATCCGATTCTTGTCTGTAGATATCCAAAGAACCTTCCTTCGTAAAGGTCACCGGGGTAGTTTTGATTACCTTTTTCGCTTCTTCCTTGCAAGAGGACAATCCAATGAATAAAACAATCGTTATGCCCAAAAAGTATCTTGAAGCGCACATATCGGTAACCGATTTATGATGTTTTTATAGGTCTGAACATGAAATAAAAGCCTAACAGGATAAAGGGAATACTCAACCATTGTCCCGTTGATAGTAAACCTAGGGATTCTTCAAAACCCCCTTGGCTTTTCTTTACAAATTCCACAAAGAAACGAACGGTCCACAATAAAATTAAAAATAAACCAAAAAGATAGCCCGGTTTGTTCTTTTTATCGGTTTTCCAATATAAATAGTATAAAAGAACGAAAACAAAAATATAACAAATCCCTTCGTAAAGCTGTGCGGGGTGTCTATAGGGTATCTCTGCCAAATATTGTGAAAATTGCGGGTCGTTTTCAATAGCATCGTAGGCGGCGTTCAAGGTTCTTTCCTTGGTTACGCCCAAGGCCTTTGACGGATGCAGGTCATCCGAATCCCGAATGAACTTCGTCGCAAATATGAAAGATTCGTCAACCTTCTTTCCATTGATTTCAGAGTTAAAGAAATTTCCAAGACGCACACAAAAGGCTCCTATGGCAACCGGAATGGTAAGTCTATCAAAAATCCAAAGCATACTGAAACCTTTATGTTTACGGGTGAACAAATAGGTGGCAACAATAATACCAATGGTTGCCCCATGGCTGGCCAGTCCCGTAAACCCGGTAAATTCATAACCATCAACGAGGCCAAAAAGAAGACTGCCCGTATCGCTCTCCCTTATTGGTAAAAGTATTTCCAGCAAATGATTTTTATAATAGGGCCAGTCATAGAAAAAGACATGCCCCAGTCTGGCTCCCAGCATGGTTCCCAAAACGGTATATACAAAAAGAGAATCTAGTTGTTCTACCGATTTTTTTTCATTTACGAATATCCTCTTCATAAGATACCAACCAATGGCAAAAGCGATGATCCAAAGCAAATTGTAATACTTTATTTGGATGGGGCCTAAATTAAAGAGGGTCTCGTTGGGATTCCAAATAATTCCTAAGAAGTACATGCGCGACGATTTAGAGGGGCTAATATACGTAAATAGGACCGATTACCTCCTACGAAATATCCTCTCGAATTTACAGTTTGTACAATTTTTAGGGTACGGGGTCATATCCTTTTCCTCCCCAGGGATTACAACTGAATATTCTTTTGACGGACAACCAGCCTCCTTTAAAAAGGCCATGCTTTTTCAATGCCTCCAAGGTATACTGGGAACATGTGGGCGAATACCTGCAAGTGGCCGGAGTATAGGGTGAAATGGCCAATTGGTAAAAACGGACCAAAAGTACAAAAGGAGCTATGAGTATTTTTTTAAACGTAAGTTTCAACAGCATGATTTTGAGGGGACAAGTTACGCATTATATCCTGTTGAAAAAGTGAAAGGCCCGTATGTTCTACAGGCCTTTTTTAAATGATATATAATTTTTAATTACTCCCCTACCCGAACAGGGGCTAAGTTTTCCGCCTCTTCCGGAGTATAAAGTCGGGATTTTATGATAAACCGAATGCCCATGGGTATTTCCAGTGAAAAGCTTGCCCCTCTACCGGGAGTTACATCGACGGTAAGTTGGGTATGTTTCCAATATTCAAATTGATCCTTTGAGATATGAAATTCACATCCCTCAATAGTTCCCAACCAAATATCGTTATCATCGATCATCAATTCGCCTTTAGGAAAGCACATGGGGGAAGAGCCGTCGCAACAACCCCCACTCTGGTGAAACATAAGATCACCGTGTTTTTCCTTGAGCTCCCTGATAACTTCGGCGGCTTTATCACTTACCAGTACCCGTTTGGTTTTCATGTTCTTTCTTTTAAAAGAATCCCATTGGCTTCTTATCGTAAGAGATAAGCATGTTCTTCGTCTGTCTGTAGTGGGCCAACATCATTTTATGGTTCTCCCTGCCTATTCCGGATTTTTTATATCCACCAAATGGGGCATGTGCGGGATAAAGGTGGTAGCAGTTTACCCAGACCCTACCTGCTTTGATGGCCCTGGAAACCGTATAGGCCTGGTGTGTATCCCTGGTCCAGACCCCGGCCCCCAGACCGTATAACGTATCATTGGCAATTTCAATGGCTTCGGCCTCATCCTTGAAGGTAGTTACACAAACGACGGGTCCAAAGATTTCCTCCTGGAACACCCTCATTTTATTGTTTCCTTTTAGCACTGTTGGCTGAATATAAAATCCGCCTTCCAAACCTTCATTGTACGCCTGTTCACCACCGGTCAACACCTCACAACCCTCTTCCTTGCCAATTTGGATATAGTTAAGGATTTTTTCAAACTGGTCGCTGGATGCCTGGGCTCCCATCATCGTGCTTGGGTCTAGGGGATGTCCCATTTTTATCGCTTTCGTTCTTTCTATAACACGTGCCATAAAGGCCTCAAAAATACTTTCCTGTACGAGCATCCTAGAGGGGCATGTACAGACTTCTCCTTGGTTAAGGGCGAACATATTGGCCCCTTCGATACACTTATCAAAGAATTCATCATCTGCGTCCATAATATTCTCAAAGAATATATTTGGGGATTTTCCACCCAATTCCAAGGTAACGGGCGTAATGTTTTTGGAGGCATATTGCATAATCAATTGTCCGGTCGTTGTTTCTCCGGTAAATGCGACCTTATTGATCCTTGAGCTTGATGCCAAGGGTTTACCTGCTTCGGCTCCAAAGCCGTTAACGACGTTAAGAACACCGGCGGGAAGAATATCCTGTATCAACTCAACAAGAACGAGTATCCCTACAGGGGTCTGTTCAGCGGGCTTTAGGACGACACAGTTACCTGCTGCCAATGCTGGGGCCAGTTTCCAAACGGCCATCAAAATAGGGAAGTTCCAAGGAATGATCTGTCCAACTACTCCCAAAGGCTCTGTAACGTTCAAGGCAACGGTATTACTGTCCAATTCACTTACGGATCCTTCTTCGGCCCTGATAACGCCGGCAAAATATCTAAAATGGTCTATGGCCAATGGTAAATCGGCTGCCCTCGTTTCGCGAATGGCCTTGCCGTTGTCCCAAGTCTCGGCTCTCGCCAAAACCTCCAAGTTTTTTTCCATGACATCGGCTATTTTTAAAAGCATATTGCTTCGTTCTGTTGCCGATGAATTGTTCCAGGAAGACGCTGCTTCCCATGCCGCATCAATGGCTTTTTCAATATCCTCCGCAGTAGATCTCGGGATTTTTGTAAATGATTTGCCGTCTACAGGCGAGGTGTTTTCAAAATACTCACCTTTTACAGGTGCAGTCCATTTTCCACCAATAAAATTCTCATATTGGTTCTTGAATGTCGGTTTTTGTAGCACGTCTTGTGCCACGGTTGCAGTGTTGCTCATATCTTAACTGTTTTAAAAATTAAAAATTGGTTCTGTGTTTTTCAGTTCTTTAAAAAAGACTCCTCTAAAATTACATATTGAAAAGTGTAATGGTCTGACGAATTCTATGAATAACATGAACAATCCTATCATTATTTATTATAATGATTTATTTAGATATAAAATTTTGTATATTCCATATTGTATGATTGATATTATTAAGGAATGTTAAAGTTGTCCGATACAATTTTGGAGGGAAGACGATTGGAAACCATGGTCGAAAACCAAACCTCCTATACGTTAAAAAATGCAGCCATGCATGTTTTTGAAACCCATGAACAAGCTGAGAAAGTGTTGTTGCAATTCAACCAACCTGTTTTGGCAAGTATGATCGAAGGGAAAAAAGTAATGCATCTTAGGGACTATGAATCGTTTGATTTTTTGCCGGGCGAGTCTCTGGTACTCCCGGCCAATGAAACCATGTGTATTGACTTTCCTGAGGCCAAATCCAAAAATCCCACACGTTGTTTGGCCATGGCCATTTCCGAAGATAAAATCAAAAATGTGCTACAGTTCATGAACGAAAGCATGACCAAGGATGACGAGAAGGAATGGAGCTTAATGGATTACAACTTCCATTTTGTGAACGATCAAGGAATTTTTCAGATTCTACAACGACTGCTTTTTCTTTTCTCCGAAAACCATCCCTCCAAGGATTTCTTTGTTGATAATATGCTACGGGAACTTATCATTCGAATTTTACAGACCAACGAGCGTAAAATATATACCAGTTCGCAGATAGCCATAAACAGTAATAACCGACTTTCCTTTGTAATCAGGTATATTCGCGAAAATTTACATGAACCTTTGAACGTTGAGGATTTAAGCAAAAAGGCCTGTATGAGCCCGTCCCATTTTCACAGGATCTTTAAAAATGAACTGGGAATTTCGCCCATTGAGTTCATCAATAACGAACGGATTAAACTGGCCACTGGATTATTGCAGGATCCGGGATTGAATATCAAGGATGTTTACATGCAATGTGGTTTTGAAAGTAGGTCTTATTTTAATCGCGTGTTCAAACATAGGCAGCAGCTCTCCCCGGGTGAGTACCAATCGCAGCTTAAAACGATACGGTACTAAGTGCGTTTATAAACTATAGGTAGTTCCCTCTTTGCCGTCTTTGAGCTGAATGCCCAAGGCTGCCAATTGATCTCTTATTTTGTCGGACGTGGCAAAATCCTTGTTTTCCCTTGCCTCTTTTCTAAGTTGAATCAACAACTCAACCACCCCGCTCAATTTTTCCGAGTCCGCACTGGAACTTTGTTTGTCCTCCAATCCCAATATGTCAAAAACGAAATTTTGCATGGTCTCTAGAAGCATTTCCTTATCGTCCTGAATAAGTGTCTCCGAGCCTTCTTTGATGAGGTTTATGTGCTTGACGGCATCAAATAGTTTGGCAATAAGTATCGGTGTGTTAAAGTCATCGTTCATGGCGTCATAACACGTCTGTCTCCATTCCTTAACATTAAAATCCGACTTGTTTCCCGTGGGTAAGGATTTTATGGACTTTATCGAGTCCATTAATTTGTTGAACCCTTTTTCCGAAGCCAATAGGGCATCGTTGCTTATATCCAAAATACTTGCATAATGGGCCTGCATCATGAAAAATCGAATCATGGGAGGGGAAAAGGGTTTGCTAAGAATGTTGTTTTCGCCAGAGAATATTTCCCCTGGAAGAATACTGTTTCCGGTGGATTTGGCCATTTTTTTGCCATTTAAGGTCAGCATGTTGGCGTGCATCCAGTATTTTACGGGCGATTGCCCATTGCTAGCTTCGGCTTGCGCTATTTCGCATTCGTGGTGCGGGAACTTTAGATCCATTCCGCCTCCATGGATATCAAAGGTTTCCCCAAGATACTTGGTGCTCATCGCCGTACATTCCAAATGCCAACCGGGAAAACCATCGCCCCAAGGTGAGGGCCATCGCATGATATGTTCTGGCTCCGCTTTTTTCCAAAGGGCAAAATCCTGTGGGCTTTTTTTATCGTCTTGGGCTGTGAGTTCGCGGGTATTGGCAATCATGTCCTCCAATTTTCTTCCGCTTAATTTACCATATTCGTTGGTCTCGTTGAACTTTACGACATCAAAATAAACGGAGCCGTTCACCTCATAGGCATAGCCTTTCTCCAGGATGTCCTTGATGATTTCAATTTGTTCAATGATATGCCCCGTTGCCGTAGGTTCTATACTGGGTGGAAGAAAATTGAATTTCTCCAAAATATTGTGAAAGTCCACGGTATATCGTTGAACGACTTCCATAGGCTCCAATTGTTCCAACCGTGCCTTCTTTGCAATTTTGTCCTCGCCATCCTCTGCATCATCGACTAGATGGCCTGCATCCGTAATATTTCGCACATACCTCACCTTGTATCCTAAATGACGGAAGTACCTGAAGATCATATCGAAAGACATGAAGGTCCTACAGTTTCCAAGATGTACGTTACTATATACCGTTGGACCGCAGACGTACATGCCTATATGGCCCTCGTTTATGGGAACAAAGGTTTCTTTTTTTCCTGTAAGTGAATTGTGGACCCTTAAAGTTTGCTCTTGGTACAATTGCATTTTATTGGGAGGGGATTAAAATTGCGTATCCATGTTTATATACTCCAAAAACTCGTTGCGAACAGCTTCTTCCTTGAATTTACCACCATATTCCGCAGTCACGGTACTACTTTCAATATCGCGGATACCCCTGGAATTTACGCAAAGATGTTTTGCATCGATGACGCATGCCACATCTTCGGTTCCAAGTACCTTTTGCAATTCCCTTACTATTTGAATATTGAGTCTTTCCTGTACCTGAGGCCTTTTGGCATAGTAATCTACGATACGGTTCATTTTAGATAGGCCTACCACGGAGCCATTGGAAATATAAGCAACGTGTGCCCTACCAACGATTGGCAATAAATGGTGTTCGCAGGTGGAGTATAGGGTGATGTTTTTTTCCACCAACATTTCCCCATATTTGTATTTGTTGTCAAATGTGGAGGAATTGGGCTTTCTATCAGGATGGAGACCTCCAAAAATTTCCTTTACGAACATTTTGGCTACCCTGTTTGGCGTGCCCTTAAGGCTGTCGTCCTCAAGATCCATTCCCAAAGTGAGCAGTATTTCCCGAACACTTCCCTTGATTCTTTCTATTTTTTCTTCATCACTTAGTATGAAGGCATCCTTTCGTAAAGGGGTTTCTTCAGATGAAGAAATGTGGTCATCTCCCAATTGTTCAAACTGTTCCTCCAATGTTCCCTCTGTTTTCATTTAAGACAAACTTTAACAAGGGGCAAAGATATACATTCTATGGCACTTTATACCATGTGGTGGTTCATTGGTACTATAAATCGATGTTAAGTTTAAGGATTTGGTTCTGTTGGTTTTGCCCCCTTTTAAGAAGGGCTTAATTGTCCGTTCATCGATTAAGTGCCCAAATAAATCGTTGAAAAATACTAAACCTTATATAAGCCAGTTATTATATACGTTAAAGTATAGTACTAGCCCCATTGAAATATGCGAACACTTCTGTTTGTAACCTGTTTATTGCTCCTGATTTATTGGGATGTCAACGCGCAGAACTCCCCTGACTGTAGAACAGCCATTCCTGTTTGTGCCGATGCTCCTATTATGGGCTTGGCCGATGGTGGCGGCGATATAGATGATTTTGATCCGGAGGTCATCCGGCAAACCGGTTGTTTGGAAAAGGGCAGTGTAAGCTCTGCGAATATAGAAAACAATACCTCTTGGTTCGTATTCAGGGCGGGTACCGGGGGTCAGGTAGGTTTTGATATTGAAGCATTGCCTTCTGGCGGGAATTCAACCCCTACCGCAGAATGGGATTTTGCGGTCTTTGGTCCGTATGACGAATTGGGCGGTCAGAATTTTTGCTCCATCATTGGTGATGGTACTTCAGAGCCCATTCGATGTAATTATGAGGTAAACAATACCAATTTTACCGGTATTGGTGTGAATCCAGAGAACGGTCAGGAAGGAGCAGCCTTTTTGGTGGGAAGCCAAAATACCTATGATGAATGGTTGGATGTACAGCCTGGGGAAATCTATTATATTCTTATCAATAATTTCAATACCAACTTTGACGGGGACCCAGAGCCTTTCATGCTAACCTTTACGGGGAATTCTGTAAATGAAAATCAAAATACGGCCTTGGATTGTACCCTAAGGGACGAATTTTTAGGTTTGGATATTATAGCTTGTGAAGGTGATCCGGATATCGTGTTGAGTGCCTTGAATTCTCCGGCAGGTTCCGATATTGCAAATGTCGAATGGACGGTAGATTACGACGACGATGGTACGGTTGATGGTATCTTGGCCGGCTCAGGTCCTTTTGGGGCCGAATTGGTAGTTACCAGTCCAAATTCCGGGCGATATTTCGCTTCGATAACTACCGCATCTGGAACTCCACCAACTGTAGCAGATTTAGGGGGTATTCTGATAACCTTCTACGGCATTCCAATTCTTGATAGGGTAGAGGTTTTAGAAACAAATTTGTCCGTTGACCCTGACGCCAACAACGTGGAGATATTTGTAGATGGGGATGGTGATTACGAGTATGCCATCAATGGAGGGGCTTTTCAAGATGATCCCGTTTTCCTGGATATTCCACCAGGAATCAATACCGTGGTAATTAACGATAAAAATGGTTGTGGCACAACGGAACCCGTTGAATTTTTGGTCGTTGGCTATCCCAAATTTTTTACGCCTAATGGGGACGCCGTTAATGACGAATGGAACGTAAAGGGAATCGAGACGCTTTCAAATCCTATTGTATATATTTTTGACAGATACGGAAAGCTTTTAAAACAGTTGGGCGCCGTAGAGGGTTGGGACGGCACTTACAATGGCAGACCCATGCCATCGACGGATTATTGGTTTCGGTTTGAATACGAAGAGGATAATGCAGGGGTATTGGTGGCAAAAACAAGACAATCGCATTTTACCCTAAAGAGATAAAAAAGGACCGATTCGTTCGGTCCTTATTCAATAATATATGTATACTGATTAAAAATTCAGGGTATAGCTCAATGTAGCATTGGTGTTTGTCCTTGTTATTATTGCTGGGGTATCCAAGCCTGTGTCAAACAGTCTTTCGTTCACATCCCTAGTAGTTCTACTAAGGGCCAAATCCAAGCGGCTGCCGCCAAAATTGAACCCGATTCCCGCGGAATAACCATTTAGGTCGTCCATAGTAACACCATTGACATAAGGGCTTTGTTCAAATCTGTAACCTCCGCGAAGGCTCACCATTCCCACACGATATTCGCCCCCCAATCTTAAAGTGGATACACTGCCCAACTCATTTGTAATTTGGTTGTTAATGGTTTGAAAATTACTGTCATTGGTAGGTCTTAACTCGGATTGCGAAAAATCCTGATATCCGTAATCCAAACTTAACAATCCGTTTTTGCCAAAGACCAAGGCCAAGCTTCCGTTTAATTTTGCAGGAGTCTTTATGGTATAGGTATCGAATAGGTTTACGATATTAAAATCTATAAAGTTGATGTCCTCATCGGCCAAATCGGAATTTATTCTTTGTGAGAAATCATCTGTAAGTCTGTACCAGGTTGGGGATTGATAACTGGCGCCCAAACGAACAAGCTCGTTCAATTTGGCAATTGCTCCTAAACTAAAGGAAAATCCATTACCTTCCGTACTTAATAAGTTATCAAATGATGTATTCTGTATCGGAGAATCCGAGTTATAACCGTTTTCAGTAAACTGGGTTAATTGGTCATATATGACATTGTGAAAATTTAAGGAAGCCCCTAGGTATAGATTATCCCTAAATTGACTGGCGGCATTCACCGTAAACTTGCTGTTGTATCCCGTTGTCGTTTTTAAAAACTCTTGGTTGACGGATGAGTAGCCTGTATTACTTATGTAATTAGTGGTAGCGTCATCTTGGCTTTCCGGATCTAACACCCCCCCATAATAACCAAGAAATGCCTGTTGGTCCCTAAATCCCTGTGATGCGCCAATATCAAGATAGGCATCTTCAATAAACTCATCCTCTTGAATCAAAATAGAGCCAAAAGGAACGCCTTGGGCAAAATTTAAAAAGTAATTATCGATACCTTGATTACTATTTCCTGTAATAAATACCTCATTTTCATAACTTTGTGCCATATCGTAATTAAAGGCCAAGGAAAACTTTTTCCAGTCGGAATTTTCATCCGTGTTATTAAAGACAAAGGCTCCACCTATTTGGTTCAAATCAATTTCATTTCGATTTGAATTCGCGGAAGTACCAAAATAATTAGCGTCGTTTTCCCTCCTAAAGTGGGTGCCGGAGAGGGTCATTAAGCTATTGTTGAAAACTGCCGAACCCGCAGGGTTTATATTAATGGCAGACATGTCTCCGCCCAGTGCCCCAAAGGCGCCACCCATGGCTTGGAATCTTGCTGTGCCAGGAAGTTCTTCCTGTCCGTAGCGGAGTACGTCAGTTATATTCTGTGCACTTCCCACTAGACAAAGGGATAGTGTTATGAAAGTGAATATTCTTTTCATTCTTGCAATTTTTTAAAAATAATAGTTATTAGTTACTGCGACCGCCTGAAGACCTACCTCCTCCAGAAGACCTACCTCCACCAGAAGATCTTGAAGAACCTCCGCCACCGGAACTTCTGTAACTACCGCCGGAGCTGCTTCTTCCAGAACTATAATTGCCTCCGGAACTGCTCCTTCCTGAGCTATAACTTCCACCGGAATTGTAGCCTCTGCTGGTACCCATACTTCTGGAGCCCCCATAAGAAGAACTACTTCTGCCAGAGCTAGACCCTCTATAGGTAGACGTTCTTGGAGTAACGGCTCTACTGGTTCTGCCTGTCATACCACTTCTATTATAGGTGGATGATGATCTTGCGGTTCCATTAGAGTAGCCATTGCTTCGGGAATTGCTATAATATCGTGGTGTGGCCCGTGTGCTCCTATTGGTTCTATAGGCCCTGTTTTGGTCTACGCTAACGGTTCTTCTGCTTAGGGAGCTACTCCTTGTATTAGAGGAACTCCTAGCGGATACGGCCCTTGAATCAGAAGTCCTGTACCTAGGTGAGGTACTCCTTGTATTTACGTTTGACCTACCGCGTAAGGCAGTTGAGCCATTATTGACGGTGTTGTAGTAACCACGTCTTGTGCGGTTGTTGGAGAAAGCATAGTCTCTACGGAAATTTCTATTGAAACCATTGCCATAGTAACCTCCCCAGCCCCAATTGCCGGCCCAGCCCCAACGGTTCCATCCATTCCAACCCCAGTTGTTCCAGCCCCAACCGTAGCCTCCCCAGCCCCAGTTGTTCCAACCCCAAGGATTGTTCCAGCCCCAGCCCCAACGGTTCCATCTGTTCCAGCCCCAATTGTTCCAGCCCCAACCGAAGCCGCCTCCCCAGCCCCAATTGTTCCACAGCCAAGGATCGTTCCAGCCCCAACCGAAGCCACCCCAGCCCAAATTGTTCCAGCCATTGTCATAAACATTTATAACAACGTTTTGGCCGTTATCGCCCCAGCCACCAAATCCTTGGTAGTCGTTTGGGCTATCGTAATAATCGGTCAATTGATCTTGCGGGATGCTATCGTTAAGGTCGTTACTGGAATAGGAATCCACGTCCGTGAATATTTCACTATCTAATATCTGGTCATATTGATCTGCTTTTTGTCCAAAATAGTCCGTAAAGGTATCTGACTCTTCTACACGTGTTGTAGGATTGTACTGCCTGTCCGGTCTACGCTCCACGGTTCTAGGTGCATCATCGGCATAGATTCCGTCGTTGTCGTAATACGAAGCTTGTTGGTATGAACCACAGGAAACCACTAGCAGTGCCAGTGAAGCTACCGTTAGGCCATATAAATATTTGGTGTGGGATGTGGAATATATCATCGTTCTAAAATTATATTGTTGAACATAGTAAAAATAACTAGTTTTACCGCATTATTTTCTTTAATAAGCACAAGTTTTGTGCCAAACTCCGAACAATGGGTAAAAATTTGACTTCTAGAAGCGAGGACTATTCCAAATGGTATAATGAATTGGTAGTTAAGGCTGATTTGGCCGAAAATTCCGGTGTAAGAGGGTGCATGGTCATAAAACCGTATGGTTATGCCATCTGGGAAAAAATGCAGGCCGGTCTTGATAAAATGTTCAAGGATACGGGGCATGAAAATGCTTATTTTCCGCTTTTTATTCCTAAATCATATTTGAGCAAGGAAGCAAGCCATGTGGAGGGCTTTGCCAAGGAATGTGCCGTTGTAACACACTATAGGTTGAAGAATGCGGAGGATGGAAGTGGTATTATCGTGGATCCAGATGCTAAATTGGAAGAGGAATTGATCGTTAGGCCCACCTCTGAAACCATTATCTGGGATACATATAGAAAATGGATCCAATCCTATAGGGATCTACCCTTGTTAATAAACCAGTGGGCCAACGTTGTCCGATGGGAAATGCGTACCCGACTTTTTCTTAGAACGGCGGAATTTCTTTGGCAGGAGGGACATACGGCACATGCCACGGAACGAGAGGCAATTGAAGAGGCTGTCCAAATGATGAACATATACGCCGAATTTGCAGAGGATTATATGGCGGTTCCCGTTATAAAAGGTGTTAAAACACCCAGTGAACGATTCGCAGGAGCCTTGGAAACCTATTGTATAGAGGCATTGATGCAGGATGGAAAGGCATTGCAGGCAGGGACGTCACATTTTCTTGGGCAAAATTTCGCAAAGGCATTCGATGTGAAATTTGCAAGTAAAGAGGGAGGAAAGGAATATGTTTGGGCCACCTCTTGGGGCGTCTCCACAAGATTAGTTGGCGCTCTTATCATGACACATTCCGATGATAATGGCCTTGTGTTACCACCAAAACTTGCTCCTATCCAAGTAGTAATCGTTCCTATTTACAAAGGATTGGAACAATTGGATGAAATCTCCGAAAAAGTAAGGCCTTTGGTCAAGGAATTAAGATCAAAGGGTATCTCCGTAAAGTATGATGATCGCGATACTCAAAAACCTGGTTTTAAATTCAACGAATATGAATTGAAAGGTGTACCTGTTCGATTGGCCATAGGGCAGCGTGATTTGGCGAATGGCACCTATGAGGTTGCCAGAAGGGATACGCTTGAAAAAAGTACGGTTCCCGTCAATGAAATTGTAGATAAAATAGAGTTCTTATTGGACGACATTCAAAAGTCAATATACAAGAAGGCATTTGAGTATAGGGAAAACCACATTACCCAGGTAGAAACGTACGAGGAATTCAAGGAAGTATTGGAGACCAAAGGAGGGTTTATATCCGCTCATTGGGATGGAACACCCGAAACGGAAGATCGCATAAAGGAGGAAACCAAAGCAACAATTCGTTGTATACCATTAGATGCTAAGGATGAGGTTGGTAGTTGTATTTTGACAGGAAAACCATCTATAAAGAGAGTGTTGTTCGCCAAGGCCTATTAAAAGATTTTAAAAAATAATATACGGGAGTTGCGATAGTAAAAAATAATTGTATTTTTGCATCCGCAATTACGTAAAGTAATGGCCCGTTCGTCTAGGGGTTAGGACGCCAGGTTTTCATCCTGGTAACAGGGGTTCGATTCCCCTACGGGCTACTGAAAATATGGGAACCTTTGTTCCGAATAAGCTTAATGGCCCGTTCGTCTAGGGGTTAGGACGCCAGGTTTTCATCCTGGTAACAGGGGTTCGATTCCCCTACGGGCTACTAGAATTAAATGGATGTTACAGTCCAATAAAAATATAATTAGTTAAAAGATGGCAAACCATAAGTCGGCATTAAAGAGAATCAGAAGGAACGAAGCGGTACGTTTACGTAATAGGTATCAGCATAAAACCACCCGTAATGCAATTAAAAAATTGCGTACGGAGGAGAACAAGAAGGATGCAGAGGCTTTGTTGCCAAGCGTAGTAAGTATGATTGATCGTTTGGCAAAACGTAATATTATCCATAGCAATAAGGCTTCTAACTTAAAAAGCAAATTGGCTAAACACGTAGCTGCTTTGTAAGCATATTTGAAAATATTGGAAAAAGCCTCCTTTAGGAGGCTTTTTTGTTTTATAGAATTTTGAGGGACATGGATTGATTGGAATTCTAACTGAAAGCTTTTCTCCTCGCCTTTATGAATCCAAATATTAAAATACCATACATTATGGCAATAAGTAATCTTAGTACTGCTCTAAGTTCATACTCAACCCATATATCGTAAGCTATATAACCAATAATGTAGAGAAATGGAAATATGATATAAAAGCTCAGTAGTGCCAAACTAACCCAAAACATAAGATTATAGGGTTGGTAGATTTTTTGGTTTAAATCCATTTTATTTCTAAAATATAAAATAATGCAAAAAATTAACGACCAAGACCCTATTGCAATGGCATAGTATAAATTGGTGTCTAGTGGGTTTTGGAATAACAAGCTTAATAAATAAGCCAATATTGTTACTATGGCCACCTTCATAATCCACTTTCTGTATTTGGGATTATCAATAAGTCCCCAATAGACTCGAAAAAAAAACCCGAAGAATATTACCGCATAAATATTATATATTATGTCATTAAAATTGCTGTATTTAAGGTTTTGAAAAAAAGATATTTCATTATAATTTCTTACTAAATAACCTAAAATTTCATTGAATAAGGTATATGCAATTATAATAGGAAAGTATTTCAAGGCAGTATCATAATACTTTCTATAGGTGGCCAATGACACAAACAAGGTAATTACATATCCAATCATGAAATAGTTTTCTTTGATAAAAGTCCACGAAGTCATGAGGCACGATTTTTAGAAATCCGTTTTAGGTGGAGGTCCACCTTGACCAAAATTGAGTGTCAAACTTTTGCCTCCCTGTAAAGAGGAAGTGGATGAAAAACTAGGTAGAATTGAGGCCTCAGACCTTTGATTTCCTTTAAGGCCTTCATCTAGTTGTTCGTTTACCCAATCTCGGATTAACTTGGCCTTTCCTTCGCTATCAATAAATATTCCTCCATAATCTTTATTTACTGTTGCGGTAGGTAATAAGAATACTGTATTTTTTTTTGGATATTTTTTACTGGTATTTCCGTAATTTCCAAAATAGATACGAAGACTATCGGCCGTAGTCCCTCCTTTTTTCGCTTCTTGTTCTACATAACCGATATACTCTTTAAGCACATTAATATCAAAAGAAACAAATTGGGTGGGTACAAATGGTTTTCCATCAGGATGGGATTCCGTTTCCATCTGCTCAATGATCCTTGCTCTTCTTTTTTTATAATTTACATAGAGGGAATCAGCTTCTACCAGGGATATTATTTGTTTGGGAGCCTCATAGGTGATTTCTTGGGCTTCCATTTCCTGACTTTCTTTTTTAGGGTTTTCTTGGCAGGCTGTGAATAAAGTCGCCAACGCCATAAAAAGTAAAAATCTACTACTAATGGTTTTCATGCGATAAGTTCTTTTAGGTTGTTGTTTTGAGGAACTCCGTTAAAGATAGGATTTTATTTGGATCAAGGGCATAAAAAAACTCCAATGGGTGGCCATTGGAGTTCTAATGAATTTAGTTTTGACTATTGGTTCATGGTCATTAAAAACTCTTCGTTGTTCTTGGTTTGCTTGAATCGTTGCTCAATGAATTCCATCGCTTCGACCGGATTCATATCCGCCAAGTATTTACGCATTATCCACATACGTTGTAGGGTGTTTTCGTCCAATAAAAGATCATCACGTCTCGTACTGGAAGAGGTTAGATCAATTGCAGGGAATATTCTTCTATTGGCAATCTTACGATCCAATTGAAGTTCCATGTTACCTGTTCCCTTGAATTCTTCGAAGATAACCTCGTCCATTTTAGAACCTGTTTCCGTAAGTGCGGTGGCAATGATGGAAAGTGACCCGCCATTTTCGATATTTCTGGCGGCCCCAAAGAATCTTTTTGGTTTGTGTAGGGCATTGGCGTCAACACCACCGCTCAGCACCTTTCCGGAGGCAGGTTGCACGGTATTGTAAGCCCTTGCCAATCTGGTAATGGAATCTAAAAGAATCACTACGTCATGACCACATTCCACCAATCTTTTTGCTTTTTCGAGAACTATGTTGGCTACCCTTACATGTTCTGATGCCTCCTTGTCAAAAGTAGAGGCCACAACCTCTCCGCGCACATTGCGTTGCATGTCAGTAACCTCTTCTGGACGTTCGTCGATAAGAAGGATGATTTGATATACTTCTGGGTGGTTTGCCGCAATACCGTTAGCAATATCCTTCAAGAGCATCGTTTTACCCGTTTTAGGTTGTGACACGATCATTCCCCTTTGTCCTTTTCCAATGGGCGAGAATAGGTCAATGATCCTAGTGGAAATGGTACTCTGCTTTTCTGCAAGATTGAATTTTTCCTTAGGGAACAATGGGGTCAAATGCTCAAAGGAAACTCTATCACGCACTACTTGTGGGTCAATGCCGTTAATTTTGTTTACTTTAATCAAAGGGAAATATTTTTCCCCTTCTTTTGGTGGCCTTACATTTCCTAAAACAGTATCCCCAGGTTTTAAACCAAATAATCTAATTTGGGATTGGGATACATAGATATCGTCAGGTGAGGATAGATAATTATAATCGGAGGATCTTAGAAAACCATAACCATCCTGCATGATGTCCAATACTCCTTCGCTTGTAATAATACTGTCGAATTCATATTCAGGTTCCTTGTACCGGTTCTTTAAATCCTTGTCAAAATTACTCTTGTCATGATTGTTGCCGCGAGTATTAGGTTGTTTTCGATTGTTTTGGTTTTTATTCTGTGCGGGATTTTTTTGGTGTTCCCGTTTTGTGTCGTTGTCGTTACTTTTTGGACGGGTTTTTGGAACCCTCTGTTCGTTGGAATTGGATTTTGGTGAATCGATGCTCTCGGCAGCCGTTTTTTCCGGTGCTTTTACGGCAGGTTTATTTTCCTCCTTATTTTCTGCCTTATTTCTGGAAATTCTGGGTTTTTTGGATTTTGGTTTGTCGGTTTCCGTGGGTGCAACTGAAGCGGCAACTTTTGGATTTGCTGCCTGTAGGTCTAAAATTTGATAGACCAAGTCCAATTTTTTTAAGGTCTTAAATTTAGGAACGTTTAGTTCTTTGGCTATTTCCTGTAGTTCAGGAAGCTTTTTTGATTTTAAATCTGAAATCTCAAACATTAAGTATATAAATAAGTTGTATGTATTTTGATAAGGATAAGAAGTGCTATAGCTCTTAAGTTAAATAGGATAAAGAGGGGAAAGGTTTCCCTTGGTAAGTGTTAAAATCATTAACGTTACAATATTACAAATTATTTTCAATATTTGATGGATAATTCTTAAAAAGACCTTTATTTTTGTGCTTTTAAGGACACCAAGTAGGATGATTCAGAGAATTCAGACCGTTTATTTAATCGTTGTGGCACTTTTATCGGGTGTTTTGCCATTCTTTGTAAACTTATGGTCAGACGCAAAAGGACAGGAAGTGTATGCCAACAATGAAATTTTGGTATCCGTTCTCTTTTATATAAATGGTGCACTTGCCTTGTGGGCTATATTTTTGTACAAGAAAAGAAAGAACCAGTTTGTGTTGAACCGGTTGAACATGATATTAAATCTTTTTTTACTAGGACTTTTCGTTTATCGGTCCCTAAATCTATCCGGAGAAACTACGGTTTCTGAGAAGGGTATTGGGATGCTGATTCCTGTATTTTCTATCGTTTTTTTAGCCCTTGCCAATAGGGCGATCAAAAAGGATGAAGATCTTGTAAAATCTGTGGATCGTTTGCGTTGAACCTAACATCTTAGTAGTATTAGTGCGAAAACCCGGGGTAGTTCCCGGGTTTTTATCTTTTTCCAAGCTCTATAACTTCTAAATCCTTGATTTCCTTTCCATCTATACAGAACCTAAGCATGGTCCTAATTTGATGAAAACCATGTTTACCGCAAGCGCCGGGATTCATGTGCAGCACTCCTAGATTCTTATCCCACATCACTTTGAGGATATGGGAGTGCCCGCAAATAAAAAGTTTGGGGGGATTTTTTTTGATTTCTTCCCGGGTGTTGACATTGTATTTTGGGGGATAGCCACCAATATGGGTAATCCAAACATCTACGTCTTCGCACATAAACCTATTGTTCAAGGGGAATTCTTTTTGGATTTGATGGTCATCAATGTTGCCAAATACGGCCCTTAGCGGTTTTATGGACGATAGCGAATCTGATACCTCAAGCGAGCCTATATCACCTGCATGCCAAATTTCATCCGCCATTGAGGCATATTTTAAGATAGTTATATCCAGATGGGAATGTGTATCGGAAAGCAACAGGATTTTGGTCATTTGCGTAATTTGTCAATAAAAAGCCTATTCCGTTAATTTTTGGTTTTAATATCTTTGTTGCCCACAAAACTAATGCATCCCTTTGAGATATTTTATTCAGTTCTCCTACTTTGGAAAGATGTACCACGGATGGCAAAACCAGCCTAACGCCATTACCGTACAAGAAGTTTTGGAAGGAGTAGTATCAAAACTCCTGAGGAATAATATTGAAATAGTGGGAGCCGGAAGAACGGATGCGGGCGTTCACGCCACGGAAATGTTCGGTCATTTTGACTGTGAACAAATTGGGGACATCAAAAATCTCGTTTACAGGATCAATGCCTTTCTACCGGATGATATTGCGGTTCAAAATATTTTCCCCGTTAAAAATGATGCCCATGCACGGTTCGATGCCATTGAAAGATCATATGAATACTGGGTCTGTAGGGAGAAGAACCCCTTTTTTAAGGACATGGCCCATTTGGTAAAGCTCCCTTTGGATATTGATTTGATGAACCATGCAGCGGGATTTTTGTTGGGTAGGCAGGATTTTGAATGTTTCTCCAAGTCAAAGTCGGATGTAAAAACATATTTATGTGAAGTTCGAAACGCCATTTGGATATCAGATGAAGGAAAACTGATTTTTAAAATTACGGCCGATCGTTTCCTCCGAAACATGGTTAGGGCCATCGTTGGAACCCTTTTGGATGTTGGGTTGGGGAAATATCCGCCAAGCCATGTTAAGGCTGTCTTAAAAAGTAGAGATCGGTCAGAGGCCGGTGTTTCGGTACCGGCAAAAGGACTATATTTGAAATCGATTAGTTATCCCAATACTATTTTTAAGAATGAGCGATAATACCGGTAACGCCTTTGATACACATCTTTTTAAACGCTTGATGAGGTATACGAGGCCATACCACATTACCTTTTTCGGCGTAGCACTTTCGGCTATTCTTTTATCTGTATTTGCCGTTCTTACCCCTATATTATTAAAGCAAATCATTGATGATGCCATTAAGGGCAGTGATGCGGATAAACTGTTTAACCTCACAATGGGAATGCTGGTTGTTTTATTGGGTCAGGTTATTTTCCAACTTCTTTTCAATTATTACGCCAATTGGTTGGGTGAATCCGTAATCAGGGACATACGAATCAATCTGTTCCAAAAAATGTTAGGCTTCAAAATGAAATATTTTGATAACTCTTCTTTGGGGGTTTTGGTTACTAGGGCCGTGGCGGATATGCAAAGGATAGGGGAAATTTTCAGTCAGGGCTTTTTTGTAATTGTGGCCGATTTGCTGAAAATGGTCGTAGCAGCGGGTGTCATGGTATACATCAACTGGAAGTTGGCCTTATTGGTATTTTTCCTGCTTCCCTTGATTCTGTATGCTACCCGACTTTTTCAGAAGGCCATGAAAGTGGCATTTACGGAGGTTAGGGCAGAGGTTTCCAACTTAAATTCCTTTGTACAGGAGCGAATTACGGGCATGAAAATCGTTCAATTGTTCACTAGGGAGGCCATTGAGAACAAGAAATTTAGGGACATCAATGAAAAACATCAAAATGCTTGGCTAAAGACGGTCTGGTATAACTCCATATTTTTTCCAATTGCTGAGATTGTTTCTTCTATCGCGGTTGGCTTGGTAGTCTGGTATGGAGCACTACAGAACGTGGCCAATATCACCAATGATGTTGCAGGTACCGTTTTTGCGTTCATTATGCTGATAGATATGCTGTTCAGGCCCCTTAGGCAGATAGCTGACAAGTTTAATACTCTACAAATGGGTATGGTGGCCGCCAACCGGGTATTCAAGATTTTGGACACCGATAGTTCCATTGAGGACAATGGAAAGGTTGAAAAGGCTGAGGTAAAGGGCACGATCCAATTTAATGATGTCCGCTTTGGGTATCTGGAGGATGAGGAAGTATTGCACGGCATCTCCTTTGAGGTAAATGCTGGTGAGACCATTGCCATTGTTGGGGCCACGGGAGCGGGCAAATCGACCATTATCAATTTGTTGAACAGGTTTTACGAAATTAGTTCGGGTACCATTTTGGTCGATGGTATTGATATAAAAGACTATACGTTGTCCTCTTTAAGATCTCATATTGCAATCGTTTTACAGGATGTTTTTTTATTTGCAGATACCATTGCCAACAATATTTCCCTTAAGAACCCTCAAATATCCGTGCAAGACATTGAAGACGCGGCCAAGGCCATTGGGGTGGATGAATTCATCGCAAGTCTGCCCAACGGATACGAATATAATGTAAAAGAACGCGGTAGCATGCTGTCCAGTGGACAACGTCAGCTCATAGCCTTCCTAAGGGCCTACGTTAGCAAACCAAGTATATTGGTGTTGGACGAGGCCACTTCTTCCATAGACACCTATTCTGAACGGTTGATACAACAGGCCACTGAAAAAATTACCCAGGGTAGAACCTCCATTGTCATCGCGCATCGATTGGCTACCATAAAAAAGGCGGATAAGATCATTGTTATGGACGGAGGCAATATCGTGGAGATAGGCACTCATAAAGACTTGTTGAAAAAAGGAGGCTATTATAGAAATCTCTACGAAGCCCAGTTCTTGGCAGAGGAAGTTGTGTAGTTGTCAAATTGAAGTTACGGGCCTAAAATCTTCTGGCTGAATAGTTCCCGTTAAAAAAAGAATTATTGGGATGATAATGGAAAGACTGAAATAAAAGATGGTAAATATCATCCAAAATATTAAGACTTTCGACCACAACTCGATTCCTTTTTCGTGTGCAATCCTTTTGATAACAAAGGCAGAATATAAATACATGAAGAGAATTGCTATGAAACTAAATTTCATGTAGAAGCTAGGTATTAAGGCCAAAATTATGAGGGATGGTATGAAAATACCCAAGGAATATTGTGCTAGTGTATACGTGAATATGACTATCCTCTCGGAGAAGTTATATTTTTTTCCCTGGAAATTCAGCCATCCGGCAATGGCCATCATCGGTATATATAAAACGAATAAAATGGCTTGGTAGTCGAGAATTGCGTCCCAGAATGTTCCTTGCCAAGCTTGTTACTGTCCCGTTCCTAAAACATCCATATCGAACTGCCCACTGTTTTTTCGCATAAAAAATACAAGAAGACCTGATAGTGTAATGGCGATTCCCAAGTAACTAATGGGGTTTAGATACTTTTTACGTATTCCTTCAATATATCCTACAATTACTGCTTCGGGTTTAGAAAAAAGATTGATAAATGTCCTAAGAAAAGTATTGTCAAGATTAAAATATCTTTCAATGATATCATACCAAAGATTCTTGACTGTAAGCCTATTCCGTATCACTTTGGCTCCGCAATCTGGACAATAACTATAGTCCGTTCTCAAGGTATTATCACAATTCTTGCATTGCATTACACCAAATCTTTCTTTAAAAGGGTTATCAATTGGGCATTGGATTCGAACAAAATGAATTCTCCATTTTTTATATAGGATATTTGTCCCGTTTCTTCACTTACTACCAAGCAGAGGGCATCCGTTTTTTCGGTTATGCCAATGGCCGCCCTATGCCTTAGGCCATATCGTAATGGAATGCTACGTTCATTGGTAACAGGTAGGATTACCCTGGTAGCCACAATATAATTGTCCACGATAACGGCAGCTCCATCATGTAGCGGACTGTTCTTGTAGAATATACTTTCTATAATAGGCTGGGTAACCTCAATGTTCATGCGGTCCCCAGTACTTTTGATAAAATCCAGTGAATTTCCCCTTTCTATGACCAAAATGGCGCCGGTTCTTGAGGCTGACATCTTTTCACAGGCCTTCACGATGGCCTCAACATCGATGCTTGTGGAATCGCCTTCCTGTTTTAAAAATTTGAAATGCCTGATAAAGTTGCGCTTATTGGCAAAATTGGTGGAACCTATCATCAGAAGGAACTTTCGTATTTCCTGTTGAAATACAATGATCAATGCAATAAGCCCCACCTGCATAAAGGCTCCTACAATGCTGCTGATCATCTGCATTCCCAAAAGCTCCGTAAGTTTCCAGAAAGCCCAAACGATAACGATACCAATGAAAATATTGATGGCCGCAGAGCCGCGCACCAATTTATAGATGTAATAGAGGAGTACGGCGACCAATACGATATCCAGGATATCCGTAATCTTAAAATCGATAAAATTTAAAAAATCCAACAAGTGCCGTTTCTGTAAAATTAACAAAAATAGATGAACAAGAACATCCAAATATTAAGCGTTCAATTGCTCGTAAATCTTGACGCACTCCATGGCTTCCCCAACGTCGTGCACCCGCAATATGGAAGCCCCTTTTTGTAGGGCCAACATATTTAAGGCCGTCGTTCCGTTCAACGCATTATGCGCATCCGTACCCAACAATTTGTATATCATTGATTTTCGGCTAACGCCTGCCAATAGGGGTCTATCGGTAACATGTAGCAAATCCAGATGGTTCAAAAGTTTATAGTTCTGTTCCAAGGTTTTGGAAAAGCCGAAACCAGGGTCAATTATGACATCCATAATTCCTTTTGAGCGGGCCACGGACAATCGCTCCGAAAAATAATGGATCATATCCTGTAGCAAATCGTCGTATATTGTCTGTTGCTGCATGGTTTTGGGGTTTCCTCGCATGTGCATCATGATGTAAGGAACGTGGTATTCTGCAATTATATCCAACATGGCCTCGTCCAAAAGTCCGGCTGAAATGTCATTGATCATGGCAGCACCTCGGTCAAGGGCTTCCTTGGCAACCACTGCTTTAAAAGTATCTATGGATATCAATGTTTCGGGAAAATTCCGCAGGACAAGTTCGAGAACGGGTAGCAATCGATTGAGCTCCTCATCGGTGTTAACCTCATGGGCCCCAGGCCTGGTGCTTTGCGCACCAAGGTCGATAAAAGTGGCTCCCAATGCGGTTATTTTATCTACCTGTTCCAAAATGTCCTTTTCATTTTTGTACTTCCCGCCATCGTAGAAAGAGTCTGGAGTAAGGTTTAGAATGCCCATTACCTTGGGAACGGTAAAATCCATGAGTTTTCCTTTACAGTTTATCGTCATAACTTTGGTTCCTCATTAAGTACAAGTTTAAGTTTAAACAAACAGTCTTGATGGTTAAAAATTTTTAAGCGAAATTTACACAAATTACAACAAGCGCATGCAAAAAACGGAAGCACAGTATAATGATGTAATCAAGGTTTGTCAAAATCTGTACGAAAAAAAAATGCTTGATTATGGATGTGCTTGGCGAATACTACGTTTACCGTCCCTCACGGACCAAATTTTTATTAAGGCCCAGCGCATACGTGGACTACAGGAAAATGCCGTGCGCAAAGTGGATGAGGGCGAAATTCCTGAATTTATTGGTATCATCAATTACGCTGTAATGGCCTTGATCCAGCTTGAGTTGGGCGTGGCGGAGCAGCCGGACCTAGACCCTGAAAAGGCTTTGGCCCTCTACAAGAAGCATACGGAGTCCACCAAGGAACTAATGCTCAATAAAAATCACGATTACGGAGAAGCTTGGCGCGATATGCGCGTGAGTTCCCTTACGGATTTAATACTTCAGAAATTGCTAAGGGTGAAGTCCATAGAGAACAACAAAGGAAAAACGTTGGTAAGCGAAGGTATCGATGCCAATTATCAAGATATGATCAACTATGCGGTTTTCGCATTAATTCATTTAGGTTTGACTGAAAATAGGTAGGGTTATGAAGTATTTAATTGGCTTTGTTCGCATATTCGTAGGGGTACTTTTTATTATAAGTGGATTCATCAAACTGAACGACCCCGTTGGTTTTTCCTTTAAACTAGAGGAATATTTTAGCCCAAGTGTTCTTAACATGCCGGTTTTTGAGCCCCATGCACTTACCATTTCATTGATAGTGGTCATTTTTGAAGTGCTTTTGGGAGTACTGCTCATACTTGGCATACAGCGAAAATTTACCTTATGGAGCCTTTTGTTGATGATTGTATTCTTTACATTTTTGACTTTCTATTCGGCATACTTCAACAAGGTTACGGATTGTGGTTGTTTTGGTGACGCCATCAAGTTGACGCCATGGGAGTCCTTTTCCAAGGATGTCCTACTACTGGTATTGATACTCCTATTATTTTATGGTAAAGAGTACATCACGCCACTATTTAGGCCATTCATCAATAAAATATTGGTTGTTTTTTCCCTTGTGGCCAGTATTGTGTATGCCTATTATGTGTTAAATCATTTACCAGTAATCGATTTTAGGCCCTATGAAATAGGAAAAAATATAGAGGAAGGTATGAGTATTCCGGAAAATGCGCCCAAACCCATATACGAATACGCTTGGAAATTTAAGGTAGATGGGGAAGAACAGGTCATTGTCACCAATGGCGATTATCCTACGGTGGAAGGAGAGTTTATAGGTGTGGAAACGGAGGAAATTCAAAAAGGGTATGAGCCTCCGGTACATGATTTTACCATTGAACAGGAAGGGGAGGATTTTGCAGGTAGTTTGTTGCAGGAGACCAAGTTGGTCATGGTCATTGCCTATGACTTAAGAAAGGCAAATCTAGAAGTCTTTTCAGATGTTAAAAAAGTAACGGAGACCGCCAAGGAAAAGGGTTATAAGGTTATAGGTATGTCGGCCTCCGGTCCGGAACAAACAGAGGTTTTGGTCGAAAAATATGATCTTGGGTTTGAATTCTACTTTACAGATCAAACGACTTTGAAAACCATTGTTAGGTCAAATCCGGGGATATTGGTCTTGGAAAAGGGTACCATAACACAAAAAGTTCATTACAACGATTTGGATGTCCTTACATTTGAATGATAATCGGAGAAGAAATAATTTAAACAAGAATAAACTATAAAGCAATGAGAAGTAAGATAGTAGCCGGAAATTGGAAAATGAACAAGAACTTGGAAGAAACTGAAGCATTATTGGTGGAATTGGCCGCTAAACTTCCGGATACAACAGCAGAGGTCATGGTGGCGCCTACTTTTGTAAACCTTGCGGCTGCCGTACATAACCTTGAAACTTCTCGAATAGAAGTGATTGCACAGAACATGCATTTTGCCGAAAGCGGTGCCTACACAGGTGAGATTTCAGCGGACATGCTTCTGAACATTGGTGTGGACACCTGTATCATAGGGCATTCTGAAAGAAGGGCCTACTTTGGTGAAACCGATGAGATATTGGCCAAAAAGGTGAAAACGGCTTTGCAAAAAGGCATTAGGGTCATGTTTTGTTTTGGTGAGGAATTGCAAGACCGAAAGTCCGGCAATCATTTTAAAGTCGTGGAAAGCCAACTGAAAAATGCACTTTTCTCTTTGGATAAAACCGACTGGAGTAAAATCATTTTGGCCTACGAGCCCGTTTGGGCCATTGGAACAGGGGAAACTGCATCTCCGGAACAAGCACAGGAAATGCATGCCTTCATTAGAAAAGTAATCGCCGAAGCCTTTGACAGTTCCGTTGCAAACAATGTTTCCATATTGTATGGTGGTAGTGTAAAGCCGGGCAATGCTGAGGAAATTTTTTCAAAACCTGATGTGGACGGTGGCCTTATAGGTGGTGCTTCCTTAGTTTCAGATGATTTTGTGGCCATCATAAAGGTCATTTAGAAATACTTCAAAATAATTTAATAAGTAAAGGGGTATCTAGGATACCCTTTTTAAATGCTAGGATATGAACACAATGATATATATGGAATATAAATTCTTGGTGGAACCTTTGCAGCCCGCTTCCGATATACTCATTGCCGAATTGGGGGAAGTAGGTTTTGAAAGTTTTGTGGAGGAGGAAACCGGTATCCTGGCATATATCCAAAAGGATGATTGGCATGTAAATATGCTGGATGGATTGTATATTTTGGAAAATCAGGGTTTTGATATTTCCTATACATTCAAGGAAATCGCCCAGGAAAATTGGAATGCCACTTGGGAGCGGAATTTCCAACCTATAATGGTAGATGACAGGTGCATGGTAAGAGCCCCTTTCCATGAACCTCTAAGTGTGGATTACGACATTATCATTGAACCTAAAATGAGTTTTGGAACCGGTCATCATGAAACCACCCACATGATGTTGCAGCACATTCTACAGTTGGACCTAAAGAACAAGACTGTTTTGGATATGGGATGTGGTACAGGCGTATTGGCAATCTTGGCATCCAAACGCGGGGCGAAACAGTTGGATGCCATTGATATAGATAATTGGTGCTACTTGAATTCCCTTGAAAACGTGGAGCGCAATGGAATCGAAAATATTGATGTATTGGAAGGGGATGCAGGGCTTTTGGGTGAACGTTCCTATGATGTCATCATAGCGAATATCAATAGAAATATTCTCTTGGAAGATATCCCAAAATATGCCGACAGTTTGATAGAGGATGGTGTACTTTTGGTAAGTGGATTTTATCTGGAGGATTTGCCGTTGATTACCAAAAAGTGCTTGGAAGTTGGTCTTCGGTTTGAAAAAAAACTGGAAAAGAACAATTGGGTTGCAGCAAAATATGTATTTTAGACTGTAGTTAAATCGAATACAATGGGCACTAAAGAAAAAATTTCCGAAGAGCTCCTTTTAGAGGAAGAGACGGTCAAGCAAAATGAAATCGTTCTATTCAACGATGATGTAAACACGTTTGACCATGTAATTGAAACGCTGATTGCGGTATGTGACCATACTCCGGAACAAGCCGAACAGTGTTCACTAATTGTTCATTATAAAGGAAAATGTACCGTCAAGACCGGGGAATATTGTGATTTGGAACCACAATGTTCTGGACTTCTAAATGCCGGACTCAGTGCAGAAATAGTGTAGCTTGCCTAGGAATTTTTTCTTGGTTATGCTATAGTACCTTTTTAAATAGAATGACAATACCCATAAGAAAGCAGACAATCATTAAAATTGGTAAAAGATATTTGATTGTTAGATCCACTGTATTATTAAATCTGTTGGAACCCTTTTTAAAAGGCAGGTGATTATTTTTCATCGGTTTATTAAATTGGCATGCAAAGAAGAATATAAGATTCCATTAAAAATAAGATTTTTGATTAAAGTATCTTATTATTGGATAATTCGTTGATTATCTACAAATTAAGTCAATAAAAAACCCCAATTATTGGGGTTTTAATATGAAATGTCAAAGAAATGTTTAAACAAGTGGGACACCGTTTAAACGTTTCTCTATTTTCTTCTTTTTCTCTGTCAACCTTTTCATGACCTCCATAAGATTGGGATCTTTGGTTTCCTTATAAACTTCGTTGATACTTAATATTAAGGTCTTAGCCTCCCTGGACGCCTCCACCCTGTCGCTGGTGGACATATTGCTCATTTTTCTGTTTTCAAATTCCTGAGCTTTTTCAAGTAAATCCATGTACGTTTTTTTTCAAAGTTAGCATAATAATCAAATTAAGCAATTCTTTGGCAATAGTAAGTAATTATGATACAATTAGATTGTTGTATTTATGATGAATTTAACTAAAATATGTGTTTTAGGGTCAAGTTCAAATCTTGAAACTAAAGCCTTCTTCCACTTTGCGATTGTATTTTTCTTCATTGAATTTGTATAGAAAGGCCCCTTTTTTTGAGGAACTCATATCCTTCTCGTCCAACTTGATAAGTATATCGAAGGAGTTGAATTTGCTTATGAAATTTCGTTTGTCCAATTTTTTTCCCATGATCGCCTCATAGAGTTTTTGAAGTTGGCGCATGGTAAATTTCTCTGGTAGGAGTTCAAAACCTATAGGCTTGCTCAAGGCCCTTCTTCGCAATCTGGCCATGGCCCTTTCTACCATAGCGTTGTGGTCGAATATTAGATTTGGGGCATCTTTCAAGGAAAACCATTGGGCAGAATTTTTTTTAATAAGTTCTTTATCATGTTTTCCAATGTCAATTAAGGCATAGTAGGCAACAGATAAGGTTCGGTAGGCAGGATCTCTATCTACTTTGCTGTATGTATACAATTGCTCCATATATATGTCATGCAGGCCCGTTAAATGGTGCAGAACCCTAATGGCTGCAATGTCCAAATCTTCCTCTTTTTTTAGAAACCCGCCTATAAGGGACCATTTTCCCTTTTCGGGTTCAAAACCTCTTTTTACCAAGAGTATTTTTAGTTCTTCTTGGTCAAATCCAAAAATGATGCAGTCCACGGCAAGTAAGACTTTGTCTTCATGATCGTAATATGCAAGTGATAGAATTTCTTTTTGGTCGGTAGTATGCAATGCTGTGGGATTGTTGGTAAATTTAAGAGCGGAATTTAGTTAAAATCAGACTATTTTCATATAAATTTTCTGTTGTAAAATCCATATTAATAAAAAATTCGACTTCTAATTGCGTTTATTGCTTAAATCAACTTGGAAAATTGAAATATCTGCTGTTTATTTACACGTGTTAAAAATACACTTTTATAAATCGATACGAAGGGTATACTCTGATGCAATTACGAATGCTGATGGAGGGCTGGGTCGGTAAAAAAGGGAATCCATATGTACAGTGTCCCAAATGCTTTTTAGGAGGGATAGCGGATTTTATTGAAGCTGAAAGGATCGAAATTATGAATGTAAAGTTGGTCCAGTTGCTTTAAGGTGTAACAATTAAAATACAGGAGTAAACGAAAAACAAATAAAAATAGGATATGAAAACACTTAAGAACTATAGTTTAACTGCCCTAATGCTTTTTTCTAGTTTAGGTATATCATTGGCCCAATCTTCAAAAAGTACCATACAAATTGGAAATATTGAAGACGCCCCAACCATAAGCAAGCATATTTACGGACATTTTGCCGAACACTTGGGAAGATGTATTTACGAAGGATTCTATGTTGGCGATAACAGTATGATACCCAATACGGAAGGAGTAAGAAACGATATTATCGATGCACTCAAAGAACTGCAGATACCCAACTTACGTTGGCCCGGTGGTTGCTTTGCCGATACCTATCATTGGAAGGACGGTATAGGACCGCAGGAGAATAGACCAACTATCGTAAATACTTGGTGGGGAGGAGTTACTGAGGACAATAGTTTTGGAACCCATAACTTTTTGAATCTTTGCAAGGTGCTCGAAACAGAGCCTTATCTCTCCGGAAACGTGGGCAGTGGAACGGTCCAGGAATTGGCGGATTGGGTACAGTACACAAACTTTAAAGGCAAAAGCCCCATGTCCGATTTACGAAGGGAGAATGGTAGGGATGAGCCATGGACCGTCAAATATTGGGGAATTGGTAATGAAGCCTGGGGTTGCGGTGGAAATATGAGTCCGGAATATTATGCGGATATCTATAATAAATATGTCACATTCATGTCCGATGCCGATGTTGAGGGAGGACTTTACAAAATTGCTTCGGGTGCCAGCAATGACGATTATAACTGGACGGAAGTACTTATGAAGAATATACCCAAGAACATGCTACAAGGAGTTGCCCTGCACCACTATTCCGTTATTGATTGGAGTGCCAAGGGTTCTGATGTGGATTTCACGGAGGACCTATATTTCAAGACCATGAAGGAATCTTGGCTGATGGAAGAATTGATCGTGAACCACACCACAATAATGGACAAATATGATAAGGAAAAGAAGGTAGATCTTATCGTGGACGAATGGGGCGGATGGTACGAGGTTGCCGAAGGTACGAACCCAGGATTCCTGTATCAGCAGAACACGATGCGGGATGCTATGATCGCCGGGATGAACCTCAATATTTTCAATAATCATGCAGATCGGGTAAAAATGGCCAATCTAGCTCAGACCGTAAATGTGTTACAAGCCGTAATTTTGACCGATAAGGAGAAAATGATTCTGACTCCTACATATCATGTGATGAACATGTACAAGGTGCATCAGGATGCCAAATTGATTCCACTTTCCTTTGAATCTCCAGACTATACCTATGAGGGAGAAAGTCTACCCGCAATCAATGCATCGGCTTCCATAGATGATGCAGGAAAAATGCATGTATCCATCGTAAACATAGATGCCCACAAGAAGAACACGGTAACCATAGATTTGAACGCCCTGGGAATTAAGAAAATCACCGGGGAAATATTGATGTCCGATAAATTACAGGACCATAATACTTTTGATAATCCCAATAAAATTGAACCCAAGGAGTATAAGGGTTTTACCTTTAAGAAAGGGGTTTTGGAAGTAGAATTGCCTCCCTTTTCCGTTATCGTATTGGAAGGAAGCAAATAATCCAAAAGCATGAAAAAGAGGAAGTATATTTTTGGCAGTCTTATTTATTGTCTTTTAATGATTTCCTGTCAAAATGAAACTAAGGAGGAGGTCACTTCTGACGAGAAAGAAGAGGTGTCCGGATATGCCATAACGCCCGTGAACATTCAACATGTTCGATTGACCGATGAATTTTGGCTTCCATGGATTCAAAAAGTTCAGGAAAAGACCATTGAGTATGCCGTTGAAAAATGTGAGGAAGAAGGTAGGTTCGATAATTTTTTGATCGCCGGTGGTAGGATGGAAGGTTCGGTACGCGGGGTGATGCCTTTTGATGATTCCGACGTGTATAAAATTATAGAGGGAGCTTCCAATTCCTTGATTAGTTCTCCCAATCCAAAATTGGAGACTTTGTTGGATTCCTTGGTGGGCATTATAAAGATTGGGCAGGAACCAGATGGGTATTTAACCACATGGCGTACCATAGACCTATCTAAACCGCCCGCTACGTGGGTAGAGGTCAAAGAAGGTAAAAGATGGGAATCGCTTGCAACAAGCCATGAGCTTTACAATGCCGGCCATATGTATGAGGCTGCCGTGGTTCATTATAAAGCTACCGGAAAACGGAATTTCTTGGATATCGCTATTAAAAATGCCGATTTAATGGTGGCTACCTTTGGTGAAGATAAAGGAAAGATAGCTGCTGTGCCAGGGCATCAGATCATAGAAACCGGACTCATAAAATTGTACGAGGTTACCGGGAAAGAAGACTACCTTGATTTAGCCAAGTATTTCTTGGATAATCGGGGAAACCCTGATAATCATGAACTTTTCGGTACCTATTCGCAGGACCACGTTCCCGTGGTAAAGCAGGACGAGGTCGTAGGGCATGCGGTTAGGGCCGTATATATGTACGCCGCCATGACGGATATTGCCGCAATCAAGAACGACTCGGCCTATCTGTGCGCTGTGGATAAGTTATGGGACAATATGGTCAGTAAGAAAATGTACATCATGGGGGGAATCGGTGCCAGGCACGACCAAGAATCTTTTGGCGAGAATTATGAACTTCCAAATTTAACGGCCTATAATGAAACCTGTGCTTCCATTGGCGATGTGTATTGGAACCATAGATTGCATAACATGACAGGTGATGTCAAGTATTTTGATGTCATAGAGCGAACCTTGTATAACGGTCTCATTTCAGGAATAGCTTTGGATGGTACACATTTCTTTTATCCAAATGCTTTGGAATCGGATGGAAAATATGAATTTAACCAAGGGGCCGCTACCAGAAAACCGTGGTTCGATTGTTCTTGTTGTCCAACAAATGTCGTACGGATTATTCCGGCCATTCCAGGTTTTATCTATTCAAAGACCGATCAAGATATCTATGTGAATTTGTATGCCTCCAATGAAGCTACCGTTGACCTGCCTGGCAATTCGGTTCAAATTATCCAAGAAACAAATTATCCATGGAACGGCAAGGTGAGCATCAATCTTAAGGGTAATGGGAATTCAGATTTTAGACTGAAACTAAGGGTGCCCGGTTGGGCACGCAATCAGGTATTGCCTAGCAATCTCTATCAATATAGAAATGAACTATCACAGCCTATCATCTTAAAAATAGATGGTGAAAATAAGAATGTGCAAATAAACAATGGATATCTTGACCTTGAGGGTTCTGAGATTGTAGGCAAAAACATTGAAGTGCAATTTCCCATGGAAGTACGTCTGGCAGAAACCTCTGATAGTGTAGCCGATAATAGGGGTAAGGTAGCTTTGGAATACGGTCCCTTGGTCTATGCTATTGAAGAGGCTGATAACAAAAATGGTTTTGATACTATTTCCGTTTCCAGTAGTGAGGATTTTTCTGTAACCATGGAAAAGGATGTTTTAGAGGGTGTGAATACCATAAGTACAAAAAGCTTTAAGGCCATTCCTTACTATGCATGGTCCAACAGAGGCGTGGGTAAAATGAAGGTTTGGTTGCCCGAAGAGAACTAAAAACAAAGTAAATAAGATTTGGAGACGTCATATGTTATAGGGTTGGATTATGGTTCGGATTCGGTTCGGGCCGTACTCATCAATACCCAAAATGGGGAAGAGCTTGCCTCGGAGGTATTTTGGTATCCAAGATGGAAAGAGCAAAAATATTGCAATCCGTCCATGAATCAGTTTAGGCAGCACCCTTTGGATCACATCGAAGGTCTGGAACATACGGTAAAGACCGTTATGGATAGGAGTAAGGTGAATCCGGTAGATGTAAAGGGAATCTGTATCGATACCACGGGCTCATCCCCGGTGCCGGTAACACAGAAGGGCACGCCGTTGGCATTGGTAGAGGGATTTTTTGAGAACCCAAATGCCATGATGGTACTTTGGAAGGACCATACGGCCATAAAAGAAGCGGAACTCATAAATGAATTGGGGGTTTCCTGGGGCGGTGAGAATTTTACCAAATACGTGGGCGGTATCTATTCTTCCGAATGGTTTTGGGCCAAAATTGCCCATGTGGTCAAAGATGATAAGGCCGTTATGGAGAATGCTTACACTTGGATGGAACATTGTGATCTTATGACCTTTTTGTTGATTGAAGACCAAAATTTGGAAACCTTTAAACGAAGTAGGTGCGCTGCTGGTCATAAGGCCATGTGGCATGAAAGCTGGGGTGGATTGCCCCCGAAGGAATTTTTGGGCAAAATCCATCCATATTTGTCGGATTTAAGGGACCGTCTTTATGAAAAGACTTATACCTCCGATGAGGTAGCCGGCACTTTAAGTCAAGAATGGGCAAATCGCTTGGGACTCACCACGGATACCGTGGTGGCCGTAGGCACTTTTGATGCACATTCCGGTGCTGTAGGAGCCAAAATTGACGAACACGCTTTGGTTCGCGTTATGGGTACTTCTACTTGTGATATCATGGTAGCAACGGACAAAGAAATAGGAGGAAATACCATTAAAGGAATTTGTGGACAGGTTGATGGTTCGGTCATACCCGGTTTTGTGGGGTTGGAAGCCGGACAGTCCGCTTTTGGAGATCTGCTGGCCTGGTTTAAGGATGTGCTCTCATGGCCCATAGACAATTTGGTTTTGACTTCGGACATTTTATCGGAAGAGCAGAAAACCGATTTAAAGAAAGAAATAGAAAGCGATTTTATTAAAAAATTATCCGATGCGGCGGAGGCTATACCTTTATCGGAAAGTATACCAATAGCTTTGGATTGGATTAATGGGCGTCGTACTCCCGATGCCGACCAAAATTTGAAAAGTGCCATTTCCAATCTTTCCTTGGGGAGTAAGGCTCCTCACATTTTTAAAGCTTTGGTGAATGCCATCTGCTTTGGTTCCAAGAAAATTGCCGACCGTTTTCAGGAAGAGGGCGTACAGATTAAGTCGGTAATAGGAATAGGTGGGGTGGCCAGAAAATCACCATTCATCATGCAAACCTTGGCAAATGTCATGAACATGCCCATAAAGGTCGCGGCCTCTGATCAGGCACCGGCTCTGGGTGCTGCAATTTATGCCGCCGTAGCATCGGGAATTTATGTCAATGTTGTTGAGGCCAGTACTTATATGGGAAGCGATTTTGAAGCGGAATATCATCCCCAACAGGCTTCGGTTGAAACATACAAACAATGGATGGCATCCTACGAAGCGTTGGGAAATTTCATCGAAACATCCATAAAATCAAAATAAATATGAGTTCAAAATACGAAGCACTTAAGCAGGAATGTTTTGAAGCGAATATAGCACTGAACAACCTGGGTCTGGTCATTTATACCTTTGGCAACGTGAGCGCTGTGGATAGGGATAATGGAGCTTTTGCAATTAAACCCAGCGGAGTGCCGTATGAGAAATTGAAACCTGAGGATATCGTAATCTTGGATTATGACAATACAATAATCGAAGGGTCAATGCGGCCTTCCTCGGATACCAAGACCCATGCCTATTTATATAAGCACTGGGAACATATTGGAGGTATAGCGCACACGCATGCGACATACTCGGTAGCCTGGGCACAGGCCCAAAAAGACATACCTATTTTCGGGACGACGCATGCGGATCACTTAACAAAGGATATTCCCTGTGCGGAACCAATGCGTGATGACCTTATCGAAGGCAACTACGAACACAATACCGGCATCCAAATATTGGACTGTTTCAAGGATCGAAACCTATCCCCTGAAGTAGTGGAAATGGTTCTGTTGGGAAACCATGGCCCTTTTGCATGGGGCAAGACCGCGGCCAAGGCCGTGTATAACAGTAAGGTTTTGGAAACGGTGGCCCAAATGGCCTATCTAACCTTACAAATAAATCCTGAAGCCCCCAGACTAAAGGATTCCCTAATTAAAAAACATTACGAACGTAAGCATGGAAAAAATGCGTACTACGGACAATAATAACTAACAACAGATTTATAATTGAATATATGGCAGAGAAGGAAATTTGGTTTGTAACGGGAAGCCAACATTTATATGGACCTGAAACACTGGATCAAGTCGTAAAAAATTCGCAGGAAATTGTTAAGGGATTGAATAGATCGGCATGTATCCCATTGAAAATTGTATACAAACCCACGGTAAAGACCCCCCAGGAAATAACGGATATTTGCTTGGAAGCCAGTTCCAATCAATCTTGTATTGGAATAATTACTTGGATGCATACTTTTTCCCCGGCAAAGATGTGGATCAAGGGACTGAGTTTTTTGAACAAGCCCCTTTGTCATTTGCATACCCAGTTCAACGCAGAAATACCTTGGGAATCCATAGATATGGATTTTATGAACCTGAACCAATCGGCTCACGGCGATCGTGAATTCGGTCATATGATGACCCGTATGCGTAAAAATAGAAAGATTGTGGTTGGACATTGGGAAACCGAAAGGGTTCAGGAAAAAATAGGGAATTGGAGTCGGGTCGCCCTTGGATGGAACGAATTTCAAAATCTGAAGGTAGCCCGTTTGGGCGATAATATGCGCGAGGTTTCTGTAACCGATGGCGATAAGGTGGAGGCCCAGTTCCGTTTTGGCTTTTCCGTAAACGGATATGACTCCTCTGATGTTGTAGACCACATAAAAAGCTTGGACCAAAAGGAGGTGGATGCCTTGGTAAAAAGCTATGAGGAAACGTATGAGTTAAGTGATTTGTTGAAGGAAGGAGGCCAACAGCGAAGCTCCTTGGTGGAAGCGGCAAAGATAGAATTGGGACTTAGGAAATTTTTGGATGAAGGCGGGTTTAAAGCCTTCACCGATACTTTTGAAAATCTTGGGGAATTAAAACAGCTTCCCGGAATAGCCACACAAAGATTAATGGCCGATGGTTATGGCTTTGGAGCGGAAGGGGATTGGAAAACATCTGCACTGCTCAGGGCAATGAAGGTCATGGCGGAAGGACTGGAAGGCGGAACTTCTTTTATGGAAGACTACACCTACCACTTTACCCCTCAAAAATCCTACGTCATGGGGTCCCACATGTTGGAGATATGTCCGTCAATAGCCGATGGTAAACCTTCCTGTGAAATACACCCGTTGGGAATCGGTGGCAAGGAAGATCCGGTACGGCTGGTCTTTAATTCGCCCTCCGGACCGGCAATCAACGTTTCCCTGGTAGATTTGGGGAATCGATTCAGGTTGATCGTGAATGAGGTGGAGGCCGTGGAACCTGAGGGTAAATTACCTAAATTACCGGTGGCCAGGGTATTATGGGACCCACATCCTAATTTGGAGGTGGCCGCTACCGCTTGGATTCTGGCAGGAGGTGCCCACCATACCATCTATACGCAGGCATTGACCACCGAATTTATGGAGGATTTTGCTGAAATGGCGGGTATTGAATTGGTTGTTATCGATAAGAACACCAACATTAGGGATTTAAAAAATCAGTTGAATGCCAACGAGGCCTATTTTCAATTGTTTAAAAATAACTTGTAAACGACTTTAACCATGAAAAAATCAACCATCATTTATTATGCATGTACATTGCTATTTTTATTTGTAGTCCATGTAAGTTGTAAGGATAAAAAGGATAAAGAAATGAAAGAAGAAACTCCAAAAGAGAACACGTCAAAACTAAGTATTACGGAAAGTGATTACGGAACGACCCAAGATGGAAAAAAGGTAAGCCAATTTTCCTTAAAAAATGATGGTGGTATTGAAGTTGATATTATCACGTATGGAGGGAGAATCACCTCTTTGAAAACCCCGGACAAGGAAGGAAACATGCAAAATGTAGTCCTAGGCTTTGATAATTTGGCCCAATATGAAAAGGACAATCCCTATTTTGGGTCGTTGATAGGACGATATGGCAACCGTATAGCCAAAGGAAAGTTCAGCATTGGAGAAGAAGCATATACTTTGGCACAAAACAATGGCGAAAATAGCTTGCATGGCGGTATTAAAGGTTTTGACAAGCAGGTTTGGGATGCAAAGGCCCAGGAAGGCGATAATACTGCTTCGTTGATTTTGACATATTTAAGTAGGGACATGGAAGAGGGTTTCCCTGGTAACTTAAGTACTACGGTAACTTATACCTTGAATAACGACAATTCTTTGGATGTGCTATATGAGGCTACGACGGACAAAGCTACCATTGTGAACCTTACCCAGCACGCCTATTTTAATTTATCGGGAGATTTTTCCAACACTATATTGGACCATGTAGTTGAAATTGACGCGGATGCATATTTACCCGTTGATAGTGGTCTGATCCCTACCGGAGAGTTGAGATCCGTTGAAGGTACCCCTTTTGATTTTAGGGAGCCCAAGACGGTAGGCAGTGATATTTCCGAAGAGAACGAACAGTTGAAATTGGGAGGCGGATATGACCATTGCTGGGTATTGAATGATCAACAGGCAGGTTTTAGAAAAGTGGCCAGTGCCTATCACCCTGCAACCGGAAGGTTTTTGGAGGTCTCCACGGATGAGCCGGGCATTCAATTCTATACCGGAAATTTCTTGGACGGCACACTTCCAGCTCCAAATAATGGAACATATGCAAAGCGAAGCGGACTTTGTTTGGAGACCCAACATTACCCAGATTCTCCAAATCAAGAGGAATTTCCTTCAGTGGTGTTGAACCCCGGGGAAAAATATGTTACCAAAACAACATTTAAATTAACGACCAAATAACGGCCAATATTAAACCAACAGATTATGCAAACACTTGATACTTTTGACTGGGTAGCTATTGTATTCTACTTTCTGATTCTCCTCGGAATCGCCGTATGGGTCATTAGAAAAAAGGAGGACAATACGGAGGATTATTTTTTGGCCGGCCGAAATATCGGCTGGTTCGTAGTGGGTGCCTCTATTTTTGCTTCCAACATTGGTTCGGAACACGTGGTGGGTCTTGCAGGGGCTGGGGCCAGCGATAAGCTCCCCATGTTGATATATGAAATCCACGCCTGGATCGTATTGATTTTGGGATGGGTATTTTTACCTTTTTATGCCCGTAGCGGTGTGTTTACCATGCCCGAGTTTTTGGAAAAACGGTTCGATGCCCGCTCTCGCTGGGTATTGTCTATCTTCTCCATTGTGGCCTATGTACTGACTAAAATATCCGTTACTATTTATGCCGGTGGGGTCGTAGTTTCTGCTTTATTGGGAATCGACTTTTGGACGGGAGCTATCGCCACGGTAATCCTAACCGGAATCTACACTGTTTTGGGTGGAATGCGAGCCGTAGTTTATACGGAAACCTTACAGGCCGTTCTTTTGGTACTGGGTGCTGCGGTCCTTACCTATTTAGGTCTTGAAAAAGTTGGGGGGTGGGGCAGTTTGGTGGAAACCGCTAAGCCGGAGTATTTGAATATGTGGCGACCACCTAGTGACCCTGATTTTCCTTGGCCATCTTTGGTGATTTCCAGTACCATCGTTGGAATTTGGTATTGGTGTACCGACCAGTACATCGTGCAAAGGGCATTGACCGCAAAAAATATAAAGGAAGGTAGAAGGGGAACCATTTTTGGGGCCGTTATGAAACTAATGCCCGTATTCCTATTCCTTATTCCGGGGGTCATTGCCCTGGCTTTAAAAATGAAGGGCGAATTACATTGGGACTCCCCGGATGAAGCATTCCCCGTATTGATGAGTAATGTGTTGCCTTCCGGTTTGCGAGGTCTAGTAGCTGCCGGTCTATTGGCTGCCTTGATGAGTTCGTTGGCCTCGGTATTTAACTCGGTATCCACATTATTCACCGTGGACATTTATAAAAAATTAAGGCCCAATACCCCAGAAAAGAAATTGGTGCGAACAGGTCAGTTGGCGACTGTGGTAGTGGTTATTATTGGTATTATTTGGATACCTATCATGGCGAATATTTCCGGGGTACTTTATGAATATTTACAGAGCGTACAATCTTATATCGCCCCACCAATAACTGCCGTGTTCCTTTTGGGTATTTTCCACAAGCGAATTAATGGTTTGGGAGCCTTTGCCACATTGATCATGGGTATCATTGTTGCTGCCATTCGAATAGTTTTGGAATTGATAAAAGAAGATTTGAATCCGGATGGATTTTTGTATAAAATGGGAAGTATGAACTTTCTGACATTTGGAGCCTGGTTCTTTTTGGCATGCGTACTTTTTGCAGTGGTAGTCAGCCTATTTGCACCTGCACCCTCTGCCGAACAGGTGGCGAACTTGACCTTTGGAACCATAAGCGAAGAGGAGAAAAGAAAAAATAAAAATAGTTACAATTGGAAGGATATCGTTATCTCTATTTTGGTCTTGGCAGTGGTGATTGGCGTAATGGTATTTTTTAATGGAAAATAGACCCGAACTTAGGAAATCGATTTATGTAGGAATATTGTAGAAAGCCAGGCTCTTGAGCTTGGCTTTCTTTCTACTAAAGTATTTTTAATATGAGAATATTCATTAGTTTAAACTTATATTCTTAGTACTTTTAGGGTGCAAAAGGAAATAAAAACCTACAATCATGAAACGTATATTAACCCTTTTTTTGTTTATTGCAGCTCTTTTCCTTGCTATTCCAGACGCATATGGTCAGAAAAAACTGGATAAGGGAACTATTGAAGACTTACAAACAACTCCCAAATACGGTTTTATACTTACAACGGAAAGGCACTTCAAAGGGGTCCTGGGCATGTATGACCTTTTGATTGAAAACGGATTAGAAATTGAGGCCTATGAGATTGTGGTAAAAGGCATGGTGGTCAAGGAACTGACCAAAGGGTCGGAGTTGGAGACCTTTTTTGAAAAGTATAAGGGAAAGGTGAAGGTCAGTGTCTGTAGTGTTGCCATGGAAAAACTGGGTGTGAAAGCAGAATCCCTTTTTGACGGTTTGGACATTACTCCAACCGCCTCCGTGCGGATGCTCCAATTGCAGGCGCTTGGTTACAATACTTTGACATACTAAGAGAAATTTGTTCTAGTTTCAGATAGTTTCCTACTAGGTTCTCATGGAATTCCTGATGCAAGTTACGTTGAATACTACTTCTGGATGGAAGAAAAGAATCCCTACTTTATAATATCTCAAAGGGCGTATGTAATAAAGCGGTTTAAATGACCCGTTTTTGTTCGAAATACATGATTTTGGGGGATGTTGGGTGTTTTATAGGTTTTCTAAACGGAAAAACCATTAAGAGAAGTACTATCTATTACTTGCCATAAAAAATGGGGGAGAACCTTTATGATAATAGAGATAATAGTTCGTTCATATGGTTAAAGATTACCCCGTTTTTTAATTGACGGTACCCTGGGTTTTGATTTGAATCGTATATAAAAACATCAAATCCACCAGAAATGGCCGCCTGTATGCCGCTATCGCTATCTTCTATCACTGCACAGTCTTTAGGATTGAATCCCATGCAACTTGCTGCATGTAAATAAATATCCGGACTTGGTTTCCAGCTTTGTATTTCGTAACAGCTGAACATTCTGTCCTGAAATTTATCAATAAGGCCGGTAGTAGTCAAATTATGACGTATCTTCTCCAAAGGCCCACTGGAAGCTACACAAAATGGAACCCTTAATTGCTTCAACAGGTTAGGTATGCCCTCTATCGGTTTAAGATCAGATTGAAAGGCCTTGAAGGTCATGGACCTGAATTCTGATTCAAATGTTACCGGTAGCGTGCTGTTGAGCTTTTTTTCTAGGTAATCCATGATGTCGTAAAAGGATTTTCCCATAAAATTTTTGAGCACGAAAGCTACATCCATGGATAAACCCATCTCTTTGGCCATGGTCACCAAAACTTTCGCGGAAATCAATTCGCTATCGACCAGTACCCCATCACAATCAAAAATGATACACTTATATTTCATATGGTTTAGGTATTGTTATAAATGGTTCCAATTGGTTTGCTAGGTGGTATCACTCTCGTTTTTTTAGCTCCATGGCCTCTAATAACTTTCCAAATACCTCGGTATTTTGATAAACCCCTTGGAATTCGTCTGAACGTGGACCATAAGCAAAAATGGGGACCATTATGCCTGTATGGTCATCCGTTGTAAAATCTCCTTCTATTGATCTTTCCATCATATTTCCTTGTGGAATGCTAAATCCCGAAGTCTCATGATCGGCGGTAATAATTACCAAGGTATCCTCATTGCTGTCTGCGAATTTTATGGCCTCTGTGATGGCCCTGTCAAAATCTATGCCTTCAGTAATAATTCCCCCCACGTCATTTAGATGACCATAGGAATCTATTTTTGCAGCTTCTACCATGAGTAGAAATGGGGTGTTTTTGGCACTTAAAAATGTGAGGGCGTCTTTTGTGGACTTCGCCAGATTGTTTCCCCTCCCTTCTCGGATGCTCTTTACATCTCCGTAGGAAAAAAAATGAGCTACCCTTTCATCGTCGCTTTCTGCAATGGCACCTGTATTGCCCATAATTTGAAAGCCCAATTTTGAGATTTCTTTTTCAATGATTGGACTACCCCCACCAATGACAAGTGATAGCTTGCTTTGCAATAAATCAGAAACAATTCCATCTACATCGGAACGATCTTTTCGGTGTGCATAAAAAGAGGCAGGTGTCGCTCCTGTAATATGGTCCGTAGTAATAAATCCCGTAATACGGCCATTTTCATGAAGAATTTCGCCAATCGAAGTTAATTTCTCATCTTGGGGGCCTACCCCAATGGCTCTATTGTTGGTTTTTGTACCAGTAGCCAGGGCAGTGGCCCCGGCGGCGGAATCCGTGGTAAAATCATCTGCCGATTGCGTTTTTAAAAGACCAATACTTTTAAGTTGTGTAAGGGTAAGACTTCCTCCGTTGGCCAGTGTCGCGGCCGATATTTGTGCAAGACCGTTACCATCTCCGATCATAAGGATAATGTTGTTTACGCGTGATTTTTTCTTGTCAGATTTGAAGGTGGGATTATAAACTTCGGAAACTGTTTCATTATAATAATTCCGATGCTCCAAGGTTTTTAAATATAAGGAGGATTCCTTGGGCATATCGGTATTTATAAAATCCACTCCAAGATCTACAAATGCCTTCCAGGCGGTTTTGGAATCTGGCGTGGCCCAGAATCGGAAAGGCTTATTGTATGAATGTGCCTTTTGCACTACTTCCTTGATTTTTTCTAAATCATCCTTTGTCAGACGTCCTTTGCCATTCCAATTGGAGAAATTTTTAAAACTGAGACTGATCAGTGCAATTTTGTCCCATATTTTTTTGCTTTCTATATCTTCTAGACTTTGGTAATCAAACTGGATATACTTAGGATAGGTCGTATATTCTTTAATTGGGGGTCTATTGCCCGATATGACAATGGCAATTTTATCGAGGTCAGTAATCATGGGATATTGCTCTAAGACCAACACCAGTTGCCGTAGGGTATTTTTATATTCTGATTTTATATCGATGAGGAGTTGGAGTTTTTTCTGTTCCCCAAAATTAAGGGCCATTGCCTGCATTAATGGGTTTAGGTAAAGATTTTGAAGGGTGCGACCTGGAACAATGTCTTTTTCATCATGGGTTACATATAAGGTATCGTCTTTTAAAAAAACATCGACCTCTATCGAATTAAGCTGGTTGGCATAGGCATCCCAGAACGGAACAGGTTGCGCATAATCATTGTGCGAGTGTATTTTAAAGGATTGTGCAAGTATGTTATGAACGGAAAAAAAGAAAACTAATAAAAGAATAATGTTTTTCATGGTTATTGACCGATTTAGTCGCGTTAAGAAATTTATGCATCCAAATTTAGGAATGCAAAATGCGTTGCGCTACCTACAAATATAGGATTAGCCCGTTGGATTTTTCATTCTTGTAAAATGCAAAGGTTTGCATTCCAAGGCCTTTGTTTAAACCCCTCAAACTTTTGATAAATTTCCCTTGTATTTTCTAAACCAAGTGCCAATTAAAATTGAATAAACTTGATTAAAAACTGGAACAGGGACTGCAATAAAAGTAAATTAATTGCTGTCCGGAAAAGGTTTTAACAAATGGGTAAAAAGAAGGTTATTAAAGTCTTACGTGCAGGTAAAGCAATGCAAACCTTTGCATTCAATTTTGTATTCAAAATTTTCCGGACAATGCATTTTTATTGTTATTTGGTTGTCAAATTCATAAACCTAAATAGCCAAATATGATGAAAATGAAATATTTTTTATTAATGATGATGCTGGGTGTTACCATGATTTCGTGGTCGCAGCGTTCAGTTACAGGTAAAGTAACTGATGAGCAAAACATACCTCTTCCAGGTGCTAATGTCGTGGAAATGGGCACTTCCAATGGCACTACGACAGATTTTGATGGTAACTTTACCATTACGGTCGAGGACTTGGATGCAGTATTGGAAATTTCCTATATTGGGTATAGATCCACTGAGATATCCTTGAACGGACAAACTAATATATCTGTTCAGTTGGTAGAGGATGCCACCCAACTAGAGGACGTAGTGGTCGTTGGTTATGGAGTTCAAAAGAAATCTGATATTACCGGATCCATTGCTTCCGTTAAGAGCGAAAACTTTAATCAAGGGGTTGTCGCAAATCCGGGCCAATTGCTTCAAGGTAAATTGGCCGGTGTAAATGTGACCAATGTTAGTGGGGAGCCCGGAGCCAATCAAAATATTATTATTAGGGGTGTTGGAAGTTTGAGATCGGGCACAACACCACTGTTCGTGATAGATGGTTTTGTCATCAACAATTCGGATACAGGTGTGGCCAATAATCCCCTCAACTTTATAAATCCTCAAGACATTGAGTCCATCGATGTACTAAAGGATGCATCGGCCACGGCTATTTATGGGGCCAGGGCGGCCAATGGGGTAATAGTGATTACAACCAAAAAGGGAAAGGCTGGAAAAACGGAAATGAACCTGAACGTTTCTACAGCCTTTGCAACCATTGCCAATCCCATGGACGTGTTTTCCGCCAGTGAATTTAGGAATCAAGTACCCGCGGTAGGGGGCACGTTATTTGATGGAGGTGCCAATACTGACTGGCAAGATGAACTTACACGTACGGGCATTTCCAAGAATATAAACCTTTCCATGAGCGGTGGCACGGCAGATAAGTTTTCCTATTTCGTCTCTACAGGTTTGGATGATCAGCAGGGTACGCTTAATAACAGTTCCCTTAAACGTTACTCAGGTAGGGTAAACCTAACCCAAAAGGCCTTGGACGGAAAGTTTAACGTAGACTTCAATTTAACGGCCTCCCGTACCTTGAACGAAAGACCGGACACCCAAGGGAATATAGTGGATATGTTGCAGTTGAATCCCACGTTGCCACCGCTTACCAATGGGGAACCCACTTTCTTTATTGAAAGGTTGAATCCTTTGGAACGTAACCGTATCTATTTGGATGAGGCCAATAGCAACAGGATTTTGGCGAATATTATGCCTTCTTTTGAAATTGTTAAGGGTCTTACCTACAAGACGAACTTGGGCATAGATTATATCTCCACCAATAGGGACGTGCAATTTCTTCCTTACCAATTGTTGGAGGGTTTTGAAAATGGCACCTTGGATACAAGGACAACGGTCAATAGCAATACCTTGGTGGAAAACACCCTTACGTATGTATTGAATACCGGCAAGCATGGCCTTACCTTATTGGCAGGGCACTCCTACCAAGAATTTCTGTTCGAGCAAAAACGTTTTGAGATGGAAGGTTTTGCAAATAATGGCATTGAGCCAAGGTATCAGGACCAAATTAGCACAGAAATTTTCCCTACTAGCCAAACGGGCACTGCATATAAAGATGAAATTCAGTCTTTCTTTGGTAGGGTAAACTATACGTATGCGGATAAATACTTATTGACGGCCACCATGAGGGCAGACGGTTCCTCACGCTTTGGTGCGTACAATAAATACGGCTACTTCCCTTCCTTTGCCTTGGGCTGGAATATTGCCAATGAGAGCTTTATGGAGAACAGTACGGTGTTCAATACCTTAAAATTGCGGGCCAGTTGGGGACGTACCGGGAATCAAGATGGTATACCAAGTAAAGTTAGTTTGGCCAGTTTTATAGACTCAAAGGCAGACAATGACACCTATCCAATCAATGGTACGGAAACCACCCTGGATGACTACCCTTTTGGTACCGTGCCCGTAAGGACGGCGTTCCCCGGCTTAAAATGGGAGGTTACCACCCAGACCAATGTAGGTCTTGATTTTGCCCTTTTCCAAAATAGGATAACAGGATCTTTGGATTACTTTTCAAAAGTGGCTAGTGATGTGGTTCTTTTTGCCAATAGGGTGGACCCCATTCAGCCTACTGAAAAAATATGGACCAATATCGAGGAATTGGAAATACAGAACAATGGGTTGGAGCTGGCCTTGGATTATAGGGGCGACTTTAGCTCTGATTTCACCTATAACATTGGAGGAAACATTAGCTACACTGACAATAAGGTCGTAAACTCTCCTTTTGCCGTTTTGACTTCGGGTGCTGCCCAAGGTGCAGGCCAAACGGGTGCCACCATCAATGGTTATATCAACGATGAACCCATAGGTGCCTTTTATATGAAGGAATTTATCGGTATCGGTGATGATGGCCTCAACCAATTTAGGGATGTAGTACCAGATGGACAATCCCTGGATAACGACAGGATTGTGGCGGGCAGTGCGCTTCCAGACCTTATCTATGCCTTTTACCTTAAAATGAACTACAGGAACTTTGATTTAGGGTTTAATTTTAACGGGGTATCCGGCAATAAGATTTACAATCACACCGCCATGTCTTTGTTCAACAAAGGACAGCTTAGTAGAAATTTGAATACCACCCCTTTTGCGGCCGAGTTCCCTTCGGAGAGTCTTAGCAATTCCAATGAGGTCTCAACAAGGTATCTTGAAAATGGCAGTTTCCTCAGACTCAACAATGCTACTTTGGGCTATACCTTGCGTCCTTCGGAAATTGGTTTGGGCGATTTGGTGAACACACTAAGATTTACCGTTACAGGTCAGAATTTATTCGTGATCACGGATTATTCAGGGTTTGACCCTGAGATCAATACCGGAAATACCATAGATGGTATACAGACATTTGGTATCGATAGGTTTACCTATCCTGCGCCCAGAACACTTTTGATCGGATTAAATGTGTCGTTTTAAAAAATATGTGAGTATAGATTGCGCGTTATCCAACCCATTGGAACCAATGGATGTAAACGGCCGTAATTACAGCTTACCAATCATAAAACATTAAATATTAACAGATGAAACACCCGTTCGAATAACATTCAAACACAGAACAATAGTAATTTAGGGTGTTCCTTGTGACCATTGAAAAACAATAAATATAAACACATGAAAAATAGATTTCTAACAATTACAGTGCTTATGATGGCCTTATTGGTATGGAGCTGTACCGATTTGGTCGAGGAAAGGATTGACGAGGCCGAATTTGGCGAACAAGCCGATGTTATTAGCGGATCCATTGCACCTGCCTATGGCTATATGTCTTGGGTATGGCGGCATACCAATTTCTATGGGTTGCAGTTGATACCTTCAGATGAGGCTATTTTACCCTTCAGGGGCGGAACGGACTGGTTCGACGGAGGTAAATATTTAGCTGCCCATGCCCATAATTTTACCCCTAGCAATGATCTTATTCGCGACGGTTGGAACCAACTTACAACAGGAATATCCAGAACCTTGTCCGCCATTGAAGTTTTACGACCCTTGGCAGAGGAGGGCAATGCAGAGGCGGAGGGCGCTTTGCACGAAATGGTGGCATTACGCGCCTATTGGAATATGTTGATGTTGGATAGCTGGGGACTGGTCCTCAAAAAAGAATCCTCGGATGAACTTTCCGAGGTGTTGCGAGGACAGGACGCAGTAGACTATATACAAAGTGAGTTACTTTCGGTGGTAGATGTAATCAACACAAACAGGAGCCCCGGGCGTATAACCCAGTCCGCTGTATGGGGCTTTTTGGCAAGGTTGCACCTCAATGCCGCAGTATATAGGGATCCGTATGGTACGCCCAATTTTACCCAAGAGGATATGAATGCTGTGATACAGTACACGGACAATATCATTAACTCTGGAAGTTTTAGTATCTCCCCAGAATATTTTGACCTCTTCAATGACGACAATAACACGAATCCAGAAGCTATTTTTAACATTGATCAAAGAGGGGTGCTTCGGTTGGAGCACAACAGGTGGGCCTATTGGTCCATTGCAGGCTCAATGTTTGGAAGACCGGAGTTTCCTAGTGCAGATGGTACGGATGGTCCGGCCTTTACCTCTGATTTTATCCAAACGTGGATAGATGCTTACGATGCAGATCCAGCAGAGGTAGATGCACGGTTCTATCAAATGAATACGATTATTCCGGAAGCTCAGTTATTGGATTTTGAAGGGCGGGAAAAAGTGCTTGCTACAGAAACCGAAAATAGTTATTTCTGTATTGAACCTTTGGAATTCGAGATGGACAGGGGCGTTATCCGCGGCATACCGTGGGGACCTAGAAAGGGAGACGACGGGCAATTTTTGACCTGTGAAACCGGAGGCGTACGGATTTATCCTGTGCAACAACGCAAGGGCAATGGACCTGATAGGGATGTGGCCTATGTAGACCATACCCTGGAGATTGACTTCACCAACGAAGGATCTTTTCACAATACAGGTTACCGCTGCGCCAAGTACCAATTTAGCCGTACTTCACCCAATGCCAATAATTTCAGCAGTGTTGATATGGTCTTGATGCGCTTGGCCGAAATTTACCTTATGCGGGCCGAGGCTAAATTGCGCAATGGCGATAACGCTGGTGCCCTGGCCGATGTTAACTTTGTAAGGGCAGGAAGAACGGCAAGACCGGATCAAACACCACCACCACTAGCGGCCATAGATTTGGATATTATGTTCAGGGAACGGGGGTTTGAACTCTATTGGGAAGGTTTTAGAAGAACCGATCAAATTCGTTTTGGTAAGTATGAGGATTCTTGGACAGAGAAGACCGATTCTGATCCAAACAAACGACTGTTCCCCATACCGCAAAGTGCTGTAGATGCGGCATCTGGAATAGATGGTTTCTTAAAACAGAACCAAGGATATTAGATTAATTGTAAGTTTGAGTTAGTTCCTAATAAAGACAGGCAAATAATGCCTGTCTTTATTCATTTCAAAAACATGGTATAACCTGTGGCCATGGTCCAATGAAGATTTTTTTAAATAGATTCCTTACATAATTTTCAATGAAAGAACTTTTTTCAAATACATTTTTTGCCCTTACATGTGTTGCCACAATGATCTTGTTTTCCGCTTGTAAAGAAAATAAACGGCTTGGTGATTCCAATACCTCTTCTAAAAATCCAATAGACTTGGTTTTTCCTCAGTTAGATACAGAAAATAGTCGGTGGTTTTTGTTTTCTTCCGCCTGCCGTCCCTTTGGTATGGTCAATCTTAGTCCAGATACACAAATTGATGGTGCATGGGGAAGTGGATACCGCTATAAAACGGATACCATAAAGGGTTTTAGTCATATTCATGGGTGGCAGTTGTCTGGTTTGTCCGTGATGCCCATTAACTTAAAAAAAGAAAGAGAAAATAATATATTCAAGGATTTTTATTCTCCCTTTTCACATGAAAATGAAACAGTTTCACCGGGATTTCACAAGGTGCAATTGGAACGCTATGGGATTCAGGCGGAACTGACGAGTACCAAAAGGGTAGGTTTGCATCACTACACCTTTCCAAAGGAATCACGACCGGCCGTTCTGTTTAACCTAAACACTCCGTTGGGTCCCTGTGAAAATAGAAATGGTGAACTAAACCAAATTGGTGATCATACTTTGATTGGGCAATTGGAAATGGCACCTACCCACCGCAGACCAAAACCATTTACATTATTTTATTATATCAGTCTGAGCTCCAAAATAGAATCGATTCAGCGAGATACGACCACAGGAAATTATGTGGTATTCACAGACGCCGAACAAAAAAATGTATTGATGAAAGTGGGCCTATCCTATACCTCTATTGAAAATGCCGAAAATAATATGATTGCAGAATTGGATCATTGGGATTTTAATAGGGTAGTTGAGGAATCCAAGAATGAATGGAACAATATGTTGGGTAGAATCAAGGTTGAAGGTGGCACTGAACAGCAGCAAAAACGGTTTTATACAGACTTGTGGCATTCCTTACAGGGCAGAAGAGTTATCAGTGATGTCAATGGGGACTACCCGGATAATACTGGAGACACTTTTAGGCTAGCACAATTGCCACTGGATGCAAAGGGTAGGCCCAGGTTCAATCATTATAATTCAGATTCATTCTGGGGCGCACAATGGACTTTGAACACCCTATGGGGCTTGGTATATCCAGATATCACGGAGGAATTCGTAAACTCACTGATGCAATACTATAAAGATGGAGGTTTGATTCCGCGCGGACCCTCTGGTGGCAATTACACCTATGTGATGACGGGTGCATCAACAACCCCTTTTATAGTAAGTGCGGTGCAAAAGAACATTGTCAAGAATAATTTGGATTCCATTTATGAAGCGCTCAGGAAGAACCATATGCCCGGAGGTATTATGGAAAAGTCTGGTTATGAGCACAATACCTCCCTTGGAGGCGGGCTTAGATATTACTTGGAGAAAGGATATGTGCCGTATCCCATTCCGGAAGGAAAATTTGGAGGGCATCAAGATGGAGCTAGCCTTACCTTGGAATATGCTTATCAAGACTGGACCCTGGCGCAATTTGCCAAAAAGCTGCAAAGGGAAGAGGATTATAAAATTTTTATGAATCGTTCCCAAAACTATAAAAATGTATTTGACGCAGAATCGAGCTGGATGCGGCCTAAAAATGTTGATGGCCAATGGAAAAGTGATTTTGATCCCTATCTTTATGAAAATGGGTTCAATGAGAGCAACGGGTCTCAAGCCACTTGGTTTGTACCCCATGATATTAATGGTCTGGCGCAGTTAATGGGAGGCAAGGAAAAGGCCATTGAGAAGTTGAACGGACAGTTTAAGGCATCGGAAAAACAAGGTTTTACTTCCGGAACCTCTCACGAGGTAGAAATGCATCCTGAGTATAGTCGAATTCCTATAAATTATGGGAACCAACCCTCTATAAACACAGCTTTTGTTTTTAATCATCTCGGCAGGCCCGATCTTACACAATATTGGTCTCGGGAAATCATTGATAAGGTCTTTAGCGGACTTGACCCAAGCACTGGATATAATGGCGATGAGGACCAAGGACTGATGGGGGCATTGTCCGTATTGCTGAAGATGGGTTTGTTTCAAATGAGTGGTGGTACGGAAGCAGATCCCGTTTACGAACTGGGGAGTCCTCTTTTTGATCGAATTACCATATCACTGCATCCTAACTACTATCTAGGCGATAAATTTGTGATTGAAATGGTAAATAATGGCCAAGACCATAAGCAGGTGGAGCAAGTAGCTTTTAACGGGAAAATATTGGACACTATGGCAATTAGACATTCCAGTATTGTCAAAGGGGGTAGGTTGACCTTCAAATTTAAGGAATATTAGTTTTTTCACTTAAATGGGCTTAAGTAAGTTAGGTGCTTAAAATAAGGTTTTGATAATCAATGTTTTGGTGTCAAATATTTTTATGAGGTGTATTTGTCTACAAATTTAAGTTCAGTGTATTTTTGGGCCAAGTGTCCCATCTTTTTATATACTATGAAATGGTGGTTAAATTTTGTATTTTTCAAAGTACTTGGAACATTTTCTTAAGGTTCATTCCTTGGCCAAATTAGAGTAGATATTAAGAGGGGATAAGGAGTAGCATAAAGGAATAAAAATTCTTCAAAATGAAAAAGGGTAGGGTTACCATTACCGATATTGCCCGTGAATTGAACATAGCACCTTCTACCGTTTCAAGGGCTTTAAACGATCATCCAGCCATAAAAAAGGAAACAAAGGAGGCCGTTAAGGAGTTGGCGCAGCTATTGGATTACCAACCTAATTTTCTGGCTTTGAGCTTACTTCGTAAAAAATCCAACACCATAGGTGTAGTCGTACCAGAAATTACAAGTCATTTCTTTTCCGCGATAATTACCGGTATTCAAGATGTTATTGCCAATTCTGAATACAATATAATGATTTGTCTTACGAACGAATCGTTTGAAGAAGAGGCAGTGGTCATTAAAAAACTATTGAAAATGCAGGTTGATGGTGTTTTGGTATCCCCTGCATCTGGGACCAAGGAATTTGATCATTTTAGGGCCCTTCAAAAAAATGGTATTCCTGTTGTGGTCTTTGATAGGGATTGTCCGGGTTTGGAAGCTGATAAAGTCTTGGTTGACGATTATGCAGGAGCCTTTCAGGCGGTGGAATATCTCATAAAATCCGGATGTAAAAAAATAGCCCATTTGGGCGGCCCCCACAATCTTAGTACAACCAAACATAGGCTTCAGGGTTTTTTGGATGCCCTTAAAAGCGGAAATATGTCAATTTGTGAGGAGCATATTGTGCATGTCCAAGGTTTTTCGCACGAAGACGGCCTTGAACCCGCCATGGCGCTATTGAGCTCGTCAAATCCACCGGATGCCATTTTTGCCATGAATGACAATATTGCTATTTCAGCAATGCATGTAGCACGAAAATTGGGCTATAACATACCAGAGGACATATCTATCGTAGGTTTCGACGATGAACCACATTCCTCCTTTTTTAGACCATCACTTTCAACGGTATGGCAGCCGGTATATAGTTTAGGAATGCTATCTGCAAGAATTGTTTTGCAGCGATTAAAAGAAGAAGATGTACAAAGGCCATTTCGTGAAGAAGTTTTCAAGCCTGAACTTGTGATACGGAGTTCGTCCAGATAAATTGGCTTTGGTTTATTAAAATATGAAGAGTTCAAAATATGCAAACCTTTGCACGATCTTTTATATTCCAATACTTTTCAGCATCATTTTTTTTTTGTTTTTTTATGAGTATCGGTTATCGGAATAACAATGGAAGAGATAAAGAATGCCTGTTTTACCAAAAGAGTTATTTAAAAAATGTTATGGTAGATATGCCATTGCAGCCGTTAATGTTTTCACAATGGAACAGGTTCAAGGTCTTTTCCATGCGGGTGAAACGGCAAATGCGCCATTTTTGGTGCAAATTACCCCTGCAGCTAGGGACTATGCACATTCAATCATGTTAGAGGCAATAGTCCATGCGGCATCCAAGATATATCCAAAAGCGGTTTATGCGGTTCATTTAGATCATGGAAACGAGGAACATGCCAAAGATGCCATAACTTCTGGAGGCTATCAATCCATAATGATAGATGCTTCCCACGAAGCTTTTGAGGATAATGTAAAAATTACAAAGCGTATAGTTGAAAAGGCACACGAACACGAAATTTTTGTGGAAGCGGAACTTGGTGTTCTCAGTGGTGTTGAGGATAATCTTTCCATTGATGAAAAGCATGCAAAATATACAAACCCAAGCGAGGTAGAACGCTTTGTCCAGTTGACAAAATGTGATAGCTTGGCCGTTGCCGTTGGTACAAGTCATGGAGCGTATAAGTTTTCTGGAGTCCAAGGTATCCAATTCGATATATTGGAAGAGATACAACGGAGACTCCCGAATTTCCCTATTGTCCTTCATGGGGGTTCAGCAGTCAATGAGGAGGAAGTACAAAGAATAAATAGGGCAGGAGGGCAATTATTGAAGAATGCAACAGGCGTGCCTCCCCAAGAAATTGCTAGAGCCATAAAATATGGGGTCTGTAAAATTAATATTGCTACGGATACACGGCTGTTGTGGACAAGGGTCCATCGGGAATTTTTTAGGGACCATGCCCCGCTTTTTGACCCTGTTATTCCAGGAAAGGAGTACATAAGGGCCTACTCGGATTTTATGGTCCAGAAGTTTGAATTGTTTGGCGCAACCAATAAAGCCAGTGAGTTTATAAATTAATAAGAAAATGAGCAAAGAATCACCACTTTTGGTAAAACCAAAAAAGGATTCCGAGGTTTACCACAGTATTACACCACAATCCGCAAATTGGAAATACCTTTCTTTTGAAGCTCGGAAAATGAACCAAAACGATACTTGGGAACATCATACCAAGGATAATGAAATGGTTATTGTCCTGTTGAGCGGAAATTTTAAAGTAGACAGTGATAAAGGAAGTTGGGAAACCGTAAATGGACGAAGGGATGTCTTTAGTGGTGTTGCACACACTTTGTATTTACCAAAGCATACCGCTTTTACGTTAACGGCAATGGGAGGGGAACTTGATTTTGCATACGGTTGGTGCCAAGCGGAGAAAGACTTTGCACCAAAGTTCGTAACGCCAGAAGAAACTCCTATTGTCATTTTTGGGGGAGATAATGCCACCCGCCAATTCAATGATTTGGTGCCTCCAGGTTTTGGTTGTAATAGTTTGGTCGTACGGGAAGTGTATACCCCCTCTGGTAATTGGAGCTCGTTTCCGGCCCATAAACATGATGAACGTATCTTGGCAGCGGACGGAACTGTTTTAGAGCCCATACAAGAAGAAACCTATTTTTATAAATTTCAGAAACCTGCCGGCTATGCCATACAGCAGGTATATACTAAAGACCGTTCCTTGGATGAAATTGTAAGGCCGCGACACAATGATGTGGTCATGATTCCAAAAGGCTTTCATCCTGTAGTTGCGGAACATGGATTTCACTGTTATTACCTTAATTTCTTGGCCGGTACTGACCAGTGCCTCGCCAACACAACCGATCCGGACCATGAATGGATTTATGACTCATGGACGGCTAAGGATAAAAGACTACCCTTGGTAACAGCAAAAATGAACCAATACTAAAAAAATATGCTCAATGACTAAAAAATATGATGTCATTACTTTTGGGAGGTCTTCCATAGATTTATATTCCCAAAATATTGGATCCGCATTCAATGATATAAAAGGCTTTGACGCTTTTGTGGGTGGATCACCCCTTAACATAGCTGTGGGTTGTGCTAGATTAGGGGTAAAGACAAGCCTATTAACGGCCGTAGGGAACGATAAAGTCGGGGAGTTTATTTTGAATTTTTTAAAAACAGAAGGGGTGAATACCCAATGTATTCCCGTTAAAAATGGCACTAGGAGCAGCGCGGTGGTTTTGGGAATTGAGCCTCCAGACAAATTCCCATTAGTTTATTACAGGGACAATGCTGCCGATAGTTATGTGGATATAGATGATGTGGACCGGGCGCAGATACCGGACTATAAAGTTTTGCTGATCAACGGCACGGCAATGAATATGGAACCCTCTAGAAGCGCTACCTTTTATGCGGTTGAAGTTGCCATTAAAAATGGGGTCGATGTGGTCCTTGATTTAGACTTTAGGGCCGATCAATGGCATGACTACAGGGCTTATGGCGTAACGATGCGGGCCATATTGCCCAAAGTCAAGATTGCCATAGGTACGGAAGAGGAGATTTTGGCGGCCACGATGCAACATACCACCCAAGTTACCATTAAAGACCAACAGATTTCTGCCCCTGAAATCAAAGGGGATATTCATGCATCTATAGAAAGCCTCATGTCCATAGGCATTGAGACCTTAATCGTTAAACGAGGGAAAGAGGGTGCCAGTATTTATCAACAGCAAGGCTTTAGACAGGACGTTCCGGGATTTCCGGTAGAGGTCCTTAATGTTTTGGGCGCGGGAGATGCCTTTGCAAGTGGCTTCCTTTACGGATTGCTACAAGAATGGGATTTATACAAGTCATGTAGAATGGGTAATGCCAGTGGGGCGCACGTGGTTACTCAAAGAGGGTGTGCCAATTTCATGCCCTCATTGGATCAAGTCCAAGATATTATTGAAAGGAATGGAGGATTATAAATTGATTTTTTATGAGGACGATTAGAAAAACAGTAGCACAGGCTACAATTTCGTATTTGAAAAACCAATATGTGGAACGGGATGGGCTTGAGCAACGATTTTTTGCCGGTTGTTTTGGAATTTTGGGTCACGGTAACGTGGCTGGCATAGGTCAGGCGCTACATCAAAACCCAGATTTTCCTCTGTACGTAGCACGTAATGAACAGTCTATGGTACATTCAGCAACGGCATATGCCAAAGTGAAAAATAGGATGCAGGCTTTTGTCTGTACCACATCCATAGGGCCCGGGGCAACCAATATGGTAACCGGTGCCGCTGTTGCCACTATCAATAGGATACCCGTATTGCTTATACCTGGGGATATTTTTGCTACAAGGCACGTTGCCCCAGTATTGCAGCAATTGGAGTCCAATGCAACACAGGATATATCGGTAAACGATTGTTTCAAGCCGGTTTCAAAATATTGGGACCGTATCAACCGTCCTGAACAATTAATAACCGCTTTACCTGAAGTGATGCGTGTGCTCACCTCACAGGCCGAAACGGGAGCGGTTACTTTAAGTATTCCACAGGACGTACAATCCGAGGCCTTTGATTTCCCCGAACATTTGTTTCAGAAAAAAGTATGGCATGTAGGTAGGACCTTGCCAGATCAAACGTTATTAGAGAAGGCGATTGCGCTTATTCAAAATAGTAAAAAGCCTTTAATCGTAGCTGGTGGAGGCACAATTTATAGTGGCGCAAGCCAAGTACTTAAAAAGTTGGTCAACAGAACGGGTATCCCCGTTGCCGAAACTTTTGCAGGGAAAGGCTCCCTTAATTATGACGAACCCCAAAATTTGGGGGCCATGGGTGTTACGGGAACACCGGGTGCCATCGAAATTGCACAGGAAGCTGATGTGGTCATTGGCCTGGGTACGAGATACAGTGATTTTACAACCATTTCCAAATCGGCCTTTCAAAATCCAGAGGTAAGGTTCATCAACATAAACGTTACCGAATTTGATTCTTTTAAACACGGTGCATTGCCCCTTGTAGGGGATGCAAAGGCAATACTCGAGCAAATAGATGATAAACTAGGTGATTTTATGGTAGATGCCGAGTATCAAAAAAAGGTAGTAGAGTTGAACTCAAACTGGGATGGTTTTGTTTCAGAAATATATACAGAAAGAAATGAAGTACCCGCTTTCCAAGGGGAGGTTATAGGTGCGGTAAATTCCTTTTCAAATGCCGAGGATATTATGGTATGTGCCGCAGGAAGCCTGCCTGGTGACTTGCATAAACTTTGGCGTACCAGAAATCCTAAAGGATTCCATTTAGAGTATGGCTATTCTACCATGGGCTATGAAATTGCCGGCGGTTTGGGAGCAAAAATGGCCAGGCCGGATAGTGAAGTGTACGTATTGGTAGGTGATGGCAGTTATCTCATGATGTCCCAAGAAATCGTTACTTCCATTCAAGAAAGACAAAAATTGACCATTATTCTACTGAATAATGATGGGTATTCCAGTATAGGTGGACTTTCCGCCTCTTTGGGCAGTGAGGGCTTCGGAACCTACTACCGATATCGCAATGAGGAAACCAATCAACTGGATGGTAGTCTTTTACCCATTGATTATGCTGCCAATGCATCTAGCATGGGCGCCTATGTCATAAAGGCCAAGAACGTGGAAGAGTTGAAAGCTGCTCTTGAAAAAGCCAAAACCATAGAGCATACTACACTAATATATATTGAAGTAGATCGAAAAAAAGGAGTGCCCGGATTTGCTTGGTGGGATGTAGCCGTAGCCGAAGTTTCTGAAAAGACGGCCGTACAGGAATCTTACAAGACCTATATGGCGAACAAGAAGTCACAAAAGTATTATCTCTAAAAGGAACTTAAAATGGATACCGATCTAATGATTATTCTTGCTTCGTTCATTCTCTTTACCGGAGGCGTTGCCGCATTTACTTGGTATAGCTTGCGCAAAACTAATTTGGGCTCCTCTGAAGGTTATTTTTTGGGTGGTAGAAGTCTTACCGGAGGTGTTATTGCGGGATCCATGTTATTGACCAACATTTCCTCGGAACACCTTATCGGTATGAATGGTAACTCCTATGTAAACGGTTTTATCGTAATTGCTTGGGAGGTTACATCCTCCATTGCGTTGGTTATTGCCGCCATTTTTTTCGTTCCTAAATATCTAAAAATGGGACTGACCACGATTCCTCAATTTTTAGAAAATCGTTTTGATGCCCAAACAAGGACGTTGGTATCTGCAATATTGATTGTTTCTTTTGTGGTAACCCTTTTGCCCATTGTTCTGTATTCTGGGGCCATTGGACTCGAAAGTCTTTTTGGAATCTCTGAAGTATTAGGGATCAGCAAGACAGAGGGTCTTTGGGTAACGGTGGTGGTCATTGGTGCAATAGGTTCCATTTATGCCATTTTTGGGGGTTTAAAGGCAGTTGCCTTTTCAGATACCATTAATGGATTTGGCCTTTTGCTTGGAGGATTGTTAATTCCCATACTCGCCCTCATGGCCATTGGTGATAACAATATTTTTGATGGAATGAGAAAGGTATACGAGTTTGCTCCAGAGAAATTTAATGTAGTAGGTGCACCAGATTCGGTGTTGCCCTTCGAAGTACTTTTTACGGGACTCATAATCAATCAGCTTTATTTCTGGGGCATGAACCAGACGATTATTCAAAGGGCACTTGGTGCTAGGAACTTAAAGGAGGCACAAAAAGGATTACTTTTGACCGGGCTTTTTAAAATATTGATTCCCTTGATCATTGTACTGCCGGGGGTTATTTGTTATTTCTATTTCCAGGATACCTTTTATGACCAACAAGATTCCGTATATCCACAATTGGTAAAAAAGGTACTTCCCGTTTGGTTGATTGGCTTCTTTGCAGCGGTAATTATGGGAGCGGTATTGAGTACCTTCAATTCGGTATTGAATTCTGTAGCTACCTTGTTCAGTGTGGATATCGTAAAAAAGCACTTCAATAAGAATATAGCGGACGCCAAATTGGTAAAGATAGGAAAGGCTACCTCGGCTATTTTGGCTCTAGTAGCCATATTTACCGCGCCAATGGTGGCGAATGCTTCAGATGGGCTGTATCAATTACTCCAAGAGTTGAACGGTATCTTTTTTATACCCATTGCATCTATTCTACTCGCCGGATTTTTTATGAAAAAAGTATCGGCAATGGGCGCAAAGGTGGCCCTCATCTTTGGACTCTTTTTTTATATGTTCATGACTTGGGGATATACGGGTCACGGTATTCATTTTGTGCACCTTTGGGGTATTGAATTTGTGCTAAATGTGGCTATAATGTATAGTGTTTCCTATTTTTTCCCTAAGAAAAATTTATACGAGGTTACGGATGTTGGCGCGGTGAATTTAACAACATGGAAATACACCAAACCCATGTCCATAGCCCTGTGCGTGGTAACGGTATTGATATATGTGTTGCTGGGAAATAGTGGATAAAAAAAAGTTAATCAAAAATCATGTAACGGAATGAACGTTTTAAAAAATTATATCAACGGAAGTTGGCAAGTTAGTGCATCAAAGGAAACAGTAGACGTGGTCAATCCTGCCAATCAAGAAGTCATGGCAAAAGTACCTTATGGTACCGATACTAAAATTGATGTTTCCCAAGCTGTTAGTGCGGCACAAAGTGCCTATTCTGAGTGGCGTAATGTACCTGTGATGAAGCGTGTACAAGTGCTATATAAATTGAAATCGCTATTGGAAGACAATAAGGAAACTTTGGCGAAGATCATTACAGATGAGAGTGGCAAGACCAAAGGTGAATCTTTTGGTGAGATACAAAGGGCCATTGAAAATGTTGAGGTGGCCTGTGGTACACCCATGCTTATGGCAGGCGATGTGATTGAAGACATAGCTACGGGAATAGACGAAATGATGGTTCGGCAACCTTTGGGGGTCGTAGGCTGTATTACTCCTTTTAACTTTCCAAGTATGATCGTATTTTGGTTTTTGCCATATGCCATTGCAACGGGCAACGCCTTTATAGTTAAACCTTCGGAAAAGGTACCCATGACCATGATGAAAATCTTTGAATTTTTGGATCAATTGGATGTTCCCAAAGGATTGATAAGTTTAGTACATGGAGGAAAAGATAGTGTAGATGCCCTTCTAGAACATCCTCAGATAAAAGCGATTAGTTTTGTAGGTAGCACGCCCGTTGCAAGATATATTTACTCCAAAGGGACCGCCAATGGTAAACGAGTGCAAGCGCAGGGTGGGGCTAAAAATCCTGTAATCGTTTTACCGGATGCTGATATTGAGATGTCAAGTACTATTATCGCAGATTCTGTCTATGGATGTGCGGGCCAGCGTTGTTTGGCGGCCTCTACCATCATCACCGTCAATGATGAAAAAAGGGAGATCAAGGAAGCTCTTTTTGAAACCGTCAAATCAAGAACAACCGGTTATGGCTGGCAAGAGAATGTTAACATGGGACCTGTCATTACACCAGAAAGTAAAAGCAGAATTGAGGGTTTGATCCAGATGGGGATAAATGAGGGGGCAAAGGTCTTGTTGGATGGTAGAAATACAAAAGTATCTGGCTTCGAAAAAGGAAATTTTATTGCGCCCACAATTTTAGAAAATGTGGCTTTGGACAAAGAACTGATCCGAACAGAGATATTTGGACCCGTAATGAGCTTAATTTCCATGAAGGATATTGATGAGGCCCTTGCCTTCGTAAATACTGGAAATTATGGGAACATGGCCTGTTTGTTCACGAGCAGCGGGGCATCTGCAAGAAAGTTCAGAAACGAAGCAGATGCCGGAAATATAGGCATCAACATTGGTGTTGCGGCACCAATGGCACAATTTCCTTTTAGCGGATGGAAGGACAGTTTCTTTGGAGACCTACACGGGCAAGGTAAACATGCTATAGAATTTTTTACGCAGACAAAAGTAATTATTGAAAGGTGGCCAAACATTTGGTCCAGGAAGTTTTAAAAAAAGAAGTATGATCAAAATAGCAAATGCGCCTTGTTCATGGGGTGCCCTGGAATTTGATTTGGAGAATAAATCTGAAGCCATCGGCTTTGCCCAGGTTCTGGATGAAATCAAGGAAACGGGGTATACGGGTACTGAACTTGGTGACTGGGGATTCATGCCTACAGACCCAAAAAAGCTCAGAGAAGAAATTCAAAAACGCAACTTGGAGTTGTTAGGGGCCTTTGTGCCTGTGGCTTTGGTCAATAGAGCTGCCCACGAAGAGGGTATAAGGGAAGCCTTAAGAGTCGCTGAACTCATGCACAGTGCTGGGTACGATACCGCTTTTATTGTTTTGGCAGATGATAATGCATCCAATAGCCAGCGCACAAAAAACGCAGGTAGAATCACCCCTGAAATGGGATTAAATACAGCGCAATGGAAAGTTTTTGCCGAAGGTGCCGAAAAGTTGGCCAAAGCTGTAAAAGATACTTTCGGACTCAGAACCGTGTTCCATCATCATTGTGCTGGTTATGTGGAAACGCCAGAGGAAATAGACACCTTTCTTTCCTTAACCAATCCGGAACTAATAGGGCTTTGTTTGGATATGGGGCATTATGCATTTGGTGGGGGAGACCCTTTAAAGGCATTGGACAAGTATGCACAACGAATATGGCATGTGCATTTTAAAGATTTTGATTCCAATGCGGCAAAGCGTTCACAAGAAGTTGGTGGGGACTATTTTGACGCATTAAGTAAAGGCGTGTTCAGTGAGCTAGGCAAGGGCAATGTTAACTTTGAGGGCATTGTGGAGCGTCTTAAGGCCATTGGTTACGATGATTGGATCGTGGTGGAGCAAGATATTCTTCCGGGTATGGGGGCCCCTAAGAAAAGTGCCCAAGCAAACCGCACATATATAAATACGTTGGGATTGTAAAATTATAGCGAAAATGACAAAAATTAGATTAGGTATTGCCGGCTTAGGAAGAATTGGAAAAATCCATTTGGACAATCTCTTACAAATTCCAAATGTTGAGGTAGTGGGTGCTACCGACCCAGACAGTGCTAGCCTGCAATATGCCATTGATAAGGGAATAGCCTATACCAATACAGATTTTGAGGCCATGGTAAATATGGTTCCCTTAGACGCCGTGGTGATTTGTTCACCTACTGACACCCATGCTGATTTTGTTGCGTTTTCCGCCAAAGCGGGAAAGCACATCTTCTGTGAAAAACCCCTGGATCTTTCCCTGAACCGTATAAAGGACGTCCTGGATGTCGTTCAAAAACATAAAGTAAAGCTGATGTTGGGCTTTAATAGAAGGTTTGATAAAGAATTTAGAAAAGTACACGAGCTCGTAAAAAATGGAGCTGTTGGCAATCCGCATTTAGTAAAAATTACCAGTCGCGATCCAGGGGCTCCGCCTGTGAGCTATATAGAAAAGTCAGGTGGGCTGTTTTTGGATATGACCATACATGATTTTGATATGGCACGGTACGTTGTGGAAAAGGAGGTTGCCGAGGTGTACGCCAAAGGGGCCGTTTTGGTAGATCCTGCCATTGGTGAAGTAGGTGATATTGATACGGCCGTGGTTACCCTAACCTATACTGATGGCACCATGGCCGTAATAGACAATAGTAGGGAAGCCTCTTATGGCTATGACCAACGGGTGGAAGTTTTTGGCTCTAAGGGTATGGTGCAATCCAACAATAATTTTCACGATTCGCACAAACTCTATAACAAAGAGGGCATACATGCTGCACTGCCCTTACACTTTTTCCTAGAGCGATATCAAGAGGCCTACAAGACCGAGATGCAAGATTTTATAAAAGGCCTAGAAATTGGAACTCCAATGCCCGTAGACGGCAATGATGGTCTCCAATCCTTAAAAATAGGTTTGGCCGCATTGCAATCTTTAAAGCAGAACCGACCTGTAAAAATTTCCGAGGTAGAACAATCCGCTACGGTCTAAAAACAAGAAAACCCTAATAAGAAAACCTTAGGATGATGCCTAAAAACTTGGTTTGGACATGGTTGTCCGTGTTGATAACCTTTTCCATTAGTACGTCTTTTGCGCAAAAGAAAAAAGTAATCAATGCTATGTCATTTAATATACGATATGACAATCCGGAAGATGGTCCACAAAATTGGCACTACAGGAAAAACAATGTTGTACGGATGATCAATTTTTATGATTTGGACGTCATAGGCATGCAGGAAGTATTGGTTGGCCAACTGAATTTCCTAAAAGAAAACCTTTCACAATATGAAACTATTGGCGTGGGTCGTGAAGACGGGGCCACAAAAGGCGAATACGCTCCCATCTTCTATAGAAAAAATAGGTTTAAGGTTATAAAAAGCGGAACCTTCTGGCTAAGTGAGACACCCAATGAAGTAAGTAAGGGATGGGATGCCGATTTGGAACGAATAGCCACTTGGGCCATTTTCACGGATAAAAAGACCCAGAGGAAATTTATATTCATGAATACCCATTTTGACCATAGGGGTGATGTTGCTAGGATAGAGAGTGCCAAACTTTTGAAGCAAAAGGCAATAGAAATGGGAGGGGACTTATCCCTAATCTTAACGGGCGATTTTAACCTAACCCCAGTATCCGAAGGTATACAGACCTTATTAGAACCGGTAGACAAAATCAATTTACAAAATACAAGTACTTTGGCGGACCTTAGCTATGGCCCAGAATGGACAACCTGTGGTTTTGATAATCGGCCTTTTGTAGAAAGGAAGGTAATAGACTATATTTTTGTTAGAAAGGTAGCCAAAGTGCACCGTTATGCGGTTTTTGCGGAAATGTTGAACAATTTATACTTGTCTGACCACTGCCCCGTTTTCGCACAAATAGAACTCTAGTATATTCTTAAGCCTATTTAAAATTATTTGGGCATCTTCATAATAGGGCACTCAGCTGATCTTATTCCCCCTTGTTTGGGCCACGAAATTGGTCAAGGCAAGTGGTGTTCCAACACAGGGTATGGTGCAACCACCATTCTTCCCTTAGGCAAAGCCTTTTACCAAGGTTTCTATGAGGGGGTTTATGTAGTCTACGGCCTGTTTCTGTTGTGGATAAAACAGTTGTGCCGCTAAGAATAGGATAAGCCATAAATTGCACATGGATTTAGTGGAATGGAAGAAATTAATGAGATCGGTTTTCACAATCGTATAGCGATTTTATTTGGCCTGTTTCTAGATGGATCTCAAAATCTATGGACGGTTCTCCTGCCATAAATTTTTTTAGTATGTACATAAGTTCCACCATATTCCTTTTCATGGGGTCTGAGGTTTCCCCGGCGTCTTCTTTGTTTAAAAATGAATCACAAATGAGTTTATAGTGTTGCAACCGCTCTGGGCCAATATCGTTAAAGGCCAGCTGATCGGCACTGCGAAGTTTATATAGGTCCACTACCAGATCCTCTCCGGACCAGGTTTCAAAAGATGTAAGCAATATAGGTTTGGGTTGTCCCTCTTTTTTTTCAGAGGAATTAAGGAATACCTGTGCTTGACCTGTTTCCCTGATGTTCTTTAATTGCTCCGTTAGGGAACCCGAATTATTTGATTGGGAAAGCAATACCAGTTCTTTGCCCGAGAGATTCTTGAGAAAATTGGCAAAGACTGGAGGCCATTCCGAAGGAAGAAAACGCAACCGCACCAATTCCTTTAGGTGCCAGTTCATAAGGTCTTTGTAGCCTGTAGACTTCAAAACGTCCTTATTCCATAAGGTACTGTCCCCTATGGTCATCAATTGTTGGTATTCTTTTTTATAGAGGTCAAAAAATTCATTGTATCGGGGTACGGAATCAATCACCACTGTTTTTACCTGTATTTTATCCGGGTTAACCATTTTAAGTATTTTGTAAGCGGGCATATAGGCGGCCAAAGAAGGGGTTTGTATGTTAACGAGGGTATTGCCTTTTTTGGAGGTGCTAATACCAGTATCATTTAGGTGCATATGCCCTCCCAAGTGTAGTTGCAGCCCTGCATCCGCAAGAGTGGTGGCCAGTGTAGGGTTAGGAACTCTTTTTAATTGCATCTTACTGCCAACCAATAGGTTGTTAATATGTTGGGTAGCACCATTATTAAAGTCGGACATAGGGTAATGGCTAAAGGCAATTAAGGTTTTATGATGTTTTTTGGCTGAGATAGCTAGCTTTTCAATCCATTCCACAAGATATTTTTTGTGTGTAAGGAGATTGTCCAGACCTTGGCCATTGTTTTTATATTCAATTTGATCAACACTATCGGCATTAGGCATTTCTTTCTGGAGGTAGGTATTTGCATCCAGTGCAAGTAGCCAAATACCTTCTACGGGCTCCACTACATAACTAACATCAGGCAAGGCGGCGTTGTTGTGGGGGATTCTATAGCTTCTTTGTTCAAGTGTGGCCCCTGCTTTTGCGGCATTGAAGGTGTATTCTTCATAAGAATACTTAGAAAATGGGGTGGCCCAGTAGTGGTATTCCTTTTTTGGAAAAAAGCCATGAGCCTTTAAAAGACGAGTTATTTCCCCATAGCCCAAATTTTGGAGGTCTTTGGAGATTACTATGGGCAGTTCCCCAGGTTCACCGTTTTCCACAAAACTAGCGTTAGAGGCAATGGTTTGTGGTTTTCCACACTGACCCAGAAAGTCTCTTTTTCCGTCTTCATGGTCATACGGATAGACAACATCATGATTCCCTGTAATCAGTAAAAAGGTAAGGCCATATTCCTGGGTATATTTGTCCAAAATTTCTTTGAGTCCTCTTATATGCAGGGGCTGGCCATCATCGGAAAAATCACCAGGAAGTAAGACGTATTTAATGTTTCTAGCTACGATGTCTTCCAAGGCCGCCAGAAAAGCGAAATAATTCTCATTGAAAATCCTGGTAGATTGTAATTGAGACTGCATGGTCCTAATAAAGGCGTATTTACCATTTTTAGGATTTACCACCCCACTGTAAGCATTATCTTCCAGTTGGCCATAGACGTTTTGAAGATGGGCATCGGCAATGACGGCTATTTGCGTTTCATTTTTAATTAGTTCCCTGTTTATCGTGCAAGACGACCCTAGTGCACCTAGCACAAACAGCATGGAACAAATATTTTTCTTAAAAAAGTTCACCGTATATTCTAATGAGTTGATGTCCTCCTTCTATTTCATAAAAGTAGCATAAATGATACCGCTGCGCTCTCAAAGTATTGCAAAGGTTTGCATTAACGGTATCACATGTTACCTCGTTTTTCAGCATCTTTGAGTGAATATTGGCCAGATAGGTCAAGGAAAGGTTCAATAGAAACGTTACCCCCAAAAAAGGTATATCGCGAATTTTTCCAAGGAAGGACCTTTATTTATAGCGTTATGAAATGGAGACCATGGAGGCCATGATGTTATTTGATCAAGTGCCATTAAAAAAATAGTGCTTTATGAAAACAACTTTTGAAACCAATAAGGGAATAAAAAGGCTAATGTCCCAAATGAATGATCTTAACATATCACAGCAGGTTATAAGAATGATTTTTCTTTATGTTCTTTGTTTTTATCAACTAGGATACACGCAGAATTTCAAGAACAAGGATATTCACAATATCAAGGACTATGGGGCCAAGGGCAATGGAAACACTTTAAATACCATGGCCATACAGTGTGCTATTGATGCGGCCCATAAGGGAAAAAATGGGGGAAAGGTTATTGTTCCAAAAGGAACATACCTAACCGGAAGCCTTGAATTAAAAAGTAAAGTACATCTTTATCTGGAAGAAGGTGCGGTGCTTTTGGGAAGTACAGACCCTAATGATTACAAGGTATTGGATACGCCGGGAAAACCTTTGTCCCCAAAGGCTGATGATAACTCTTTATTGGCCTTGCTTCTGGCCTATAAAGCGAACAACATTTCTGTAACGGGAAAAGGGACAATCGATGGACAAGGTAGGGCTTTAGCCCTTAACATAGATAGCTTACACCATGCCAAAATACAAATTGATCCCAAGTACAATTATCGTAGAATGCGGCCCAATGAAACCGTAAGACCCAAATTGTTCAATTTTTCAAGTTGTAACGAAGTGCTGGTAGCTGATTTGGAGATTAAGAACGGTGCCTGTTGGGGGCTTACTTTTGAACTGTGCGATGATTTGGCCCTAAACAATCTCAAAATCTTTAACAGGGCCTATTGGAACAATGATGGAATAGATATAACCGATTCCAAGAATGTGCGCATCACTGGTTGTGATGTCAACTCCGCTGATGACGGCATTTGTTTGAAATCGTACTATCCCGGTTATTTCAATGACAATATCCATATTTCGGACTGTACTATTCGCTCTAGTGCCAGTGCCATAAAATTTGGTACAGCTTCGTATGGTGGCTTTAAGAACGTAACCATTGAAAATATCAACATCTATGATACCTTTCGTTCTGCTATTGCCTTGGAGGCCGTAGATGGGGGTGATATTGAAAACATAACCATACGAAATGTAGAAGCCCGGAATACGGGCAATGCCATATTCATTCGTTTGGGACATAGGGACGGGGAACGTCCCGGCACTGTTAAAAACATTCAGATTACAGACATGAAAGTTCAAGTGCCATTTGGCAGACCGGATATTAACTATGATATGCGCGGACCTGAAGTAGACTTTTTTCATAATACCTTTCCATCTTCCATAACAGGCCTTACCAACAACAAGGTTGAAAATGTGCGCTTGGAACGGATTGAAATCACCTATCCTGGAAGAGCTTCAAAAGGTATGGCCTATGTGCCCTTGAGTAGATTAGATCAAGTGCCGGAAAAGGAAAAGGACTACCCTGAATTCCATATGTTCGGGGAGTTGCCATCTTGGGCGTTTTATGTACGTCATGTCAAAGGAATTTCTTTTAAGGACATCAATTTGGTTTTGGATGATAAGGACTATAGGCCTGCCTTTATATTTGATGATGTGGAGATTTTGAAATTGGAGAATGTGGCACTTCAGACTTCTTCAAAGAACGAAATTATTCTCTACAGAACGAAGGATGTGGCATTGGACAGCGAATTAAAAGCGATATCAGAGCATATAGATCGGTAAGGTCATAAAATGTTTTTTCAATATTTCGGTCGAAAATGAAATGCGTTTCAAATTGAGTTATAAGATAAAATAAGCCGCAAGTAATCAGATTAAAACAACGATTCAGTTTTGGGTTATTTTTTTGGTTTTCAGTTTTAAGTGAATATAAATCGATTAATATGGTTATTCTCTTAGCCAAGTCCTTACCATCTGTAATTAATGGGGCAGGTCGTAATTTGGGATTTGGGATGATTTTGATCATTCCATAAATTTTTTTTCCAATGAAATGTGTGGTATAGTGCTGTTGTGATAAGCTCTCCATATTTCGATTTCCCTAATCGTCTGCATGGTAAATGAACCATTTGGTGTTCGTTCGTTCCTGTACGAAACCTTGAGGTTGTCTATAATTGTATAATTGATAGTTTTTTTGGCTTGGAGACGTCCAGTTATATCTTGTTCCAATTTATTCCGACTTTGTATTATTCAACCTAGGCAGTTCCAAGATACCAAGGCTATCATGTTTTTTCTTCCAATCAAAAAATATTGCCTTACCGATACCCATTTTACCCGACATTTCTTGGACACGGATGCCGTACTCAAACAGTTTTATAGAAAATACAATTTGAGGTTTCGAATGCTTTGGTCATATTGAAAGCAAATACTTTTTTAAAATTGAACATGTGTTCGCCCGTTTTCTTTGACTAAAACTGTTCTGTTTAGTGAGAGGCAAATAAAAAGCTCCATAAAGAATGTAAAATCAATTCGTAGTTTTATAATAGGCGATGAGAATCTAAACCTCTTGACCTATGACACCTTAATTAATGAAAATCAAGTGGTAATAGACGATAAACCAAGATTGACCAAAGAATATAAGGCCAGACAAAGGGAAGTGAAAATGACATTGGAGAACAGCGGCATATATGTTCAAACCATAAAGAATAGGTAAAACTGGTTCTTCGTTATGCTTGTAACCTCGTTATATTATGGGTTAGGTAATCTGGAAACTAAAAGGGCAATACAGTATATGGTGTTCCCCGACGGGATTGAGTATGACTTCAAAACAAGCTTGTTCAAACTTTTCGGGTCAACGAAATATTTGCTGAAATCTCCTCATTATCAAAGGGTTTTGAAGAAACAAAAAACGGGAATTTTCACTTAATTTGTGAAAAATCCCGTTTAGTGACCTCGACAGGAGTACTTATAATTTAAAATTTAATTAAGCCCTCTTTACCGTCTATATACTGGTACTATTGCGTTCATAGAATTGGAGTGAATCTCTTTTTTTTGTAATTTACTCCTGATTTTGCCCCCCTTTTTGCCCCCTCTTTTATCTACTTATATTCAATTGAAAAAAGATGCAACTAACATTTCATTTAAGAAAGGATAAAGCCAATAAAGCTGGACAGATGCCCGTTCGTATGGTTTTGACTTTTAACGGAGAACGTATAAGAGTCAATATGAAGGGAATAAGGGTCCTACAAAAGGATTGGAAGGAAAGAGAGCAAAGGGTTAAAGCCAATGGGAAGCGAGAACCTTATAACTACCATATCGAATACAACAAGCAACTTGACGAACTTGATACAAAGGTCAAGAAGCTATTCAGATATATGATGTTGAACGCTATCCATCCTTCCAAGGATTATGTGACAAATAAATTAAGTTTTGATTCTGAAATAAACCTTTCTCACGAATTTTTTCCGTCATTCCATGAATTTATTCAAAAAGGGAAAAATGTAAAGACGGACGGTACACTACGTAGATATGGAACGGCTTTGAATTTTTATAAAGATTTTTCGGAATTTACGGGGTATGAGTTAACCTTTGATAAAATCAATTTAGATTTTTTCGAAAAATTTAGGGATTACGCATTTGAGGAAAGACAAACGCTAAATAATTATTTTTCAAAGTTGATATCTGTACTGAAAACCTTTATGAATTGGTCACATGAGCGAGGTTATCACGAGAATCTATTGTATAAAAAGTTCAAAGCCCCTGAGCAGGAAATTGAGGTGGTGTATCTTACAATGGATGAACTTATGAGATTGTATCAATACGAATTTCACAATCGAAGACTGGAGCATACAAGGGATACGTATTGTTTTGGGTGTTTTACAGGCTTACGCTATTCGGATTTAAGTCAGTTGAGCGTGTCCCATATTCACGAGGATTATCTTCTAATGAACATTAAGAAAACAAAAACTATAGCGCATAAAATACCATTAAATCGTTTCGCTAAGGAGATTCTGGATAAATACAAAGACACCGTTTATGAGCCTCTACCCATTATTTCGGATGTCCGATTCAATTTGCATTTAAAAGAATGTTGTCGATTTGCAAAAATCAACGAGCCCACGTCGATCACAAGATTTATAGGAAAAAAACGTTTGGATAAGACATTACCCAAGTGGAAGCTTATAACGAGTCATACGGCGCGTAAGACCTTTGTTACAAATAGTCTGGTGCTGGGCATGAAAGAAATGGTGGTTAGGAATATTACGGGCCATCGAAAAGAGGAAAGTTTTAGGCGTTATGTCAAAATAGCTGAGGATTTAAAGAAAAGTGAGATGGACAACACCTGGGGCAAGGTGGAAATAAATGAATCATAGCCTAAATATAGAAGAATCCTTCGATTCGATTATTCTGTTTTTCTTCAGTGATTTCCAGACCAAAGAATTCAAGGAGTTCACCAGAATAAAGATTAAAAATCTTAGTCCCTATCAGTACTATCATTTATTAGGATGGTTATTGGAGAATATCAAGGACGATATCCTATTGGCCAACTTGGACATAATATTTGATTTTTCTGCCCTGAAACCCAAAAAATACCTCCCAACTGAACCTAGGGAGGTCGGCGTTTACAATGAACCAGTAGAGGGACAGTTACTGCCCGACAGATTCGGAAAGGATTGCATAAAATTCTTCCGAATGGGTTATGGAACCATCAAATTTTTGCAGGACGAGGTGGACTCCATGGATTCGTTTGGTCGATTTTTGTTTCATTATAGGGCCAAGGGATGTCTAATCGAACCTGAAGTCGATTATGAACGTTTGTTGCATTTGATGTCCCTGGAGGAACGGCTTTGCTTTCCTGTCTACGACTTTCCCAATGAGAATTCGCTTCCCTTCTATGGTCATGCCATCAATTACCTTCGTGTGAAGGTAGAAAGGGAAGTAAACTCCTTAAAACTGTCTTTGGATGAATGTCTTTGTAAGGTAGGGGAAAAAATTAAAAAGATGTTTTTGGGCAAATCGAAACAGTCCCTTCCGATGGCATTTATGACAAGGGAAGTAATGGTGTTGCCTTTAATGGTGGGTTTCGAGCAATGGAAAAGATTGGTCTTGGACTCGCTTCATGACAAAAAGTATTTTCCACTTTTAAAGGCCAGGATATTGTTTTTGTTGGACGAACTTCAACAACTAATCAAGGACCGGTATTTTCAGGATTTCACTTCCCTTTACAAGAAAAGGGCACTCATTGTCGAGGATAAGGAAACAGGCATTAGGACATTGAAGTCGCTATCACCTCCATTGGTCAATTCCTATGAATATAGAAAATGGTTGAAAAACCTCAAATTATCGGATTTGAACAAGGAGGTAAAAATAGAAAAAGAGGAATCATACCCATATCAAATCATAATTTCAAAAAATGGGTCGCAATTAAAGTTGAAAAAGGCCTTACTCGAATTTTTTTCATATATAAAGTTAAGAATCGACGAAGAAAGGGATAGGGCTTTAGAGAGTTTCATATATCGTAGCTTTTCCTATGAGTATGATGATAAAACGGATTATTCCAAACGAACAGTGAACAACTTTGGATACAAACCAATGACGTTTATTCCGTCGGAACATGCCAAGGACTTTACGAAATTATTGCTCTACCTATCCGATAAGAATTATTTGGTAAGCAACAAGACCCGGATTATCCGTACGCTTGATGATGATATCCATGAAAAAAATGGCAAGGATGGCTTTAGTTACAGTTCCTTGATACGAATCCCAAGTGCTGAACACCATCTATTTCCCGATGATATCATTAGAAGACGGGTTCGTTCCATCCTAAGGATTGACAATTAATTGCACCATCAAAAATTGGATTATGCTCAAGTATCCCTGTATGTTGGACGTTTGAAAGGATTAATGCACTGATTCTTTTAGTGCAACCAAGTTTTTCCAATTTGTCCCCAATTTAGGTATCCGGCTTTTTCATCCGGCTTAAATACACTACATATGGGAAATGTACTTTTTTACACGCACACAAAGGAAGATTTGAAGAGAACCGTAAAAATGGTCCTGGAAGAACTTCGCAAAACGGAATTGATTAATGAGACGTCCATTAATCCTGAGGACGATAGACTCACCCAACAGGAAGCGGCCAAATTCTTGGGCATCTCAGTTACCTCATTGATTAGCTGGAAAAAGAAAAAAATAGTGCCCTATTATCAAATAGGCCGTGCTATTTTCTTTTCCAAAAAGGAGTTATTGGATTTGGCTCGAAAAAATGCTTTTATTAGGAGATCTAGATAAAGAATTCACGAAACAAGAATCTGTGGTTTCATTTATCAACTCAGTTCTTTGTTATGCCACGTTATTTTTCGACCCGTTTTTCCGCTATCAATTCTTTAAAGAAATTAGTCACGGCTGAAGCACCTGTTTTTCCATCATCGTCAATATTGGATAAAATCACAACGGTATAGTTGTCTTTCATGAAATCCATAAGTTCCCCTCGAACACCATACCAACCTCCGCTATGCCCTTGAATGGTTTGGTTATAACGCAAATCGATGTCTATACCATATCCCAAATTTGTATTATAGCCTTTTACTTTGGGCTCGAACATTAATTCGGCAGTTGATTTTTTTAATAATTTACCGTTTCTCAGGGCTTTCGAGAATTTAAATAAATCTTCGGCCGTAGAATAATGGAATCCTGCTGGCGATGCTTTTGAAAGGTAATATTCGTTTCTTTTTGGAAATTCGCTTTCTCCAAAAAAAGTCGTGTATCCACTAGCTTTGTTTTGTATGACGGAATCGATTTCCAACTCCCCCGTATTTTCCATTTCTGCTGGTTTGAAAATGTTTTGTCTCACATAGTCATAATAATTCTGTCCGCTAACTTTTTCAATAATAAGACCTAGAATCACAAAACCAGATGCACTATAATCGTATTTTGTGCCTGGATTAGACAATAAGGTGTCATTAGCAAACAAAGGGACAAAATCTGATATATTCTTGTATTTCGATTTTTCCTCTTGCAAGAAGTCGCCCACATAAAAGTTGTTATTTCCAGATGTATGCGTCAAAAGTTGGTGTATTGTTACGGAATCCCTGACGAGCTTATTAGGATAATCAGGTAAATATTCACCTATAGAATTCTTTAGTCCAACTTTATCATTTTCGTAAAGTTGTAAGGTTGCTACCGCTGTTATCATTTTAGTAATGGAAGCGATATTAAACTTTGTGTCCACTTTGTTGGGAATTCCATATTCTATACTGGCAAGACCAAAAGCTCTCTTCTCAATTATTGTATCATTATTTGCAACTAAAATTGTTCCTGAAAAATTATTGGGGCTTAAATTGTCCAGAAAATTCTTTATTTCGATGTCTTTTGACTGTCCAAAAGAATTAGTTATAAATAGCAGAAGCACTATCGCTGTAGGAATTGATATTTTGGTTTTCATCTTTTTATAGTATTGTTTATGGCTTTTTCCATTCTTCTTTAAGAATACTATAAACATAAGTTCCTTTACTTTCCCCATATGATTGGATGTTGTAATTTCTTAATAGCCCTTCTTTAACGGCTCCAATTTTTTCTATCGCCTTTTGAGATTTTATATTTTTTATGTCTATTTTAAATTCAACTCTTCTTAGTTTTAACTTGTCAAAGCAATAATCTAAAAGTAGCCCTTTACATAGTTTATTAATACCAGTTCCTTGAAATTTTTTACCAATCCATGTCCAACCTATCTCTAATCTTTTGTTAGGAAAGCTAATATTTCCAAACATTGTGATTCCAATTGGATTATCATTTTCTTTACTTGTAATTAATAGCGGATATATTTCTTTTTCTTTTTTTGAATTTAGACAAAAGTCAAAGTAATCCATTAAATCATTTCTGTTTTTTACCCTTGCCCCAAACTCTCCGAGTTCCGTGTTGTAGCTTATAGATTCTATTTTTTCAATATCATTAATGGATAAAGGGCGCAATAAAATTGACTCGTTTTCAAGAATCAATTCAGATGAGAAAAATGTTCCTAAGTTCATATTGTTTTTTTGAAGGCTAGATGTTTTTCATAATGCGGCATAACGCCGCGCTATGTGGAGTTCGGCGAATTTTAAGGAAATATAGTGAAAACCATAAACGATGATTCGGTTATATATCTAGTTTGGAATATTTTTAACCTTGTTATGTTTGTAGATATGGCCACGCTTTGGCTGTCTATTGAGGTATCCACAGTATTAGGAGTAAAATAGGTCGACCAGATTCTATAAAGCGTCCTAAAATGTCCAGTAGCTGAGCCGTAGCTGCGTTTTTGGCAAAAATGGTTTCCATATCCTTCGACCGATGTAATCTGGAAAAGAGCAGCGATGATTTACGAATCCCAAGGCGCGGGAATTGGAGCCTTTGGCGAGAATGTAGCGACTTGGGTTCACCTATAGGTGAATCGACTTGAACGGTAAGTATAAGAGCAGTAGCGGATTTCAAGATAATTCCCTGTCTGCCACTACAAAAATTTATTAAATGCACAGAATTTCCATTTATTATTTCACCCGCTATTGCTCTTATACAATGATGATTGCTGTCCTCTTTTGATTTTTTTGGTTTGTCCTACAAATACACATAAGACTGTGGCGGAACAACATTATAATTGTCTTGCAAGAGTAATGGATGTTTGTATCTTTTTGTTTTCTTAATTTTTATAGCGTGCGCAATTTCTCTGTCTGAAAAGTATTCGTAGAAAAAATCCTCTGAAATACCCGAATATTTTTTGGTTTGACTCCAAATGTCGCCTGGGTCAGAGCTAAGAATGTCATCAATTTCAAATTCTCCGATAACCCTTTGAACTGGTGAAGAAGCGTAAACAACAACTGTCTTTATATTCGGTTTTTTGAAAATGACCTTGCGAAACTCATATTTTTTTTCGCCATCAAATATTTTGAAAGCAAACTCTGGTTTAATCGATAATAAAACTCTCATCACTTTTTGTTGCTTTTAAAATGACATTAAATTGTTCTTTATTAATTGGTTTAAATCCCCTTGGAGCATCATTAATTCCACTTAAAACTTGTAAGTCGATTAGTTCTTTCATATTTATTCTATGTGGGAAAGAATAAACAAATAAAAACCTTACCACAAACGGTTTAGTTTTGGAGTACTTCCATATTGCCCGCAATTGATCTTCAGGAAAGACACTACTTTTTCTGCAATACAAAATAAATTCGGTTTCATTTGAAAAATCATATTTTATTTCTTGAACAACCCCAATAGTTGAAACAACACTTTTATAATACCCACCGGTCATATAGAATATAATGTTGTTACCTACTTTCGGGTGAGGAGTTAAGGCTCTCGAAACATAAACTTTATTAATGGCGTTTCGATGTGGAAAATCCTCAATGAAATCTTTTGGGGATTCCGTATTGAGAATTGAATCTGGTAATAATTCTGTATGATAATCAGGATAAATTGGCACGATAAAGCAGTCCTGGCTTTTAGAGATAAAAGGATAAGTAAGTTTTAAATTATTCTTGTCAAATTTCCTACTAAAATCTCTAACATAAACAAGTTCCTCATTTTTATTACCCCACAAAACAAAACCCCATTGTTCAAATAGGTCAATTAATCTTCGCTGTTCATCCCTCTTGTCATAAATTGTAACATATATTTCCTCAACTTCGTTTTTTAATGCGTTGTCAAAAATTATTTTCATAAATCGCTCTCCTAAGCGAAATCCATTATTGATGACCTTAAAGGTTCCAACTTTCAATCTCTTTTTTGGATTAAAGGAAGGACTGACATCTAAATACTTTTCATCCTGATCCTCGACCTTTAGATATAAAAATGATAGCAGTAATCCATTATTAGAGTTTACAGTAATATATGCTTCCTCATCATATTTTTTAATAAACCATTTGTCAAAACCTATATAATCTTCCTTGAGACTTGAAAAAAAATCATCTTCAAGATTTATCCTGCCAAATTTTAATTTTTGAACATTTAGAACTTTGTAATTCACTAAATCTGGATGCTCTGCAAAGGTTTTTTCAAGAAATGAATCTATTGTAAATACCTTGTCTGATATGCCCAATTCAATCGCCTTCTTGCGAATTTTTTTATCCTCTGTTATGAGTATATCTACTCTGCCAACAAATACTTCATTTAACAGTTGGGTGTCAATTAAATCATTTTCATTTACATCGATTTTTTCTGAAACAGCTTTTAATTCAGGCTGTAATGGTGAAGGAATTTCTATTCGTTCATAGCTATCCAATTTGATTTGAAAAGTATCAACCATTTGTTGATTTTTATACTTTTCAATTTCTGATACAGTTAACGTATGGACGCATTTTGTATATTTAGCTCTTTCAAGCCAACGATATAAAATACCTACATCTTGATTTATAACTCTTGATGCTTCTCTATGAATAATAATATTTGTGTCCAAAAGGGCTTTCACAGGTTAATGTTATTATGAAATTCGGACTTTTCCATTTGTAAAATGGATCTATTGTTATTTTCGGAAAGCCAAGTAATATATCCCTTTAATCCGGCATTTGTTAGATTAATAGTATATTCAATTCCCATAATACCTAAAATAAAGTATAGATTGTCCACTTGATACATTTCGTTGCCTAATAATGATGTGCCAGGTATTAAAAAATCATATTCATTTAATTTTTCCATGAATTTATTCGAATCATCACAATACTCGACTTGATTTTCACTGTCAATTCTTCTGATGTGATATGGCCATATTGCATATCCTTTGCCAAATCTTGCGAAATTTCTAAGCTCATCTAAACCATTATTCTGTACAAAGTCCTCTTGCCAATTTTCAATTGAGGAAACTCGTTGAGCCAAGGCTTCAAGGGCAATTAAACCAAGGAATTTGGACACGTAAACATTATTCTGTGGTGGTTCCGGGATAAATGGTACATAAAGTTCCTTACTGTTAAGTATAGAATCTAAAGTGTTTTCATCATTATAGATTACTTCAATTAATTTATCGCTTTTAGATGAAAAGTTGATTTCGATAATATCTTTATTCTTAGTGAACCCACTAACAGGAGGTATTTTTCCTTTTTTGTTTTCAATCATTATCCTGCCCCTTAAAGATTTAAAATAGGGCATCTCTAAAACTGTTTTTTCGATTTTACTTCCGAAATAGGAATTACAATTATCACAAACCACTCCTTTCGGTAGTATGTTATTTTTGTTTCCCAAACTTTCAGGTATAATATGCTCTACTGATTTAGAGTTGGTGCTGTCATTCTTACAAAAAATACATCTCATTTTTCGTATCCAATTTTAGTTAATACCCACAACCAGCCCTTTTCCAATTGGGAAATAATCAAGGGTAAAGTGAAATATATTAGAGTAACCACAGCAATTCCCAATGCAATAAAAATCTCAGAAGGTAAAACAGCCCAAACTTGTAAAAGTGAAACTTCAGGGACAAATGTTTTTCTATATGCAGGGATGAATAACAGCACACCACAAACAATGTTGATTAGTATAGCTAAAGCAAATTGTCCTGGTCCAATTCTTTCCATTGTATAAATAGAAAAGAATGAAAAAGATTCAGCCGTCTTCTTTTTGTCAAATTCATCTACTTCTTTCTTGTTAAAGACCACAATAAGTTCATCTTTTTTTACTCGTTTGTCGCCTAAGTATTTGTTAAATGATTCATATTCCAAAGTTCTTACATTTTTTAATGAGCCATTATCAAAAAAAACTATGTCATACTTGTTTGGCAATATATTAAATGAAAAGCAATATCGTATTTTACAAAAGAACTTGTCACTGAAATAATCAATTTTGTTAGAAGGAAGATTTCTACGTTCGTTTATTTTTATATCATAAATAATCGTTGATTTACTTATGCCTTTTTTTCTCATTGAGATAAAAGGTGAATCTGGTTTAATCCAAAACCTAAAGTAAATGTTTGGTTTTTCAACTTGTTGATACTCTCTATAATTTTTAAGATTTAAAGAAACAGAAACGGTTTTATCATCATTTATTTCTAATGTTACAGGAAGGACGCAAAGCTCATTTCTCCCACTAAAAGTATGAATTACGCCAAGTTTATTTGTGCTGTTTTTTAAGTATTTAGTATTGTTTATTGAGTCATTAAAAATAAATCTGCTGTTTTCAGCATTACTAAGTTTTTCGTACAAATCATTTGTCTCACATTTCTTTGACACCCATGGGATATATAACCGTATTGTCATTATATCCTCCACAATTGATTCTTTATTTATTTCAAAACCAAACTCAACCAATGAACTATCATTGCTAAATTCCCAAGAACACATATGAAACCTCTCTATGAGAATAGTGTTTTTCTTATCGGTATATATGAAGAATGAATTATCCATTTTGATTGTAAATTTTACTTAAGTGATTGGATAAATTCATAGCAACATTACTTTTTTCAATATATAAGGGAATCTTTAGCGCTACCGATATCTCCTTTGCATAATCCAATTCACTGTTTTGTAGTTGTTCTAAAAGTTCAAAATCATAGTTTTTATTATCTCTCAAGGCAAGTCTTGTTTTAATCTCTGTAATATCTCCTAAAATGAGACCAAGCGCTTTAGGATTTATCTGCTTAAAAACATCCATTGAAATCTTTTCGACCTCAGCTTTTTCATTTAACAAACAAAAATGTCCGTCTAGCAAATAATATTGTTCTTTTTGGATGGCATTAGTCAATCCTGCAATTAATCGGTTTTGAGTGAAATGAATGTCTTTGACTTTTTTGTTTTTAGCATCATCACTTATGTCTTCCCATTTTAAAAGTTCACTAGCTGACAAGTATTTCATATTCAGTACACGGCAAATATGTTGGCAAATTGTACTTTTACCAACTCCATGTATACCTCCAATGAAGGCTATTCTCCTTTCCGTTTTGTTCACTGTTTTTTCGTTTTTAGGTGTCCTGTTCGCATTGCCACCAACGCCGCGCTATGTCCAGTCCGGCGAATTTTATGGAAATATAGTGAAAACCTGTAACGATGGTGCGGTTATCTGGCAGGTTTCGGATATTGTTAACCGTATCATCTTTTGTCGATAAGGCCATGCAATGGCCTTCTATCGTGGTTTTCACCTTATTGGGAATAAAATTTGTCGACCATCCACGATAGCTATCGGGAACATATAGCGTCCTAATATGTCGAGTAGTTGAGCCGTAGCGGCGGCCCTGGCAAGGATGTCCCTTATCCTACGGCCAATGTAATCTGGCATAGCGCGGCGATGATGTCGACTAGCTTTTGGTGCGGAGATTGCGCCAGCAATGCGACAAAAGTACGCCGCAGGCGTATTCGACATCATAATGGCCTGCTAAACGCAGTTCGGTGATTTCTACGGAAATATAGCGAAATCGGATAACAATACCGCAAGAAGGGTTCTTCCGCTTTGTCTTGGGGTGTTGTTTGCCAAGTAGGCCACAATGTTGCCGTAGCGGTATTGGGAGTATAAATTGCCGTACCAAATTGCTTTTAGCTTATGTTATGACATCGTTTTGGCTCGATGCCCGGGTAAAGCTGTTTGGAAGACAATGTCATGTGAGATTTGCTATAGCCGATGTCGTGCATAGGTTTTATATTTCCCATTTTTCCAATCCAATAGAAAATCCCAATGGATACATTACATCTCCCCATTTGAAATCTGAATATATTTTTCTTTCTTGAGCTTCATTAAATTGAACTACAATTACTTCAACGCCAACGTCTTTATATTCTTTCAATTTGTTTTCGTACGTTACATCATCTGCAACTAAAATTATATTATCGTTATTGATTAATCTTTCCATCTGTTCAAGAATATCAAATGAAACTATTTCTCCTGATTTAGTCACAAAAATATTTACTAAATTATCCTTTTGGGTTTTAAAATTTAATTTACAATCAAAATTTATGTGTTCTTCTAGCGAAAAGTGTTCACTTGTTATTAAAAGACAGTTTATAGTTTTTGATTTTGTCTTAAATCTATCGTAACTATCTAAAATGTTTTTTACAACTGTTTTAATATCTGGTTTAATGAAGTCCTTTCCTGGCCATATTTTAGAATATGTATTGATAGTGCATTTAATTGCTTTTTCTAAAAATATTCCATCAATTAGAATTGTTGTATAGTTTTTTATTTCAGAGCGAGTTAAAACAGTTCTTAATTCTTGAGATTTTGAACTATTGAATACTTTATCAGTAAAATAACTTTCTTTTGTTTTGGCAATGTTAAAAGACAAGGTGTATTCATTTTTAGTATTTAAAGTCCATTTTACAATTTCATTTGGAAAAAATATAAAAAGATTTTCCGTTTTATATTCATCCACAGTATAAATGAATAGTATGAATCTTTCATTTACATATTCTTTTGGAATTTTTACATTTGTTGATTGTTTAGTTATCGTTCTACCTTTAGACTGAATGTTAAGTAACCTTGTTTTCTTTGCTTTTAAATTTTCTATTAAAGTTAGGTCGCTTCCGTTTTTATCATAAGAAGGTTCTTGATAATTAAATTCAAATTTCGAAAGTTGAGATTTCAAGTAATTTTCCGCTTGTTTTTCTATTGGTTTATTATCTTTCATTTTCGTTTTTCAACTTATGCACAACGTCCTCCTAAATGCAGTGACGTTCTGGGTTTTGAATTATGTGAATTTATTCACAAATAATTTGAAAGACAATAGGAAAGTTGCCAAATTGCCTTAAGGTGCAGTTGGGTCGGGTTTTTGGTGTTTTCGATTGTGGGGGCGTAGGTTTCCGGTCCCGACCGCATTGGCAATTTGGTTTAGCGGGGCGTTGGGCCGTGATGCCCATGGGGCGGTAATTGGAGCCTTTGGCGACAATGTAGCAACGTGGGTTCACCTTTAGGTGATTTGTACATCATCGGTCTCGTATAAGAATAGTAGCGGATTTTCACCAACTAACTTTTTAGTTAAACACAGGCCTTTTTTTATATTTACTCACTTTCGTTTTAGCGATTAAACCGCTATTATTTTTATAAAATGTTGCCAGTAGTACTTTATTTTCTAATTCTATTCCAAATGAAATTTTCGGTGTATTCCGCAATCTGTTTTTGAGAATATTTTAATACTGTTGAATCATCATTTCCAACAAGTCCTTGGATATATTCTCGTTTTATTTGGATTGGTGGAAATCCGTAAAACATTCTCTGCCATATTAGTTCAAAAGATTTTTCTAAAAAGCTCAATGACTGTTTTACTTTTTCTGTTGTAATTATATTGTTTAATAATTCTTTTCTATTGACATTCGAAAGAATTTTTAGTGTAAAAACTTCCTCTTCCAAATTCACACATTGAGCAAAATCGGCTTTATCATTTAATCCGTAAAACTCTTTGTAATTTATAGAATCACTATCTTCAAAAAACTGAACAACAAAATCATTCATAAAAATGATATTCGGATTTCTGTCACTTGTCGAACCAACATAATTTTCAGTAAAAGCTATATCTCCTCCTAAAGTTTCCAAATATGTAATGGCTAAAGGAAAGTGATTGATGTTTTCTGTTTGTCCGTTTAAAATTATTAGACGTAGTTCTTCTTGTACTTCTGGATTTAATTTAAATATCTCTTCACAAATTGAATTTCTCCAAATTTGTATGTAGAAAAACATTCTTATTAATGAAGCCTCTTCGAAAGTTAGATGACTAACTCCAGAAAGGTCCGCATTCCGTAATTTTGGAATAATATCATTAGAAAATTGTGATTCAAATTCCGTAAATGATTTTTCACATACACTGCAAAAAACGTAATCTACAGAAAATGGTATTTGTCGAGCGTTTTCAAGTTCCTCCTCTGTTGGTGCTCTGCCTAATGCTCTTTCTAAATTTACTTCGTCTATTCTCTGAAAATTAAACTCAACAAAAGGATTGCCATTTGATATGTCAAAATAATATCCGCGCTCTCTTTCATTCGTTCCACCAATATTTAGACATTTTCTTATTACACCATCAGATAAATAATGTGTATTTTTCTTATTAGCTTCTCTTTTTTGACATAAAGCACAATTCATATGGGTTAGTTTTTTCGTATTACTGGCAACAATTGTGTAACTTACCTAGGTAAATATATTACTATTTTAGAAAGACTAATCTAATGGCTTTTTAAGCAAGGCCTCGATTTTGATGCTAAAAAAAGTCAGAAAATAGATGATAAAAAAAAAGACCTCCGAGGAAGTCTTTTCTTTACAAGGTTTAGATTAAACTATTCCTGGATTGTCAATGCCCTAAAGGAACCATTGCTGATTACGATACTCTTGGTAGCGTCATCTCCAGATATGACCGTAGCCGAAAATGTACCTTCCACATACTCAGCTGTTTTTTGGGTGATAACGATGCTACCCTCCTCGGCAAAATCAAAGTCGTATCCCAAAGCATCCGCAGTAAAGGCGATGGTATAATCTGCGGCGAAATCATCAGTTATTGCATGCGTACCCTCTTCGTACGTTTTGGGTACCCATACACTAATTTGCATATCACCTGGATCCATGAGTGAAGACCCGTTATTGCCATTAAAAGTTATGTTGCTGCCTTCAGCCGTAATAATATCGGAGAAATTATAATTCGTGCCCTCGGCTGTAAATTTGATAAAAGTGTCCGAAGTGCCGCCTTCATCATTGTCATCTTTACTACAGGATATAAATGTGGCTGCCGCAATAAATAATAAGAGGCTAAATTTTAAAATTTTCATGTTTTTTAGTTTTTAATTATTGTGATAGAAATGTCTAACGTAGGGGAATTCTTATTATTTCAAATTTTAACTTTTAAAAGGTTAAAGCGGTTTTATATCATTTAAAAAAGGAATTTCGGTCTTCACTATAATTTGATGAAAAAGAAAGATAGCAAGCGGGAACCATGCATTGAATTAGTTCCCGCTTTTTCCAAATTATGCCAAATTGATTATCCAGTTCTTAATCTGTACCAAATACATTATATGGGAAATGTATTTTATAAACACGTGCGAAGGAAAACTTTAAATGAACCGTAAAAATGGTTTTGGAAGAACTTTGAAAAACGGAATTAATAAATGAGTCGTCTATCAATCCTGAGAACGATAGGCTCACCCAACAGGAAGTGGCCAAATTCTTGGGTATCTCCGTGACCGCATTGATCAGTTGGAAGAAGAAAAAAATTGTGCCCGATTTTCAAATAGGACGTGCCATTTTTTTCTCCAAAAAGGAGTTGTTGGATTTGGCTAGAAAAAATGCTTTTATCTGTAGATTTAGACATTAGTTCCAGTAATTATTTATTGGTAGTCCTGTAAGTGATGAAATTTTAGAAATCGCGCATTGTCATGTTCCCCCACTCTGTCCAAACAATCTTTTATAAAAGGAGAAAATAATATACAAAAGTATGTAATATTTTATATTTTTGATATATCAAATATATGTACATCAAATAAAAATACTTATGAATCTAAAAGCGCCAACTGATATAGTCATTTATTCTATAGAAAAAGCAATCAAATCATATAGAAAAATGGCCCAAGCAAACATTCGCAAGGTTGAAAGAAATATAACAATAGACCAAGTGCTCCTTCTCATTCTTTTGAAGAACGGCCCTGATTTAACACAAGTTGAAATGGCAGAAATGTTGTTTAAAGATTATGCCTCGATTACAAGAATGATTGAACTTATGGTAAAGAATGATTACTTGACCAGAAATGAAAACCAAGAGGATAGGAGACGAAAGGAATTGATTGTCTCTAAAAAGGGAGAAAATATAATTACAAAACTCTTTCCGATAATTGAAGAAAATAGAAATACAGCTCTCAAAGGTTTAAGTCAATCCGAAATTGATCTGTTGGATTTGCTTTTAAAAAAAATAATAACTAACTGTAATTGAAACGAAAATGAAATACCTATACCTATTTGTAATGATTACTTCCTTATTCACAAGTTGTCAAGATAAAGCAAATAAAATTGTAGAAAATAAAGAAGACTCTAAAATCGTAGAAATAGGAAATTACCTAGAGAAAAAAGCTGCGAAAGATAGTTTACATGGTGTCGTACTAATTGGAAAAAACAATGAAATCCTATTGCATGAAGCCTATGGATATGTTGACTTGGATTCGATAGAAAAACATTCCCTTGATAGTCAAATAGGCTTGGCATCCCTTGGCAAAATGTTCACGGCTATTTCAATCATGCAACTTGAATCCAAAGGAAAACTTGATTTGAATGATTTGGCAAGCAAATATTTAGATGATATTGAAAATAAGGCAATCAATGATAGTGTAAAAATCAAGCATTTGCTTTCACATACCAGTGGTTTGGGAGATTATTTTGATGAACTGGGAGTTGGTAACGACGATAAGGAGAATGACTTGGACTATATCTACTCCGTAGTAAAGAATGATACGTTCGTAAGTCCTGTTGGTAAAAAGTTCAGCTATAGTAATTCGGGGTATATACTTCTAGGTAAGATAATGGAAAAAATTACAGGAACTACCTATAGTGACTATGTACAAAGGAATATCCTCGATAAATTCCAAATGACCCATACAAAAATTGGACTGTCCGATGGAGGGGGTTCAACAACTGCTGATGATTTGTGGAAATTTAGTGAGGCTCTTAGAAATCGAAAACTTGTTGAAAAAAGGATTTTTGATATGATGATACAAAAACAGTCTGAGGCCGACTACGGTTATGGCTTTAAGCTAAAGGATTTACATGGCAGCAAAATTTATGGTCATACAGGAGGATTTTTTCTGTATGGTCAAAAAATTGGAGTAGCTTCTGGATTTGATATTATCGATGATGAGTATACGGTCATCATTCTAACCAACCGAAATCCAAGTTTAGGAGGAGCAGATGTTCGAAATTACTTACTCGATAAGCTTTCAGGAATAAAATAGATAGTCTGGAATTACATAATAACGATGAAGGATAAGTGGTCAATAGGAAATAGCAATTTCATTAATTCGCAATATAAGGTATCCATTTTGCTATTGTTTTTATTGTCCGTGGTTAAAATTGAGTAGTGTGTGGTCAAATTTAGGAATACTCTTGTTTGGTAGTTTTCAAATTTATGAAAGTCCTACCTTAGCTGTTGAATAGCGATATTTTACTTGGCCGGCTGGACTACAATAAAAAATCATATTTTTAAGGAACGAAATTGAGGAGATTATGTAATCCCCGATTTTTATAAAAAATTAAAAATAGACCAGCAACAAATTTTGAAGAACGAGGCTAAATTAAAGGAGTTTAGAAATGTCAAGGGCTTTACACAGGAAGAACTAGCAAGCAACTCCAATGTTTCAATTAGAACGATTCAAAGAATTGAAAAAGGTCTCTCCAAGGGAAGCCCCCATACCCTAAAAGAATTGGCAAAAGCCCTTGAAATCAATGATTGGAAATTGTTGTTGGAAGATACCCCGTCACTTAAATCCCAAAGTCCCAATCTTGATAAAAGAAGTATTGGTGCAAAGAGGATGAATTTAGCTTCCCTTGCCGTTGTTGTAATTCCATTCAGCAATTTTATTCTGCCTTTGATTCTCTTTCTCAAAGCAAAGAGTAAAGGAGACGGCAACATGAAAAAGATTTTAAGTTTTCAAATTCTGTGGTCGTTCTTCACCATTTTATTACTGGTATTGATGCCACTTTTATCACACTTGATTTTTGACCTCGTTAAACCTCAAATAATCTCCATACTGGTTTCGACTTACTTTCTTTTGGTGGCCGCTAATGTTTTCCTCATTTTAATTACTGCAAGTCAATTAAACAAAAAAGAGGAAATTCTAACCTTTGTGCCAAATATCCTTTAGTTATAAAAGGCATAAAAATGTCATAGGATTGGCATAAGACAAAACCTTATTTAAAGAGACTGTTTTTAGACTTTTGAAATGCAGAACTGCCAAAGGGCAGGCTAAAATAAATTCAAATCTATGAAAACAGTAAAACGAGCAATAACGCTTGTCTTTTCCTTAGTCATGGCCAGTTGTGCTTTAAGTCAAGATAGCGATTCGGAAAAACTAGTTGAACTTTTTAACTTCTATGAAAAACAGGGCCTGTTCAATGGCTCCGTATTGGTTTCAAAAAACGGGGATATCCTTTTGAACAAAGGGTGTGGATATCAAGATGCGAACAAGGAAATTCACAATACTTCAAAAAGCATTTTTCAAACATATTCTATTACAAAAGCCTTTACATCAACGGTGATATTAAGATTGGTAGAAGAAAATAGACTATCATTATCGGACAAGCTTTCGAAATTTTATCCTGATTTTCCAAATGGAGATGATATTTCAATCGAAAATCTTTTGACCCACACTTCTGGCATTTATGACTACACCAAGGGAAATGATATGCCAGACCAAACCGAGGAATCCTTTGTGGAATTTGAAAGAACGAAACCTTTGGATTTTCCTGTTGGAACAGCATGGAGTTACTCCAATTCGGGTTATTATTTTCTTGGCTACATAATTCAAAGGGTAACAGGTATGCCCTATGAGCAAGCAGTTGCTAAATACATACTTGACCCATTGGATATGCGACAAAGCGGATTCGCCTTTAAGGGTCTGACGAATGAAAACAAGGCTGTTGGTTATAAGGTGCTTACCGATAGGAAACAAATTGAATCTATAATCTATGACCCGCCAGCGCCTTTTGCGGCGGGAGGTTTATATTCAACAGTCGAAGATCTATATAAGTTCTATCAGGGAATGAAGCAAAATAAGGTATTGAAAGAAGGTACATTGAGCAAAGCGTATACCCCTTTTAAAAACAATTACGGCTATGGTTGGGTTATCGACACTATGTTTGACAAAAAATCGGTTGGGCATAGTGGAGCGGGTGCAGGTTTTAGAAGCAACTTTTTACAGTTACCTGAAGACGATATTTGTATTGTACTATTGTCTAATTGCGAAGAAGATTTGAAAAATATTACTAACGGTATCCTGAATGTTTTATATAATCAACCGTATAAAATTCCAATGGAGAGTGGGGTTAAAAGTAAGACGCTTCAAAAATATAAGGGAACATACCGAGTCAATGACGATTTTATTATTTATGTAAGTCTTGATAACAATAAACTAGTGGCACAGCCTAATGGACAACCCAAAAGTATATTGTATCCAGAAAATGAAAATTCATTCTATGTTCAGGAGATAAACGGCTATATCCATTTTGAGGAGAACGGGCAAAATCAAATTGACACTTTACTAATAGATAACCAAGGGCGGACAATTAAGGCAAAGAAAATAAATCCTAATTGGGGCATTGTCGGAAGTGCAAGTGTGAATGGTTGGGAAGGAAAGGACATTGAACTTACGAAAATAAGTGAAAATGGGATTTGGGCAATTTCAAATTTGAAACTAAATGACGGTGAATTCAAATTTCGTTTCAACAATGATTGGACTTTGAATCTGGGAGAATATGATAACAAGATATTGATTTTGGATGGGGATAATATCAAAGTTAAGAAAGGAGTTTACAACATAATTCTGGATTTGACGGATCATGAAAACCCAAAATATAAAATTTCAAAAGCTGAATGATTTTATATTCTATGCTGAACTTTTAAAATCAGGACTAACTTGAAATGAACAAGCTTAATCTAACCCAATTGTAGGTTTTTCTTAGTTGTCGTTTATGTATGTTTAAAGGACGTAGTCCTTTTGTTTGGCTAAGTATGGTTACACCTTAATTTTTAGCCAACTTGACCTCGGTAGAGACGCTGATTTTAATATAATAGTTGTCTCCAAAAGATTTCATTTTGGGCTACTTAAAGTAGTTTGAATAAGATTGTACCGAGTACAAGAGTATTGATTATTCCGTCCTCAAACTTTTTACGGGTTTGGTGCTTGCAATCCGCATTAGTTGAAAACTACAGGTTATTATTGCGATCATTACTGTCAATAAACCACCGCTCAGAAAAACCCAAACTGATATTTGTGTGCGATACGCAAAATTTTCAAGCCATAAATGGCCAAAATAATACACAAAAGGCGCTGCGATAACAAATGCCACCAGTATAAGTACTAAAAAGTCCTTTGTGAAGTAAGAAAGTATCTGTACCATATTGGCTCCAAGTACCTTTCTAATACCGATCTCCTTTTTCTTACGGACAATCATAAAGGACATCAGGCCGAAAAGGCCCATGCAACCAATACTTATAGCCAGCAAAGACAGTATGGTAAAACTCCTGAAAATTAATTGTTCAATAACATATTCTTTTTTGATGGAATCATCCACAAAATTGAAGCTGTAAATAGAGTTGGGAAACGTATTCTCCCAAACGTTCTTTATCTCGGCAATGGCACTCGAACTGTTCTTGTTGATTTTTATAAAAGCTTGGTTACGAAAAAACGACCAGTTCATAATAATGCATGGGGATATTTCTATTTGCAAAGAATTGTTGTGAAAATCCTTGACCACACCGACAATAGTTGCCACCCCTTCGTTTGTTCGGATTTTTTTACCAATTGCTTCTTGTGGGTTCCAGCCAAAGGAATTCAGCAAGGTTTCGTTAACGATAAATTCGTCAAAAGCTTCTTTGTTCTCGATAAAGCTTCTTCCTGCCAGCAATTGCAACTTATAAAGTTCTAGATAATGTGGGTCACCAACTTTAATTTCTGCATCCAAGGCTTCTTCTTCAGATTGTTCCGGGAGACGGAAACTTGTTCCCAATTGGAGGCCGTTGACCGCCATTGGAGGGCCAGAAGCAATGGTAACATCGTAAATGTTACTGTTCTGTAGAAGTGATTGTCTAAAAACATCCAGTTTTTCAGGATTAGGTACCGGAGTCATAACAACTGCATCAGAAGAGAACCCCAAAGGTTCGTTTTTGAAATAATCCATCTGTAATGCCACAACAATTGCTGCAATTACAAAAAGCTGAACAATTACAAATTGAAATGTCACCAAGGTTTTACGCGAGGTTAGCGCTCCCTTTTTAGTGGGTTGAATCCTGTCTGTCAGTGCCTTTATTGGATTGAATGCGGACAGTACTAGGGCCGGATAAAAAGCTGCCAATAAAATGGTTGCAAAGCCGATAAACAAAATAAGGCCGATATGATCTATCCCTAACGAAAGTCGTAAATCCAGCATCGACAAACTATTGTTGAGTTCAACCAACAACATATGAAGCATTAGAATAGAAATCGCCAAAGTCCAAAGAATTACCATCCCATTTTCAAACATGAACTGTAACACCAATTCTATTCGTTTGCTTCCCAGGACTTTTCGTATACCTACCTCTTTTGACCGGGAAGTTGACTGTGCAGTCAATAAATTGACAAAGTTCACGATAGCGATTATAAGAATAAACAACCCTACTATTGAAAGGGTGTAAAGTATATTGGATGGCATGGTATAGCCGCCAATATTACTTCCATAGCGTGTTTCATTATGTATCTTGGTGATAGGTTGAAAAAGATAAGAAATACGTTTGTCCTCTTCAGGTTTCAAATATTTTTTCTTCCAAGTGGCAATTTTGGTTTCTAGGGGTTTTACCAAATCGTCGTTGGGTAGTACCACGAATGTGGTTCCCTGATGATTGCCTGACCAGTTTGATGTAAAATCCTGGTTCTTTGCTCTAAAAAATTCATACGGGATCAATATGTTAAAATGTTGGTTCGAATTTCCCGGCACATCTTTGATTACTCCCGTGACCGTAAGCGCTTCGGTGCCCTTTAGTAATATTGTTTTACCTAAAACAGAATAGTGATCACTGACTATTTCCCCAAAGAATTTTTTAGCTATATGTTCTGTTACGACTATGGAATTCATCTCATCAAGTGCTGTATCAGGATTTCCTGCAATCCATTCAAAATCGAACGTTTTTGGATAGTATGGGTCTACATATAAAACCTGTGGCTCTTCAAATCGCTTGGTTTCAGCACCCTCATCAATACTAAATTCTTCGCTTATAGGACCCTGCGTTTGGGTAACAGACTCTATTTCCGCGAAATCGTTCCGTAAAGCTTCCGCCAATGGGTAAGGAGTAATGTTCCAGTATAAAGTTTGGTCGGGCAACTTGTTTTGTTGCACCACTCTGTATATCCTATCCGCTTTTGAATGATGTGAGTCAAAGGTTGATTCGTACCTCACAAAAATCAAAATAGCCATGCAGGCACTGATCCCTATTGAAAGCCCAATGATGTTTATAGAAGAACTCAGTTTGTTCTTTATGAGATTTCTCCAAGCGATTTTCAAATAATTTTTAAACATAGTTCTCGTTTTTGAATGACTCTATTCAGTTCGTAAACTTTTTACGGGATTCATTAAGGCAGCTTTAATACTTCTGAAACTTATAGTGACAAAGGCAATGCATACGGTAATCAGTGCCGCAAGTGCAAAGACCCACCATTCAACCTCAATTCTATAGGTGAAATCTTGGAGCCATTTGTTCATTAAATAATATCCCACAGGAAATGCAATGACCATGGCCACTATGACCAGCTTTATAAAATCCTTGGCGAGCATGCCCACAATTTGTGGTACTGAAGAACCCAATACCTTCCGGATTCCTATTTCCTTGAAACGCTGTTGGGCAGTAAAGGTCACAAGTCCAAACAATCCCAGACAGGCCACAAATATGGTCAGAAAAGCAAAAATTCGAAGGATGGCGTTCATATTCTGTTCCTTAAGGTAGGTTTCATTATAGAGCTCATCCAAGAATGCATATCCAAAAGATTCACCCGAACCATAAGAGTTCCATTTACTTTCCAAACTTGCAATCAGGTTTTTCATATCGGAATTCTTTGCCCGAACAATGAGTCCGTAATACGGATCGTATTTCATCAACATAGGTTCTATTGGTTCATGTAATGAACGAGCGTTAAAATCTTTCACCACACCAATAATCCACAATGTTTTGGTAGCACCTTCATTATTTGTGGATTCGACTAGCGTTTGCCCCACAGGATTTCCCTTAAGTCCAAACGTTTTTACCGCCGTTTGGTTGATAAGAATTTTGTCTTCTTCGTTCCCAAATTCCTTGGAAAAATTCCGGCCTTCCACAATATCCATTCCTAGGGTCGGAATATATTCCTCATCTACATAGAAGGCCCTAACCCTTAATTTTTGGGAACTTTCATTCCCCGAAGAGATTAAAACCCTACTCTGATTGGTAGGCCCTGCTGGCACAAATGCCGATGTCGTACTATTTATGACCTTAGGGTCATTTTTTAATTCTTCTTTAAAGGCATCAAAATTGTTGCCCAATAGTCCGGCATCCCGGATAACCAATAAACCTTCACGATTATATCCCACATCCTTATTTTGAATGTAATTCATCTGTTGGCTCACCACTAATGAGGCGATGATCAAGGAAGCCGAAATAGCGAATTGAAAAACGACCAAACCACTACGAATACCCTTGCTGCTGACTGTGGTAAACTTATTTTTCAACGCTTGAATCGGCCTGAAGCCCGACATGAAGAATGCGGGATAGCCCCCGGACAACAGAGTGATTGCCATCGTTAATATACCTATAGCAACTACGAATTGTGGAGTTACTATTTGACCAAAAGTAAAAGCCTTATTTGCCAATTGATTGAAATAGGGGAGTGAAATCGCAAATAACAGGACTGCAACCGTCATTGCAAGCAGCGTAGCAACAAAAGATTCCGTCAGAAATTGAAAAATCAATTGACGCTTTTCAGAGCCCAAGACCTTTCGCATGCCAATTTCCTTAACTCTTTTGGAAGCCCCGGCGGTGGATAGGTTCATAAAATTGATACAAGCGATCAACAACATAAAAATGGCTATGGCGGCGAACATATACACCGTATCAATATCGCCTCCTTCTTCATACTCTTGGGAGACATCAGAATAAAGATGAATTTTGGTAAGAGGTTGCAGATAAAGCCCTATTTTATTGCCACTCTCAAAGAATTTCTGAAAACTCATACCCATAGCGGTTTCCAACTGCGAACCCATGTATTTTTCCGTAATGGTGGGTAATTTTGATTCCACTTGGGAAATATTGGCGCCCTTAGCCAATACTAAATAGGTGCGGTAGCTACCACTAAGCCAACTTTGATTAGAGGCATCCTTGTTTCCAAGCATTGATGCAACCAGGTCAAAATGGAAATGGGAATTTGCGGGCATCTCTGCAATTATTCCCGATACTGTGTAGAGTCCACTGTTATCAACGTAACCAGAATCGCTGTAGATTCCGATGTCTTTAATATCAATTGTCTTGTTCAAAGGGTCTTCGTTACCAAAATAGGCTTTTGCCTGCTCTTGGGTCAGGACTACCGAGTTAGGCTTGCTCAGTACCGTTTTGGCATCGCCTTTAAGCAGAGGAAATGTAAATACTTCAAAGAAATTTGGATCCACTAAGGCCATTTTGCCTTTTCGCAAAGTTTTCCCTTCATAAACGACCTTGGCCCTATCGGCCAACTTAAAAATACGGGTAGAGGCCAATACTTCCGGTACTTCTTGAGTAAGTGTTTGCCCTACAGGGGGCATAACGCCCGATTCCTTGATAATTTCATCTCCCATTTTGCCATTTAGTACAACCCGTGCTATTTGGTCCGATTTTTCATGAAAGCGGTCATACGAGAGCTCATCTATAACATAAAGTGCAATGGTGAGGCAAGCTCCTATTCCTAAGGAAAGTCCAATAATGTTTATTGAAAATAATCCCCTATTTTTTAAGATGGTCCTCCAAGCGATTTTTAAATGGTTCTTTAACATGATTCTCGTTTTTTGATTGATTATTATTCCGTACGCAAACTCTTTACAGGGTTGGTCCTTGCTACCTTTAAAGTGTGATAACTAACCGTCATTAGGGCAATCCACAAAACCATAAGACCGGAGATGATGAACATCCACCAACTAATGTCGATATGGAAGGCAAAACCTTGAATCCAATCGTCCAAACCATACCAAGAGACTGGCGTTGCGATTAAAAGCGCGATCAATATAAGCTTGACAAAATCCTTTGACATCATGTTGAACAGCCCGGTCACCGACGCTCCCAGAACCTTTCGCATTGCTATTTCTTTGCTTCGTTGGTTGACGGTAAAAGCAGCCAGCCCGAATAATCCAAGACAGGAAATTAATATGGCCAACGTGGCGAAAATACCACCCAGCTTTTCGACCTTTTGTTCGTCATCATAGACTTTTTCAAGAGTTTCATTCAAAAAATGATATCTAAAGGGCAAGCTGCTGAATTGCGTGTGCAATTGTTCTAGATTCGCAATAACCTCCTTTGTTTTGTTAGCTTCCGTTTTTATATAGAAAAACTCAGTTCCTGATGGCCTGCACCTTATTATCATCGGGTCGATGGTATTGTGCAAAGAAGCAAAATGAAAATCCTTGGCAACCCCAATAATTTTTCCGCCTTCATCTCCCCAAAAACTTAATGCTTTTCCAACCGGATTTTCAAGTTCCATAACTTTTGCTGCTGCCTCATTGATAATGTAATTAAGGCTGTCCGTTGAAAAGGCTGGTGAAAAATACCTGCCTTTGACTAAGTTTATCCGCATCATCTCCAAAAAATTGTAATCCACATCAATAATTGCAAACCCGGGACTCGTCTCGGGGTTTTTGCCTTCCCATACCGGGTCTCCCGTTCTTCCCATGTTATCTATGAATTCCGCATTGGATGCACTTACCTCCATAATACCTGGGTATTTTGCCAATTCTGCTTTAAGTGACTGTGCATGTTTGTAGGTTTCGGTATCCATAGGCATATAAATCACATTCTCCTTGTCAAGACCAAGATTCTTATTCTGGATATATTTTAGTTGCAGGTAGACCACAAACGTACCAACAACCATAACCATACAAAGAAAGAATTGCGTTATTACCAACCCTTTTCTCAAAGCAGCCTGACCTAGACTGCCTTTAATTTTTCCTTTTAAGGCCTTAACTGGATTAAAAGATGATAGAAATAATGCGGGATAAATTCCTGAAAATGCCGCTGTAATTAAAACAAGAGCGAATAATGTCGTATAAAGTAATGGATCCGAAAAGTCAATAGAAATATTCTTTGAGGCAATTTCATTGAACATCGGCATCGAAATCTTAGATAAAACTACTGCCACTATGACCGCTGTCAAAACTAGCACCACTGATTCCATAAAAAATTGAACGGATAATGAACCTTTGTTCGCTCCCATTACTTTTTTTATTCCCACCTCTTTGGACCTTCTCGCCGACCAAGCCGTTGTAAGGTTGATAAAATTGAAGCAAGCTATAAGCAAGGTAAAGGCCGCGATGATCAGAAATAATTTCACGTAATCGATTCTGCCCCCAACAACCTTCCCGTTTTCAAATTTTGAATAGAGGTATCGGTCTTGGAAAGGTTGTAGGAATAAATTGAACCAATCGGCATCGGCCATTTTTTCTGGCAAATCGGCTATTTTTATGTTTATCTCGCCCAACGGAACATCATCTTTAAGCAATACATAGGTTGTGAGCCAAGAATTGCCCCAACTATCATAATGTGTATTAAAGGGAAGATAATTATCTATTGGGAGGACAGCATCGAATTGGAGAGACGAATGTTCAGGAATGTTATCAAATACTCCTGTTATGGTAAACGCAACTTTATTTACATCAACGATCAGATCTATGGTCTTACCCACGGTATTGCCTTCCGGAAAATAATTATCAGCCAATTCTTGTGAGATGACTATGCTATTCAAATCAGAGAGGCAGCTTTCAGAATTTCCTTCTTTTAGAGGTAAGGAAAAAATATTAAAAAAATCTGGGTCAGTAGCAGCTATTTCTATCTGAACCGGTTCATCCGAAATTTTCACCTCCCACTCATGAGGTCCCGCTAATCTGGTCATTTCTTCAAATTCAGGAAATTGGTTCACCAGGGCATCACCAATGGGATATGCGGTATTCTCCATTGTCTGGAGTTCGCCGCTTTGGCCAATATTATTCTGCAACAACTGATAGATTTTAGTACCTTTTTCATGAAATGCATCTTGTTTAAATTCATCCATGACCCAAAGCACGATCATAAAGCTGCACCAAACACCTAGCGATAAACCGATAATATTGATTAAGGCGAATCCTTTTCTTTTGTTCAGATTTCTGAACGCTATTTTTAAGTTGTTCTTGAACATGATTCTCCTTTTTACTGATGAATTATTCTGTCCGCAAACTTCTTTCGAAATTGACGAAAAGGGCTTTGTTGGTATAAAGACAAGGTGGAATTTCTATACCTATATTTATGCCAAGAATACAACTATCTATAAATCAATATATTATATAGTATCAATTTTTAAAAAAGTATCCAAGTTGTAAAATAACTTGACGGTTGATGTCCAATAATTTTACGCCCATATAGAGCGATAGCTTAATAATTAGGTAATCTGGTCAAGCAGACCCAGCAAAAACAGCTTTCCGATTAGAAGAGCATACCTGGGCTGGAGGACAGGACCGTCGCGTTGTTGATCATATTGACGGAGGGCTTTACCAAGTTCGAGAATGCGGGCCAATTGTGCAACTATGCAGGTATTACCCCGACCATACGACGTTCCGGGAGCAGTGTAAGGGGCAGGAGCAGGATAAGTAAGGTAGGCAACAGGAAATTGCGAAATCTGTTGTTCCTATGTGCCTTTTCGGCATGCAAGCACAACAAGGGGTGCCGGGAAATCTATGAACGCATAACCGCCAAGGGGAAAAGCAAGAAACTTGCATTGATCGCTGTTTCGAACAAGTTGTTGAAACAGGCATTTGCGATTGCCAAATCCGGGCTGCCCTACGATGAGAATTATGTATCGAAATTGAACTAAAAGAACTTGTTTTTTAACTCAGTTCTTTGTTATGCACTGTTCTTTCTCCATTTCTTATGTCATTCCAAGTAATTAATTCGATATCTGACTCTTCGAGTTTAGCAATATTTTCTCGACTAGTAAAGCTGTCAAAATCGATTTGTCTCCATTCAGAACCGAAATTGGGATGGTTTATGGTTATTCCTTTCATTTCATTATCATCAAATGCAGGATGAATTAAAATAATGTTTAAACCACTTACTAAATTTTCAAAAACCTTTGAGTAATAATCACTTAACTTGCCAGATTCAAAATATTCAAAAACTCCGAAATGTACTTTTTCAATAATCAGGTCTCCATTTTTGATAGTGTGGTCAGGGTTTAGTCCTACCATCTCCATCAACTGTCCGCTTATCATTATCGGTAGGTTATATTTTTTGCCTAAATCTCTATATATTTCGAAAAACTTTGGACTTGCTCCAATACTATACATGTGTGAATCAAGGTGTGTAGGTTTTAATCCGAATTTGATTGCTTTTTCAATTTGTGCCTGAAGCTCCTTTCTAACATCGTCTGAAGAGGCATTTTTCCTAAGTTCCTCTCTTTTTTTATAGAAATGGCCATTCTCATCCACCAAACTTGGTACTTGTTTAATTGGTAACACAGGTCCGAATCTGTAATTTTCCCACTCGCAGGTTAGCGTTAAGTGAATTCCATTATCAAATTGGGGATTGTTCTTAGCGAATACTGCCATTTCATAAAACCATGGACAGGGAACCATTATGCTATATGAGTTCACAATTCCTTTCTCCAGCGATTGAATCGTAGCCATGTTTTCCGAATGAGAAAGTCCAGCATCGTCGGCATGTATTATCAATAATTTGGTTTTTTCCGGGAATCCCAATTTTTGTGCTAAGTTCATTGCCAATTTGGTCTAGTACAATTTAAGAGTTGGTTTGATTTTTCAGAATAGTGCATAACGCAGGTCTATGTGTAGCCACGTTGCGGATTTTAAATTTACGCAACTTGTTGGGATAAATTTATAAATACGTGTTTAACGTGGACAGGTTGCATATAGCTGTTGATATGTACAGTTTTCCTCGATGGCACCTAAAGGTGATATATGGCCTGGTTTCTCTCATCCTACGGATTATGCAAACTGGCATAGCCCTGCGATGATGTACAATTCCCAAGGGGCGGGAATTGGAGCCTTTGGCGACAATGTAGCAACTTGGGTTCACCTTTAGGTGAATTGTACATCATCGTTTAGTATATGAAAAGTAGGCGATTACGAAGCACAAAACTTTCGGATGAGCATAAATTTTGATACGAGCCAAAAGCCTTGAATTTAGCACTATTTCGCCTATTTTTTATATACATTGTGTGTGCCCAGCATGGGCATCTTTATCATATCCAAGATATGGTATTAATCTAGAGGGTGCAAATCCCTTATGGGCAGGGGTGACGCCTTGAACCATTAGTAAGCCGCAAGGTTGCCAGTTGCGAAGCTGGGACTGAAGGAAGCGGGACTACAAAACTCGGTACTGACGAACAGGAACCGTATATGAGGCATGTATGCACGGGTAAGCAAGCACATCATTGTAACGCCCCAAGAACACCAAAGGTGCATCTATGTAGATACGGCAGGGATCGGGGGAAAGAAGATGTTCTTACCTGGGGAGGTCTCCAAAGCTACGTGTAGCTACATGGAGAAGTCAGCAGAGGCCGTAGTACTTACGGGAAACGAGCCATTGGAGAAATGGAGGTCTCACGGGTAAGGAAGAGCCGAACGTAAATTGGTCCCCAATGCGGAACGGAATCGCGAGATAGCCCTCTGCAACGAGGACAGGTAAATGAAATTGAACCCATCAATCTACGAACCGCCGTATACGAGACCCGTACGTACGGTGGTGTGAGAGGCGCACTCCGTCAGTCAATGGCGGAGCCGTCTACTCGATTACCCACAGGCTTTCAATTTATTTTTGTTTCGTATTCCCCTAATAATTCCCATATTTTGTCCAAAGTCGGTCTAACTTCTTCGTCAAAATCCGTGTCCGTGTTTATGGTTACTATTTTGCCTTTCAAGTTATCTGGGTTGAAGTACATATATACCATAAGTCCCGCATCATAGCCATTATAGCCGATTCCCCTTTTCGAGTAATCCATAAAAATTCCCACGTTGGCATTTACTCCTTTTGGAAGTTGGTCGGGGATTAATTGTTTTTTAAAAAGTTCCTTGTAGCTTTTGTTTGTCAAGATTTTTCCTTTTCCAGAATAGCCATTTATAATCTCAGACAATAATTTGCCCAAATCAGCACTCGAAGTTATCAGTCCAGTTGATGGAAAACCGATTGTCGTATAATCCGCCATTATTTGTTCATTGGTTGCATACAAGGTCGAACGATTTTTTGCGTTTATATTTTCTATTGTCCAACCTGAAGAATCCATTTTTAATGGTTCAAGAATATACTTTTCCGTGAATTCTTGATATGACATTCCCGTGGCATTTTCAATTATTACAGCACAAAGTGTAGACCCAATGTTTGAATAATCGAATTTTTGGTTGGGTTTGTTTGTCGAATAGCTATCGCCGTTGTTCAGTTTCCCATCTTTTGAAAGCAATTCTTTCATAAACTCGGCAATAGAAATTTTACTTTTAGGCTCGTTAAAATACTTTGGAATTGCCGTTCCTTTATTGTGTTCTTTCTCCAAAAGCAGATAATCGTTTTCCCAAAAAATATCGGAATCGGTAATTGAAGAAGTATGAATTGTCAGCTGTCTAATAGTAATTTCCGTTTCGGGAAAATTGGGATTGACAACTTCGAAAGGTAAATGATTGTTTATTGGGTCGTCAAGATTAAGATAACCCATTTCCTGCGCTTTTAACAGTGAAATTCCAATTAACGTCTTGGAAATCGAAGCAACATATTGGATTGTCTTTGTATTATATTCTTTTTTGGATTCCTTGTCGGAAAACCCAAATCCTTTGTTGTATAAAATACCCGTTGTATCAACAATTGCAACAGAAAACCCCACAACTTTTTCTTGGTTGTTTATTTCCTTGATTTGTGATGTCAAAGAATCCGTGATTGCTGGATTTTTCTTTTTAGAATCTTTTCGCTCATTTTTCTGTCCACACGCAAGAATTGAAATCAGAAGTAAAATATAAGTGGTTTGTTTTATCATTAAGTTCGTTTTTTTGTCCAGCTTGTGGGTAACAATTGTATAAACTTACCTAGGTGCGTTTATATCCATTTTACAATTACTAATCTAATGGATTTTTAAGAAAGGCCTCGATTTTTAAGATAAAAAGAGTCAGTATATAGATGATAAAAAAAAGACCTCCGAGGAAGTCTTTTCTTTACGAGGTTTAGATTAAACTATTCCTGGATTGTCAATGCCCTAAAAGAACCATTGCTGATTGCGATACTCTTGGTGGCGTCATCTCCAGATACGACCGTAGCAGAAAATGTACCTTCCACATAGTCCGCCGTTTTTTTGGTGATAACAATGCTACCCTGTTCGGCAAAATCAAAGTCGTATCCCAAAGCATCCGCAGTAAAGGCGATGGTATAATCTGCGGCGAAATCATCAGTTATTGCATGCGTACCCTCTTCGTACGTTTTGGGTACCCATACACTAATTTGCATATCACCTGGATCCATGAGTGAAGACCCGTTATTGCCATTAAAGGTTATGTTGCTGCCTTCAGCCGTAATAATATCGGAGAAATTATAATTCGTGCCCTCGGCTGTAAATTTGATAAAAGTGTCCGAAGTGCCGCCTTCATCATTGTCATCTTTACTACAGGATGTAAATGTGGCTGCCGCAATAAATAATAAGAGGCTAAATTTTAAAATTTTCATGTTTTTTAGTTTTTAATTATTGTGATAGAAATGTCTAACGTAGGGGAATTCTTATTATTTCAAATTTTAACTTTTAAAAGGTTAAAGCGGTTTTATATCATTTAAAAAAGAATTTCATTCATCTCTTTAATTAGATAAATAATGAAAGGTGTAATACCTATCATTTTTTTCTATTTCTTTCCCTACCCACAAAATTCCTTTTTAGTCAACGAGTATCTTTCCAAAAAGAAAGATAGCAAGCGGGAACCATGCGTTGCAGTGGTTCCCGCTTGCGCCTGCGGCGGGCCAGCGCAGGCTATGCCTGCTTTAAGAGGTAATTCGTGATTATACCGCTTTATAATTATCTTATAACGAACGGTGCAACTGGTTGATTTTCAAGATGGAATACTATAAAAGCCTTGCACCCGACCTAATTATCTTCAACTTTTAAATAATTCTGATAACCAGTTAATTAGATAGGTCAATATGCACCGGGTGCTCTGGTGCACGGGATTCAGAGTTCCAAAAAATGACATTTGGGAAAAGGAACCGACATGCGGAAGAAGAGTATCATCATCAGCGAAAGAAGCCATATGGAACTCAAAAAACTGGCCCAGGAGCATAATAGGAACATTGGAAAATTTACCGAGGAAATGATATTGTATTTCCAAAAAACCGGAACCGACCCCCAAGCGATAAAAGGCAAGAACGCCAGCGAGATGATCAAGGTCATCGATAGGCGTATCGTTTCCTTTTTCAAGACCCAGGAATCGGAAATCCTATATCCCATTCAAGCACAATTGAACAAGAACGGGGAACGTACCGACTTTCTTTTCAAAAAGCTTATCGAAGAACTGAACAAGATTTTTGAACGTATAAAATTGGGGGGATGATGCCTGTAAGTATCATCCATACCACTTCCGTGGACAACAAGGGCAGTTGCTCCAAATACGGACACTACCTGAACAAGGAAAATGAGGTTTTGAAGAAGGAGGGTCAGGGGCATCGGCAACAGTTTTTCTTCGACCAGGAACAAAACAGGCTCACGACCATTAGGGCCATTGATAGGGTAGACCGGAATAGCAGAAATAAGGGGCTGGCCAAAAAACAGGACCGGTATTTTACAATGACCTTGAATTTTAGCAAAAAGGAAATGGACCATCTAACAGCTACCTTGGCCAAAAGACCGATAAGGGACATAGACGAATTGAAGGATAGGGAGTTACAGGACTTCAATGAGGTTATCAGATTGTTCACCCGACAGGCCATGTGCAATTATGCGGACAACTTTAATAAGGGAGTTACCGAAAAGCAGCTTGTCTGGTTTGCCAAGATCGAGCACCGAAGATATTATAAGGGTACCGATAGGGAGGTCATGGTCGGCAAGGCCAAAAGCGGGGAACGTAAAGAAGGCCTGCAGACTCATGTGCATATTACCGTTTCTAGAATGCATAAGGAATTTCGGATAAACCTTAGCCCCTTGGCCCATGCCCGAAATGGTAAGAACCTGGTCTTGAACGGAAAAAAGGTAAATGGCGGATTTGACCGTTCCCAATGGAAACAACTAAACGAGGACACTTTTGACGAGATGTTCAAATATAATAGGGGCCTGGAAGAAAAATTTGAGACACTTCGGGTTTTAAAGCATGGTACCCTAGAAGAGAAAAAGGTGTTGAAAATGGCCATACAACAGGAAAAGGACCAAGCCCTAGAAAATCGCTCCAAATCAAATAAAATGAAAAGACCGAAGAATATTCAAAAAGAGAGGATAAAAAGTAGGAACAACCAAATTACAAGATAAGCACATGGACAAGTCGGTATTTATGGAATTGCTGATGGGAGGGACGCACCCCATCATCCATCTGTTGATGCGCTTGGTCGCTTTTGCAGTCTACTTTCTGTTTTTAAAGCGTGTCTGTAGGATGCACTTTTTTCTGGCGCTCTTCGTTTCTTTTCCCCTAACCACATTTTTACCATTGGCACTTTTTATCCCATGTTTTGTCCTAGGTTGGACTTCCTATCGGATTTACGCTTGGGTACGTTCCCTATTTAAGAAAAGCCAAGTTGTTGTCGATGAGGTTCAGGACAGTCCGGAGGGCTTCCTGTTTTCGGTAGGTAGCAAGAACGTACTCTTGGAGAATCCGTATCGGGGCATCTACATCCAAGGAGGGGCGGGGAGTGGAAAGACAGTTTCGCTGATACATCCCATATTGGTACAGGCTGTTGCCAAAAACTATTCGGGCATATGTTATGATTTTAAATCCCCTGAATTGACCCGATTGCTATTTGCTACCTTCAAAAAAGGGGAGGGGCTGGTCCGACCTTATTTTATCGATTTCAAGGAAGCCCAAAGAAGTGCACGAACAAACCCCTTACAGCCAAAGCTGTTGCCTAAAATAGCCTATGCCCACGAATATGCCCAGACCTTGATGTACAACCTGTCACCCAAGAACATCAAGAACGAGGATTATTGGATGATGGAGGCCAAAAGTGTGCTGACCGGGCTTATCTGGTATCTCAAATCGGAACATCCCCACTATTGTAGCCTTCCCCATGTGATAAGTTTGATTTTACATAGCGATATGTCCCAACTGTTGGAACGGATATCAGCAAATCCGGAAGCGTCAGGCTTTACCGCCAGTTTAAAACAAGCAATACAAAATGAAGCCTCCAACCAAGTGGCAGGGGTTGTAAGTACCTTACGCACCAATTTGGCGAAGCTGAACACGCCCGATATTTTCTGGATACTCTCGGGAAACGATCTTGATTTGAACATCAACGACCCGCTGAACCCTAAATTTCTATGTATCGGCAATGAAAGCACCTTGGCTGAAACCTATGCGCCTGTAATTTCCCTGCTCATTTCAGTAGCCCTAAAACAAATGAATAAACCAGGTAAACATAAATCGGTAGTAGTGGTGGATGAGCTGCCTACCCTCTATATCAACAAACTGGAACAGACCCCTGCCACGGCCCGAAGCAATAGGGTAGCGACGGTTTTGGCCTGTCAGGATTTTAGCCAACTGGTGGACCGATACGGAAGGGACAAGGCACAGGTCATCTTGTCCAACATGGGAAACCAATTTTATGGAAGGACGGTCAATAAGGATTCCGCACAGATGATAACCCAAATGTTTGGTAAGGCGGACAAAACTTTTAAGACGACCAGTAATGGGGACAATTATTATCAATCCTCCATTTTTGGAAAGCACACCAATTCATTGAACAAAAGTACCAACGAAACCGTTCAAGAACGGGACCGGGTTAAAACCACCGATATCATGAATCTTCGACCAGGGGAATTCTATTGTCTAATAGCCGAAGGCAACGAGAGGGAAATCTTAAAATCTGAATTTGGAATCAATAAGAGGTTGGGAGATGGTGGTTTCGATTTTCCAAATAGGGCAACTAGTCAGGATATTCAGGACAATTACCAAAAGATTATTTGGCAGGCTAAAAGTATCTTCGAACCTATGGCCGAACAAGATGAAGGTTTGATTCGGTTTTAGTTTTTCTCTTCGATGGCATTGGTTTGAATTAGAAAGTTGAACCATAAAAGGCTTCAATAGCCGCAATTTCTTCATCATTCAATTCATCAAACTCCTTAGTTCTTTTGTTTTTTGAAAGCTTGCCTTGATTTTGGTTCAGGAATTTAATCAAGAGATCAACTTTAGTATCAGGTAGGGTTACAACGGAATTGATAAAGTTGGTCATTAGGTCGTACTTTTCTAAAAAGTCCAACTCTTCAGGAATAATCTTTTCGATAGTTTCCTCTACACATTCATAAAGAAATTCAGCTTGAGGGGTTGCATCAAAATAGCGGTACAGATCAATCGTTTCATTGGTTATTTCAACGTTATGATCTGGAGTTGGTTTCCATTCAATCAAATCCAGTATGGGAGAGGAGTAGACCTCTAAAACATCTTGATATTCCCCGATACGGTTCAGGATAGCTGAGGATACAGGAAAAATCATGTCCCGTTTCGTGTATCCCATTTTAACCAGTATATGGTGTATCAAATATCTATGGATTCTGCCATTTCCATCGGAAAAAGGATGTATGAACACAAAGCCAAAGGCAATGCTTGCCGCAGCCAAAACAGGGTCATAATCACTATTTTGAAGTTTATTGTTAGTATCGATCAGTCCTTGCATCAGCGAATTCAAATCCTTTGCTTTGGCAGAAATATGATCGGGCATGGGCAGAAAACTTTCACGGTCATGTTCGCCGATAAAGCCTTCCCCTATACGGAGTCCCATATGCTTTAATTTTTTCGTGCCGATGACAATATCCTGTAATCGCTCCAATTCATTTATGGACAAAGGTTTTTTTCCTGCCTGCCCAATAGCCTTGCCCCAATTTCTTGCTCGCAGGTTAGGGGGGTATTCCCCCTCGATGGCAAAAGAGGCCTTGGAATCTTTTAATAATAGAAAGGCGGCCGTTCTGCGGATTAAATCCTTGTTTCTTCCTTTCAAGCCCTTTTCCATGAGTTCAGGAAATTTGGTTGCCGTAAATCTTTCTAATTTTTCGGTTCTTCGAATTAATGGACAAAATTCGGGAGTACCAGGAAGATTGTTTTTTACGCGATGCCGGGTACTGTTTTCAATTGGGCCCGTATATTGAAGTTTTGGATTGACGATTTCGACATAGTTGCCTACCTTTAAATCGGGAATGTCAAGTTGTTTGCCCAATAACCATTCATATAGGAACCATATGCGTCGTGAGTATTGACTGGTGGGTTCGTTCTTCATCATGGTCTTTACAAGCCCTTCACCGGCATAAAGAAAGAATTCCTTTAAGATTAATAAATCAATGCCCTCGTATTTTAAGGCGAATGTTAAATGAGCCATTTCATCTTCCGACGGCATATAACGATTGGCGAACACTTGCCATTGTTGGGTATTATAGCGTTGCTGCTTATCAGTAACCAATGCCAGAACATCGGGTGGTGGTAAACGTTTACCTGTATGCTCTTCCAAAATTTGAAGTAAGAAGGCATAGCCTACTAAAACGCCCTCTTCAGGCATGACTCTACCATGAAAAGCGGTTACTTTACGTGAAAATCGATTACTTTTTGACATTAATCATGAAATATGATTACAAATATAGCATGAAATGAGCCACCAAACTCTGAATTTCAGTCAGAATTTTGATCGGCGAATTACATCTGACAAATAAATACAAATAAATATCAGCACATGAAAAACGATTATTCTACATGAAAAACAATTACTTTTTATACTTTATTATGAAAAATGATTATAGATAGTTTGTATTTAAATGCTTTCCATGTTCCTGCGGAAGTTGAAAAATCTTCACCTTCAAGCCTGCCCGAGCGGACACGCTATGCGGGTCCACCAACTGTCGTCTTTTCGGTTCCTGTTTTTCAACACCCTCGAAACCGCGCATAAACACAAACGAACGTGCATTGCGCTCGTTTGTATTTATCTTTCGGGTTATACTATATTTACTTTGGACTATTTAAGTAGTTATTTTTATAAATTGTTGATTTTATGAAACATTGGTAAAAACTTTAAACTTATTTAGGTTTTTTAAAAGTTACGTAGTTCATTTTATCTTGAACTTTAAGTAGAAAAACTTGGGACTTTCCTCTTTAGAAAAGGCACGTCCTACCTGTTGCACTTTTAATATAAATTCGATATCCGAAAGCCAATAAATATGCTTATTATAAGGGATATTCCAATTAACAAAATCTACAGTCACATCATGATAAAACTTTTCTTCGTTTATTCTAGTAATCTCTAATATTGCTGAGGCGGTTTCATATGTAAAAGGTGTGGATAAACTGACAATAATTTCTTTTTTTGGAGACACCAGCGGATAGTCAATAAACTGATGAACCTTTTTACCGTCCTGTTTATCCAATAGGTAAAAATACTGCTCCTCAAAAAACGAATTAAAAACCCCATAGTAATTATCTAAGTCCTTATTTTCAAAGAGCTCATTATGACTTGTTGGAGAATATTCTTGATTTTTATAAACAGAATCCTTAATAAATTTAGATGTGCCATTTAAAAAAGAAAGCTCAAAGGAATTCTTGTCATTGGCAAAATATTTGTCTCCATAAACAACTTCCTCTTTAATTACCTTTGGCAAGTACTTTTCAAGGGAAACAGGAACAATTTCCATGAATTCCTTCAAGTTGATATTACTATGATGGTATTGTCCCCCTATTAAGATGTAGTTTGCATAATAGTAAAGATTTGGGTCTTCTATCTTGTAATCTACCTGATTTGAAAAAAATCCATTTGAATCGAATAAATATCCTTCAAAAACGTATCCAATATTATTCTCCGATGATGGAACCAAGAACTGATTAAGATATTTTTGATAATCTAGAATTACCTCTGCCCTTCTACCGTTGATGGTTTCTCCATTATCGACGATTGAGATAGAATCTTCAGAGTATCCTTTTATAATCGCAAAATCTCCAAAATTGTATTTCCCTATTTTTTCGCCAAGAGAATCTCTAACAACTAGACCATTTTTTGCTTTGACTGCTCTTCCCCAAGACTCACTTCTCGGTTGAATTTCATTTTGCTGAATTATTTTTCCATTAGAATCAATTACATAATCTATAAAAGTTATGTTGGCCCGATGACCATCATACCAGTCTGTTCTAATTCTTATGATATTATCGGTAATATACCTGTATAATTTATGTCTAGAATCATTAAACTGTCCTATGATTTTTGCATCAATAATTTTATAGTTGTTGTCATACGTAATCAAAGTGTATGTAGGTTGAATTCTATATAGGCTAAAAAATATGTAGGTGCTAAAATTATCTGAAATCGGCAATTTATTTGAAATTTCGGTAATAAGGTTATTCAACCCCTCTGGACCAATATTTCGCCTATCTCTTTTATCTCCTAAACTAACTATAGTATCAAGACTTAAAGCTTGTTTTTGTTCTAGAGATAGTTCATTGAAGTTATAATTTCTCCAATCTTGAAGACGACGACCATCTTTAATGTAAGAGACAGTATCAAGCAAAGGAAGACTGGAAATTTGATATTCTTTCAAAAATTCTAAAGACGGTCCAGATTTTTCCATGTTTACTTTTTGAGAATTGGAACCACAAGAAACCACTAGGAAACTTAAAATATTGATGAAGAATAAAGTTTTTTTCAAAGCAACATCTAACTTGTTCGATTTGAATAGTATAACGGAAAAGTGGAGTTTTGAGTATTTCTATTTTGATGTTAATGCTGGTTCTTTAAATCTCCCATTTGAGAGATCGGTTTTAAATGTGAGAAGTGCTTTTATATCAACACTACCATTCTCTTTGACCTAAAGTACTAAGTTTAATTAACCTCTTATGCAACTGAACATTATAGAAATCCAATATTAAGTATCTATTGAAATAGCGTTTTATGTGGGAGTTAGTTTTCTTAAATGGTATAGAATTTTTTAATAAATAAATCTTTTCCTTCCTATCCAACAATTCCTTTCCGCTTTTGCTCTAAGATTTTGCTTTGCAAGCTCCGAATTCCAAATGAAACGCCAAATGGGAAGATTTGGCTTATTCATTTAAAATCCGGTGGACACTCGACATCAAAATCTTATAACAATGGAAAGAGCGAACGAAATTCAAATCAGTTACAAAAACAATGGAAGTGCCAATCAATTAAAAATTACCGATGCCAGTAGTGCCAACAATATTATAATGGATTCCTGGGACCGAAACACCATTGAATTATTCGAAACATTTAAGGTGGTCTATCTGAACAATTGCAATACCGTAAAAGGAATCTGTACCATTTCAACCGGAGGAATTTCTGGAACCATCGTCGATATACGCTTGATATTTGCAACGGCCTTAAAGACCTTGTCCACGGCCATTATCCTTACCCATAACCATCCCAGTGGGGTAGTAGTTCCTAGTCAAGCCGATATTCAATTGACCCAAAAAATAGTTAAGGCAGGGGAGTTATTGGATATCAAGGTTTTGGACCATATTATAGTCACTCCACATGGTTCATTTTACAGCTTTGCGAATGAGGGAAGGATATAACTGCAAAAATGTAAATTTTTATTAGCCTTTAATTGGCCAATCTATAAGTTCATTATTACAACCAAAATCACTTCCATAATTGACCTTTCAGTGAACTTTTTTAAAGTCTAATAATAGGTGTGCAGAACTATACCAAGTTCAGTTACTATGAAACTGGTTGGTCTAAATTTTTTGAGGAAAAATTAGTGTCTTAAATCGTTCTGTTTTTTATTACAATCAACGTTCCAATTCTTCTAAAAGCAAAATGATTTCTTTGCAGATAATATCTGCATTTTCCTTTTCGGTGAAAATGGTAAAATGACCTCCAACTAGAAAAAATACCTTACCATTTGTTGATAGGGCCGCCATTTCTTCCTGCATCTTTTTCCTTTCAGCTCTCATATTTTCTGGATTTAAACCCATTTTTCGAAGAGCTCCTTCGTTTAAATGTGTTCCGGAAAAAACCCTTATCGGTGAACTATCAGTTTCCATTACTTTTTTGGACATTTCTTCCAAAGACCTCTGCCACTTTTGTTCTTCCAAATAGCCCCAAAGATATTTTCCATCCGAAAAGTAGTCTTGATAACGGCCGGTGATTTCTTTAGGGACTCCCGGTGCAAGCATTATATCATTCCCAAAAATTGTAATGTACAAGTCTAAGATTCCTAAATCCCCTAAAACGGCACCTGCATAATAAATGGAATTTAACCAACTGGGAGGTTGTGGCAAGTTCAGCCGCTCGCGTTCGTCAGGATGCCCAGAATCAATTAGTACCATAGCGGCCACTTCGTCCGGATAACATTGCTTAAATACTCGAATATAGTGGCCACCATTTGAGTGTCCTGCCAGAATATATGGTGGCGATTCCCCTGTCCTTTCCAATAATTTGTGCAGTTCATGGGCAACGGTTTCGGGATCGCGAGGCCCATCGCTTAGTTCACTATAACCTATACCGGCACGGTCATAGCGAATGACTCGCATACTATCACGAAGGCCTTCCGCTAGCCAATAATAGTATTCACTGTGACCTCCTGCGCCTGCTTCAATGACCAGAGTTGGTTTGTTGTTTCTTTCACCCGTACTATTTACATGTAGTTTGAAACCTCCAACGTCCACCAATTCTCCTGGCGGTTGTGGTTTGTGTCCGAATAAACGAAGGATCAAACCAGCTATAATAATTAGTAGAAACAACGATCCAATCGAAATACCGATCCACTTTAAGACCTTCCAGATTATTCTCATAATGATTTATAGTTTTATGACTTTAGCCAAACATAAATTCATTGAAAGACTGTATGAAATTATTTTGATGAATCAACCATAAAGCCGCATCCATAGACCTGAATCTCGTGCCAATACGATTCGACCAAATTAACGTTATGTTCGACCCAAAATCCATAGTGTTGGTCAAAGAGATTATACGACAAGTATCAATAACCATATTTTTGCCTTATGAAAAGTTCTGTTGCAAAACACCGTAAGGCCCTATATAAATTATTGGCAATATTTTGGTTGCTAGTTGTTATGCTTGCGATACCACATTATCAAGGTATTTGGGATAGCGCTTTTACTATTCCGCTTATGATTCTATTCTGGCTAGGAGTCGCTTACTTTGTCTTACCCGAATTTTTTAAAAAATATAGGTTTCCCATTCTTTTAGTATACGGACTGGTCATCATTTATAATTTTTACGTTTTTAACTTGACATCTGACCTCCCTGAAAATCACCGATTGAATTTGACAAATTTTATGTTCATTCCAATTCCAATATTTGTTGCCTTGTGGACATATGAGCAATGGCGTTGGTTGAAAATGCTAAAGACAGATAAGACAAAGGCAGAGTTAGCTTTACTTAAAAGTCAGATCAATCCGCATTTCTTTTTCAATACCTTGAACAACATTTATGGATTGGTAGTTGAAAAATCCGAGCAAGCCCCCGAAGTGGTCTTAAAGCTGTCGGATATGATGCGTTACACCATCTACAAGGGAAAAGAAGATGTGGTACCATTAGAAGATGAAATCAACTATCTCAAAAACTACATCGAACTGCACAAAATACGCTATCAAAAAAAAGTGGAAATTGTATTTACCCATGAGGTTCACGAGTGTATCATGGTCGCACCTTTGTTATTTATCAATTTATTGGAAAATGCCTTTAAGCATGGTGTAGAGGAAATGCGCAAGAATGCTTTTGTTCGTATTAATATGCAATCTAAAGGAAAGCAGCTCTTATGTACGATTGAAAATAGTTTTGACGAAAGGGAATCAAATTACAGTAAGGGTATAGGGTTAGAAAATTTGAAAAAAAGACTGGATCATTTATACCCAGGTAGACATCAATTAATTGTAGAGAAAAAGGAATTTATTTATAAAGTCCAGCTTAATCTTGAAATACTATGAAATATTGCATTATCGACGATGAACCCATTGCCCACCGAATCATCGAAGGGTATTGTAAAAACTTACCTTATCTCCAAAAGAAAGGAAACTGCTACGATGCCTTTGAAGCCATACAATTCATGAATAGTATTCAAGTAGATCTAATTTTCTTGGATATCAATATGCCCAAGCTCTCCGGATTCGATCTATTGAAAACATTGTCTCAACCTCCAAAAGTAATCGTGACTTCTGCGCATAAAGAATTTGCCTTGCAAGGATATGAATTGGACGTTATTGATTACTTGTTGAAACCTTTTTCACTTGAACGATTTTTAAAGGCAATGAACAAAGTTTCAGAAAATAATAGCCTAAACCTAATTTCTTCGCCAGATAGTCAGAAAAGTAGTTTTTTTTTAAAGGGCGACAAGAAAATTCACCAGATAAGTACGGACGATATTCTGTTTGTTGAAGCATATGGTAATTATACAAAGGTGTTTTTGGCTGAGGAAATAATTGTCAGCCACGAAAAAATTTCTTCTTTGGAAGCTTTATTGCCCGATTCTGACTTTTTAAGAGTGCATAAATCTTTTATTGTGGCCATCAATAAAATAAAAGTGATAGAAGGAAATAGAATAGCAATTAAAGAACACTTTGTTCCTATTGGACAAACATACAGGCAAAGGTTAAAACATCTCTATCGCATTTAAAGGTGATTTTATATGTATCTTAACTAAGCGACGGTTTTAATAATAAATAATAGACATTTGAATATTTTAGTATCTTTCTTAAAGTTCAAGAAACCGATTAAATATATAATCTGTTTCTAATCTGTAGATTATTTTCTTAAAAAATAAGATATTCAAAATGAAACTTAAGATTTTCATAATCTTCATTTCTGTAGTTTCAATTTTATCGTGTAATGATAAATTGAATCAAGAGAAAACTATAGTTTCAAAAAAAAGAGTATCGGATTTATTGACCGGTCAAAACCTAGATTCTGAAATGATTTATCCAGATACTTTAAAGAGTGCAAAGGATACGTTTTTTCTGCGAGGTTATATTAGTCCAGAATTTGAGTTTAAAAAGAGTTACCTAATCAAGAAAAATGACACTGTAAACCAAGGAACATCAGGTGTTGAAGGAGCATATTATACGATATGGTCCGATTTGGACACGATTAAAATCCCTCATGTCAACTACCCATTTAGACAATTGGTCAAGATTCCAATAGTATCACCAAAAGATACCACTCTCTGTATTTTAAGGTTTCAACCTAGTACTTCAAATTTTAGTGACAGCTATGTTACTGAGCATAAGGGAAAATTTGTTTTTGATATACCTGAAGTATATGAACTGGCAAACATCATCCTTTATTTAAGCGAATGTTCAAAGAAAACCAAAAATCACCCTGAAAACACGGAGTACGTCAAAAAACTGGAAAAACATTTTGCACCTTTCAAAAACCATAAGCTAATTCAAATCCTGAACAAGCAATGCTCCAAATCAGATTTTTGGGAAACATATTATGGCTTTCGAGAAAATAGTTTGGCATTTAAATTCAATGAAGAATATCTAGAATATGACACGCCTTATAAACATTTGTGGCAAGATAGCTCCGAGATTTGGGGCGGTCAATTCAGGAACCTTCTTTATCTGCTCCAAGACTTTGCAAATCAATCATACTTTAGAGATTTCTATAAAGAGAACCTTGACTACTATGAAAGGTTAATAAAAAGGGAATCAAAACTACTTCCGATAGAAAAGATGTGGAGGTGGCTCGAGCGTGAGTTCCCACAACGAATGGATTCATATAAAATAGTATTCTCACCATTGATAGGGGGCTCACACAGCACTCAAAAATTTCAGAAAGGGTTTTATAGAAATCCAGAATTCCAAGAATGCATTATGTTCATAAACTCTGCTGAAAGCCTTGACTCTAACCTTGACTATTCGGAAGAATTAAAAGAAGGCCTAATGTCAGGAATTGTCTTTACTGAAATAGACCATAATTATGTTAACCCTACAAGTGATGAATATGTACAAGAAATAAAATTGCTACTTAGAAACAAAGATAATTGGGCCACAAAAGAAGCTCAACAGAATTATAATTCTGAATATGCGATTTTCAATGAATATATGACTCATTCTCTATTTTGTCTTTACGTTATGGAGTCCTGCTCAGAAGAACTCGCCAATCTTATAGTTGATAAAAGAATAAAACTGATGGAGAGAAGGGGGTTTCCTAAATTTATGGAATTCAATAATAGATTAATAGAACAATCAAAAAACAATGATTTAACCTTATATGAGTCCTATGGAAGTTTAATAGCGTCCATGGAAGCTTTAAAATAAAATGGGTTAATATTTTCAACAAACCAAAGTTCAAATAAAGGATTGTCTAACCCAGTTGTATTTCCGAGTTATATGAAAAAGATTCAAAAGGTATTATTCATTCGCAAAAAAAATAAGGGTGTAATCTGGGCATATGTCTTTACATTGTTCTTTGCAAGAAACGTTTTTGCTTGTGATTGTAATCAAAGGAGTTTGGCCGAGATGCAAAAAGTGGAAAGGGAAAACTCTGAGTGTATTTTCGTTGGGGAAATTTTTGAAGTGGACCCGAATCTTGCTTATTATAAAATAAGAGTTGTGGAATCATTGGATGGTGGAGACTTACAGGGAAATATTTATATTGGAAAAAACCTTAAGTATTGCCAACCTTATGTTGATAAAAAGGGCTATTGGTTAGTCTATGGAGCAATGGTAGACGGATTTTTAGAAATGAATACATGTGGTTTGAGCCGTACTTTTGATGAGCCTCAAGCTCCTCCATCTAGGTTTGACTATAACATTTTTGGAGTTGACGAAGACACAATTGGAGTAGATTTTTATGAAAATTTTCATATAGAGTTTTGGAAGAAACAGAGGTTAGACTTGGCGAATGAAATTTCTGCTTTAAGGGAGAAAAGAGATAAAAAGATTATTAAACAAAGTAGGTGAAACCACAAGTGAACTAAAGTTTAGTAAAACGATGAGCAGGATAGTTATTATTTTAATGATTTTCATATTTTATTTATCATGTCAACGGGAAAGTAAGAGCAAAGAGTATATAATTGAAAATGAAATTGCCTATCCTATGTCTCAAGATCAAGTGATAAAAAAAATTGGTTTACCTGATAGTGTTTCAACTGAAGATTATGATACTGGAAGTTTTGGGAAAAGGAAGAGAGAAATATATCATTATGGTAGACATCAATTAATTTTTTCTCATCATGGGATTTACAAAGGTTTAAAGTCTAAATAGAGTTTAACAATGTGGCGGATTCTTAGGGATTGTAGAGGGTATATATGGTGGATGTTTGTAAAGTTTGGAAGAACAGAACTCAATAACGAACAATCAAAAAGCAATTGGTCGAGAAATATTATGGTATCAATGATTGTCATATTATTGTTGGCTTATACGATTATAAAGTTTAAATAAACCATCAACCAATGTTCTTAGCTTATGTATATAGAATTATAACCTACTTCCTAGTTGTCTTCATAATGGGTGACATTTTCATTTTATTTAATTACGCTTTGAAGGATTATGGGGAGCCATTGAAAATGGAAAATATCAATAGGACAACTATTATCTTTTTTGCTGGTACAGTAATATTGTTTGTACTGGAAAGATGGTTGAGAAATAAATAAAGTTCAAATAAACGACCTCTCAAAGCGGTACCATCACTCCGAAATAGCCATTTCAAAAAAACTTACTTTTGTTATATCGAGCTCACGTTAAATTAAAACTATAAACAATGTTTTCTTATTACCATAGAATCTTAACACTTCAACTTATTCTGCTGTTCTCTACCGCAGGTATCGCACAAAAGGCACCGGTAAAGTTATTTTACCAAGATGGAAGCTCAATCACAGGAGAAGGGAAATTGAAGAAAGATCAAGTGAAATTTTGGAAATCCGATGGGTCAAAGGCTGAAAAAATAGATATCACGTCCCTAGAACGTGTAACATTTCGCTACCGTGCAGGCGATAAGACGTATTTACCTGTGGAGGTTAGGGAACGGGAATACCCCTTGGTACTTCAGCTACTCGAAGAAGGTTCTGTAAGCCTTTACAGGGATTACATGACAGTTATGTATATGAGTGGCATGGGTATGCCTGGAAGTGCCCCGGTCATGAATAGCAACAGTATCGTGGATTATTACGTACGTCGCGAAGGGCAGCCTGCCGAGCATTTGGCAAGTAATCAATTGTTTTCAAAAAATTTTAAAAAAGCCGCTTCACAATACTTTGAAGATTGTCCGGAATTAGTGCAACGTATACAAAATCATGAGTATCAAAAAAGGGATATACAGGAAGTAGTGTCCTATTACAATTCAAGTTGCAATGATTAAAAAAAGCGTTTGGAATTGAAGGAATTATATAGCCCGGAGCTTACACGTAGCCCATTGCTAAGCTGTCTTAGATAGACCATGTTCATTACAATTAAATTAGTATGATTATTGATAAAAGCCCTTCAAGAAGATATATGAATGTCACAAAAATATCCAACTGATATGAATTGCGAAATTTTGACAAAATTCAATCTCCACAAAAACGCATATTAACCAATATTTAAGAGAGTTCAAATAAACGATTATATGAAAGATAATATTCCTGATAGTTACGAAACTTTGGAGTTACCAGTACAATGGGGTGATATGGATGCGGCTCAGCATGTGAACAATACCGTTTACCTGCGTTGGATGGAATCTGCACGTATAGAGATGTTTCAAAAAATGAGCGGAGGAACATTACAGTACGAAAAAATAGTGCCCATACTGGCCTGGCAAGACTGCAAATATATCTTTCCGGTGACATATCCAGATCACATTAATATAAGTTTAGATGTTTTAGAATTGTTTGAAGACCGGGTACTTTGCGAAGGTAAAATCTACAGTAAGAAGCATAAACGTATTGTGGCCATATCCAAGTCTATTTTAATGGCCTATGATACGGATAAGTTAAAGAAACACCCTTTTCCCGAAACTTGGAGAAAATCTTTTATCGAATTTTATGGAGAATCGATTTTGAAATAACACTATAACCAAGGAAAGTTCAAATAAAGGATGACTGGAAACTGGCTTTTTATTTTAGTTATTGTCATAGGTCTTTTTTATGCTATTAAGCACGGGAGGAAGGCTAAAAAGGATATTGAAAAGTATAATAATGAAAAAGAAGGTAGATAACCCCTTTAAAGTATCCCACAATTTCAATCATAAATTTATAACAAAGTTCAATTAAAAGATACACGGGTTGACCAAAAAAAAGAATACTGAGCTAGGAGTTCAACCAAAGGAAAAAATGATAATGTTTTTCTTTGGAATTGTTTTCGTCTTAATGTTGGGTAAGCATTACTTCGCTAATTTAGGTGGTAGTACAGATGAAAAAGCTGAATTGTTAAAATGGTATTATTTTGGTCTTGCATTCTGGATTATCTTAATATGTGTATTGGGTTATATATATACAAATGGTTTTTAACCATCTAAAGTTCAATTAAACGATGAATGTTAATTACATATCGGTTAAGACCAAAAACCAGCAAGATTTAGAAAATATACTATGTAATTTCGCTAATCTGTACCGAGATGCCGAAACCGTCAATGGCATAGAATTATACAGAAAAAAAGGCGAAATTGAAACTTTCATTATTCGTTTTACACACAACCCAGATTTCGAGATTTTCAGTTTTTTGGTCAATTATCTAGTTTATCCTATGGATTACTTGGACTTCAAAGCAGAGGTAAGAGGTTTCTATGACTCCAAAGATGTCGGAAAATACAGGAAGCTCCAAAAGTCGGGTAAGTTCATGGTATATATTAATGCGAAGGATAAACAACCGGATAATGTTTATTTGAGTGATGAAAATGGGAAAGCATATATTTTCGATTTTGGCGGAGTGTGTAAGGAGATGCCAACATCATTAATATACCAAGAAGAAGAGGTGAATATGGAAGATTTTAATCATATAATAGACATATATCCATCCCCTGAGAATGAACTTCGGGAATCTAAAGCTTGGTGGAAGTTTTGGTAGTGGGTATTCCAAAGTTCAAATAAACGATAATCTATTACAGTAATTTTAGAACGAAATAAAGAGAAAATGCAAATTAACTATGACAGTTTTGGGAAAATAGTTTCGGGAAACAACTCTGGATGGTATGTAAAGTTTATTCATGATGAACAAGACACAGGAGGTTTTTATATTCATGAAATCAAGGAGCCAAATGGTGATGAGGGTTTTGATACTTGGCCTGAAACAGAAAACGACGTCCAAGGCTACATTTCTGAAAATGAGTGGGAGATTGCTTGGTTAATCAGGTAAGCTAATAGCATTAATAAGTTTAAATAAAGGATTATCTTGACAAAGTTTTAGA
>NZ_MDGL01000124.1 GCF_002742265.1 Maribacter sp. 4G9
CTGGAGTGCGGCGAGGAACCCTCGCAGCTGTGGCCGTGGCCGCATTTGGGGCACCTGTAGCCCCCGTCCCACTTTAGCCAGGCCAGATGCGACAGGCAGCTGTCCGTGTCCGGGAATTTCTCCATAAAGTCGAAAAGGGACATGCTCTTGAATCTTTGCTCCATGTTCTTGATGTTTGTTTCCTCGAATTTACTACTTCTATCGTTATTGATTAAGTACCTAAGTCAAAAGGTTCATTACGGCTCCTTCCGTTTTCAACCTTCCAATTAGATCTGTTGCATCATTATTTACCAATATTTGCGCATACATACCCGTAGTCATGTCCAATTCCCCTAAGTGCCTATAAGAATGCCCTCCCCCGCAGGAGGTTGTGATATCATTTATATTTTGAGAAATACTTCTGGATCCTATTCCTTCATTGGCATTAATTTTATCTGGATTCACTATTAAGTAACATGATTTATAAGGGATATTACAGGGCATTTTAAAATGTCCTATGGCGCCTGGTTCTCCTTTTATGATGAAATTTTGATTTTGGTGGATCATAAGGAATTTTTCTTCATCATCTAATTTATGATGTTGATAACCTTCAACATTGTAACCAAAATAGATTGGCCCACGAGATATAAATTCTAATGTAAAATAAAGCCCCTTTTTTAAATTAAAATTATAAACCCACACCGATAATCCTGGAAAAACTTCATAAAGGCTTATATATCCTTTGCCCAATGAATTGTTGAATGAAAGTTTTGCGGCTCCAACAGACTCGCTTGTTTTAGTTTTGAAATACGTAGCAAATCGCCTTAACATTTCCAAGGGGCTATTTTCCCTGAGTACCATCATGGCCAATTGTTTTTATATTTAGATACATGATGTGAGTGTATCCCATTCACCAGAATCTCCTCATAAGGATATACGTTAGAATTAAAGACGACCTATAGTAATAATGTTAAAATTAACAATTAATAATAAATTTTAAAAAGTCGCAACTTCCTTTTTTTAACACACAATACAATTTTAATTATCTAAATATTAACCGATTACTAATCCAATAAACAATCGGAGGTGCTCTTTTTTCTTACATTAGTGGTCTTAAAAAGGAATTTACTATCGCATGCCCATTACTTTAATTGGGAAAAAAAGCATTGTGCACCTGCGAAAAAGTGAATAAATACCTTCCTTCAACATTTCGAAGAATGTTTGTTGTTAAAGAACTGCCAATGGCATGGATTGCTGAATTTTCGCCATGTTCCGCAATGGCATCCCACGGACTGTCGTTGTAGCGACTCAAGGACGTTCTTCCTATGCTTTAGGTAAAATAATATTTCGAAGATAGCATAGTAAAGATTTAGCAATAAAAAACTGGATGTACTATGGGTAATTCTGTACCGGATAAGCTTTTAAACACGTGAACAATAATGATGTCCGATGTCCTCATAATCTGGAAAATTCAGGGAAGGAATTTTAGGAATTCGATTGAATAGCAAAATACCTTGAAGCATCTGCTATGCAAATCCAAGTAACATGCTACCAGAATTTCGTGGATATGAGTCTTCTCCATGTTGGAGGGAGCGCGTAAAAGATGATTTTTAATTTTTCTTAGATATTACCATTATTGTAATGATTTGGTATGCGCTAAAATAGGAATCCGTATGATCAAAAATCAATCCGGTTGTTCGGGTAACGAGTGGGCAGGTTTAGTAATATTCTAAATCAGGCTTCCGCTGGGAAATATTTACGAACAGGTTATTTTTTTGTCATATAGAGTTGAATTCCTTTTATAAATTACGTTATTTTCACGACCTAGATAAAGGCATCAATTTGCTGAATCAAATCCTTAAGCATGAAAGCCTGTAGTTCTAACATTCCTGTAAAATTAAGGTTTCTAGTAGCCGAGAGAAAAATATAGCGTAGATTTAAAGAGGTTAATCAAAATAGCAAACAATGAATTCGGAATTCAAACCCGCTATGCCCAAATTCCTTCTTGGAGGTGGTGAAATGGGTCGGATAATTAATGACAAGGATTGGTCTTGTCACCCGTTGGGCGCTATTGAGCATTGGCCCTTGGCTCTCAAATTATCAATCAGCAGTATGCTAAAAACGGCCTTTCCAAAGTTCCTTTTATGGGGTGTGGATTTCTATTGTTTTTATAACGATGCCTATCGTCCGAGCCTGGGAGTCGAAGGCAAGCATCCCACCATACTAGGTCAAAAATTCGACATGGCTTGGCCAGAACTAAGCAATACCATGAAGTTAGAGGTTGATAGGGTATGGAGTACTGGAAAAGCTACATGGCATGAGAACCAATTAGTCCCTATTTATCGAAATGGAAAATTGGAAGATGTATATTGGACGTTCAGCTATAGTGCGCTTTTGGGAGAGGATATGGAAATTGCCGGGATACTCATAACGTGTATTGAAACAACGGAATCAATTAAAAATCTTAAAAAGCTAGAGGAAAGCGAAGACCAACTAAAATTTGCCATTGATGCGGCTGAACTCGGGACTTGGGATTACAATCCCCTAACGGATAAGTTTTTCGGAAATGACCGATTAAAAGAGTGGTTTGGAATTCGAAAAGAGGAAGAGGTTGCCTTACCGATTGCCATTGAAGCCATCGTTCCAGAGGACCAAAAGAGGGTAAAACTGGCCATAGAAAAGGCCTTATCCGGAGTGAACCTTGGTAAATATGATATAACATACTGCATAAAAAATAAATTGACGGGGGAAAGAAAAAATGTCCGTGCATTGGGCAGGGCATGGTTCAAGGACGACCGAGAAGTATATCGATTTAATGGAACTCTACAAGATATTACCGAACAAGTTCGGTCAACTGAAGAATTACGTATAGCAAATGAGGCCATTCGAGCCGAACGAACACGTTTTAAAAATATAATCGAGAATGCACCTGTGGGGATTGCCCTCTTCAATGGACAAAGTCCAGTTATGCAAATGGCAAACCAGGCCCTATTTGAAATTTTGGACAGAAAGTCCGATCAAATTATTGGAAAGGAACTCTTTAAAGCCTTGCCCGAGGTACAGGAACAGGTTGCCCCTTTGTTCAAAGAGTTGAACAGGAAAAAGAAAGCTGTGAAAGGTACGGAGTTTATGGTACCCATGCATCGTAAAGGTAAGGTTCAGGATGCATATTTTGATTTCATCTTGCACCCTCTATCTAACCAGGGCAGCTCTGAAATTGAGATTATGTTAGTAGCCAATGAGGTTACCGATTATGTAGTGGCGCGAAACGTATTGTCGGAGAATGAGAATCAATTTCGAAATCTGGTCATGCAATCCCCTATCGCAATGGCCATTTTTAGGGGTGAAGAATTACGCATTGAAATGGCTAACAATCGAATCTTGAACCATTTTTGGCAGCGAAAATGGGAGGATGTCGAGGGCAAGAGGTTAGTGGATGTATTTCCTGAACTTAAAGATCAAAAATATATTGGCGTATTGGAGGAAGTACTCAACTCCGGAAAACCTGCTCGTGAAAAAGATTCAAAAGCCATTGTTATTACCAATGATGAGCATCATGAATTCTATGTAGATTATGACTATTTACCATTAAGGGAATTGGATGGATCTGTATCCGGTATTATTATTACCGTAATCGATGTTACGGATAAATATATGGCCAAACAAAAGCTGTTTAACTTTTCAAGAGAACTTGAGAATCAGGTAAATGAACGGACATACTTATTACAAAAGGCGAATTTGGAACTAGAACAATCCGTAAAAAAATTAGAGATTGCCAATGAAGAATTGGAATCTTTCGCTTTTGTTTCCAGCCATGATTTGCAGGAACCTTTACGTAAAATTCAAATGTACATTTCCCTAATTACGGAAGGTGACTGGACTAATGGAAAAATGCCCTCAAATATTAGAAAATACTTTGATAAAATCTCAGTGGCCGCAACGCGTATGCGCAGTTTAATCGATGATTTACTATCGTTTTCCCGAACGGACGTCCAGAAAAGTGAGGTATGCCCAACAGATTTGAATAAAATCGTCCGCGAGGTGCTTGAAGATTTATCCGAAAGGATAGAGCTATCCGGAGCATCCGTATCATATGAAGGCTTACCGGTCATTCAGGCGGTGCCCTTTCAGATGCGTCAAGTCTTCGACAATCTACTGAATAACTCCCTTAAATTTATCAAGCCGGAAACCATACCCGAGATTAGAATTTCTACCGAATTGGCCACAAACAAAGAAATCAAAAAGCTTGGCCTTGCAATGGGATTTACATATCATAAGATCAAGGTCATGGACAACGGTATTGGTTTGCCCAAGGGAATGGAAGATAAGATATTCAAGGTATTTCACAGGCTCCATAGTAAAACTGAATATGAGGGTACTGGTATCGGACTCGCTATAGTAAAGAAATTGGTAAAGAATCATCAGGGAGCAATTTATGCCCAAAGCCAGCAAAATTGTGGAACTACTTTTGCTTTGGTTCTACCTGAAAATCTAAATTTAAAAGATTTTCGGATGACAAACGCAAGGTTTCTTGATTCATAGGATGCGGAGAAATTATGATTAAAGGGAAGAGATTCAACATCCATGAAAATGAGAAACCCATTAAGAAGTCGTATTAAAGGGACAGCACATTTTACCGGAAATTTTAGGGATGCAAATCTGACTAATACAATTCCGGTGGTTTACCCCGGAATTATTCCAGCGCATAGCTACAGAGGTAATCGAATAGCTAGTACAATTTGAAACCTGCTATATTTCATTCCACTCATCTCAGCCCTTTTTAAGGTTTTTATTTTTGTATTAAAAATTATCTACCTGTCGGGAACGCACTATTATGTTTTCCAAATAGGCTAAACCGGGAATTCATTCCTTCCTGTGTTCAGGTTATTTGATAGGATATGAAAGGAACACTTTTATGTCGAGTTTAGACCTCCACTTATTTATTATAGGTCATCCAATAGTGTTGTCTATTTAGAAAAGAAAATAATCTGTGAACACATATTGATGGACTTGATATATGTACCACCTTTCCCCCTGTATTTCGAAAAAGCAAGTTGAAATCAGTATCTCATGTGACAATCCCAGCTTTTAACTATTTGTGATCCGTGCCACTTAAGAAAAATTTAATGTTCCTCTAGGAACAAAACTAAGGTTTTTTGGGTTACCTGCGCCAGCGACCCAATACCGGGGGGGTTCAGTCCCAGTTCCCTACATACCTATGCGGCGTTGCCCCTGGCATAGCTCAGTTCGACGGCCTTTTGCTTGAACTCCGTTGTGTACTCTCTTTTTGGATTTGACATGTTTTCAAAGTTAATTCAAACAGGCAACATACTCTTTTCTCAATGTCCAGTCAAATGTAGTAAGTCCAAAGCCCTATATAATTTAGTGTGTGGACATTTTTTTGGGACATATAAAATGTACCTTGGAATTAAGCGATAGATTAATTAAATAATTTTAAAAACAAAAAATATCGTTTTAAATACCTGATAATCAAAATATAAATCAATTAAAAAAGAAAGAAAAAACATGTTTATAAATAGTTTATAAACCGGAAATAAAAAAAGCCCCCACATTTGTGAAGGCTTCATTATACTAGTGGGCCCTACTGGATTCGAACCAGTGACCCCCTGCTTGTAAGGCAGGTGCTCTGAACCAGCTGAGCTAAGAGCCCTAAAAGGAGTGCAAATATAGAATAGTTTTATTTACTCCAAAAGAAAAAAATAAAAAATTTAAAGAACTTCTGCCACCACAAAAGTACTACCTCCCACAAAAATAAAATCGGATTTTGTAGCAGCTTGTTTTGCAGCAGTATAAGCTTTTGAAACGGTATCAAAAACAGTCCCATTTAAATTGTAATCTTCGGCCATTTCCTTTAATAAATTGGCAGGGAGACCACGGGAAATATTCGGTTGGCAAAAATAATAGACGGCATTGACGGGAAACATGGGGAGTATCGATTTTAAATCCTTTTCCTTTACAAAACCCAAGACTATATGAAGGGTATCATATGTCTCTTCCAATAACTGGTCCAATACCAACTGTAAGCCTTCTTTATTATGTGCCGTATCACAAATAATCTTTGGACTTTTGCCTAATTGCTGCCAGCGACCCATCAGGCCCGTATTTTCGATAACCCGTTTTAATCCGTTTACAATATTTTCTTCTTGAACGGTAAAATTTGGTAACGCAGCAATGACAGCCAAAACACCTTTGATGTTTTTAGATTGATATTTTCCTTTTAACGATGTATGGTACGTTTCGGGCATATCCTGATTCGCAAATATCAATTTGGCATTCCTTTCCTTAGCTACTTGCCTAAATACGGGTGCGGTTTCATCGTGATATTCACTGACCACTACAGGAACATTTGCCTTGATGATTCCTGCTTTCTCAAATGCGATTTTAGGAAGGGTATCACCCAGCATATCCATATGGTCAAAGCCGATATTTGTTATCAAGGAAACTTCTGGGGTGATGATATTTGTAGAGTCCAATCTTCCTCCCAGTCCTACTTCTACCACGGCAATATCCACCTGTTGTTCTGAAAAATACCGAAAGGCCATACCAACAGTCATCTCAAAAAAGGATAGGTGTCGGTTATCAAAAAAATCCCTGTTATCGGAAATAAATTTTGTTACGAAACCTTTGGTGACCGGTTTTCCATTGATCCTAATACGTTCCCTGAAGTCCTTAAGATGGGGAGATGTGTAAAGTCCCACGTTATATCCTGCCTCCTGAAGAATGGATGCCAGCATATGGCTACTGGACCCTTTGCCATTGGTTCCAGCTACATGGATACTTTTAAAATTCTTATGTGGATTACCCAGATATTCCGAAAATTCGAGAATACCGTCCAATTTATTGTTGAATGCAATCTTACCTTTTTGCTGATACATTGGGAGTTGAGCGAACATCCAATCCAAGGTTTCCTGATAGATCACTCCCCCAATTTGAAATTTACGACTACAAAGCCAATTTGTTGACTTGGGGCATTGGAATCAACGTTCCACTTGTGCATAAAGGCCGTTTTTCTTGCAGGTTCCAAAAGACACTGGGCCGTATTTGTGGTGCCCTTGACTCCGGGTTCCGCACTGATCACTTTCCCGCTCCTATCAACAACGATTTTTACCACTACACGTCCGGATTCATTACATTCTTGAGGCACTTTCCCTTTATTGACCAAAGACCTTCCATTTAATCCATAACCCCCAGTCCCACTACCCGAACCTGGGCTACCATAGTAACTAGTAGCATAAGGATCGCCGTCTGGGCTACCCTTATCTCCTGCTCTCTTATCATCTCCCTCACTACCGGAAGCTGTGCCGTCCGACTTGTTTAAGCCACCCATAAGCTCATCCAATTTTTTCTTTTTGGCTTCTTGCTCCTGTAGGGCTTGTTCCTCTGCTTCCCTCTTCTGTTGTGCTATCCGTTCAGCTTCGGCCTTTGCCTTTTGCTCAGCTTCCTGTGCTTTTCTTTTTTGCTCGGCTGCCGCGGCATCCGCCTTTCTTTTTGTTTCTTGGGCTTGCTTAATCCTGATGGATTCTTCGTCCTCTTGAGTTAGAACCTTTTCAGAAGGGGCTTCCTTAACTTCTTCCTGTACTTTTTCCACGACTTCTTCTACAGCTTCCGAAACTTCTTGCTTGGTAGGCTCCACCGGAGGCGTATCCAAGGGCTCTGATCTTATACGTTCCTTGGGTTGAACCTGTCCACTACCAAAATCCGTAGTACCAAAATTAACTGAAATTCCATTTTCTATTGGAGGGTCCATATATGTTAATCCAATGTAGAAAAGCACCAACAACAATATACTCAAAAGCAGTGTTGTTAGTGTAAGGGATTTTTTCTTGTGTCTCGTGTCTAAAAATGCCATTAGTTGGGCCGCACCGCCAAAATGACCTTGTAGTTATTCCTATTGGCGATGTCCATAACGTTTACCGCCTCCTTTATGGCGACGCTCTCTTCCGCCCTCAGAATAATCGTAGGCTTTTCTTGGCCTTCCAGTGCCTTTTTTAATTCAATTTCAATGTATTCTCCGTTTATTCTCTGATTGTTCACAAAATACTGTAAGTTCTTATCGATACTTACGGATACATTTTGCGTATTCGTGGATTTTCCCTTTGCCTTTGGTAATAATAAATCCAAAGCATTGGGAGAATTGGCCGTTAGCATGAAGAAAATCAACAACAGAAATACGATATCTGTCATGGACGACATGCTAAAGTCTGGACTAACTTTATTCCTTCCTTTTAATTTCATATTGAAATATTAAAGTGGTTCGTTCAATAAATCCAGAAACTCTACGGCATTTGCTTCCATTTTATGGACCACCTTATCTGTTCTGTTCACCAAATGGTTGTAACCCATGTAGGCGATAATACCCACGATCAAACCTGCAACGGTAGTTGTCATGGCCGTATATATTCCAGAGGCCAAAGAGCCCATTTCTGCCTGTCCTCCACTACTGGCCATTTCATGGAATGCCAAAATCATACCAATTACGGTTCCCAAGAAACCAATCATGGGTGCCGCCCCGGCAACGGTAGCAAGAACGCTCACGTTTTTTTCCAGTTTATAAACTTCCAGGGTCCCCGCATTTTCAATCGCGGTGTTGATATCGTCCAATGGTTTTCCAATCCTGGAAATACCTTTTTCGGTCAATCTGGCAACGGGGGAATCCGTCTGGGCACATAGAATTTTGGCCGCTTCCAATTTACCGGAAGTTACATGATCCCGAATCTGGTTCATGAAATTCTTGTCGATCTTAGAAGCCGCATTTACTGCCAATAGTCTCTCAAAATAGATATAAAGGGCAACTCCCAACATCAAAAAGAGAACGGTAATAATAATAACACTGCCCGTACCTCCATTAAAAACAAGATCCATGACGGAAAGTGTTTTTTCTTCGGATAGTATTTCACCAGTGGTTGGATCTTGAGGCAAATCTTGTGATAATAACATAGTATTCTTATAATTCATAATTTGCCATTATAACGGTAATTTCCAGATTAAATTATGCGTTGAGGATAAAATCCCTGATTAAAATAAAAGCTCCTGCACCCGCTACAAATCCCAAGAAAGCCAACCATGTAATTTTCTTGAGATACCAGAAGAAATCTATTTTTTCCATTCCCATGGCCACAACGCCAGCTGCAGAACCAATAATCAGCATACTACCACCAGTTCCTGCAGAGTAGGCGATAAAATGCCATAAGGGGTTGTCCATAGTTTCACCAAACATACCCATACTGGCCGCAACCAAGGGAACGTTATCTATCACGGCAGACCCTACACCAAATAACATGACAACAATATCCGTATTGGGAATGGCCGCGTTTAAGCTTTCCGCATAATGGAACAAAAGCCCTAAGGACTCCAGTGCCGCCACGGCCAATAAGATTCCCAAGAAAAATAGAATACTTGGTAATTCTATTTTGGACAAAGAATGATGCACTGGACTATGGTGGCCTTCGCTATCATGCCCCTCTCCTCCGACGGATGAAATACTGAATTTTTTGTTACTATAAATTTCAGCAAATGTCGCTACGATAGCAAGGGACAGCATCATACCCACATAAGGAGGTAAGTGCGTAACCGTTTTAAAGAAAGGCACAAAAATAATAGCGCCTAGACCTAGATATAACATAATAGAACCATATTTTGATTTGGGAACCTCCGTTTCAAAATCCCCATCAATTTTACCCTTAAAGGCCTTGTATGTACCCGCAATAAGGACTGGCACTACCATACAAACAATAGAGGGTACCAGAACATGTTCTATTAGCTGCGCAGCGGAAACCTTATTGGCAATCCATAACATGGTCGTGGTTACATCCCCTATGGGAGACCAAGCACCGCCTGCATTTGCGGCAATAATTATCATACCTGCAAACCAGAGCCTGGTATTACGATCGTTTACTACCTTTTGTAATATGGTAATCAACACAATAGTGGCCGTTAGGTTGTCGATTATTGCGGATAGAATAAAGGCAAGAATGGAAAACAACCACAACAACTTTCTTTTGCTCCTTGTCCTTATGTATCCTTTAATAGTAGCAAAACCATCAAAATAATCTATTATCTCCACAATGGTCATAGCCCCTAAAAGAAAGACCAGGATCTCAGCGGTCTTACCTAGGTGATGGAGCAATATTTCATCCAAATGTGTGGGCTCAAGTTCCCTTAATTCAGCATTTACTTCAAAAACGGGCATATGGTTGAGTGCAATAATGGCCCACAAAATGGCCATCATGGCCAGAGCTGGAATTAACTTGTCGATTTTTAAATTATGCTCCAGGGTAATGGCAAGATAACCCGCTAAAAAAACAATAATAATAATGGTTTCCATTCGATGTTGGTTTTAAGTTTCCTCTAATGTGAGGTATCAAATTTAAGACTGAATTATAACTTTTGAAATTCCCTAAAGATATCCAAAATTGTCAATCCTACCATATTTTCAAATAGAATATCATAAAGGGGTTTGAAAGTCAAACTTTTACGTGTAGATTTTTTAACAAAAAAAATTGACAAGCCTTGAACCATTGGTCTTTTCACCAAAAGCAAAGACAATGATTTGGTTAATGTGATAAGAAATTAATTGGTATAGGCTTATATTTGTTTATATACCTTATTAAAAAAGTACCATGGATTTTAAACTTACTGAAGAACAAGAACTGATCAAACAGGCAGCCCGGGATTTCGCTCAAAACGAATTGCTTAGTGGGGTAATTGAAAGGGATGAGCAACAGAAGTTCCCTGAAGAGGAAGTAAAAAAAATGGGGGAACTGGGATTTATGGGCATGATGGTGGATCCCAAATACGGAGGTAGTGGACTTGACACACTTTCCTATGTCCTGGCCATGGAAGAACTTTCAAAAGTGGACGCATCCTCCTCCGTAATCGTTTCGGTGAACAATTCATTGGTCTGCTGGGGCCTTGAGGCCTATGGAACCGAGGAACAAAAGGAAAAATATTTACCAAGGCTGGCGGCAGGTGAAATTATCGGTGCGTTTTGCCTTTCGGAACCTGAGGCGGGCAGCGATGCAACTTCACAAAAAACAACAGCGATAGATCATGGCGACCATTATCTTTTGAACGGTACAAAAAACTGGATAACCAACGGCGGGACTGCCAGTGTTTATTTGGTAATCGCCCAAACGGACAAGGAAAAAAAACATAGGGGAATCAATGCACTGATTGTTGAGAAGGACATGGAAGGTTTTGTAATCGGTCCAAAGGAAAATAAACTGGGTATTAGGGGCAGTGATACACATTCCTTAATCTTCAACGATGTAAAAGTACCTAAGGAAAATAGGATTGGCGAAGACGGATTTGGTTTCAAGTTTGCCATGAAAACCTTGGCTGGAGGAAGAATAGGAATTGCCGCACAAGCTTTGGGAATTGCCGCTGGAGCGTACGAGCTTGCGCTCAAATACTCGAAGGAAAGAAAGGCCTTTGGAACTGAAATCAGCAATCACCAGGCCATTGCCTTCAAACTGGCAGATATGCATACCCAGATACAAGCGGCACGACTTCTCGTATATCAGGCCGCGAAGGATAAAGATAACGGTGAAAATTATGATCTCTCCGGAGCCATGGCCAAATTGTATGCCTCACAGGTAGCCATGGAAACTACTGTTGAAGCTGTCCAGATACATGGTGGCAATGGATTTGTAAAAGATTATCATGTGGAGCGACTGATGCGTGATGCTAAAATCACCCAGATTTACGAAGGCACCTCCGAAATACAAAAAATCGTTATTTCAAGATCGATTTTAAACTAATCCTGTTCAAAGGCAACTTCACCCTAGATTATTTTAGGGTCTAAATTTGAAAAACGATAGCTTTCACTTGTTACCCACAACATACGCTGGGGTAAAATTGTTATATACTACCTTTTCTACAGGTATACCCCCTAAATAGTCATTGGGTTTACTCAATATTACCCTACATTTATCAATATGACAATTTCAACCATTCAAAAATTACAATTTAAAGATATTTTAACCTTTATTTAAAAACGTTGAATATTTTATTTGATTAGCCTGTAATCGTTGATTATAATTTAAATAAAATGATATTTTTGAAGAAATACGATAAATTATGAGATTGAAGAAGCAAGGACTTTATCTGCCAGAATTTGAGCATGACAATTGTGGAGCCGGTTTTATTTGTAGCCTTAAAGGAAAGAAATCCAATGACATTATCCATAAGGCACTGGAAATTCTGGAACGCCTTGAACATAGAGGGGCCGTAAGTGCGGATGGCAAAACTGGAGATGGTGCTGGTATTTTGATTGATATACCCCACAACTTCTTTAAAGAGGTATGCACGTTTGAACTGCCGGAACAAGGGGAATATGCCGTTGGAAATGTGTTCTTCCCTCAAAAGCGGAATCAAAGGGATTTCTGTATCCAAGTCTTTGAGGATACCATTAAAAAACAGGGACTTAAACTTCTAGGATGGAGGGATGCTCCAGTCAACCGTTCAGTACCTGGCAGGATTGCGGCAGAAACGGAACCTTTTGTAAAGCAAGTTTTTATAGCAAAGGAAACGAAGGAACAATCGTATTTTGAATTCAATCTAAAATTATTCATCGCCAGAAAAATTACCGAACACGCTATCATTAAGTCTAAACTTTCCGAGAGTAAATTTTTCTATGTACCCAGCTTATCCACCAAGATTATCATCTTTAAGGGGCTTTTGATGCCTATGGACATCAGTCTTTACTATTCTGATTTGATGGATTCCAGGGTCGTTACGCGATTGGCTTTGGTACACCAACGTTTCTCCACCAACACCTTCCCAACTTGGGACCTGGCACAACCCTTTAGATACATGTGCCATAATGGTGAAATTAACACACTTAGAGGTAACGTCTCAAGGATGTACTCAAGACAGGAACTTTTAAAGAGCGATATGTTCGGGGACGAAATCAAAAACATTCTTCCCATTGTGCTTCCCGGAAAATCGGACTCCGCCACCATGGATATGGTCGTGGAGCTATTGCTAATGACAGGACGCTCGCTACCAGAGGTCATGATGATCCTTGTTCCAGAAGCTTGGGAAAAGAATACGGAAATGTCCGAAGCAAAAAAGGCCTTCTACGAATATCATTCCTGTATGATGGAACCATGGGACGGTCCTGCATCCATTCCTTTTACCGATGGAAACTATATTGGGGCATTATTGGACAGGAACGGACTTAGACCTTCCAGGTATTCCGTCACCAAGGATGATTATGTGGTAATGTCATCCGAAACGGGCGTTGTTGAAATTGCCCCTGAAAATGTTGAATTCCATGGACGCCTGGAACCTGGAAAAATGTTTTTGGTGAACATGGAGGAAGGGCGTATTGTCAACGACGAGGAAATCAAGGAAGAAATAGCCAAAAAACATCCGTATAAAAAATGGTTGGATAAAAATCTGGTCCACTTAAAGGATATACCTTATAATGACTGCCCGCTTTTCTTGGGGGAAGCCTCTTTGGAAAAAAGAAAATCGGTTTTTGGATATACCTTGGAAGATATCAATACTATCATTCTTCCTATGGGCAAAACAGGGAAGGAGCCCATTGGATCTATGGGATCTGACACCCCCATCGCCGTTTTGTCCGAAAGGCCACAACTCATCTATAATTATTTCCAGCAGCTATTCGCCCAGGTAACCAACCCGCCATTGGACGGCATCCGGGAGGAATTGATTACCGATATAAGCCTGACACTGGGTAGCGACCACAATATATTCGAGTTTTCAGAACTACATTGTAGAAAACTGAAAATTCAAAATCCGGTAATTTCCAAGGAGGATCTGGACAAGATCAAGAATTATGATGCTAGTCCGGACTATAAGGTGGTTTCCATCCCTATGTTATACCCCGTGGAAAAGGGACATAATGGCTTGGAAGATGCCCTACAGTCCATTTTGGTACAAGCATCAAAATCGGCTGATGAGGGAGCGAACATAATTATATTGTCCGATAGAAACGTCAACAAGGAGAATGCCCCCATACCCGCATTGTTGGCCTGTTCCTTTGTAAACAGTGGGCTTCAAAAATTGGGCAAGCGTTCAAAACTCAGTATTATTATAGAATCTGCAGAACCTAGGGAAGTGCACCATTTTGCCCTGTTGTTCGGATTTGGAGCCAGTGCCATCAACCCATACTTGGTGAACGAAATCATTGGGGAACAAATCGAGGACCAGGATATTCAGGACTTTACCTTTGATGAGGCCATTAAAAACTATAATAAGGCCATTGGTAAAGGGATTCTAAAGGTCATGAACAAAATAGGAATCTCTACCTTGAACTCCTATCGCGGTTCCCAATTGTTCGAATGTATCGGTATCAATACAAAAGTTGTTGAAAAATACTTTCCCAACACGCCTACAAGAATTCAGGGAATTGGACTTTACCAGATAGAGAAAGAAGTGGCGAAGCGTCATCATAGGGCATTTTCCACCAAGGAAGTTGACGCCAATTTGGACCTTGAGATCGGCGGGGAATACAGATGGAGAAGAAATGGGGAAAAACATATGTTCAATCCGGTGAGCATAGCAAAGCTTCAAAAATCCGTAAGAAACAACGAACCTGAGACCTACAAGGAGTTTTCCCAAATGGTCAATGAACAGGCCAAAAATCTTATGACGATTAGAGGGCTTTTCGAGTTTTCCAACTTTGACCCTATTCCATTGGACGAGGTTGAACCATGGACGGAAATTGTAAAAAGGTTTAAGACGGGGGCCATGTCCTACGGTTCCATAAGCAAGGAAGCCCATGAGAACTTGGCCATTGCCATGAACAGGATTGGGGGTAAAAGCAATTCTGGGGAGGGCGGCGAAGATGAGGAGCGTTTTTACAGAAATGCAACCGGAGATTGGCGAAACAGTGCTATTAAACAGGTCGCTTCGGGCCGATTTGGAGTAACATCGAATTACCTTACCAATGCAAAGGAAATCCAAATTAAAATGGCCCAAGGAGCCAAACCGGGCGAAGGTGGACAATTACCTGGTCCAAAGGTCAATCCGGCCATTGCCAAAACACGGAATTCCACCCCCTACGTGGGTTTGATTTCGCCCCCACCGCACCACGATATCTATTCCATTGAGGACTTGTCGCAATTGATATATGATTTAAAATCGGCCAATAGAAAGGCCAGAATCAATGTAAAATTGGTATCCGAAGTGGGCGTAGGTACGGTGGCCGCCGGTGTAGCCAAAGCAAAAGCCGATGTAATTTTAGTTTCTGGATTTGATGGTGGTACTGGGGCTTCCCCCCTAACCTCACTAAAACATGCCGGTTTACCTTGGGAATTAGGCATTGCCGAAGCACAACAGACCTTAGTGCTAAATGATCTAAGAAACAGAATCGTATTGGAATGTGATGGCCAGCTCAAAACAGGAAGGGACGTAGCCATTGCCTGCTTACTGGGTGCTGAGGAATTTGGATTTGCTACGGCGCCTTTGGTAGCATCGGGCTGTATCATGATGCGTGTGTGCCACTTGAATACATGCCCTGTGGGCATTGCAACCCAAAATCCCGAGTTACGTAAAAAGTTTGAGGGAAAACCTGAGCATGTTGTCAACTATATGTACTTCATTGCACAGGAATTAAGGGAAATTATGGCACAGCTTGGGTTCAGGACCATTAACGAAATGGTGGGGCAAGTGCAGAAGCTGGATCGAAAAAAGGCCATAGACCATTACAAAGCAAATGGAATAGACTTGACACCAATTTTGCATCAAGTAGATGTCCCAAAGGGAACTAAGTTTTATAATACGGAAAAACAACATCACGATGTATTCGATTCTATTGAATTTGATATCATCGAAAAGGCAAATCCGTCCTTATTCCGAAAAGAAAAGTTGACCTTGGATTATCCAATTAGCAATACGGACAGAGCCGTAGGAGCCATTATCAGCAATGAAATTTCTAAGACCTACGGTGCAGAGGGACTGCCAATAAATACCCTAAAACTTAACTTTACGGGGTCTGCAGGACAAAGCTTTGGCGCCTTTGCTACAAGGGGATTGACCATGATAGTCAATGGAAACACCAACGATTACTTAGGTAAAGGACTTTCAGGAGCCAAATTGGTGGTTAGGGTCCCTGAAGGTTCCACCATAGTGCCAGAAGATAATGTAATCACCGGTAACGTAACACTTTACGGTGCCACAGCGGGTAGGGCTTATATCAACGGTAAGGCCGGGGAGCGTTTCTGTGTGAGGAACTCTGGAGCAAAGGCAGTTGTTGAAGGAATAGGAGACCATGGTTGTGAATACATGACCGGGGGCGTTGCCGTTATTTTAGGTGAAGTTGGAAGAAACTTTGGCGCCGGTATGAGCGGTGGAATAGCCTACGTGTTGGATGAAAAGAAAACTTTTAGGAACAGATGCAGTGTTGAGGGACTGAATCTTTTGAAAGTGGAAGAAGATCAAGACATCAAACAGTTGAAGGACTTGATTACGAGCCATTACAATGCTACCTTGAGTCCACTGGCCCAACGTATATTGGAGCGATGGGAGGAGTATTTGCCAAAATTTATTAAAGTATTTCCAGAGGAATACAGACAGGCCTTAATACGATTGGAAAAAGAAAATTTACAAACTATATAAAATCGAGAAATGGGGAAGATAACAGGATTTTTGGAATTCGATAGAAAGGTAGAATCCTATGCTCCCGTGGAGGAGCGAATAAAAAACTATAGGGAGTTTACACTTCCTATGGAAGAAAAGGATATAAAAGATCAAGGGGCCCGGTGCATGGATTGCGGAATCCCGTTTTGTCACAGTGGTTGCCCTCTTGGAAATTTAATTCCTGATTTTAACGATGCGGTGTACCGAGGTAAATGGGAAAAAGCCAGTGAAATATTGCACTCCACCAATAATTTTCCAGAGTTTACAGGTAGATTGTGCCCAGCCCCTTGCGAGGAGGCCTGCGTATTGGGAATAAACGAAGACCCGGTATCCATTGAGAATATTGAAAAAAATATAGTGGAGACTGCATTCCAAAAAGGTTGGATCAAGGCAAAACCACCAGTAGTAAGAACAGGTAAAAAAGTGGCCGTAATAGGCTCAGGACCTGCAGGATTGGCTGCCGCACAACAATTGAACAGGGCCGGTCACGAGGTTACCGTGTATGAAAGGGATGAAAAACCCGGAGGCCTACTACGCTATGGAATTCCAGATTTTAAGATGGAAAAGCATATTATCGACCGTAGGCTCGAAGTACTTAAGGAAGAAGGAATTAAATTCCATTGTGGTGTACATATTGGAAAAGATATCAAAGCAGATAGCCTTCTAGATGATTTTGATGCTTTAGTGTTAACTGGTGGGGCCACCGTTAGAAGAAATCTTCCCATTGAAGGTGCAGACCTTAAAGGCGTGGTTCAGGCCATGGATTTCTTGGGCCAGAATAATAGGCGTGTCGATGGATTCAAAGAATTGGGAGAAGAAATTTTGGCTACGGACAAGGATGTAATCGTTATTGGCGGTGGGGACACGGGTTCCGACTGTATTGGCACCTCTTTTAGGCATGGTGCCAAATCGGTTTCCAATTTCGAGATCATGCCTATGGCAACCACTGAAAGACCTAAGGACCAACCTTGGCCGTTTTGGCCGATGCGATTAAGAACGAGCTCTTCGCACAAAGAAGGGGCTGAGCGATTTTTTAGTATTTCCACGAAGAAATTCATTGGAGATGACAAAGGTAACCTTACAGGCCTGATAACCGCCGAAGTAGAATGGGTCACAGTACCAGGACAAAGGCCTCGATTGAAGGAAGTTGAAGGCACTGAAAAGGAATGGAAATGTGATTTGGCTTTATTGGCTCTTGGTTTTACTGGTTCAGAAAATACCGTTGCGGAGCAACTAGGTCTTGAAATGGATAACAGAACCAATATAAAAGCCTCAGAAATCGATTATAAAACAAATGTACAGGGAGTTTTTGTTGCCGGTGACCAGCGAAGGGGACAATCCTTGATTGTTTGGGCCATTTCAGAAGGCAGGCAGGCAGCTTACCATGTGGACAAATACCTTATGGGAGAATCCGCATTGCCATTAAAAGGTGATGGAGATTTACCAAGGGTCTAATAATAAATTAGGTTAAAAGTAAACTACTACCTCGGGGCAAGCCCACGAGGCATTCGCAGGAAACAAATTTTTAATTTCTAGGCAAGCCTCGGAGTATTAAACCCTTTGGCGGTGCCAATAAAAGAAGCCGTCCCGTTTTGTAAATGGGACGGTTTCTTTTTATGATATTTGGCGTAATTATTGATATGTTTTACAATACATGTAGGATAAAATTGAGATACTATTTTAATAGATACTTATGTCAAAATATACACTATTGATACTACTTCTTTTATCCACTTCATGTATCCCAATACGGATAGCTCCATCTATAAAAAACTATTCCATTACCAAAGGAAAAAAGTTCAAAAAACAACTTCCAAAGCGGCAAATGTTCATTTTTGAGGACCCTAAATCCGCCAATGAATTTTACAATTACATTAATACGAAATATTCCTTGAATGATTTTGATGTTTGGCTTGATGTCCCTTTTGTGGTTGATGGCAAAGAATTTCTATTTTCATTTTATGAAGTAGAGATACCAACAAAAACTGTCAACCTAGTACCATTGGCAATTGACGGGGTCTTGCATAGTGCCGAAATTGACCCAGTTATGGATACGTTATATGAAACAAGGAAAGGGAACTGGTATATAGGAATCGAAGTTTACGATGCCAATGATAAGGATTGCCTAGTGGAAGATTTTGAATATAGGAAGGATATTATTGAATATCTCGCATTGTTGAAAAATGAATATTTAGCAACACACAATTACAATGAAGTGCTATTTAAGAGGTAAAGCTTCTGTATAACCTTTTATCATATATTTTTCCAATTCCGGTTTATTATTCGATTCGAGAACCGTAAAACGAATGATTTTCCTATTTCATAAAAAACAATGTTCAATCCTTGGTTGTCCTACTTCCCCACCAATCGGGATTTGGCTCATAATCTGGTGATAACATCAAAAGACGTTGGGCCTCCAAATCGGGCCATTTTTCTTCGATGATCATGCGTTGTCTTTGTGCCGATAATAAAGAATCGAATTTGGGATCAGGTTCTGGTACGTTTGCACCAACTTCGTCCAACCATTGAAGTAATTTACCTCTTAGTCTATTGGCAGTTTCCGGTTTTTGTCCTACCAAGTTTTTTTGTTCCCCGATGTCTATAGAAACATCATAAAGCTCATCGGAATCGTCTTCCCAGTAATGAATAAGTTTCCAATTGCCTTCCCTTATAATGGAGGAAGGATTACCACCCTGATTCCCGTAATGTGGATAGTGCCAATACAAAGGACGTTGTTTTTCCAACTTTTCCCCTTCCAAAATAGGTTTAAGGCTAACACCATCCACATGCTGTTCCGGTAACAGGCCAATACCTGCCAAGTCCAATAGGGTCGGATAAAAATCGGTTCCGGCAACAGGGTAATCACTGGTACTTTCACCGTTGTTCAACCAAGGTACTTTGATAAAATAGGGCTCCCGTATACCACCTTCCCATTGATATCCCTTTCCGCCTCGCAGTGGTAGGTTCGAAGTTGAGAAAGAATCCCCAGAAACCACTCCTCCATTATCCGACGTAAACACCACTATAGTATTCTCTTCAATACCTGCTTCCTTCAGTGACTTCAATACAATACCCACTGCATCATCCATAGATTCAACCAACCCAGCATACACCGGGTTATCATGCACAGTTCTAAAGGGCAATAAACGTTCCATTTGATAACCGCTCTCCGCTAAACCCAATGAATCTGCTTTATTCCGAAAATAATTCCATTTTTCTTGTGAGGTTTGTATTGGTCCATGTACTGCATAAAAGGATAGAAAAGCAAAAAAAGTGCTATCCTTATTTTTTTTTATGAAGTCCGATGTTTCTTTGGCCAAACGCATAGAAAGATTTTCTCCCTCGGTTATATTAGGCAAATTAGGATTTTCCCATGGGGAAAAATATCCACCCATGGGACTTCCCTTGTCCCACCCTCCAACATTAAAATCGAAACCATGGTCTTCAGGATACGAACCTTCGCCTCCCAAATGCCATTTGCCCGCAAAAAAAGTTTTGTATCCTGCCTTCTTAAATGCTTCGGCCAGCGTTACATCCTCATTTGATAATTCTTGCTTATACTCTGAAGGTAGTAATTTGTCATAGCGATTATAATTACGCCATTCGACGCCTGAAGGAGCGCCAATCCAATCGGTTATACCGTGTCTGGCCGTAAACTTTCCGGTCATAATACTTGCCCTGGAAGGACTGCACACCCTACTGGCCGCGTAGCCTTGTTTAAAAACCATTCCCTCATTTGCTATTCCGTCCACATTTGGCGTTTCATAGAAAGAGCTTCCCGTACTACTTAAATCGTGTAATCCCAAATCATCCACTAGTATAAATAGGATATTTGGCATCTCCCTAATATTCTTTCCAGAATGATGAGAATCTTTACATGCAGTCAATTTGATACACATTAGTAACAAAACAGCCTTTTTAAATAAATCTGACATAATTCAAGTTTTTCACATTTGCGAATACTATTGTAAATATCGTTAAATAGTACTTTTGAAGCGAGGAGATTACATATTACCTTTTTAAGGTATTCTGCGATTTCAAGCTAAATAAAGGAAATCAAACCTATATTTAGTACAACCCTCTTATTAAGGAGGCACATATAAATTTTAAAATCTAGAATTTGAATCTTTCTGAGAGTTATATGGTTTTCTCCCTACAAAAGGGCATGGTTTTATTCAAGAAACACCATCCCTTTACTAGACCAATGATATCCCTTATTTAATTGGTAGATCAATTTGAACTTGAGTTCCGGTACCCTTATTTGTTAATTCATTCAAATCCATTATACTTATAATCCCATGCCCTTTAAATTTTTTCGAGAAATGTTCAAGTCTTTCCCTAGAAAGTGTTATACCTAGAGACTTATTTTTATGGATTTTTCGCTCTTTAATCTGTTTAGATTTATGTAACCCAATACCATTATCAATTATATTTATACGAATAGTTGACCTACCAAGTTTAGATAACTCAATTGAAAGTAGCTTATCCTTTCGTTTTAAGGACAACCCATGCCATATTGCATTTTCAATAAAAGGTTGAAGTAAGAGTGATGGGATTTTAATAGAATTTAATGCTATTCCCTTTTGACAATCTACTCTAAAATCAATTGTATTGTTAAATCGAATATTCTCAATATTCATATAAAGCTCCATGGTTTCAAGTTCATCGGTCAAAGAGGATTCCTTTTCCATAGTGGATGCTAAAATCCTGCGGATGAGTTTGGCAAACTTATTCATATAATAGACGGCTTTCTCTTTATCATTATCAATGATATACCTCTTAATCGAGTTCAGGGAGTTGAAGATAAAGTGTGGGTTCATTTGGCTTCTTAATGCCAGCAGTTTTAGTTCGGCCAATTCTTTATCATATTGATTCTGAAAGCCTTTCAATCGTTCTGCTTCTGCTTTGATTTCCATGGCCTTTACATTTTCCTTCAGCTGATTCTGCACCTTTATTTGTAGTTTTTCATTTTCCTTGAGCTGGGTAATCAGCATTTGTTGTGACCTATTCCTTTCATCTAGAATTAGTTTTTGCTTGTGACCCAATCCCAAAGAAAACAGAGTGTTTTCAAGTAAAAAGCCAACGTACAATATGCTATATGATGGTTCAATAGGAAGGTTTTGTTCTATTTGTTCAAAGTAAATCATAAGCGAAACCACAGAAAAAGAGAACAAGAAAAAAGAGCCCAATATAATGTAATATTTCAATGGACTTCGCACTTTAAAAAAGGGAATATAGGAGAAAATCCCCAACACACTCATCAATATGGTAAATACAAAATAACCGTTCATTAGCAACTTGTCACTCCTATTGAAAAGATGTACGACAATAATAACAAGGCAATAAATCATGATAAGCTTTAAAGCTCTAGTTATGTACTTGCTCCACTTTGGATAGTGCGTCTCAATATTCAGAAATTTGATCGCAAAAAGCACATAAATGACATAATATATTTCTGTTGAAACTATGGGAAACAAAGCAATATCTTTAATTGGAGCAATTAAGTGGAAAATAAACCCTTCCTCCAAATGTCTGAGCTGTGATAGAATTACAAAAAAAGTATAGCCGCTGTATAGTAAGTAAATTTTATCCTTTTGCTGAAAGAACAATACAAAATGATAGATAGTGAGCAAAAAAAGTGCTCCAATGGTAAAAATTAGAAAACCGTTCTGAAATGGATATTTATAAAAATATTCTAAGTAACCTTGTTCCAATGTAGCATTATCCGTTTAATATCTTAAGTAGTTCACTTTTTTTAGCCCTAGAAACAGGAACATTGGTCCCATCTTCCAGAATTAGGTATTGTCCATCCTGATTTACAAATTCTTTAATGGAACTCAGTTTGGTCAAATAGGAATTATGCACTCTGAAAAAGGTCGACCCCAACATTTTTTCGAAATCCTTGATGCGTTTGCTCAACACCTCCTTTTTTCCATTGCCAAAAAAGACTTCAGTATAATTGCCGTCCGCTTTACAATAGATAATTTCCGATGGGTCTACATATAATGTTTTACCTGCCATGGGCAAGGCCAATTTTTTTGATTTCTGATGGGCCCACTCACTAAAAACACTTTTAAGCTCCGCACCCAACAAATTCTGTCCCTTGTTCTCCCTAATTCTGTTGACCGCTTCTTTAAGGTCATCGGAATCAATCGGTTTTAATAGATAATCAATTGCATGCTGTCGAAAGGCCTTAATCGCATAATTATCATATGCAGTAGTAATAATAATATCAAAACTTCTATACTTAAGGGTATTCAACAACTAAAAACCGTCCATTTCTGGCATTTCAATATCCAAAAACACGCAGTCTGGTTTTAAATAATTGATTGCAGAGATGGCTTCTATGGGATCAGTGAAAGTATCAATTACTTTCACATCATCACAAAACCTTTCTATTTCCCAAGCCAAATTTTTTATTGCATTGTATTCGTCGTCAACTATAATGGCCTTGATCATTTTTCACTTCTTAAGTCTTTTAAAGATAATCAATTACGGTTCATGACAGTCTGCCATCACATACTTGGTACGCTTGAGCACATTATTGGAAAGCTTATGAAGATTCATGGTAGATTGAACCGAAATAGAATGAAAATACTAATTACAACACATTGTATATCAAATATATATGACTTTACAGCAATTAAACATTTGAAACTTCAATTATCAGCAACATTTATAGCTTTGAGAGTGTTCCTCCAAATAAAAATAATTTCTATGACAGCTTTGCAAGCATATTTAATGCCTGAGTAAAGCAGTATAAAACAAGTTTTAAAATAAAATCAATCTATTCTTTCTTATGAGAACCATAATCACCTTTTCAGTTTTACTGTTGACTCTTTTTTCTTGCAAACAAAAAGAAAAAGAATCAAAATCCAAACAAACCCAAATAAGCAAGGTATCGTCTGAGGAAATAGGAGAGGTCCAGATTGTTACCCAAGGTATGGAGTTTTTTGTGGCCGACACCCTATACTCGGGATGGAACAAGTTGACCTACAAAAACGATTCTCCTGAAGTCCATTTTATTTTAATGGATTTATATCCTGAAGGAAAAAATGCCCAGAATACAAAAGAAGAGGTTTTACCACCTTTTGAAGAAGGCATGAAACGTATCATGGATGGTGATATGAACAATGCCATATTGGCTTTTGGCAAGTTACCTGAATGGTTTCAAAAAGTAAGGTACATGGGTGGTACGGGGCTTATTTCCCCTGAAAATACGGCAAAAAGCACCGTCTATCTTGAACCTGGCCTCTATATTATGGAATGCTATGTGAAAATGATGGACGGATCTTGGCATACCAGTCATGGTATGTACAAGCAAATTATTGTAACCGAAAACAAAACAGTTTTACGCCCTCCAAAAGCAACTGCCCATGTCAACATATCGAGCACAAAAGGTATCGTACTGAAGGATAGTGTTTCTTCTGGAAAGCAAATCTTTCAAGTGCAATTTGAGGACCAGACCGTATATGAACACTTTTTGGGACACGATATCAATCTGGTTCGCTATGACGATTCTGTCGAATTACCCAATTTATTGCAGTGGTTGAACTGGATGAACCCTACGGGATTAAGAAGTCCAGCTCCAAAAGGATATACTTTTTTGGGAGGCATGAACAACCTAACAGGTGGTGCCACCGGGTATTTCGAGGCAGACCTTACCCCGGGCAATTATGTTCTCGTTTCTGAAGTTCCCGCAGCTGATGACAAGAAATTATTTTACAAATTTTCAATAACCAATTAAAATCATTCTATATGAAAACAATTGTTAAAACACTATTCGTATTATCCTTTGCAATGGCGTGTACTACCGAGGATACCCCTGATATCCCAAATGAGCAACAGAATACCGAAAATCCAAAAAATGAAAATCCCAAGACTGAAACAACCACCAATAATGTTGAAGCCTTGCAAGGAGACTGGTTTAGGGTGGGTGGCAATAATCCAACAAATAACGGAATGCTTGTAAGAGTGATTGATGAACAAGGAGTCATAATCCTAGCACAAGACTCAGGTTTTGACAAAGATGACATCAAGTGGAAGGATATCCTATCCAGGGATGAAGAGAATTATGATTATTCTGAATTGGGTAGTGACTACAACTACTATAATGCTCAAATGGAAATTGGAACCGACGATACGCTTCGTATTTCGGTTGCAGCAGCTGGAGCTGGCAACATTCAAAAATGGGTACGCGATTTTGCAGAATTCAATGATTGTATGCCATATGAACCTATGAATGATGAGAATACGATTAACGAATTCTGGGATGCCATAAATGAAACAGATTTATATACAGGTCTTTTACCTGCGGTAACCAGTCCTGGTGGTGGATACTATACAGTTGTCCTTACCAATGACAGTGGCGCTGTACCAGGCCTAAAAGTTACATCATCTGACGATACCTCGGGTGCTATCGCCAATAGTACGGCGGCGGCTACGAGTGACGAAAATACCAGAACAACTAGTTTTTTGGTCTATCCAGAGGTAAGTTATGATATCGCAGCCCATTACTCATCCCATGTACCCGCAGGCACCAGCCCTACTCCCTATGAAATTATTTGGAGCTATACAGATATAGTAGATTGTTATGAGCCTAACGACGAATTTTCAGAAGCAAAAGCAATTCCCAAGAACGAGATTATAGAAGCATATGCGCTAACAGGTCATATTAATAATTCGGTAACCTATGGTGAACCACAGAGCTATGATTATTATTCTATACAACTAAGAAAACCAGCAAAAATAAAGGTTGAGCTACTTGAAGTACCTTCTAGTGTAAACTTGAATGTAAAAGTTTTTACTACAGATGGGCAACAACTAATAACAGATTATGAAGAGGTTTCGGGAGTGGTTTCAGAAGATGGTGCTATTTACAACACCCAAACAAGCTCCATACTTGAAGAAGGTAAATATATTATTAGAGTTACCATAGGTGGTAGTAGACCTACTGTTGTGAATGATGATCAAGATATTCCCGATCATTGGAATTCACCTTATACTTTCAAGGTCACAACAGCAGATTAAAATTAAAATTATCTTTAAAAACAAAAAAAAAGTCCCTTACATTTCTGTAAGGGACTTTCAAGGAAGGCGGCTACCTACTCTCCCACTTGGTATAGCAGTACCATCGGCGCAAACGGTCTTAACTTCCCTGTTCGGAATGGTAAGGGGTGTGCCCCGTCGCCATGGCCACCTAGATCTTCTATATTTTAATGCCCTATGGGCGCAGCGTAAGCTGTGCACGCCAGGAGCATGACATAAATAATG
>NZ_MDGL01000125.1 GCF_002742265.1 Maribacter sp. 4G9
GCAGATGCCATTTTAGATAGACTGGTTCACACCGCACATAGAATCAATATAAAGGGAGAATCAATGCGTAAAAAACAAATAAATAAATAGTAAATTTAACCACAATGGAATCGATTTTGAGCACTTAGTTTGCTATGCTCACTTTAATCCGTTTTTAGTGGTTCACTTTGACCGTCCTTTCCAGCATAGGTGTGTCTGGCACTATATATTGTGAAATGAAGGAGGTCCAATATTCTCGAAATACGTTTTAAGTAACCATTTTGTCTTTTTCTCTTATTCTTTATATCTTCATATAGCTGACCTGGATTCATTTTTTATTTGGTAAAATGGGCAAAACAAATGGATTTTCTTCAATCTTCCCTTCATTATATTTTAATAGGATTTCCCGAAGAGCCGGAACAATTTTAATGGAAAATAGTTTATTTCTCGTCTTAGCCCTTATGTAAGTAATTCGATCCAAGTCTCCTTGAATATCTCTGCCCTTTAATAAAGACATGTCCATCTAGTTCATGCCTCTTAAGTAATAAGAAATAAGATATAGGTCTCTTGCCTTTGTAAGTACATTTTCTTTAAAAACAGCGGTTTTTAATGTATTGAGTTGTTCTTCATTTAAAAACATTCTTTTAGGCGTACCACTTTTAATGGCATAGTCCTTAAATGGATTATACTTCTCATTGATAATTTCAGATTTTATAGCTCTTCTATATATGGCACGAAGTGTTCTCATGGAAACGCCTAATCCTCCAGCCGTAATTCCCGCCGCATAATATTTGGTCTCTCATTTTTTTTAAGAAATGTATAGTCGATATGTCTAAAAGGGAGAGGTTTCTCACCGTATGACCTAACAATCCAATTTCTTAAATCACTATAAATACCCGCATTATCATACTTTCATGCAGTTTTTAAATCTGATATGACCTGGTCGATAAAAGTAAAAAAATCGATGTCATGTCTACCCTTACCCTGTATTTCTTTTTTTAATGATGGCATGGAAATTCCTTCTGCCCTTCCTTCTTGTTCTAATAGAGCAACCGTATCATATACTTTTTTTTATTTTTTCCTGAATGACATTATTTAACGGGTAACGTTAGCAGTAATTTTACTGGTGGATTTAATTCTTTGATTACAACTATTAAAATCCTTTTCATGCATAGTGAATCCAATAGGCCAATAGGTCGTTTTTCGATTATATGTAATTCTTATAACCAAAGGATAGGTTCCATCTTTTTTTGTCTAACTTTATTTAATAAAACCTTAGTAGTAATCTTTTGTTTTAACTTTATAAACAAATATTGGTTTTATTGACAATTATTTGAATTATTATATTTTATAAATCGCTGTATTGCAGTTATATATAAATTTATAAAGCCATATAAGACCATAATTTAACGATCTTACAAGCAGGGGATCACTGGTTCGAATCCAGTAGGGCCCACTAAAAAAACCGCACTCTCTAGTGTGGGTTTTTTATTTTTGGATGAATCTGCATTTCTACTTTCTAAAAGCTGCTGTTTCCTGATTTTTTTCCCTAGAAAATTATTTCCATTTGGGGATTGTTCAAAAGAAATTCCTGCGCTATTTTTTTATCTACGGATGTATTCCACAAGTATACTCTTTTTAGGCTTGGAATTTTGGACAGGTCTTGCAGACAGTTTTCGGAAACGCTTGATCCATATAGATTTATACTTTCTAAATGTCGGAGGGTTGAAAGTTGTTTTATTCCAGCATCGGAAAGTTGCGTTCTTTCCAATTCTAGCCTTGTGAGGTTGGGGAATTGGGTAATATAGTTGAGTTGGTCATCGGTAATATTACTTTTTGCCAATGAGAGCCAAGTAATATGATCGGCCACGTCCATCAAGGACTTGATCTTTTCCTCGGTCAGACTTTGGTCGTTGTATTTTACATCCAACAGGTTATTCTCTTCCCCAAGTTTTTTCACAGAAAATCCTAGGTTAATGAGCTTTGTAAGTAGTACCGAATCCGCCGGATTGATTTTTACCGATTCGTACCATGGTTTTGGGGTCGTATCGATTCCATATGTTTTTACTAAGACAGATTTTATGGGTGCCAAAGCTTCCCCTTCTTCAATTTTCATATTAAAATTGGCACCATTGACAATCCACCAATCAAGTAATCGAATTTCCGAATAGGTGAGAGACTGCCCCACAGGTGGCATATATTTTTGGCTTTTTTGGGATAGTGTTACCCTGTTGAAAAGTTCACTTTCAGAAGGATTTCCAGCAATCAGAACCGGCCCGTTTTCCCCACCCAAAATCAGTGAATCTGGGTGTTCCATATTCAAGAGTCCCCTTTTTTCGACGGAATTGTGGCAGGCCCAACACTTTTCCATAAATATTGGCTCTATTAAATCCTTGTAAACGAATATCGAATCCTGGTTGGTGAAATCGGTTTTACCAATTTCCTCCTTTATCTCTAGCTTGTTTTTAATGAAGGATGGAGCATATTCCAAAAGGTAATCCGGACCGTGGGTCAGGGTGCCCCCCAAGTGTCCTTCAATGAAAATCAACAAAAGAACAAGTATGTTTATAGTGGTCTGAATACCAAACGAATAACGTTCCCAGTTTTTTTTAAGCCACCAACCCGTAAATGCGAGTACTACCAAGGAAACTCCCAACCATCGATGAAAAAACAAATCGCTTTCCAGATATAATCCGCTATCGCTCAACCACCACCCAGAGATGATGGACACCAAACCACCAAAGCTTCCCAATAACCAGGCATAACCAATTAAATGACCAAGATTCCTTCCTTTGAGTCGTTGATACCATTCCATAAAAATGGCCAGTAATAGAAATCCAATGGGCAAGTGAACCAAAACAGGGTGAAACCTACCCAGAAAATAGGTGAAGTCCGAAGTAAGGAAAAGCGTCATTTTGTAATTGGGGTTTATACCCTATGAAGTTTAATTGGATACGTTTTTCCCGATGCCCATTGTGGAACATAGAGATTGCCATCGGCATCTATTAGAACGTCGTGCGGATTTCTAAAAGTAGTACCATCATACTGGGGTTCCACCAGCACATTGTTCATGTATTGGGGAGCGCTACCGCCAGGTAAGGAGACTACCTTGTTTTCAGCGTCCAATACCGCCAACATACCGTCCCAGGAATCCCATGTTTTGGTTACTATGACTGCAAAGTAGATATTATCGCCATGAATAACCGGCCTACATATAGAGCATCCGGGTAATTTGACTGTCTCCAGATGTTTTCCATTCAAAGAAAATCTTTTGAATTCCTGGCTGGCCCTCGACGTGATCAAAAGGGTAGGGTTGGAAGCATCCCTGGTATCAAGGGTGATTCCGTGGCAACAGTTAAACTGATCCGGACCGTCCCCGCTTCCTCCAAAATGATTTAAATACTCCCCTTTTTCATTGTAATGTATAATGTAGTTTTCCCCATATCCATCGGCAACATAGAATTCTCCATTTGGTAAAATGGCCGTTTCGGTGGGTTTAAACTGATCATCGCTTTGATATCCGGATATTTCCCTAGGTCTTCCAAGTGTCATTATCGTCTTGCCGTCCAATGTCGTTTTATGAACTTTATGGGTTTCCGGATCGGTTATTAATAGAAATTGGTCACTACCTTCCCCGGCAATGGAAAGGCCATGGGCTCCCGGAAATTCCCTTCCCCAAGATTTTAATACTTTTCCCGTTTTGTCATAAACAATAATATTGTCGTTATTCGAACCTGTGGTTGTCATCAATATCCTGCCCTGACTATCCAGAACCATTTCATGGCAATCGTTTACAGGAATTTTGGCAGGGTCTTGAACGCCCCATTCCTTATCCACTTGATATTTGAAATCACCATGTCCAACAATTCCGTCCATATATTTTTTTGATTTCATAATGCCGAAAGTCTCCTTTGGTACAATTATACTTGCCGTAGTGGCGGCAAGCGTATTTTTAATAAAATTTCTTCTCTTGTTTCCCATATTTTGATTTTTTTAAGCCAAAATTTCCTTAACTACCTCTCCATGAACATCCGTTAGGCGGTACCTTCTTCCTTGAAATTTAAAGGTTAGGCGTTCATGGTCTATTCCCAACAAATGCATTACCGTAGCTTGAAAATCATGAATATGAACAGGCCGTTGCGTGATATTAAAACCAAAATCGTCCGTAGCTCCCAAAGTCATTCCGCCTTTGATTCCAGCGCCAGCCATAAAAATAGTAAAGCATTTTCCATGATGGTCCCTGCCAAAGTTGGTTGCAGTGAGCTGACCTTGGGAGTAATTGGTCCGTCCAAATTCCCCGCCCCAGATTACCAAGGTATCTTCAAGCATCCCACGTTGCTTTAAGTCAGTAATAAGTGCGGCCGTTGCCTGATCTGTATCCTTGCACTGTCTTTGCAGGGCACTGGGCAAATTTCCGTGTTGGTCCCATCCTTGGTGGTACAATTGTATAAATTTTACGTCCCTTTCGGCCAACCTTCTTGCCAATAGGGCATTGGCAGCAAAAGTACCGGGGATTTTGCTGTCTTCACCGTACATGGAATAAATATAATCAGGTTCGTCCGAAGTGTCCATAATCTCAGGAACCGAGGTTTGCATTCTGAAGGCCATTTCATATTGTGCCATCCTGGCCAATATCTCTGGATCTCCAATATCACTGTGATTCAATTGCTCCAACTTTTGTAAATAATCCAATTGTTCCCGTCTTCCTTGGGGGTCGACTCCGGGTGGATTTGTCAAGTATAGCACGGGGTCTTTCCCTGCCCTAAATTGCACACCTTGATGCTGTGAAGGTAGGAATCCATTCCCCCATAATCTGGAATATAAGGGCTGGCCTCCGGTTTTTCCTTTGGTCACCAGCACAACAAATTCTGGAAGGTTTTTGTTGTCCGTGCCAAGGCCATAGCTAAGCCAAGAACCCATAGAAGGTCTTCCCGGTAATTGTGAACCGGTTTGCATAAAAGTAATTGCCGGATCGTGATTGATAGCTTCCGTATACATGGATTTGATGAAGCACAGATCATCCACTATTTTAGCGGTATGTGGCATTAAATTGGTCATCCAGGCACCACTTTCCCCAAACTGATTGAATGATGATAGGGTACCGGCCAATGGCAATGATGCCTGGCCGGACGTCATTCCGGTCAAACGCTGCCCACCGTGTACACTTTCTGGCAAGTCCTGACCCTGCATTTTGTTCAAAAGCGGTTTGTAATCAAATAAATCCAGCTGTGAGGGGGCACCGCTCTGAAAAAGGTAAATGATTCGCTTGGCCTTTGGTGCAAAATGTGGCTGTCCCAAAACCCCACCTCCATTAGCCAATTCTTTTTGTATAGTTTTTGGGGCATTTCCAAAAAGCAAGGAGGAATCAATTAAGGAGCCAAGGCTAAGTGCTCCCATTCCCAATGATGTCTTGGTCAAAAAATCCCTTCTTGTATAATTTTTGTTATGGTTGTTGCACATAGGTACTAGGATTATCTTTTGGTATATGTCTCATCATGGTTCAATAAAGTGTTGGTTACCATGGTCAAGGCAGCTGTTTTTGTTTTGTCTAGGGAATTATCTACAATTTTTTCCCCTACGGACAATAATTGGGTTACTTCCTCGGGATTTTTTTGGAACCAATTTTTCTGTCGGTCGTAAAGTTCCATTAATAGTTGTAATTCGGCTTTTTTGGGTCTTCGGCTCGTTGCTAACCTAAAGGCATGGGTTATTTGATTTTCCAAAGTGTCCCCGCCTTCCTTCTGGATCTTTTCCGCCAGTACCCTGGAGGCTTCAACAAACTGTTTGTCATTCAACAACACAAGTGCCTGCAGGGGCGTATTTGTATTCTCCCTGGATATGGTACAAACCTCCCTAGAGGGTGCATCAAAGGCTATCATGGCCGGATGGGGTTGGGTACGTCTCACGAACGTATACAGGCTCCTACGGTATAAACTATCACCTTTGGATTCTTTGTACCTCATAAGTTCATGGGAAAAGCTTGTTTTTTCAATCCAAAGGTCCGCCGGTTGATAGGGTTTTACACTTTTCCCACCAACAGTTTCTACCAATAGCCCACTTGCAGCCAATGCATTGTCCCGAATTATTTCCGCAGGTAACCTATAGGTATTGCTTCTTGCCAAATAGAAGTTTTCAGGGTCTTTTTGCCAAAGTTCCTCAGACACCTTGGAAGATTGCCTATAGGTATGTGACATGACCATTTTTTTTAATAATTCCCTAATGTTCCAATTACTGTCCATAAGAGAGACCGCCAACCAATCCAATAACTCCGGATGGGTAGGTAGCGATCCTTGAACACCAAAATCAGAAGGGGTGTCCACCAAGCCTTTGCCAAAAAGCAATTGCCAATATCTATTGACCGTAACCCTTGCTGTTAATGGGTTGTCTTTTGAAAATAGCCATTTTGATAGGCCCAATCTATTTTTTGGGAGGTCATCGGGAAATTCAGGTAATATCGATAGCGTATTCGCCTTGACCTCAATGGATGGTTGATCATAGTTTCCTCGATCATATAAATATGCCTTTCTTTTCGTCGGCATTTCTTCCATAACCATGACCTCCATAACGGGTTCCATGGTCGTTAGCCAATTAGATCGTAAGCTTTTTATTTCCTTTTCCAAATCTTGGACCTCTTTGGATCGTTGTACCCAAAATGCCTTGTCTATGGGTAGGCTATCAGTTTCTTTTGGGAGCGTTGCCAGTTCTTTTATTTCATGTGGGGTCAGGCTTCTGTTAAATAATCGAATCTCATCGATTTTACCCAGAAATATTCCATTCTCGCCTGTAAAACCTCTATAGCTTTTGGCCACTTTGACGGGGGCATGGTAAGCGGAATGATCCCCGCTTCTAATGGTCTTAATGCTTTTGTACAAATTATCGAAAACAATTTCTGAAGTTGCCTCTTCCCCATTGATAAAAAGGTGAAGGTCTTTTGCTTTTGAAGACCCTGAGTAGGTAAATGCTACATGGTTCCATGCATTTATCTTTATGGAATCCTTTGTTCTTACGTGAATATAATTATGCGGAAGGGAGTGTATTAGACGTGCATTTAAATGATTGGAATTATCCAAATAAAAATCCCAACCACGCCAAAAATTATTTTTGTCACCAGAAGTACCTATGATGGTCTGGGTTTTTGCGGAATCCCTTTTGGTGGTATTGATCCATAAACTTCCTGAAAAGGTATCGGTCCATTCAAAGTTTGGGATATTATGAAGGTTTAAATCGTCATATTCCCCGTTAAAAAGAAATGCATTGCCTTTAATACCCTGTACCACTTTTGGAGCCTCCTTTGTAGTGGCGTTTTTGTTTTCGTCGGCGATATGACCTTTATTATTTTTAGTAAGCTTGTCCAAAGGGTAGTAACCCAACTTTCCCGTTTCGGTAAAGGAATCAGGCAGTGTTTTGATATAGTCTTCGATTTGCGCCAGTTCATTTTTGGTGAGGGCGAGTTCTTTTTCTTTGTTGGCAATCTTTTTTTGAAGGTCGCTTAACTTGTCTTCCGATTTTTTATCAGGTAGGGCGAGCATGGGGCCATAGTTACCATCATCACCGGTCATACCCAATTCCTTGACGTTATTAAAGAATGCCGCCATTTGAAAGTAGTCCTTTTGACTGATTGGATCGAACTTATGGTCATGGCATCTTGCGCAGGCCACGGTAAGGCCCATAAAGGCCGTTGCAACGGTTTCAGTACGATCAAAAACATAGTTCAGCCTAAATTCTTCCTCAATGGCTCCGCCCTCAGCGGTCATTGGATGGTTCCTATTAAACGCCGTGGCAAGCTTTTGATCTCTAGTTGCATTTGGAAATAGGTCTCCTGCCAATTGCCAGGTAACAAATTCGTCATAAGACATATTGTTCTTGAAAGCCTCTATGACCCAATCCCGCCATGGCCACATTAAACGGGCTCCATCAGCGTGAAGTCCGTGTGAATCCGCATATCTTGCAAGATCCAACCAGTCCAATGCCAATCTTTCCGCATGGGCATCGGTTTGGAGCAGCCTGTCCACTACTTTTTCATAGGCATCATTGCTGGAATCCTTTAAAAAATCATCTATTTCCTTAATGGTAGGAGGTAGGCCCGTTAAGTCCATGGTTACCCTTCTGATCATTTTTTCCTTATCAGCTTCGGGCGATGGGGAGAAATTTTTAGTTTTCAATTTTTTCTGAACAAATCCATCTATTTCATTATGGTACGGCCAATTGCTGTTTACAGGTTCAGGATTGTATTGTTTTTTGGGTTTTAGGAAGGCCCAGTGATTGCTCCAATTGGCCCCTTGTTCCACCCATTTGATCAAAATGGCCTTCTCCGTTTTGGTAAGGGACAGGTTCGATTCCGGTGGCGGCATTTGAAGTTCTGGGTCGTTGCTTAGAATTCGTTGTATGCACTCACTACCTTCTGGATTTCCTTTTACTAAGGCCCTATTACCTGATTCGAGCATTTTAAAAGCAAATTCCTCGGTATCCAATCGCAATCCTGCTTTTCGGGTATTTTCATCCGGCCCGTGGCATGCATAACAACGATCGGATAAAATAGGTTTTACGTTATAATTAAAATCGATATTTTCTGGCAGGTCCGTATACGCAACCTCTAGTTCTTCCGGAACGTTATATTGACAGCTATAAAGCAAAAAGACAGAAATGAGCAGTCCAAAATACTTGAAATTCATTTAGATAGGTGTCGAAGTTCTTCCTTAAATGTACATCTTTTTTTGAAAAAGAATCATTTTATAAGAAGAAGAACACTGGACTTTTTGGTCTATGAGAATAGAACTTGCCAATTTGAATTACATTCTTTTTAACGAACTAAAATTTAGTAGTACCTTAGCCCTCCAAAATGGGATATTAGCTCAGTTGGTTTAGAGCGCTGCCTTGACAGGGCAGAGGTCACTGGTTCGAATCCAGTATATCCCACTTTTTTAATCCATCATTGCGGCAAAATTTGATTTTAGATTAGCTCCAATATTCTTTCCAGAGCCATTCCTCTAGAACCCTTTATTAGTATTGTTGATTTTGGAAGATCCAATGATTCAAGATTTTGTTTCAATTGGTCAAATGTCCTCAGTTTTGGAAATTCACTTTTGACCTTAAAGAAATTTTCCCCGACAAGAAATACATTGTCGAAATACAATTCTTTGGCCAAATCCGCTATTTTTTGATGCTCTTCATGTGCGCTTTCCCCAAGCTCGAACATATCGCCCAGAAACAATACTTTGTTACCACTTTCAATTTTTGCGAAATTTTGAATTGCAGCGTACATGCTTGTCGGGTTAGCGTTATAAGCGTCTAGAATGATTTTTAGTCCGTTTTTTTCAATAATTTGAGATCTGTTGTTCGAAGGTAAGTACTCTTCCAGCCCTGCTTTAATTTTATCCAAGGGCACATTGAAGTATTTGCCCATGATGATCGCAGCGCAACAGTTGGTGAAATTGTATTCACCAATAAGGTTTGACTGTATGGTGACATCCTCTACTTGTAAACTCACAAAGGGATTTACCGAGATTAAATGAATAGGATAGAATGCTTGATCTGAAGTGCTGAAACCATATTTTTTGATATAACCCCCTAGTTTTTCTTTCTGTATAGGGTCATCTGCATTCATAAAAATACCTTTATCGTGGGCCATTAAAAAATCATAGAGTTCGCTTTTCCCCTTAATTACGCCTTCTACACCACCAAAGCCCTCCAAGTGTGCCTTGCCAAAGTTGGTTATATATCCAAAGTCAGGTTCCGCTATGGAACAAAGAAATTCGATTTCCTTTTGATGATTGGCTCCCATTTCCACTATGGCAATTTCTGTATTCTCTTTAATGGAAAGTAATGTTAGTGGCACCCCTATATGGTTGTTGAGGTTGCCGGAAGTGGCTATCGTCCTATATTTTTTTGAAAGCACGGAATTAATGAGCTCTTTGGTGGTAGTCTTGCCATTACTGCCAGTAAGACCTATTACCTTTGCCGCGGAAAACCTTCTATGAAAAGTTCCCAAATTTTGAAGTGTTTTTAATACATCATCTACCAGAAATTTTTGTTTCCCTGAATGCTTTTCATCATCAATAATGGCATAGGCAGCTCCTTTTACCAAAGCTTGGTCCGCATATTCGTTTCCATTGAAGTTATCGCCCTTGAGGGCAAAGAAGAGGTCTCCAGGTTTTATTTTTCTGGTATCGGTGCAGACACTGGGATAGTTCAAAAAGACTTGGTGCAGTTCATCTATTTTCATGAAACCGAAGATAAAAAAAAAGCCCTTTTTATAAAGGGCTTTTGTCTTATTTGGAAAGTAAAAAATACTATTTAGCTTTTTTTCCTCTTACCGTTTTGTTTTTTGTTTTGGATTTGGAACCCACTCTTGACATGGCACATCTAAAGCCAATATAATCCGTTGCCATGTATTGGGGCAAGTACCTTCTTTGTGCCGGATCTAACCAGTACGCCCTATCTCTCCATGAGCCACCTTTATAAACCCTTACTTCGTCATTGATCAAGGAAGTTCTATTGTTTGATTGATCGTACTGTCTAACAAGGTTGCCAGAAGAATCTCTTTCCACTTTGTGTTTTGGCGAATTGTACATAGCCTGATTATCAGTCTCTTCCTCATCACTAAATCTGTCAAAGAATCTGGAGGATCCCGGATCTCCGTCCCTGTAGCCTCTGTTGTCACTTGAGGAGAAGTTGGTCCTCAAATAAGTTTCTTCTTCGTCAACAGGTACCATCTTAATCTCACCGGGTAGGTTAACCGCAACTACTTTTCCATTGGGCAACGTATCGAAAACGATGGAATCTTGCAAGATATTTACCTTTCCGTCCTCACCTATGGCAGTTTTCATGTAAATATTTCCTCTATAGTAGTTGAAATCGCTTATTTCATCGTCCACTATGGGTCTGTATACATCGGCTACCCACTCTGAAACGTTTCCGGCCATATCGTAAAGCCCTAAATCGTTTGGCTTATAGGACATAACCTCGGCAGTGATATCGGCGCCGTCATCGGACCATCCGGCAATTCCGCCGTAATCACCTTTACCTTGCTTAAAGTTTGCCAACTGGTCACCGCGACCTACTCTTTGTCCGTTTCTGGTATAATCACCTTCCCAAGGATATTTTTTTCTTCCTCTATAGTTGTTATACTCCCTTTGTCCAACTTGCGCCTGCGCCGCATATTCCCACTCTGTTTCCGTAGGAAGTCTATATTCCGGCATGATGATACCGCTACTTCTTTTGGCAAAAGTAGATACACTATCTTTTTTCATTTTCCCCTGTAGGGAATCAATTTGACCATTGTAAACAGATTCTGGTCTGTTCAAGTAAGCTTCTGTGCTAAAAGTGCCGGCAACTTCACCGTTAAGTGCTTGGTATTTGGCATCTTTGGCCAGATAGCCTTCCCTTTCCAGCATAGCTTCGTTTACACGGTCCGTTCTCCATTCCGCAAATTGGGTAGCTTGAATCCAGTTTACACCAACAACGGGATACTCCGCATAGGCAGGGTGTCTTAAGTAGTTATTGGTCATTGTTTCGTTGAATCCCAGTCTGTTTCTCCAAACCAAGGTATCCGGTAGGGCACCTTTATAAATGTTTGCATATTTGGGATTTTCTGGTGGATAAACACTTTTAAGATAATCCAAATACTCCAGATACATGACATTGGTTACTTCGGTCTCATCCATGTAAAAGGATTGAACATGCTGCGAAGTTGGGGTGTTGTTCCAATCATGCATCACATCATCCTGTACCTTTCCTTTGGTAAATGTTCCACCTTCAACAAATACGAGTCCAGGAGCCGTTTCTTGCTCTTTGAAGTCAGTATTGTATTGAAAACCACCTTCCTTTTCATTTATCTTCCAACCTGTAGCTCTGGACACATTTTTGGAGGATGTAGATTTGGAACAGCTGGTAACTGTAAAACCTCCCGCAATTACGGTGCATGAGAGTACAACTTTAATAAACTGTTTTTTCATAATTAGGACTTGAGTTCAATCTGTTTAAACTAATAGTTCGATAGTCTAATTTGATTTGGATTTTAATTAAATTTTATCGCTTTTGCTGGTTAAAACGATGTTTTGATTATTATATTTTATCGATTAAAATATTTTTGGCGATTCCGGCATGAAAATATTCTTGATAAGAATTTTGTCTATCATGGATAACGCACCAAAAGGGGATATAGTATATTCGCGGCGAACTTACAGTAAGAATACTGTTACTTTATCCGAAGTGCTAAAAAAAACTAAAAATTTATCCATAATGGTGCAAGATAACGTTGAAAACATCGTTTACATATAAAATTATATGGACCAAAGATTATGAAAGACTAAATTGGTCCACTTTATATCAACTATTGAATTAATGAAAAAAGTTACATTTATTTTAACGCTCATGTTATTGGTGAAAGCCAATGCACAGGAAAACCAAAGGGTGATAACCACAGCGGTCCCATTTTTGACCATTGCTGCCGATGCTCGTTCCGCGGGGATGGGAGATATGGGGGTGGCAACTTCTACCGATGCTTTTTCCCAACAATGGAACCCTGCAAAATTTGCTTTTGCGGAGCGAAAAATGGGAATAGGTTTAAGCTATACCCCTTACTTGGAAAGCATAATCACGGACATTTCCCTTTTAAATGGTAGTTATTACAATAAAATCAAAGAGCAAAGCGCTTTCGCGGTCAGTCTACGATATTTCACCTTGGGTGAGATCGAGTTGCGACAATTTGCCAATGACCCCGGTACCTTGGCAAAACCAAACGAACTCGCTTTGGACGGATCCTACTCCTTAAAATTGAGCCCAACTTTTTCTATGGCAGTGGCCGGTAGGTATATTCGTTCCAACTTGCGATTGCCACAACAAAGTGGCTCTGTAGATTCCCAAGCGGCAAGCTCTTTTGCCGTGGATGTGGCTGGATTCTATCGTTCAAGGGAAATTGCATACAATAGCTTTGATGGAAGGTGGAGAGCAGGTTTCAATATCTCGAACGTTGGTGGTAAAATCCAATATGATGAAGGAGGGCAGGAAAACTTTTTACCAAGCAACTTAAAATTTGGTGTTGGGTTTGATTTTATCCTTGATCAGGATAACGTAATTGGTATTAGCTCTGAATTCAACAAATTGTTGGTACCAACACCAAAGGATCAAAACGGTGATGGGGTCATTGATTCTGCAGATAATGATATTTACCAGAACGAGAGTGGTTTTAGTGGTATTTTTGGTTCTTTTGGGGATGCACCAGGTGGTTTCAGTGAGGAACTACAAGAAATGACTTGGGCCTTGGGTGCTGAATATGTATATCAGGACTCCTTCATGGTAAGGACGGGTTATTTTAATGAAAGCGAAGTAAAGGGATCAAGGAAGTTCTTTACTCTTGGAGCAGGATTCAAGTTTAAATCGGCACAAATCGATCTTTCCTATTTGTTCTCCACCTCCCAAGTTAGGAATCCATTGGAAAACACGTTGCGTTTTGGGTTGACCTTTAGCCTTGGCGAAGAGTTCTATAATGATTAATTTCAGAATTAAATAAATAGAAACCCGCAGTTTGCGGGTTTTTTTGTTTTGTATCTTCACGCAGGAAATTTACACAATGGCAACTAGGAGGAAAATAGGTTTTGACATTATAATATATGATTCCTTTGTAGAATTGGAAGAAAGTGATAGAAGGTTATTGGAAAAGTCCGTCGAGGCAAGGAACAATGCCTATGCCCCCTATTCCAATTTTCATGTGGGCGCCGCTTTGGAATTGGAGAATGGTGAAATTGTGAATGGAAGTAACCAAGAAAACGCCTCATATCCATCCGGACTTTGTGCAGAGCGGGTGGCCGTTTTTTATGCCGGGGCAAAATATCCTAACGTAGCCATAAAAACGTTGGCCATATCGGTCACATCAAAAAATAGTGAGGTGTTGGAGCCGGCAGCACCTTGCGGCAATTGTAGGCAGTCTCTTTTCGAATATGAATACAGACAAAAATCACCTATAAGGATTTTAATGATGGGTGCCAAGGGCAAAGTTGTTGAATGTAGTTCCGTAGCTGATATTTTGCCTTTGGGTTTCGATAATACCTATCTATAAACCAAAGCATAATAGATTTCCCTTTTAAACACGGAAATCCTAATTTTTGTTAAGCCTGTAATTTCTTCTCGCTTTTATTTCTATTATTTTTATCCATTCATTTATATGTGTATTTTTGTTCTCTTGTGATGTAGTATATGAACATTGCTTTTGAGTCCGATTAATTTGTTTTAAATTTTAAAAATCGATGAAAAAAATCACCAAGGAAACTTATTTGAAATGGTATGAGGACATGCTGTTTTGGCGCAAGTTCGAGGACAAGCTTGCAGCAGTGTACATTCAGCAAAAGGTTAGAGGTTTTCTTCATTTGTACAATGGTCAGGAGGCAGTGTTGGCTGGGGCATTGCATGCTATGGATTTGACCAAGGACAGAATGATAACGGCTTACAGAAATCATGTTCAGCCCATTGGCATGGGGGTTGACCCAAGAAAGGTAATGGCTGAATTATATGGTAAGGTTACCGGAACATCCAAAGGTATGGGAGGTTCCATGCACATATTTTCCAAGGAGCATCGGTTTCATGGCGGACATGGCATTGTTGGTGGCCAGATTCCTCTAGGGGCCGGAATGGCATTTGGGGATAAATATCACGGTAGTGATGCCGTAACCCTCTGCTATATGGGGGATGGAGCCGTTAGACAAGGGTCTTTACATGAGACCTTCAACTTGGCCATGCTTTGGCAATTGCCCGTGGTTTTCGTGTGTGAGAATAATGGTTATGCCATGGGAACTTCCGTGGCAAGAACTTCGTTTTCTACGGATATCTGGAAATTGGGATTGGGATATGAAATGCCCTGTGGTCCCGTAGATGGAATGAATCCCGTTACCGTGGCACAGGAAATGAGCAAGGCCATAGAGCGGGCACGTACCGGTGGTGGTCCCACCTTCTTGGAGATGAAAACATACCGATACAGAGGTCACTCCATGTCAGACGCACAGCATTACAGAACCAAGGAAGAGGTGGAAGAATACAAAAAAATTGATCCTATTACCCAGGTTCTGGATGTAATTAAGGAAAATAAATACGCAACTGACGAGGAAATCAAGAAGATAGACAAGCGGGTCAAAGATTTGGTTAAGGAGTGCGAAGAGTTCGCGGAAAAATCAGATTATCCGCCAGTACAGCAATTGTACGATATGGTATACGAGCAAGAAGATTTTCCATTCGTTCAACATAAATTGTAATTAAATGGCAGAAGTAATCAATATGCCGCGATTAAGCGATACCATGGAAGAGGGTACCGTTGCAAAGTGGTTGAAAAACGTAGGGGATAAAGTAGAGGAAGGAGACATTTTGGCTGAAATCGAAACGGATAAGGCCACTATGGAATTTGAATCATTTTATAACGGAACATTACTCCATATCGGTATTCAAGAAGGTGATGGGGCCCCTGTGGATACGCTCTTGGCCATAATCGGGGAAGAGGGTGAGGATATTTCTGACCTATTGAAGGGCGGTGGAAGCACAAAGAAAGAAGAAAATACTTCGGATAAAACCGATGACGATGAAACGAACACGGATACTTCAGAGGATACTGAAGTTGAAGAAGATGATACCGCAACCGGGGAAATCCCGGCAGGAGTGGAAATCGTGAAGATGCCCCGTTTGAGTGATACCATGGAAGAAGGCACCGTGGCCAGTTGGTTGAAACAAGTGGGCGACGATGTTGAGGAAGGAGATATTCTTGCCGAAATCGAGACTGACAAGGCTACCATGGAATTTGAATCTTTCTATTCCGGGAAACTGCTCTATATTGGAATACAAGAGGGGGAATCTGCACCTGTGGATGCGGTTCTTGCTGTAATAGGACCCGAAGGAACGGATGTGGATGCCGTTTTAAACGCAAAATCGGGTTCAAAGAAAGGCGCGAAGGCCGAAACCAAAAACGAGGATACCTCAAAGACTGCGGATAGCGAGGAAACATCCAGTACTGAATCCACAACGGTTACTTCAGATGGAAATAGAATTTTTGCATCGCCTTTGGCCAAGAAAATTGCAGAGGATCGGGGTATAGACATTTCCAAGGTCTCTGGGACTGGCGATAATGGAAGAATTATAAAAAAGGATATCGAAAACTATACACCTTCGGAAGCTCCAAAAGCGGCACCTGAAGTTGCAAAAGCGGAAAAGGCGGTGAGTGCACCAGCAGTCTCTATGGCAATTCCTGCTGGAGAGGAAGGTGTGGAGGAAACCAAGAATTCAAACATGCGAAAGGCTATTGCCAAGGCATTGGGGAATTCGAAGTTTACCGCCCCCCATTTTTACTTGACCATTGAGGTGGATATGGATAACGCCATTGCCTCTAGGGCCCAGATAAATAGCTTGCCGGATACCAAGGTTTCTTTTAACGATATGGTTTTAAAGGCCTGTGCCATGGCCTTGCGAAAGCATCCTCAGGTAAATACTACATGGAACGGGGATACTACCAAGCAATATAAACATATTCATATGGGCGTTGCCGTAGCGGTGGACGAAGGTTTGGTCGTGCCGGTAATCAAGCATGCAGATATGCTCGGTCTGACCCAAATTGGGGCGGCCGTTAAGGAATTGGCCGGTAAGGCGAGAAGTAAAAAGATTGCACCTTCTGAAATGGAAGGTAGTACTTTTACAGTGTCCAATTTGGGCATGTTCGGTATTCAGGAATTTACATCTATTATAAACCAACCCAATTCTGCAATTCTTTCCGTTGGGGCCATTGTGGAAAAACCAGTGGTAAAAAACGGTGAAATAGTTATTGGGAATACCATGAAATTGACCTTGGCCTGTGATCACAGGACCGTTGATGGTGCCGTGGGAGCCCAATTCTTGCAGACACTCAGGTATTTTGTAGAGAATCCTGTGACGATGTTGGCATAGTCCTGTCAAAAACATTAAAACATAAAAGCATCTCTCATGGGAGATGCTTTTTTTATCTTTATCGTTCAAAGTTTATAATATGAAACGAACGCTTACAAGTTTTCTTTTAGTGCTGCTTTTGGTTTCCTGTGGTTCCAAAAAGTTAAATAATGAAACGGTTTTGAATCCTGATGGTCCCGATGGACTAAAAGGGAGAATAATTCCGGATGAAATCAGATCTTCCACAGAGGGCTCAGGGAAAGAAGTTGGGAATGATATCGTTTTTTCAACATTGGAAGATATTGCCGTACTTATGGATTATTTAGCTTCCGATGAATTACAGGGTAGGGGCTCCGGAACCAAGGGTATAGAGATGGCTGCCGGCTTTATTGAGGAGCGACTACTATCCAGTGGGGTTGAACCTTATTTTATGGTATTTAAGGACACCTTGGAAAATTTTGAGGGAATCGCGTTTAATGTTGTGGGCGTTTTAGAGGGAACAGACCCAAGTCTAAAGAATGAATACGTGGTTCTGGGTGCACATTACGACCACTTGGGAATTGTTAGCCCTGAGAATGGGGACGACATTGCCAACGGTGCCAATGACAATGCCTCGGGTACTGCTACCGTCATGGAACTGGCCAGATACTTTGGTCGAGAAAAATCGAATAAAAGGAGCCTCATCTTTGCGTTCTTCAGTGCAGAGGAAAAGGGACTTTTAGGTTCAAGGCATTTGGCCAAAAAATTAAAGGCGGGAGGTTTGGATATGTACGCCATGTTGAATTACGAAATGGTGGGCGTGCCCATGGTGGAAAAGGACCATTTGGTATATCTTACGGGTTACGAATTGTCCAATATGGCGCAAGTAAGCAATTCTTATGCAGGGGGAAAAGTGGTAGGGTTTTTACCCCAAGCCAAGGAGTTCAATTTGTTCAAAAGATCGGATAATTACGCATTCCATCAAGAATTCAACGTTCCTTCACAAACCTATAGCACTTTTGACTTTACAAACTTTCCCTATTATCATAAAGTGGATGATGAACCTTCAGAAATGGATTATGGACATATGGCCCATGTAGTGAATAAAATGATACCCATTGTGGAGGGAATTGTCAATTCCCCCGTGAAAGAATTAAAATACAATTAATGGCCAACGTAATAATTACAGGTTCCAGCCGCGGTATTGGCTTTGAATTGGCCAAGTTGTTCGCCAGTGAGGGACACTCCGTTTTGGCACTTTCGAGAAATGAAGCACCTATACAGAATCTTAACAATGATTTTATAACTGCCTTTTCGTTCGATTTGTCGAGTGCTTCGGACTTAGATAAGGTAGAGGATTTTGTGAAAAGAGAGTGGCAAGAAGTAGATATCCTGATCAATAATGCGGGAGCTCTTTTGAACAAACCTTTCGCGGATACCTCCTTGGATGAATTTAAGAAAGTATACGAGGTAAATGTCTTTGGGGTGGCTGCCATAACCAGATCGATTGCTCCCTATATGTCACATACCGGACACGTAGTCACTATAAGTTCCATGGGCGGTGTTCAGGGGAGTATGAAATTTCCGGGACTATCGGCCTATAGCTCCAGCAAGGGCGCTGTAATTACACTTACGGAATTGTTGGCGGAGGAATACAAGGAAACCGGACCTTCCTTTAATGTACTTGCCTTGGGTGCCGTTCAAACCGAAATGCTAGAAGAAGCTTTTCCGGGCTATGAGGCTCCAGTGACCGCTTTGGAAATGGCCACTTACATTAAAGATTTTGCACTTACGGGACATAAACTTTTCAATGGAAAATTGATTCAGGTTTCTAATTCTACCCCTTAGTTCAATGGCCTTTGTACCCTATTTTCCCTGCTGTTTTGTTAATTAAAATCAATACCCTAGAATTCTTATTTTTTCGGGTATTTTTGCTTTAATGGAAGAGATATTAGGTAAATATTTACCCGAAAGGTCGGTGCATCCCTGCCTAGAACTCATTAAGGACCATAGGGTGCATCTTAAAATTGTAAACGAAAGGGTTACCAGACATGGCGATTATAGAAGGCTCCCTGATGGAAAACACCTGATAACCGTAAACGCCACCCTTAATAGATATCGATTTTTAATTACCTTGGTGCATGAAATTGCCCATTTGGTCGCTTTTGAAAAATACGGCCGTAACATAAAACCCCATGGGTTGGAATGGAAAAGAACGTTCCAGTTTTTAATGTTGCCCTACCTACGACCAGAAATTTTCCCGTCCAAATTACTGCCCCTGTTGGCCATGCATTTTAAAAACCCAAAGGCAAGTAGTAGTACGGATGCAAGATTGTCCATTGCATTGCAGCATTTTGATACGCAAGAAAGCGACAAAACATACGTTTTTCAATTACCTTATGGAAGTGTTTTCAGAATCTATAATGGCAAGCTTTTCAAAAAGGGAAACAAAAGGGTAAAAAGATTTGAATGCGTTGAGGTTAAAACGGGAAGGGTATATCTTTTTCAGCCCAATGCGGAAGTGGAACTTATAACGAGTTAAAATGAACAAAAATTATTATGCCGTGTTGATGGCAGGAGGTGTGGGCTCAAGATTTTGGCCAATAAGTACAACAGATTATCCCAAGCAGTTCCATGATATGTTGGGCACGGGGGATACCCTGATCCAAAAGACTTTTCAAAGACTGAACAGGTTCGTTCCAACGGAGAATATTCTGATTCTCACCAATGAACGATACAACGATTTGGTCTTGGAACAACTACCAATGGTGTCCCAAGGGCAGGTTGTACTGGAACCGGCCATGCGAAATACTGCGCCGTGCATTCTTTATGCCGCTTTAAAAATTCAAAAAATGAACCCGAATGGGGTGATGATCGTGGCACCAAGCGATCATTGGATCGAGGATGAGGATGCTTTTGCCGCCGATGTTACGGCGTGCTTCGAGAAATGTGAAAAGGAACCGGTGCTTTGCACTTTAGGTATTAAACCTACTTTTCCCAATACCGGGTTTGGTTATATCGAATTCGATAAATCCGATGAAAGGGACATCAAGAAAGTAAACCAATTTAGGGAGAAACCTGATTATGAAACGGCGAAAGAATTTTTGTTCCAAGGGAATTTTTTATGGAACGCCGGTATTTTTATGTGGAGCGTAAAAACGATCGTAGATGCCTTTAAGGAGTATCAGTCAACTCAGTTCAGTTTGTTTCATGGAGGTCTGGCTTGTTTGAATACATCCGAAGAAAAAAGTTTTATTGCGGAAAACTACCCAAAATCGGAAAATATATCCATCGATTACGCTATTTTAGAAAAGTCGGATGCCATTTATGTTCGGGAAGCCACATTTGATTGGAATGACCTGGGTACTTGGGGGTCCCTGTTCGATAAATTGGGCAAGGACAGCATGGGGAATGCCGTGGTCAACGCCAAACTTTTGGCAGAGGATGCCAACGGGAATATGATTCGCACGCCCAAGGACAAAATAGTGGTTATTGATGGTTTAAAGGATTATATTATCGTGGATAAGGAAGAAGTGCTCTTGATATATCCTAAAACCAAGGAGCAGGATATTAAAAAGGTATTAAATTCGGTCAAGGATAATTTTGGCGATAAGTACGCGTAACTATGCAAGATAAATTCGGTCAGGACAACGTAACCCCAACGGATAATACCCCGGATAGCGGGGACGAGGTAAAAAGGGATTTTCAAGGGCTATTGGGCAGTATTAAGAGGTTCCTTTTGGAATTGTTGGATATAAGGACCAATACGGACCAAGATGCTACAAAGGAAGCCATCATTGCGGATATTCCTTTCAAGGGACACACCTCCTGGATTCTCATTTGCTCCATTTTTATTGCTTCCATTGGCTTGAACGCTAACTCCACGGCAGTAGTTATCGGAGCCATGTTAATTTCGCCTCTTATGGGTCCGATCTTGGGTATAGGACTCTCCGTAGGTATCAATGATATAGATACGCTAAAGCGGTCGTTGAAGAACTTTGGGGTAATGGTGGTTTTGAGTGTACTTACGGCTTTCCTCTTTTTTAAGTTCTTTCCGTTGCGGGACGAGTCATCCGAGCTTTTGGCAAGAACGGCCCCGGATATCCGTGATGTTCTTATAGCCTTCTTTGGTGGTTTGGCCTTGGTAATCGCAAGGGCCAAGAAAGGAACCATTGCCAGTGTCATTTTTGGTGTGGCCATCGCGACCGCATTGATGCCACCTTTATGTACCGTGGGTTTTGGATTGGCAATAGGTAATTGGGACTATGCCAGTGGGGCCATGTACCTTTTCACCATAAATACCATTTTCATTGCCTTGGCCACGTTCTTGGTGATTAAGTTGTTGCGTTTCCCAATGGTACGTTATGTAAATTCACAAAAAAGAAGGTTGATTGCAAGAGTTGCTTCATTGGTGGCCATTGCGGTCATGATACCTGCAAGTTTTACGTTTTGGAATGCACTACAGGAATCCCTTTTTAGAAAGCAGGCCAGTATATTCATTGAGGAAAATGTAGTACCCTATCAATTTTCTGGACAAGGAAGGTTCTTGGACGATTTTACGGATTTGGAATATAACAATGGGGAAAATTCTGTCATTGAACTGGTGTTCATGGGAACCGAGGGTATCCCGGATAACGTAATCGCAACTTGGAAAGCACAACTGCAAGATAATCCCAGATTGAAGGATACGGATTTGCAGATCATCCAAGGAGGGCAGAGCGAGGAGGTCAACCAGCTTAAATACATCAATGAACTATACGAGACCCAGAAGAATCAGTTGAGCAGTAAGGACGAAAAAATTGCTTTTTTGGAAAGTGAATTATCAAGACTCAACAAGGGGGCAATAGGTCAGATTCCGTTTAGGGAAATAAGTATGGAGGCCAAAACAAATTATGAGAATCTGGAACGCTTGGGTTATTCCTATTTAATAGCAACGGATTTCCAAAAGACGGACACTATACCGGTTTTCGAAATTACTTGGAAAAAGGAAGCGAGGAGAAACGAAACGCTTAAGGATACTCAAAAATTATTGAATTGGCTCAAGCTTCGTTTGAACAATAACAAAATACAGGTTAAGGAAGTTGTAGAGGATTAGTTCCGCTCTTCAATATACATTTGCCTAACTTTTTTAAAGAGATCGGAAGAATAAACGAAATTGGTGACAGCCTCGTTTTCAGTCTTGAATATTTCGTTCTTGGTCCCTTCCCATTCCTTAAGGCCGTCTTTTAAGAAAAGGATTTTTTCCCCAATTTGCATTACGGAATTCATATCATGGGTATTGATAATCGTTGTAATGTTGTACTCTTCCGTAATTTCCTTGATGAGGTCATCGATAAGGATGGCCGTTTTGGGATCTAGCCCTGAATTGGGTTCGTCGCAAAATAGGTATTTTGGGTTCATAACGATAGCCCTGGCAATAGCGACACGTTTTTGCATTCCACCGGAAATTTCCGCAGGGAATTTATTATGGGCGTCCACTAAGTTTACCCGATCTAGAACGGTATTTACCCGATCTTCCATTTCCGATTGAGATTGTTTTGTAAACATATCCAAGGGAAATTTAACATTTCCCGCCACGGTCATGCTATCAAATAAGGCACTGCCTTGAAAAACCATGCCCATTTCCTGTCTCAGGTTCCTTTTTTCATCTTCCTTTAAATCAGAATACACCTTTCCATCATAGACGATACTCCCTTCCTCAGGTGCAAAAAGCCCTAAAAGACATTTTAGGAAAACGGTTTTTCCAGATCCACTTTGACCAATGATCAAATTGGTTTTACCCTTTTCAAATGTTGTGGTTATTCCTTTTAATACATGGGTGTCGCCAAAAGATTTATGGATGTTGTTTACCTCGATCATTAGCCAAGAAGGAGTTGGGTTAGTATATAATTGAGAATAATGATTACAACGCTGGTCCAAACGAACGAGGTTGTACTGGCCTTCCCTACTTCAAGGGCGCCCCCTTTCATATAAAAACCATGAAATGAGGGAATGGTCGCAATGATAAAGGCAAAGATCAACGTCTTTATAAATGCATAGGCTATGTGAAAAGGAACAAAATCGGTTTGTAGTCCAGATACAAAATCGGCACTGGTTAAAAAGCCTCCGAAAACTCCGGCCAACCATCCCCCAAAAATACCAACATACATGGAGATGGCGATGGCAAAAGGATAGAACAGCATGGCGATAATTTTTGGGAAGACTAGATAGTTCAAGGAATTGACCCCCATTACTTCCAAGGCGTCAATTTGTTCAGTGACCCTCATGGTTCCAATGCTTGAGGTTATGTAAGACCCCACTTTTCCGGCCATGATAATGGATACGAAGGTGGGAGCAAATTCAAGTATTACGGACTGTCTGGTAGCGAAACCAATGAGGCTTCTTGGAATTATAGGGTTGGTGAGGTTAAGTGCCGTTTGTATGGCAACCACTGCTCCGATAAAAAAGGAGATGAAGATGATAATTCCAAGAGATCCGTAAACCAGTTCATCTACTTCCTTTAAAATCAAGGACTTCATTATACGCCATTTGGTAGGTTTCTTAAAAACCTCTACGACCATCATAGAATAGCTGCCAATCGACGCCAAATAGTTCATTCCTTAAAAATAGATATGTTATCGTAAAAATAACAATAAAGGATTTGATTTAACTTCCATTTAATTTTTTCAGGGCTATTTTCTTTATTTTTACGTCTTAATATTTTCAATATGACCATTCGTTTCAGAACTGTATTCCCTTGTATTTTTATGGGGCTAGTGATTTTTTTCCAAGGCTATTCCCAACGTAAGAACAAGGTTGAGGAGGAGGCGGTCCAACTAAGATCAATGCCAAAGTTGGTCGTGGGTATTGTGGTGGACCAAATGCGATATGATTACTTGACACGCTTTTACGACCAGTATGAGGAAGGAGGGTTTAAAAGAATGGTGGCAGAGGGTTTCAACTGTAAGAACAATCATTTCAATTACGCCCCTACCAGTACTGGACCGGGCCACACATCCGTTTATACGGGAACTACTCCGGCCACTCATGGGGTAATAGGGAACAACTGGTATGATAAGGAAAATGATGAGGAGGTGTATTGTGCATCGGATGAGCGCTATGCTTCTGTAGGAACCACATCGGATGCCGGCCAAATGTCCCCGCACAGAATGACCGTTACCACCGTCACGGATGAACTTCGATTGCATACCCAAATGAGGGGTAAAACCATTGCCATTGCCCTCAAGGATAGAGGGGCCGTACTTCCAGGGGGGCATACGGCAAATGCAGCCTATTGGTTTCATGGCGATAATGAGGGCAAATGGATTACGAGCAGTTATTATATGGACGCACTGCCAAAATGGGTGGATGATTTCAATAGCTCCGGCGTTGCACAATCCTATAAGCGCGGTTGGAATACCTTGAAGGACATAAATACATACGTGGAGAGCGGTGTGGACGACAATACTTTTGAAGGACTTTTTGAGGGAGAAACATCCTCTACATTTCCCCATAATCCACAAAACTTATTGGACAAAAACAAGGATTTTGAAATTATAAAGAATACGCCATATGGAAATAGCCTTACGGCCGATTTTGCCATTGAAGCCCTAAAACAGGAGCAATTGGGACAGGATGAAATCACGGATTTTTTGGCGATCAGCTTCTCCAGTACCGATTATGTTGGGCATATGTTCGGGGTGAACTCGAAAGAGGTGGAGGATACCTATATTCGTTTGGATTTGGATTTGGCCCGACTCTTCAAAGCCTTGGATAAAAATGTAGGCGAAGGAGAATACACCGTTTTTTTGACTGCGGATCATGCAGCTATCGATGTACCTTCCTATTTGATGTCTACAAGGATTCCTGCAGGCTATGTGGATAACAGTACCATCAAAACCAAGTTTGCGGAGTTTTTGAGGTATACCTATGGAACCGAGGATATAGTCAAGAATTATTCAAACTATCAAATTTTTCTAGATCATAAGATTATAAAAAATCTAGATTTGGAAATTAAGGAAGTGCAGGAAGCTATAGCGAAGGAATTTTTAAGCTATGATTATGTAGACCGGGTGTACACCGCGTATCAAATGTGGGAAAACAGTTATACATCAGGTATTCCCTATATTTTGCAGAATGGTTATAACCAAAAGAGATCGGGAGATGTGCTACTCGTTTTGAAACCTGGAACCATTACCTATGCCAAAACCGGTTCCACCCATGGATCTCCACAAATTTATGATACGCATGTGCCTTTGCTCTTCTTTGGGAAAGGAATAAAACAGGGAAGCACCGTGGAGCGAACGGAAATTCCGGATATCGCCCCAACACTTTCAGCTTTATTGGGTATCGCCTTTCCTAGTGGAACAACAGGGAAACCCCTTTCAGAAGTTTTGGAGTAACCAGGATTATGAACGGCAATCCCATAGGTATTTTTGATTCGGGCATCGGGGGCACCTCCATTTGGAAGGAAATCCAAACCTTAATGCCCAATGAAGACTGTATCTATTTGGCAGATAGTAAAAACGCTCCCTATGGGGAAAAGCCTCACGAGGAAATAGTAAAGCTCAGTATCAAGAATACCGAGTATTTAATTGGAAAGGGGTGTAAGTTAATCGTGGTGGCCTGCAATACAGCTACCACAAATGCCATAGGTCACTTAAGGACCCAGTACGATATTCCGTTTATTGGCATTGAACCGGCCATCAAGCCTGCCGCCCTACATTCCGAATCCAAGAAGGTAGGAATTTTGGCCACAAGGGGAACCCTGTCAAGTGCCTTGTTCCATAGTACGAGCCAAAACCACGCGGCAGGGATCGAAATAATCGAGAGACAAGGAAAGGGACTGGTGGAATTGATCGAAAAGGGCGACTTGGAAAGTGATTCCCTAAAATTGCTACTGAATCAGTTTGTACAACCTATGGTGGCAAAAGGTATTGACTATCTAGTGCTTGGTTGTACGCATTATCCTTATTTGATTCCCATTTTAAGGGAGATATTACCTTCCAATGTGAAAATCATTGATTCTGGTCAGGCAGTGGCCAGACAGACCAAAGCCATCCTTGGCAAGCAAAATCTCAATAATACTTTGGATGCTAAGGGCACCCATCATTTTTACACGAATGGAAGTTTGGAAGTGCTTGAGAGATTTGTACTAAATGCCGCTCCTAAGGTAACCGCCCAATATCTCGATTTTTAAAAGCTAGATCGAACGAAATTATTTGATTACTTAAGTTTTCTTTTATAGGTACGATAGGTGAAATCGTATGAGTGCTTCTCGTCTGTTGGATGGTATTCCTCGGCCACCAATTCCCACTTTTCTTGATTTAAGCAAGGAAAAAAGGTATCGGCATTAAATGTACCATGTACCCTGGTAAGCTCGATACCATCTGCATATTTTTCACCCTGTTTATAAATTTCCCCGCCTCCTATAATGTAGGCTTCTTCGTCCTCTATCAGATTGATCGCTTCTTCCAAGGAATGGACAACAAGGCAGTCATCGCAATTTACTTGGTAGTTACGATCTCTGGTGATAATAATATGTACCCGATTGGGTAGTGGCTTTGGAAAACTTTCAAATGTTTTTCTGCCCATAATGATTTTGTGTCCGGAAGTTAAACGCTTGAACCTTTTAAAATCGTCTGGAAGATGCCATAGGAGGTCATTATCCTTTCCAAGGGAATCGTCTTCACCCGCAGCGGCAATCATGATTATTTTTTTTTCGGCCTTCATATCATCTATTATGGAACAAAAAACGGGCCATATAAAATGCTATGGCTATCTTTAAAAATCAAAGTTAAGAATTTGTAATTAGTGATATTTTCTGTTCTTAAAGGTTAGGCCTCACATTTTTGGAAATAAACGGTAGATGGATAAAATAAAAAGGGAGTTTCCCATACTTAGAAAGTGTACGTATCTGAATACGGCGGTCTTTGGGCCGCTATACGATGCCTTGATCGATTGGAGACAGGAACATGATCTGGACGCCTTATTGCATGGAAGTGACATGTGGGACCAGACTTTAAAAACCTTATCGGATACACGAGAGAAAATCGGTCATTTTTTTAATTGCAATGCAGAGAATGTATCTTTGGTGTACAATTTCTCCTTGGGGATGAACCTGTTATTGGAGGGTTTGCAGTCCAAAAAAAATGTGCTGCTTTTGGAGAACGATTATCCATCCGTGAATTGGCCCTTTGAAAGTCGGAAATTCAATTGCACAACTTTGGGACTCACAACAGATCTTGAAGAACGGATAGAGGAAGCGGTCAAAAAAAATCACATCGATGTCTTCGCTTTTAGTATCGTGCAGTGGTTGGACGGATTTCTAATCGACTTGGAATTTATAAAAAAACTCAAACGATCCAACCCAAACCTTTTGGTAATTGCAGATGGCACCCAATTCTGTGGCGCCATGTCCCTGGATTTTAAGGCATCGGGAATAGACGTTTTAGGGGTCAGTGGTTATAAATGGCTATTGGCCGGTTATGGCAATGGATTTATGCTATTCGCGGATAATCTTGAGCATGATCTTCAAGTCGCTTCTACAGGTTTTAACGCCGCCAATGGGAACTTCAAAAATAAGGAGACTTTGGTCCTTGCAAAAAAAATGGAGCCTGGTCATTTGTCCAGTTTAAACTTTGGCAGTTTAAAATATTCCTTGGACTTTTTGGACTCCGTTGGGATGGATCGTATTACCGGTCATAATCAAAATATGTCCATGAAGGTTAAAGAGTCATTGGGCAGCATGGGCTTGTTGGAAGAACATGTTGTTGAACGTGTTTCCCATAGTACAATATTTAATATAAAGGGAGATCAAAAAATGTTTAATAACTTATTGGAGAATGATGTAGTATGTTCTTTGCGGGGAGCGGGAATTAGGGTCAGTTTTAACTTCTATAATGGAACGGATGACTTGGAACATCTTATCAAAGTCTTAAGAACATAGTGTTGATAATTACCTACTTGCAATATTTAAAAGTGAATTATTTTGGACACGAGTTTATTTCAGCTAATTTTTTGCCGATTTCATAAAAATGATATTAAGCGTTGACAATGAGGAGTTTAATGACTTAGCTTTGTCCTGAATTTAAAAACTAAAATCATGGCAATCGCAAAACAATATCTAAAGACAAAACCCGTATGTAAGGTAACTTTTACAGTTCCTGCAGAGGACGCTAAAAAAGTGGCCGTAGTAGGTGACTTTAATGATTGGAGTCCTAAGGGCAGTACATTGAAAAAATTAAAAAATGGCACATTCAAGGGAACATTTGACCTTCCTAAGGAAAGTACCTATGAATTTAAATATTTGGTAGATGGGACCTATGTCAATGAAACGGAGGCGGACCGTTACCAATGGAACGATTATGCCGGTTCTGAAAATGCGGTATTGGAATTATAATTTTTTTAAACCAGATATTAAAGGGAACCTTTTTTAGGGTCCCTTTTTTATTTTTATAAGTTTATTGCCGGATTGAATCCATGAACTGGAAGGGTAAAGGTGAATTTCGCACCTTCATTGGGAATGCTGTCAATATTTATTTTGGAATTATGGAGTTCGACAATTTTCCTTACAATGGCCAGACCAAGTCCGGCCCCTTCATTTTTCTTACCTGATTTAGTTTGCCTATAGCGTTCAAAAATCAGGGACTGATTCTCCTCCTGTATCCCGGGGCCACTATCTTTTATATGAATCTCCACATGTTCATTTTTCTTTAGGATTCCAATGCTAATCTTACCATGGTTGGGAGTGAATTTTAGTGCATTGTCCATAAGATTTTGAATGGCGCGTTCCACAAGGGAAATATCCGCAAAGACCAAGGGAAGGTTATCGTCCATGTTCAAATCCAACTGGATATTCTTTTTTTGTGCCAAAATTGCATAGTTACTGTATATGTCATTGGCAAGTTCGCTGATAAGAAAAGGTTCTTTTTTTGGTTCGATTTGATTGGCTTCCAGCTTTGAATATTCAAAAAGCTGTGTAATCAATTTCCCCAGTCTTTTACTTCCGTTTTCTATGGTGTTGAGGTAATGGTCCCTTTGCTCCTGCGATAGTTCCTTACCTTTCATTTGCAGGGTTTCAATATATCCTTGAATGATGGCAAGGGGGGTCCGAAGGTCATGGGATATGTTGGCTATAAGTTCCCTACGTAAACTTTCAACGGATTGGAGTTTGTTCATATCGGCTAGTATTGTATCGGCCATTTCATTAAATGTAGTTGTAACGCTGGCCAGATCGGATTTTTCGGCATCCTTTATTCTATATTCAAGGTCGCCTTGTTGGAACCGCCTTGTGGCATGGACCAGCTCACGAAGGTTTTTGGTAAGGTACCAAACGGAAAGAATTGCCATTAAAGAAGTAAACAAAAGCGTAAGGATCAGGTTGCCCAACCCCATTTTCATCATATAACTCCCCAAAAGCAATTCCCTAGTATTCAAAAAATCCTTGCCTGCCAACAAAATATAAATGTAGCCTTCCATATTTTCTTTTTGGAACCTAGCGGCAGAAAAAACCTGTTTTTTGGTAGGGTCCTTTGGGTCCTGTCCTAGATAATATCCTTGGCCTTTGTTTTCGATAAATGTATTGACAGGTTCAAGATTGACCTTCCGGTTTTTGGTCTCAGGGGCCTCATGGTCCAGAACTACGGAATATTGAACGACTCCTTCCGTGTTCAATAAATATACTTCAATGGCCCTGTTTACAGCCATCATGTCATGCATAATATCACCAAACAAAGCTTTGTTTATTTCACCATCTACTTGGAACGGACTTTCATCGCTAAATTTTTCGTCTATCAAGTCTTGGGCCAAGTTGGCATGCAAGCGTTGTGTGGTTTCCGCATAGTATTTTTCAGATAGATAAACGGAAGAAATGGTATACGCTATTCCGGCGACTACCAAAATGGCCAAAAATGAAAGGATAAGTTTCCTAATCAAGGCTATGGAAAGTAGTGAATTTTTCATCTATCTGTTTTTATCACCAAACTTTTGTTCAACTGTTTAATTTTTTCGATAAGGTATCTAGCATTGAGTAACATATATACGTTATGGGCTTTTATAAGTCTTCATTGAATTTGTAGCCAACACCCCAAGTAGTCAAGATGTAGGTAGGATTGCCCATATCCGGTTCAATTTTTGATCTTAGCCTGTTGATATGCGAGTTTACCGTATGTTCATAACCTTCAAAATCATAGCCCCAGACCAAGTTTAATAGTTTTTTTCGGTCATAACTTTTACCTGGATGGGAGGATAAAAGGACCAGAAGTTCAAATTCCTTTGGGGAAAGGTCCACCCGCTGTCCGTCCAAGGTGATTTTTCGTGTTTCAATGTTTATGGATAATTGGCCAAAGTGGTTTATTTTATCCATCCCTTCCTGTGCATCATGGGAGGCCATTTTTTGTCTTCTAAAAATTGCCTTGACACGGGCAATGAACTCCCTTACACTAAAAGGTTTGGTCAAATAATCGTCGGCACCTATTTCCAGCCCAAGTACCTTGTCTATTTCTTCGGACTTTGAGGTAAGCATTATGATGGGGGTCTTGATGTTTTTTGCCCTCAACTTTTGGCATATTTCAATACCATCCATTCCAGGTAACATAATGTCAAGGATGATTAGGCTAAAATCATTATCCAAGGCATTTGTAAAACCTTCATCGCCCCTTTGGGAGGATACCACCTCACACTGTAAGTCTTTCAAATGTATTTCGAGAAGATGGACGATTTCAATATCATCCTCAATAATCAAAACTCTTTTCATTTGTTAATATTTATTGGCACCGCCAAAGGGTTTAATACTCCGAGGCTTGCCTCGAAATTAAAAATTTGTTTCCTGCGAATGCCTCGTGGGCTTGCCCCGAGGTAGTTTACTTTTCCAAGGGGCCATGCTTCGATTTCGCTCAGCTTGGGAATGCAATTTACCCATAACATCTTTAGAGGTATCGGCATCTTCACATTTCATTACTGCGAAATAAAAAAATAGTTATCACGAAACCTTCACAACGCATGGGAATACCCAATTATAATGGTAGATGGGTCGCTTTGGGCCTTCATTACTTTCATTTTTTTAGAAAATATTTCACGGTAGAGGGATAATAGGTGTTCAAAAATTGATTTTTCCGTGACTTTTCTGTTACAGCTAACCGGTTCCTTTGCCAAGAATCTAAAAAACAATTGATTATGAAAACACTAAAAACACTATTATTTCTTTCCCTTGGCATCATTTTGGTTGGATGTACTAATGACCAGGACGAACCTATTACAACAGCGGTCACGGCCGGTACCTTAACGGGCGGGCCATTTTCGTTCACCGTAGATGGAGTCCCGGATATGGTTACTAATATTACCCTGGACGTTTCCGGTCTTTCAGGGAGTTTACAAACATTTGTGATTACGGATGATAACAAGAACATTCTTGGCCTTCCTCCAACTATGGCAGCTTTGGAAGGTGTAGATTTTGATGGTGCTGGGGTAGGATCTTGCTACATATATCACTTGGCCTACGAAGATGGGCTATCAGGCTTGGAGCCGGGTATGAATCTGGACAACCTTAGCGGTGATTTTGCACTTTCAAACTTTCTAATGGTGATTAGGAGTGGATTGGATGCCGGAACCCTTGTTGGTGGACCCTATCAATTTTTGGTAGATGGTATCCCTGATATGGTTACCGACATATCCTTGGATGGTACGCAATTAAACGGTGAAATGCAGACGTATGTAATTACCGATGATATGGGCGTAATTTTAGGATTGCCCCCAACGTTAGAGGCTGTCTTGGCCGTTGATTTTGATGGTGCTGGCGAAGGTACTTGTTTTATATACCATTTGACGTACAGCGGCACTTTAATGGGCTTGGAAGCAGGTATGAATGTGAACGATTTTCAAGGTGAGTTTGATTTATCCAACTCCATAGAGGTAAATAGGGTAGGTCTGGATGCCGGTGTATTTTTTGGAGGACCTTATGAATTTGTAGTCGACGGAAAAGTGGACAACGTAACTTCTATATCCTTTGATGGCGCCAATGTAAATGGTGAATTTTCCACCTTTGTCATTACCGATGCCGATTTGAACATTTTAGGATTGCCTCCAACGTTGGAAGCCGTCAAGGGTGTTGATTTTGATGGAGCGGGAGCTGGAGTGTGCCTCATTTGGCATCTTACGTACCAAGAGGGTCTTATGGGACTGGAAGCGGGTAGCAATGCTGCAGCCTTAAGAGGTACTTTTGCACTCTCCAATTCGATTGAAGTAAATCGCCTGGCTTTGAATGCAGGGAAATTGGAAGGTGGTCCTTACGAGTTTACGGTAGATGGTACACCGGATATGGCAACAGGACTTTCCTTGGATGCCTCTGGTCTTAATGGAAGCAATCAAAGGTTAATTATTACCGATGCCGATCTGAACATTCTAGGTTTGCCCCCAACGTTGGAGGCCGCTAAAGGGGTGGATTTTGACGCAGCTGGGGAAGGAATTTGCCTCATTTGGCATATCACCTACGAAGATGATATCATGGGATTGGAAGCTGGTGCCAATGCCGGAAATCTACAAGGAAACTTTGCCCTTTCAAATTCCATCATGGTCACCAGAAATGTCTTGAACGCCGGTGCTTTGGAAGGAGGTCCCTTTATGTTCACCGTAGATGGAACACCGGATATGGTCTCCGGGATTGCACTGGATGATACTGATGTAAACGGCTCGAACCAAACCTATGTCATTACGGATGACTTGGGCAATATCCTTGGATTGCCACCCACTTTGGAAGCCGTGGAAGGTGTTGATTTTGATGGAGCGGGTGTTGGTGTTTGTTTTATATGGCACTTGACTTATGGTGAGGGTTTGATGGGGTTGGCTCCTGGTATGAATACTGCCGATTTACAAGGCTTCTATGACTTCTCAAATTCCATCCAAGTGACAAGAATGGCATTGGCCGATTGAAAAAGAAAATTTAAAAAATAGTTGGCGTCATGCCATCCAACGGCCAAAAAGCCCGAATCCTTTTAAGTTAGGTTCGGGCTTTGTTTTGTTTCCAATGTTTAAAAACCAATCGATTCTTTCTTTTTGATTTAAATGTTCTTATCTAAACTGCCACAACGCCTTTTATATGCGGATGTGGATTGTAATCCAACAAGGTAAAATCCTCAAACGTAAAATCGAATATGTCCTTTACGTTTGGGTTTAGGACCATTTTAGATAAAGGTCTAGGTTCCCTACTTAATTGTAATTCTACTTGCTCCAGATGGTTATTGTAGATATGGGCATCGCCAAAGGTGTGGATGAAATCGCCCGGTTCATACCCACAAACTTGGGCCATCATCATGGTAAAAAGAGCATAGGAAGCAATGTTGAAGGGAACGCCTAAAAAGATATCGGCGCTGCGCTGATATAGTTGGCAGGACAACTTTCCGTCCGCTACATAAAATTGAAAAAATGCGTGGCAAGGTGGAAGAGCGGCTTTTCCATTGGCCACATTTTCCGAAAATGATTTGGAGGTATCCGGCAGTACGCTTGGATTCCATGCGGATACCAACATTCTTCTACTGTTCGGGTTATTTTTTAGAGTTTCCACAACCTCTTTTATCTGGTCGATTTCGTCACTGTTCCAATTTCTCCATTGATGGCCGTAAACCGGGCCTAAATCCCCGTTATCATCGGCCCATTCGTTCCAGATACGTACGCCGTTTTCCTGTAAATATTGAATATTGGTATCACCTTTTAAAAACCAGAGTAGTTCGTATATGATGGATTTCAAGTGTAATTTTTTGGTAGTGACCATAGGAAATCCTTGGCTCAGGTCAAACCGCATTTGATACCCAAAAACGCTCAAAGTACCCGTACCGGTACGATCGCCCTTTTGGTTTCCTTCGTTTAAAACATGCTTTAGTAAGTCGTGGTATTGTTTCATAAGCCCCCTAACCCCCAAAGGGGGAATTCCCTCTGGTTTATTTTTGTAAAAATAAGGAAAGCCCATTGGTCTTTATCCATACCACTCTAGGCTTTTATTAAAATTTATTAACGGCAAATTGTGGTTCCCCCTTTGGGGGTAAGGGTGCATCACCCCAAAATCATTCCGGCTATGGTAGCGGAGAGTAGGGAAGCAAGCGACCCTCCAAGTACGGCTTTCATCCCAAATTCGGACAAAGTCTTTCGCTGACTAGGAGCCAGGGAACCAATGCCACCAATTTGAATGCCTATGGAGGCAAAGTTTGCAAAACCACAAAGCATGTACGTGGCCATAATGATGGATTTCTGATACCCCAAACTAGGGCTTATGGACAAATCCTTCAATTCTGCCAATTGGGTATAGGCCACAAATTCACTGGAAGCCAATTTGATTCCCAATAGTTGGCCCATTAACGATATATCTTCATTGGCTACACCTATTAGCCACATTAATGGAGCGAATATAGTACCTAGAATTGCCTCTAATGATAACTTCTCAAAAGAGGAATGCTCAGCCACAAACTGGTTTAGATTTGTAATATCACCAACATAACCAAAAATGCCGTTTAACATGGCTATGAACGCTACAAAGACCAAAAGCATGGCACCAACGTTAACCGCCAATTTTAATCCTTCCGTAGTGCCATTGGCAATGGCATCCAATAAGTTGGTCCCAATTTTTTCCGTGGAGACCTTGATGTTTGAATCCACTTCTTCGGTCTGCGGACACAATATTTTGGAAACCACGATGGCCCCCGGTGCTGCCATTACGGATGCTGCGATCAGATGGCGGGCAAATTCCAATCGGAGTGCTTCATCGTTCCCGCCCAAAAATCCAATATAGGCGGCCAAAACGCCTCCGGCAACAGTGGCCATGCCACCGATCATGACCAAAAGGATTTCTGATCGGGTCATTCTTTCCAGATAGGCTTTGATCATCAAAGGCGCTTCAGTCTGGCCAAGAAAAATATTACCGGCTACGGAAAGGCTTTCCGGTCCTGAAATACCCAAGGATTTAGTTAAAAGCCATGCCAGCCCTTTTACGATTTTTTGAATGATTCCCAAGTAAAACAGTACTGAAGTCAATGCCGAAAAAAAGATAATTGTGGGTAATATTTGAAATGCGAACACGTACCCAATATTCGGGTTGTCTATATTCATGAGATTTCCCAATAGAAACTGACTACCGGCGACCGTAAAATTTAAAATCTCGTTGAATATTTTTCCCAATACGGTAAAGATCGCCCTGATAAAGGGCACCTTCAATATTCCTATGGCCAGCGCCAATTGTATGGCAATTCCAATTCCTACCGTTTTCCAGTTTATGGCCTTTTTATTTGAACTGAACAGAAAGGCCAATCCAAGCAGTACCAACATGCCTAGGATACCTCGCCAAAAACTGTTAAAGGTAAATCCTTCATTGGGGATTGCAGAGGTCAATTCACTTTGGGCAATGTCATTTAATATGGTATTATCAACCGAATTTAGTACGGACTCCGGGGTATCAGGGCCTTGTGAAAATACTAGTAAGGTAAAAAGGAATAGGAGGGAGGATAGCCAAATAGTTTTTTTCATGCGCTAGGTGTGTCCATCAATTTCTCTTGGATATTTCATCCCTCAATTTTGCAGCTTTCTCATAATCTTCGTTTGCCACCGCTTTTTTGAGCTCTTCTTCCAGTTCGTCTATGGTCAATTCCGTATAACCGTCCGAGGCACCGGAATCGATTTCTACGGTTTCACCTTCCTGAAGTATTTCATCTACCACGATACTATCGTCGCTCTCTTTTTTTTCGGTTTCCTTGGAAGAGAATTTCAAGAAAATGCCCGCCTTGTCCAAGATGGTCTTGTAGGTGAAGATCGGTGCATTGAACCGAAGCGCCAATGCAATGGCATCGCTGGTCCTGGCATCTATGATTTCTTCAATGCCGTCCCTTTCGCAGATGATGCTGGAATAAAAAACACCATCTACGAGTTTGTGGATGATCACCTGTTTGATGACAATATCGAAGCGATCCGCAAAATTCTTGAAAAGATCATGTGTCAAGGGCCTTGGCGGCTTTATTTCCTTTTCAAGGGCTATGGCTATGGACTGTGCCTCAAAGGCTCCGATGACGATGGGTAATTTACGGTCTCCCTCCACTTCATTCAATATAAGGGCATAAGCGCCATTTTGTGTTTGGCTATAGGAAATCCCCTTTATTTTCAATCGTACTAAACTCATAAGTTTTATAAACTAAAAAAGCTGTTCAAACACTTGGGACCCCAACTATTCGAACAGCCCTTTGTGGGGCAAATTAACAAAAATTAGCTGTTTTGAGCTTTAAATTCCTTTAATTTTTCGATTAACTCCGGCACGACTTCAAAAGCATCGCCCACGATTCCATAATCGGCCGCCTTGAAAAATGGAGCTTCCGGATCGTTGTTGATGACTACTTTTGTTTTTGAGGAGCTAACACCGGCCAAATGTTGAATGGCACCTGAAATCCCTATGGCAATATACAGGTTGCTTGCAACGGGCTTGCCTGTTTGTCCAACATGTTCTCCATGGGGTCGCCAACCTAGGTCGGATACAGGTTTGGAACATGCGGTGGCTGCGCCCAGCACATCGGCCAAGTCCTCTATCATTCCCCAATTTTCGGGTCCCTTGAGGCCCCTTCCAGCGGAAACGACTATATCCGCATCGGCAATGGTCGCTTTACCAACGACCTTGTCTATATCCGTTGACTTCGTTTTAAATTCCGCGTCAAGGGATATGCTAAAATCTTCTACGGATGCATCGGTAGGTGTTTCAACCGTTCCAAAGGCATTATTGGATACCCCGAGGATTTTTATATCGGTTTTAATTTCGGTATGTGCAAAACCTTTGTTGCTAAAGGCTGTTCTTTTTATCTTGAAAGGTGCGGTACTTTCAGGGGCCGCCACAATATTTGGAACATAACCGGCCTTCAATCGTGCCGATAAAAGGGGAGCCATATATTTTGCATCGGAACTTGAACTGATAACCACCACACTTGCCCCTTCAGCTTCTAAGGCTTTGGATACGATTTCTGCCGCGGCCTTGGCATTGAAAGGCTTCAATTTTTCATTCTGGACGTTCAACACTTTTGAAATACCATAGGTTCCCAAAAGGGCATTTTCCATACAATTAATGGAAACGGCCGTTGCCGTGGTGCCCATCTGCCTGGCCACTTCCGAAGCATAGGAAGCGACTTCAAATGCGTTCTTCTTAAATTTTCCGTTTTCGGATTCTGTATATACTATAACTGACATTTCTTCTATTTTTTGTGTTTACAGCTTCAAAAAGCTATTAAATTACCTTGGCTTCATTATGCAGTAAAGAGACTAACTCATCTACCGTTTCTACGAGTTTTATTTCGCCTTTGGGAGCTGGTTTGTCGAATTTTACGTCTTCTGTGGCTTTAACACCTTCTACAGGTTCTACAACGTTCAATTTTTTTTGCCTTGCCATCATAATGCCGCGCATGTTGGGAATTTTAAGGTCACTTTCCTCCACGAGGCCTTTTTGTCCCCCTACGACCAAGGGCAAGGAGGTGCTTAAGGTTTCCTTTCCTCCATCAATCTCCCTCACCGCGGTCACATTATCCCCCTCTATCTCCAATTTTATACAGGTATTAACGAAATTCATGTCCAGTAAGGAAGCAAGTATGCCAGGGACCATTCCGCCGTTGTAATCGATGGATTCCCTTCCACCAATGACTAAGTCATAGCCACCGTTCTTTACGACTTCGGCCAACTGTTGTGCCACAAAAAATCCGTCGGTAGGTACTGCGTTGACCCGTATGGCTTCATCGGCACCAATGGCCAATGCCTTTCTCATGGTTGGCTCCACACTCGCGTCCCCAACAGTCGCCACGTGAACAGTGGCACCTTGTTTTTCCTTAAACCACATGGCTCTCGTAAGTCCAAACTCATCGTTTGGATTGATAACGAATTGTACGCCGGTAGTATCGAATTTGGTATCGCCGTCCGTAAAATTTATCTTGGAAGTAGTATCCGGTACATTGCTTATACAAACTAGTATTTTCATGTGCTTATTTTATTTTTTTTGTTAGTCACATGTAACCTATTATTATTAAAACTATCATCTCTACGCGAGTTCATTGATTATTTTAATAATGTTGGTTTCATTGAATAAAATCTTTTATTTGTGTTGGAAACGAAGATAACCAATAATTTCCAAATTTACTATGCATGCATAGTAAATTTTATCACTTTTTTTAAAACGGGCATCCGTTTAATTGATATATAATTTCCTATTTTTGCTTGCTTTCTATTGAAAGGTTAAAGACTAATATTTCTTATTAAGATGAAAACATTACAGTTTAGAGAAGCGATTGCGGAGGCGATGTCCGAGGAGATGCGCAGGGACGAATCCATTTATCTAATGGGCGAGGAAGTAGCGGAATACAATGGTGCTTACAAAGCTTCTAAGGGTATGTTGGATGAGTTCGGTCCCAAAAGGGTTATCGATACACCCATTTCCGAACTTGGTTTTGCCGGAGTGGCTGTAGGTTCTACCATGACCGGTAACAGGCCCATTGTGGAGTTCATGACCTTTAACTTTGCTTTGGTCGGTATCGATCAAATTATCAATAATGCGGCAAAAATCAGACAAATGTCCGGGGGGCAGTTTCCATGTCCCATCGTGTTCAGGGGTCCTACGGCATCCGCGGGCCAGTTGGCGGCCACACACTCACAGGCTTTTGAAAGTTGGTACGCAAATTGTCCGGGATTGAAGGTGATCGTTCCTTCCAATCCTGCAGACGCCAAAGGATTGCTAAAATCGGCCATCAGGGATGACGACCCCATTATTTTTATGGAATCCGAACAAATGTACGGGGATAAAGGAGAGGTTCCAGAAGGGGAATATACCATTCCAATAGGCGTTGCCGATATCAAAAGGGAAGGCAAGGACGTAACCATAGTCTCTTTTGGAAAAATAATCAAGGAGGCCTATAAAGCAGCGGATGAACTGGAGAAAGAGGGCATCAGTTGCGAGATCATAGATCTAAGGACCGTAAAACCGTTGGATTATGAAGCCGTGGTCAAGTCCGTTAAGAAAACAAATAGATTGGTCGTGTTGGAAGAGGCCTGGCCTTTTGGGAACGTGGCCACGGAGATTACCTATCATATTCAGGCCAATGCCTTTGATTATTTGGATGCTCCCATCATAAAAATCAATACGGCAGATACTCCAGCACCGTATTCCCCTGTATTGTTGGAGGAATGGCTGCCCAATCACGAAGATGTGATCAAGGCCGTTAAAAAAGTGTTATATAAGTAATTAAGACATAATGTAAAGGTACCTTAGCTTCTTCGACCAATGTGTTGAAGAAGCTTTTTTATTGGTACGTTATTTGCTGAGAGGCTTAAGGGAAGATCTTGTACATGAATAAATTCTTTTTCCATTTTTTTCTGCTATTTACCGTAGGTGTTCTGGGCCAAACCAAGGTAGGGGGTCTTGTAACGGATGAAAACGGAGAACCCGTTGCCTTTGCCAACGTTCTTTTTAAAGGTTCCACGGAAGGCACCATTACAAATGACAACGGCAGGTTTTATATGGAGTCGGACAATATCCATAATGTCCTGGTCATATCATTTATAGGATATGAGAACAGGGAAATTACACTTGCCTCCAGAGTGAACTATGATATGGAAATTACCCTTGCCGAAGCCGCGGAACAATTGAACGAGGTGGTGCTAATATCAGGCAAGCAATCCAAAAAGAACAATCCTGCCGTGGATATCCTACGAAAAATATGGGCCAAGAAACGGGAAAATGGCATCCGAAAATTTAACCAATACGCCTTTGATAAATATGAGAAGGTGGAATTCGATTTGAACACCATAGACAGTGCCTTGATGAAACGTAAGATTTTTAAAGGGCTGGAGTTTGTTTTCCAGGATTTGGATACATCAAGGATTACCGGTAAAACCTATCTTCCCATCTTTTTGAACGAAACTTTTTCCAAAGTATATGGCGATAATGTCCTAAATGAGGAGAAGGAAGACATATTGGGCAACAAAAATTCTGGTTTTGAGAACAATCAGGCTATTATAGCCTTTGTAAAAGATCTCTACCAGAGTTATGATATATACGATAATTACCTAAAGTTTTTTGATAAAAGCTTTACAAGCCCCCTGTCCAGAACAGGAATCGATACCTATAATTATGCCCTTCGTGATAGTGCCTACATAGATAACAAATGGTGCTATAATATTGTGTATTATCCCAGGAGAAAGAATGAACTGACCTTTAAGGGAGATTTTTGGGTAAACGATTCCACGTGGGCCATAAAGAACATTAACCTGGAAGTCACCAAAAGTGCCAATATCAACTGGGTGAAGGAGATTTATATCGAGCAGGATTTTGAAGTGGTCAATGATTCCCTTTTTCTTTTAAAGCGCGACTATATGTTGAGCGATTTCAGTTTCCAAAAAAAGGAAACTTCCAGAGGCGTTTATGGTAAACGGACAACCGTTTATGACAACTATGAATTTGATAACAAAAGACCCAAAGAATTTTACCGAAAGGACTTAAACCCATTGGATATTAATTTAATAGTGCAGGACGATGCCTTTTGGGAAAAGAACCGGCTGGAATCCCTAAATAAAGATGAGGCCGGAATTTATACCTTGTTGGATACCTTGAAGACGGTCCCAAAGTTTAAATCCTATTATAATTTGGTCAGTATTTTAGGGTCTGGATATGTTGAAATTGACAAGTGGGATTTGGATATTGGCAATGTGTATGATGTATTTGGGTTCAATCCCGCCGAAGGTCCACGGCTTAGGTTGGGAGCAAGGACCTATAGAGGCCAAAACGATATGTGGCGATTAGAGGGGTACATGGCGTACGGTTTTACCGATCAAAAAGTGAAACACGGATTCAGCGGCAAGTTTCTTGTTGAACCTAAGACCCGCTTGATAATTTCGGGTGGGAACCGTCGGGATATTGAACAATTGGGAGTTAGCCTTACGGCCACCCGTGACGTTTTGGGTCGTAGTATAGCCTCCTCCTCGCTATTGACCGTAGGAGCCAACAATAGGTTGACCAACATAAACCTGAGTGCGTTAAATTTTGAGATAGAACCCGTTACAAATTTTAGGATTTCCTTGGGCGGGACCTTTAGGACGCTTAGTTCCGCGCTCCCCAATGATTTTAGTTTGGACTTTATAGACCCAGAATCCACTACCGGCGTTTCCTCCGAAATAAGACAGTTTGATTTTAATACCCTCTTAATATACACGCCCGGTAAAAAAACGATAGGCTATGGTGTGGAAAGGCGGGATGTCAACGATACCTACAGCACCCTATTGCTCAATTATACAAAGGGTACGGATGGTGTACTAGACAGTGATTTTAACTATCAGAAGTTACAGTTTTCCTACAGTCAACCCTGGCAATTGGGCGGTTTTGGTAGATTGATGAGCACTGTGGAATTGGGCAAGACCTTTGGTGAGGTTCCTTTGGGACTCTTGAGCGTGGTTCCTGGCAACCAGACCTTTTTCACCAATTATGGTACGTTTCCCAATTTGGACTTCTACGAATTTGTGACCGATACCTATGCATCGGTACATTTGGAGCATAATTTTAATGGACGGCTCTTTTCCAGGATACCTTTTTTACGTAAATTGAACCTGAGGGAAATTCTGGGGTTAAGAGGTGTATGGGGAAGTCTATCGGAAGGGAATATAGCCCTAAGTGCCCCTGCATCTTTAAATACGCCCTTAAGGGCGCCCTCGGAAAAAATATATTATGAATACTCCATTGGAGTAGGGAATATATTTAGGATTTTTAGAATCGACTTTAACTTTAGGGGCAACTACTTGGACAATCCCAATGCCAGGCCCTTTGGTATAACCGGATCTTTTGGTTTTAGTTTTTGATTTGCCAAGGCAATTATCGGAAATAGGTTTCGTTTCATAAATAAAAGTAATTACTATAAACACAGACATGGCCAAAAAAAAAGACGTAACATTTGATGTACTGATCGAAATTCCCAAAGGGAGTAGGAATAAATATGAATATGATTTTACCCTGCATAAGATCAGGTTCGATAGAACGCTTTTTTCATCAATGATGTACCCAGGCGATTATGGATTCGTTCCGGAGACCTTGGCCTTGGATAAAGATCCCTTGGACGTATTGGTTCTTGGAACGGAACCTACCTTTCCCATGGTGGTCATGGAAGTTAAGCCTATTGGTGTTTTTCATATGACCGATGAAAAAGGACCCGATGAAAAAATTATCTGTGTTCCTGTATCCGATCCTATTTGGAGCAAGAGGGACGATATCAGCGATTTAAATCCGCATAGGCTTAAGGAAATAGAACATTTCTTTCAAGTATATAAAGACTTGGAAAAAAAGAAGGTCGATACCGGCGGCTGGGGCAATCATGAAGAAGCCATAAAAATTTATCAGGAGTGTGTAAAACGGTATCAGGAAAGCGAGCACAAGGATAAGCGCACCTTTATGATTTAGCTATTTTTTAGGAAGTCAAAGCCCCCTTTTAATATAATTAAGGGGGCTTTTTTTATTATATTCTATTTTACTACTTTAGCAGCCACAAAAAAATAACTAATCAAATGGAATTAATCGTAAAATTTTTACCTGCTTTTGGTGGCTTGGCCCTTCTGTACGTATTCATTAAAAGTGCTTGGGTATCCAAACAAGAAGTGGGTAATGAAAAAATGGCGAGAATAGCCAAAAACATTGCTGATGGGGCAATGTCCTTTTTAAAGGCCGAATACAAAATATTGGCCGTTTTTGTGGCTGCTGTGGCAGTTCTATTGTTTTTTAAGGGCAGTAATGAGGTAGGATCAAATGGAATGGTAGCTGTTTCCTTCATCGTAGGTGCAATATGTTCCGCTTTGGCCGGTTTCATTGGAATGAAGGTGGCAACCAAAGCAAACGTTAGAACTACTCAGGCCGCTAGGACTTCGCTAGGAAAAGCCCTTGAAGTAGCTTTTGCCGGTGGCGCCGTTATGGGACTTGGTGTTGTAGGATTGGGAGTACTTGGTCTAAGTGGTCTTTTTATGATTTATAGTGGGCAAGGTTGGTCCTTAGGTGAAGTGCTTAACGTATTGTCGGGTTTTTCCTTGGGTGCTTCTTCCATTGCCTTGTTTGCTCGTGTAGGAGGTGGAATCTATACGAAAGCCGCGGATGTTGGTGCCGATTTGGTTGGTAAAGTAGAAGCCGGTATTCCTGAGGATCACCCCTTAAACCCCGCTACTATTGCGGATAACGTTGGTGATAACGTTGGTGATGTTGCCGGTATGGGAGCAGATTTGTTCGAATCCTATGTAGGTTCTATTATAGGAACCATGGTATTGGGTGCCGCATTTGTGCAAATTCCTGCCTTTGAAAGTACTTTTGATGGTTTGGGTGCGGTTTATCTTCCATTGGTATTGGCCGCCGTTGGAATTATTATGTCCATTATAGGAACATTCTTCGTAAGGGTAAAGGATGGTGGAAACCCACAAACCGCTTTAAATATTGGAGAATTTGGATCTGCAGGTTTGATGTTGGTCGCTTGTTATTTCATTATAACCAATATGCTACCTGAAAGCTGGACGTTTGGTGGTGTAGAGTACGGTTCCTTAGGAGTTTTTATAGCCGTATTGGCAGGTCTTGTTGCGGGTCTAGCAGTTGGGAAGGTTACGGAGTATTATACTGGAACAGGAACAAAACCTGTAAATGCCATTGTTCGTCAATCCGAAACAGGTGCAGCAACTAATATTATCGCCGGACTAGGCGTTGGTATGATGTCAACCATGTTTCCTATTCTTTTGATTGCTGCCGCCATCTTGATTTCACATCATTTTGCCGGACTTTATGGTATTGCGATTGCTGCGGTAGGTATGTTGGCAAATACTGGGATACAGTTGGCCGTGGACGCTTATGGGCCCATTTCTGATAACGCGGGAGGAATTGCCGAAATGGCCGAGCTTCCAAGCGAAGTAAGGGAACGTACGGATAAATTGGATGCCGTAGGAAATACAACCGCTGCTATTGGTAAAGGATTTGCCATTGCTTCTGCCGCATTAACGGCTTTGGCCCTTTTTGCCGCCTTCATGCAAACTGCGAATGTAACGGCTATCGATGTTTCCAAGCCAACGGTTATGGCCGGTCTATTGGTTGGGGGTATGTTGCCCTTTGTATTTTCGGCATTGTCAATGAATGCAGTAGGTCGTGCCGCTATGGCCATGATAGAAGAAGTACGTCGCCAATTTAGGGATATTCCCCAATTGAAGGCTGCATTGGAAGTAATGAGGTCTGTAGATTCTGATATGAGCAAAGCTACACCGGAACAACGTGCAATTTTTGATGCTGCCGATGGAGTTGCAGAATACGATAAGTGTGTTGCTATCTCAACACAAGCTTCCATTAAGGAAATGGTTTTGCCAGGTTTATTGGCGATTGCCGTTCCCGTTGCCGTTGGTTTTATTGGCGGAGCGGAAATGTTGGGAGGTCTTTTGGCAGGTGTCACTACGTGCGGTGTTTTAATGGCTATATTCCAATCGAACGCAGGTGGAGCTTGGGATAATGCCAAAAAGACTATAGAGAGTGATGGCCGTAAAGGTACGGATGCCCATAAAGCTGCCGTAGTTGGTGATACGGTTGGTGATCCGTTCAAGGATACCTCCGGTCCTTCTTTGAATATCCTTTTAAAGTTAATGTCTGTTGTTGCTTTGGTAATCGCACCTAGTATTGCTATGAGCGGCGATAGTATGACAGCATATAACGAAACAAAGGTCGCCACTGAGGTTGTTTCAAAACAAATTGAAAAAAAGGTTGAGGTGAATATGGAGAAAAGTGATGCGGGGATCTTTAAGGCAACTGTAATAACTACTATTTCCAACAATGGCGAGGAATCTATTTCCGAGCAAGTTTTTGAAGGAACTGAAGAAGAAGTAAAAGCTAAAATCGAGGCTTTTAATATTGCTAATGAAGGTGTTAAAGTTCAGATTGAGAAAGTTGAGGAGAAAATCCAATAAAAATTCTTCTTGAACAATAATCATATTTAAAAAAGGGCTTACCGGAAACGGTAAGCCCTTTTTTATTTCCTAATGAAGTACAAAATTAATGGGAATACTAAAAGAGACCTTAACAGGTGTTCCGCGTTGTTGTCCCGGAGTCATCATGGGTAATTTATTTAGGATACGGGTAGCTTCCTCCTCCAAAATTTTATGGGGCCCTCTTTTTTGGATGGTACCAATGGAGCCATCAACCTTTATTTCAAACATGGTATTTACCTTACCTTGAATTCCCATTTCTTGGGCGAGTTCGGGATATCTGAAGTTTTTTTGGATGTGCTTTTGCATCATTTCATTAAAGCACGCTCTTTTATCCTTGGCATTTTCACATCCCGGGAAAATGGGAACTTCCTCAATGGTAATCCAGTTGACTTCTACAGGTTCATCTATGTCATCTATGATAATGTCGTCTACTTCAAGAATTTCAGTATCCGTATCTACTTCGGTGGATAATATTTCGGTTTCAATAATTTCCACATCATCTTCCTCAATCTTTATTTCCGGAGGAAGCACTTGTTTGATTTTGGGCTGTTCAACCTTGAAAATCTCTACCGGTTCTTCCTCTATTTCATTTGGAGAGGAATTCATGCTAACATCATAAATAGATTTAGGTTCATAGCTTTTCCACTCTAGGGCAATTAGCGCAAGTCCTAAAACGAGTAAAAGTCCAAATACAAAGAATAAGCTACTTTTTTTGTTGAGGTCCTTTTCTGGGTTCTTTTTTGGTTTCATTTTTTTAAAATTTGTGGCTTTCGTGGTGCAAGCCTGTTTACACTTAAATTTTACTTTGATTTAAAACTATACCATTTAATTCGGACCCAAAATGGGCATTGAGTAATCGTGACCTTTGGCTGAGCTAACGCTCCATTTTTATGTTGCTTTCTGTAAATCAAACTGAAAATGATCGTATTTTTGATTGTATGGGACTTTTTAAAAAAGATAAGTTACAGATCATAGCTTTTAATGGGTATGGAACTTCGGATAGATTTTACGTCCGTGGTAGGGCCTTGGAAGATGAGAATGTCGACCTTGGACACAAGGGGGCCTTCAAACTTTTGATAAATACCTGGAAACGTTTCGAGACCGATGAGATTAAAAATACGCCAATCAAAATAACCATTGGTGGCCAAATAACGCTTCAAGGTAAGACGGACCATGAAGGATATTATTTGGTGAACGAGAAGGTGGATAGTCTGTCCCAATATAAGAATGGGGAGGGATGGGTGAAATTTGAGATTTCTTTTTTGGATACGAAACTAAAAAGGGAAATTTTGAACCAAAATCGATTTCCCGGGGAGATGCTGATTCCAAGTAATACGGCCAGTTTTGGAGTAATCAGCGATATTGATGATACCATCCTGCATACGGGAGTGGTCTCTTCCCTCAAATGGAAGGTAATCATCAATACCATTTTTAAAAGGGCTACCAGTAGAAAACCTTTGGAAGGGGCGGCCAACTTTTATCATCAGCTGCATTGCGGCAGAACAGGGGAGGAAGCGAACCCTATTTTCTATGTTAGCCATAGCCCATGGAACCTGTATAGATATTTGGAGCTCTTCCTTAAAACCAACAATTTTCCCAAAGGGCCGATTTTGCTACGAACTATGTCCAGCTTTACCCGAAGAAAAAGGGATGAGAAGCCACAGAAACAAAGGGAAATTATAGGAATCTTTACTACGTATCCTGAACTTTCATTTATACTGATCGGTGATAGCGGCGAGAAGGACGCAGATATTTATATTGAAATCTCAAAAATGTTCCCGAACCGGGTTAAGGCGATTTATTTAAGAAGTGTCTCGGATGGCCGTAGGATGGCCAGGGTATCCAATTTGTTCGCCGCCTATAAAAACATTCCCTTTTTAATGGTAAACAAAACAGAGGAGGCCATTGACCATGCCAAAAAACATGGTTTTCTATAAGTATTAAAATAGGCCGTTGATTTCGGCATCAATTTTATTGATGACCCTCCCCAAATCTTCGGGCTTGTCTACAAAGTCAATTTCGTCTACATCAATGACAAGCAACTTACCCTTATCGTATCCGTGAACCCACGCTTCATAGCGTTCATTTAATCGGCTTAAGTAATCAATGGAAATACTGTTTTCGTAGTCCCTGCCTCTTTTATGGATTTGTTTGACCAGATTTGGAATGGAACTTCTTAGATAAATAAGGAGTTCTGGAGGCTCAACCAAGGATTCCATCAATTCAAAGAGACTGGAATAATTTTTAAAGTCCCTATTGGTCATTAGGCCCATGGCATGAAGGTTTGGGGCAAAAATATGGGCGTCCTCGTAAATGGTACGATCTTGTATAACATCCTTACCTGTTTCCCTTATTTGCACGATCTGTCTATACCTACTGTTTAGAAAATAGATTTGTAGGTTAAAGCTCCAGCGTTCCATCTGGGTGTAAAAATCATCCAGGTACGGGTTGTCCACAACGTCTTCAAAATGCGCTTCCCACTTGTAATGTTTGGCCAATAATCTTGTCAATGTGGTTTTACCTGCTCCAATGTTTCCTGCTACGGCAATGTGCATTTTGGTTGTATTTAGCGGTTAGTTGTTATGAAAAAGTTGTAGCGTACAATATACGAAGTATATTAACTTTTAGAAAAAATAGTAGTTGAAATACCAGCAATATTTCAATAGATTCATTGGCCTAGAATCGGATACACAAAAAGAAAGTAAAAGACTTCAAAAAGAAACTATTTTTATACTTTTGCCCAAAACAAAGAGGAAGGATTTGACTGATTGCAACCTCGTTAAAAATGCTAAAGCAGTTTTGTGTCAACAGTGTTTGACAACTCTTCAAGAGAAAGCAATACCTCCTTTAGTACACACAACTTTCAAATCCTTGTTTTTAAATAAAAGAAGAAATGGCGTATTTATTTACATCAGAATCCGTAAGTGAAGGACATCCGGACAAAGTAGCGGACCAAATAAGCGATGCCCTGTTAGATCATTTTTTGGCGTTCGACCCAGAAAGTAAAGTAGCTTGTGAAACTTTGGTAACCACTGGGCAAGTAGTGTTGGCCGGAGAGGTAAAGAGTCACACGTATTTGGACGTGCAGAACATTGCCCGGGAGGTCATCAATAAAATAGGATATACAAAAGGGGAATACCAATTTAGTGGTGATTCTTGCGGAGTCATCTCCCTTATTCACGAACAATCCCAAGACATTAATCAAGGTGTGGACAGAGGCTCCAAAGAGGAACAGGGTGCCGGTGATCAAGGTATGATGTTTGGCTATGCGACCAATGAAACGGATAACTACATGCCCTTGGCCTTGGACATATCCCATAAAATCTTGTACACCTTGGCGGAACTGCGCAGGGATGGTAAGGAAATCAACTATTTACGGCCAGATGCCAAGGCCCAGGTTACCATTGAGTATTCTGATGAGAATGTGCCGCAACGTATCGATACCATTGTAGTCTCCACCCAACACGATGCCTTTGATAGCAATGATGAGGCGATGTTGAAGAAAATAAAATCCGATATTATCTCCATTCTTATCCCCAAGGTAAAATCGCAATTGCCTGAGGATATCCAGAAATTGTTCAATGATCAGATTACCTATCACATCAACCCTACCGGAAAATTTGTTATCGGTGGCCCTCATGGGGATACGGGGCTTACCGGTAGAAAGATTATCGTGGATACCTATGGAGGTAAGGGAGCCCATGGCGGTGGAGCGTTCAGTGGTAAAGATCCTAGTAAGGTAGACCGTAGTGCTGCTTACGCAGCAAGACATATTGCAAAAAATTTGGTCGCTGCCGGAGTGGCCGATGAAATTTTGGTCCAGGTAAGTTATGCCATTGGTGTGGTAGAGCCAACGTCCATTTTTGTTGAAACGTATGGAACGTCCAATGTCAATTTGAGCGACGGCGAAATTGCAAAAAAAGTAAGGCAATTGTTCGATTTAAGACCTTTTGCGGTCGAGGAACGCCTAAAGCTTAGAAACCCGATTTATTTAGAAACCGCTGCTTACGGTCACATGGGCAAGGAATCCAAAAAAGTGGTAAAAGTTTTCGAATCCCCTTATAATGGTCGGGTTGAAATGGAGGTGGAGTTGTTTACCTGGGAGAAATTAGATATGGTTGATGATGTAAAAGTTGCATTCGGGCTATAACAAATTTTCAATACTATTTACGAAAAGGAGCCATATATGGCTCCTTTTTATTTTCAGGAGTAACCATTCTTTCCTAGCTTTAAAGACAATTAATTCAATTATGATGAAATCTACCTTAAAGTATCTATTGACGCTGTTCATTATTACTTCCCTTGTACAATCTTGCAAAAAGGAAGTTCAAACTACGGAAACTGCAGAGGTGGGTAGCACCTATGTTGCCGATAACTATACCAAAAAAGAGGTGGATATTGAAATGCGTGATGGCATAAAGTTGCACACCACCATTTATTCCCCCAAGGATACCTCAAAAAAATATCCTATTATCATGCAACGTACTCCATACAGCTCAATGCCCTATGGAGAGGACCAGTTTAAGGAAGCCATTGCGCCAAATAAGCATATGATGAAGGATGGGTACATTGTGGTATATCAGGATGTCCGAGGAAGATGGTTGAGCGAAGGGCATTATGAAAACATGAGGGCCTATATTCCCAATAAAACTTCAGATCAGGATGTGGATGAAAGTTCGGATACGTATGATACTATAGAATGGTTGGTCAATAATGTTGAAAATAACAATGGAAGGGTAGGTATCTGGGGTATTTCCTATCCCGGATTTTACTCCACCTACGCCACAGTGGATGCGCATCCGGCATTAAAGGCGGCTTCCCCACAAGCGAGTATAGGGGATTTCTTTTTTGACGATTTTCATCATAATGGAGCATATCTGCTAAGCTATTTTAGGGCAACCAGTTTGTTCGGTACGCCCAGGCCCAACCGGGACCGGCCTATTGACACGGCGTGGTACACCTTGCCGGATTTAGGAACTGAAGATCAATATCAATTTTTCTTGGATGCCGGACCGTTAAAAAATCTCGATAGGTTTTTTGAATATGAAACCGGGGATACGCCACGGATGTCGGTTGACGGTAAAACGGACGACTTTTTTTGGAACGAACTAAAGGAGCATCCCAATTATGATGAATTATGGCAAAGTAGAGGGTTAATTCAGCACTTAAAGGATGTTAAGAGCCACGTGGCCACAATGGTAGTTGCCGGGGAATTTGATGCTGAGGATCTATACGGCCCCTTGGAAACTTATAAGACTATTGAAAAATATAACAAGGACAACTACAACACTTTGGTCTTTGGACCTTGGGACCATGGCGGATGGGCACGAAGTAGGGGTAAGAACCTAGTTGGTAATTATTATTTTGGCGATGGTATCTCTGAATTTTTCCAAGAAAATTTAGAGACCAAATTCTTTCATCATTTTTTAAAGGGCGATGGGGATATGAACAGTGGATTGCCCGAAGCCTATGTGTTCGACTCGGGGAGAAAGGAGTGGAAACAATATGATACCTGGCCCCCTGAAGGGGTGGTAAAACAGGATATGTACCTGTCCGATAATCAGGAATTGACCACTGAGAAGAAAGGCGAAACAGGGATTCAATTTGTTAGCGATATCAAAAAACCGGTTCCCTATTCCGAGGATATCAAATCCGTTTTTACCCCAAGAAAATATATGACGGACGACCAGCGCTTTGCCTCCAGAAGATCTGATGTATTGGTGTTCGAAACCGATGTGATGGAAGAGGATTTGACATTGGCAGGCGACATTATGGCGAATTTGAATGTTGCCACCACGGGAACGGCTGCCGATTGGATCGTAAAAGTAATAGATGTGCACCCAGCCGATGCGGAAAATCACGAGGATATGCAGGACCATTTAAAGATGAGCAACTACCATTTGATGGTGCGTAGCGAGGTACTACGGGGAAGGTTCAGGAATAGCTTCTCCAACCCGGAACCTTTTGTGCCAAATCAAAAAACAGCAGTCAACATTAAGCTACAGGATGTTTTTCACACTATAAAAAAAGGGCACAAGTTGCAGGTCCAAGTGCAGAGTACCTGGTTTCCCCTCATAGATTTAAACCCTCAGACCTATGTTGATAACATCTTTGAGGCGGACGAAGCCGATTTTAAAACCCAGACGCATACGGTCTTTACGGATTCTAAAATCGAGTTTACGGTGTTGAAGTAATTCAATCCCTCCGACCCGATACTGCGTATCGCGCCACCTCCCTTTTCCAAAGGGAGAAGCTTTTTTCTGGAACTGGGTTAAATATGCTTTTTTTATTGCCTACAGTAATAATAACAAGCTCCCCTCTTTTTAAAAGAGGGGTGATTCGGCTTTGCGGAATCGGGGAGATTGGTTTTGAGTTTGATTTTTTCAATCCCTTCGACCCGATACTCTGTATCGTGCCACCTCCCTTTTCTAAAGGGAGGAGCTTGTAAAGTTTTTTTTAATTTCTTCTAGTATGGATGGTAAATTTTCAAACACCATTTTGTTTTCAAATCGGATTACCTTCAAACCAAGATTCTCAATGTGTTCGGTGCGTTTTTCGTCATATTCTTGTGCAGTGGGATTCATGTGAACTTGGCCATCCAATTCAATGATCAACTTTTCGGAAGGGCAATAAAAATCGACAATATACCAATCGATGCTATGTTGTTTATGGAATTTTCTGCTTTCCAATTGTTTTGCCTTGAGATGTTTCCAAAGAAAAGCTTCGGCAGGAGTCAGATTTTTTCTAAGCTCTTTTCTTCTGTCTAAAAATTCCTTGCGGTTATGGTGTTTATTCGCCATAGTTAAAAATACAAAAAAGCACCCCTCTTCTTTAAAGAGGGGTGATTCAGCTTGGCTGAATCGGGGAGATTGACTTTTTGGTTCTAAATTTTCTATCCCTACGACCTGATACTGCGTATCGCGCCACCTCCCTTTTCCAAAGGGAGGAGCTTTTTTCTGGAACTGGGATAAATAAGCTTTTTTTTTGCCTACAGTAATAATAACAAGCTCCCCTCTTTTCCAAAGAGGGGTGATTCGGTTGTTCCGAATCAGGGAGATTGGGTTTTTGTATGATTTTTTCAATCCCTCCGACCCGATACTGCGTATCGCGCCACCTCCCTTTTCCAAAGGGAGGAGCCATTTTTTAGTTTTGCCAAATCGGGGAGATTGCTTAAAACCTATCATTTCACTAGGGTTTTGTTAATTTTTATGGTTTGATTAGGATTTTAAAACATTCACCCCTTATATTTGCATCCACTAAGTTCAAACACGTATTGAATAGTTATCAAGAAAGGTGGAGGGATTGGACCCTTTGAAGCCTTAGCAACCCTTGTTCTCCCGATATTTGTCGGAATCAAGAAGGTGCTACATTCTACCCTTAGGGGAAGGATAACAGTCATCGAAATTTCATCGATTTCACTTTCTTATAACTTATTTGATTTTACCTAATCGCAATGTCGGCGGGTTGGGGTTTGGCTTTTTTAATCATTTTTCACGTCCCATATTGGAATTGGGCTTAACTATTAAAAAACAAAAATCATGAGTGATCAAAAATTAGCAACAAACGCTTTGCATGCTGGGCACGACACAACGCAAACCGGTGGAACACGTGCCGTACCTATTTATCAGACGTCATCCTATGTATTCAATAACACGGAGCATGCCGCGAACTTGTTTTCCTTGGCGGAATTAGGGTTTATCTACACCCGTTTGAACAATCCTACCAACCAGATTCTTCAGGACCGTTTGGCCGCTGTGGAAGGTGGTGTTGGTGCGGTGGTGTTTTCATCTGGTACGGCAGCAATTTCTACCGGACTTTTGACCCTTTTAAAATCAGGAGATCATATCGTAGCCTCCAGTAGCTTGTACGGGGGTACGTTTAACCTTCTCAATGTAACACTACCTCGTTTAGGAATTCACACCACCTTTGTAGATGCCTCCAATCCAGAGAACTTTGGAAAAGCGGTAAAGGAAAATACCCGGGCCATCTTTGTGGAATCCTTGGGTAACCCAAAGTTGGATGTGTTGGATTTAAAAGCGATATCCAAAGAGGCCAAGGCCGCGGGAGTTCCTTTTATTGTGGACAATACCGTTGCTACACCGGCTTTATTGAATCCAATCGAGCATGGGGCCAACTTGGTAATTCACTCCTTGACCAAATATATCGGCGGACAAGGAACGTCATTGGGCGGTGCCATCATCGATGCCGGTACGTTTGATTGGGCCAATGGGAAATTTCCGGAATTTACCGAACCATCGGCAGGTTACCACGGTTTGGTGTATCATGAAGCCTTGGGAGCCGCGGCCTTTACCTTTAAATTGATTTTAGAAGGTCTAAGGGATTTTGGTGGGGCTTTAAGCCCGTTCAATGCCTTTCAAATTATACAAGGATTGGAAACCTTACCCGTGCGTATCAAACAGCATAGCGCAAATGCCTTAGAGCTTGCAGAATGGCTACAAAGTAGGGATGAAGTCGCTTGGGTAAAATATCCGGGTCTTAAAGGGGACGAGTATTATGATTTGGCACAGGAATACTTGCCCAAAGGGCAAAGTGGTTTGGTCACTTTCGGTATCAAAGGAGGTTTTGAAGCGGCCAAAAACGTGACGGACGCTACCAAAATATTCTCGCTTCTGGCAAACATTGGAGACACCAAATCCTTGATCATCCATCCGGCGAGTACAACCCATCAGCAGTTGACGGAAGAACAACAACTGAGTGCGGGCGTAGGTCAGGATTTGATCCGACTTTCCGTAGGCTTGGAAGATATAAACGATTTAAAGGCCGATTTGGAACACGCTTTTGCCGCGGCCCAAATCAAGGCATAAAAGAGTAGCGGTATTGTACGGCAAACCACTGATAATTAATAATTTTGGCATCCTATGCTACATCATTTACATATAAAGGAGTACACGACCCTATCTGGAGTGACCCAGGATATTGAGCTGTCCTATGAACTCTTCGGGGCCAAGCTCCATACGGCACCCATTATTTTGGTGAACCACGCCCTAACGGGCAATTCGAACGTTACGGGTGAAAACGGTTGGTGGTCCGCGTTGATCGGTGAGGGAAAATGTATCGATACAAAAAAGTATACCATCCTTTGTTTTAACATCCCCGGAAACGGATATGATAAGTTTGTCATTGAAAATTATAAGGATTTTGTGGCGGGAGACATCGCCCGGATTTTCCTTCTGGGATTGGAAAAATTAAAAATCCAAAAACTTTTTGCCATTATTGGGGGTTCATTGGGTGGTGGAATTGCCTGGGAAATGGCGGCCATCGACCCTAATTTAACGGAGCATTTGGTGCCTGTGGCGTCCGACTGGAAATCGACCGACTGGCTTATCGCCAATTGCCAGATCCAAGAGCAGTTCTTGGTAAATTCCAAGCAACCGGTCCACGATGCGCGTATGCATGCCATGTTATGTTATCGCACACCGGAGTCTTTTAAGGAACGGTTTAAACGAAGTACCAACGAGGCGCTTCAGGTATTCAATGTGGAAAGCTGGTTGATGCATCATGGTGAAAAGTTGCAGGAGCGTTTTCAATTATCGGCCTATAAGCTGATGAACCAGTTGCTGAAAACCATTGATGTTACCCGAAACGGGGAGGAGAACTTCATCAAACTACAAAATAGCGATACCAATATTCATATTGTTGGAGTGGATTCCGACCTGTTTTTTACGGCGAAAGAAAACAAGGATACTTTTAAGCAATTGGCGCAGGCCAATAGCAATGTGACCTATGGTGAAGTTCAATCGCTTCACGGACATGATGCCTTCCTGATCGAGTTTGAGCAAATGGAGAAACTGCTCCATTCCATATTTAATGCGAATGGTAAATCGGGCAAGGTAAAAGTCTTGAAATTTGGCGGAAAATCCCTGAGCAATGGTGAAGGTTTGGAACGTGTGTTGGATGTAATCGCCACCAAGGTAAAGTCCGGGGAAAATATTGCCGTAGTACTTTCGGCACGTGAAAAAGCAACGGACCAACTGGAAAGTATTCTGGAAAAGGCTTCAAAAGGAAAGCCTTATAAAGAGGACTTCGAGGCTTTGGAAAGCTACCAGCAACATACCTACGGAAACGTAAATTTATCCAAGGAATTCAAAGGCTTGGCCAAATTGTTCGAGGGAGTATCCCTCTTGGGAGATTACAGCGCCAAGATCAAGGATGAGGTGTTGGCCCATGGCGAGTTGATTTCGGCAAAATTGGTGACCAAACTCCTGATAGGCAAAGGCGTAAATGCCCGTTTTTTGGATTCACGGGAATTGATTACCACCGATGCCACTTTTGGCGATGCCAAGGTGATGGAGCATGTTTCCAAGGAAAAGGTATTGTTGAAGTTTTCTGAACTGCCCCATGATGCCGTACCGGTGATTACAGGATTTATTGCGGCCACGGAAGAGGGGGAAACCACTACCTTGGGAAGGAACGGCAGTAATTATAGTGCCGCACTTTTGGCCAATTTCCTGGATGCCGAAGAGTTACAAAATTACACGCATGTGGATGGTATTTTTACAGCCAATCCAGATTATGTGAAGGAAGCCAAGCGTATCAGTAACCTGAGCTATGCGGAGGCGAATGAGATGGCCAACTTTGGAGCCACGATTTTGCATGCCAAGACCATTATTCCATTGATTGAGAAAAATATTCCTCTGCGGATTTTAAACACCTATAACGACGATAATGAGGGTACACTGATCAGTGCCAAGTCCAGTAAGGAGGGTATCCGGTCCATTTCGGTAATTGAGGATGTTGCCTTGATCAATTTGGAGGGACGCGGACTGTTGGGGAAGGTGGGGATAGATGCCCGTATTTTCAAGACCTTGGAAGCTATCAATATCAGCGTAAGTATTATTTCCCAAGGATCCTCCGAACGGGGTATTGGTTTGGTGGTGAAGCGCGACAAAGCGGAGCGTGCCAAGCGCGCCTTGGAAAACGAATTTTCGAGCGATTTCCAGAGTCAGGATATCAACATGATCAAGGTCGTTGCCGATGTTTCGGTCATTTCCGTGGTGGGCCAGGATTTGAGCACCTTTCACAAACCCTTTAACGCCCTAATCAAAAACCAGATCGTACCGTTGTTGTTCAACAATACGGTATCGGGAAAGAACGTGAGTTTGGTCGTAAGGAAATCGGATTTGACCAAAGCGGTCAATGTAATGCACGGCCAGATTTTCGGGGTCAGTAAAAAAGTCAATTTGGCGGTATTCGGACATGGAAATGTTGGCGGTACCTTGATCGACCAAATTTTAAAATCGGCCAAAAATATCGAGGACCGAAAAGGTATCGACTTAAGGGTCTTTGCCATTGCCAATTCCCGTAAAGTCTTGCTCAATGCGAAAGGAGTAAGCGGAAAGTGGAAGACCGATATCAACAGCAAGGGAAAATCCTACGTCGTAAAGGATATTATCGATTTTGCCAAGAACAACCATTTGGAGAATCTGATCGTAATCGATAATACGGCCAGTCAGGATTTTGTGGCCCACTATTTCGATTTTGTGGAAAACGGATTCGATGTCGTTTCCTCCAATAAGATTGCCAATACTCTTGGGTTCGATTATTACCAATTGCTACGGGAGGAGCTGGACAAACATCAAAAGCAATACCTGTACGAGACCAATGTGGGTGCGGGGTTACCCTTGATAGATACCATTAAGTTATTGCACCTGTCCGGAGAGAATATTACCCGCATCAAAGGGGTCTTTTCAGGGTCCTTGAGTTATATTTTCAATACATTTTCAGAAGTGGACACTTCCTTTTCGTCTATTCTAAAGGATGCCAAATTAAAAGGTTTTACGGAACCTGATCCAAGGGAAGACCTTTCTGGAAACGACGTGGGTAGAAAGTTATTGATCTTGGCTAGGGAACTGGATCTGCGCAATGAATTTTCCGATATCAATATAGAAAATCTGATTCCCTCCACCTTGGAAAAAGGCGATGTGAATTTCTTTATGGAAAATCTGGAAGTGTTGGACGATACATTTAACGAGATAAAAAAGAACCAAAAACCTTACCATGTATTGCGCTATGTGGGCGATTTGCATGGAGATCTACAAAAGGAGAAAGGCATCTTGGATGTGAAACTGGTTTCCGTTCCCAAGGAGAGTGCTTTGGGGCAGGTGAAGGGGTCGGATTCCATTATTGAAATCTATACGGAATCCTATGGGGAAAACCCCTTGGTGATTCAGGGTGCCGGAGCAGGGGCCGCAGTTACCGCCCGTGGAGTTTTTGGGGATATATTACGGATTGCGGAGAAAAGTTAATTCTTAAAGTGGAAAGTGGAAAGTGAAAAGTGGAAAGTGGAAAGTGGAAAGTGAAAAGTGAAAAGTTAAAAGTTGAAAGTGAAAAGTGGAAAGTGGAAAGTGGAAAGTGGAAAGTGAAAAGTGAAAAGTGGAAAGTGAAAAGTGGAAAGTGAAAAGTGGAAAGTGAAAAGTGGAAAGTGAAAAGTGAAAAGTGGAAAGTGAAAAGTGGAAAGTGAAAAGTGAAAAGTGGAAAGTGAAAAGTGAAAAGTGAAAAGTGAAAAGACTTTTCTTTGCTAAAAGCTAAAAACCAACAACGAATAACCAACAACCAACAGCGAATAACCAACTACCAAGAACGAAGAACGAACAAGTAATGAGCAATAAAAAATTCGAAACGAACGCCATACGAACGCAGTTAAAACGAACGGAAAATTTGGAACATTCCGTTCCCCTGTATCTCACTTCTAGTTTTGTCTTTGAAGATGCGGAGGATATGCGGGCGTCATTTGCAGAGGAAAAGGAGCGGAATATTTATTCCCGATACTCCAACCCCAATACCAATGAATTCGTGGAAAAAGTGTGCCAAATGGAAGGAGCCGAGCAGGGCTTTGCCTTTGCATCAGGCATGGCGGCCGTATTCTCCACCTTGGCAGCCTTGTTGGATAGCGGGGACCATGTGGTATCGGCAGCAAGTATTTTTGGGTCTACCCATTCCCTGTTCAATAACTTTTTTCCAAAGTGGAACATTTCCCATAGCTATTTTGATGTTCATGATTTGGATTCCATTGATGATCTTATTCAACCAAACACCAAGTTGATTTATGCGGAAACACCCACCAATCCGGGGGTGGACGTGTTGGATTTGGAAGCGCTGGGTCAGATAGCGAAAAAACACAATGTATTGTTGGTCATCGATAACTGTTTTGCATCGCCCTATTTACAGCAGCCGATTAAATTTGGGGCGGATTTGGTCATTCATTCCGGTACCAAGTTGATGGACGGTCAAGGCCGTGTTTTGGCAGGTATTACCGTGGGGAAAAGGGAATTGATGGACAAGGTATACCGATTCTCTAGAATTACGGGACCTGCTTTGTCCCCATTTAATGCCTGGGTGCTGAGCAAGAGCTTGGAGACTCTGGCGGTCCGTGTGGATCGGCATTGTGCCAATGCCCTGCAAGTGGCAGAGTTTCTGGAAGGCCATGACAAGGTAAACTGGGTAAAATATCCTTTCTTAAAATCACACCCAAAATACGAAGTAGCCAAAAAGCAGATGAAGGCCGGCGGTTGTGTGGTCGCTTTTGAAGTAAAAGGAGGCTTGGAAGCCGGACGTACATTCTTCGATTCCATAAAACTGTTGTCCCTCTCCGCAAATTTGGGGGATTCCCGAAGTATTGTCACCCATCCTGCATCAACGACACATAGCAAACTATCCGTAGAGGAACGCGCCGCTAGTGGCATTACCGAAGGTATGGTGCGTATCTCGGTAGGTTTGGAGCATATTGATGATATCATTGCGGATATTTCCCAGGCTTTGGGGTAGTTATAAATTCTCAGGTATGTCAGTTCGAGTGATTTTCGATAGAAAATCGTATCGAGAACAATTTTAACTAAGCGTGTCCTGCTTCTCGATACAAAATCGCGATGCGATTCCACTCGAAGTGACAAAAAACTGTTTGGGCAATTACAAGAATCAATACGAAAAATATCTTGATTTAGGGTAGCTAAAGGTTCCTTGGACTGTAGGCTTCCCTAAAAATAGGACAGTTCATAATTCGAATTTACTAACTTTAAATTCAAACTGTCACGATGAAAAACAGCAAGTTTAGCGAGAGTCAAATTATCAAGGCTCTAAAAGAAAATCAGCAAGGAAGATCTGTTGGAGATGTTTCGAGGGAATTAGGAATAGATA
>NZ_MDGL01000126.1 GCF_002742265.1 Maribacter sp. 4G9
GATGCCGCGTTTTTGGAGTGCCTTCAAAAAACCGTTGAGCTCGTCACCGGTCTTGAACTGTTTAAAAAAATTGTCGTCGAATAATTCCTCGTTCTTCATAATGGTGTGAAAATTTAAAGTTAAAAAAATAGCGGGGGCATGCCCCCGCTATTTTTTTATTTACACACTTTATGAGATAGTCCCGTAAAAAAAGACATTATTCGGTTTATAAACAAGAACTTTTCTAGCCCGTTCAAGTGTTCACAGGCCATTTCTTTACGATTTACATTTCTAAACTTTTAAACGGCCTAATAATACATTACCTAGAGTTTTGTACTGTCATTACCAGTGGTATTCACTTTGTTTTTTCCTCTTCTATCTATTTCCAATGCCCTTTTATAAAAATCTCTAAATTTCTCCTTGTTGTATTTCGCTCGCATAGCAGATAGCACATCTGCCAATCCTAAACTGGTCCAATCCCATAACATAGTATCAAAATTGTACTTGTACATCTGCTTACCAACTTCGGTGTGGATTTTGTCAATTTCCTTTTTTTCGATTCCGTTTTCGAGTAGTCTTTCCTGAACTAATTTTTCATTTGCTGCCGTAAACTCCGTGTCGAGATAGGGTTCCAAAATCCAATCCCAATTCCAGCTATGCTCAGATAAAACGATATCATTATTCTCGGCAAATCTCTTCAAACACTCTTTCTTTTCTGAGGATACAAAAACAATATCACCTGCAACATAAATTTTACAAATTCCGAATTCAACACAAATGGATTGGATCTCATCAGCTTTAATCCGTTTTTCTGGATATGCAAAGGAAGGCTCAAAGGGATATTCGGTTATCAGAATAAAATTTTCGTGAATATTGGATTTTCCTATGCCACAGAGTAAGTTTTTCATTTCATATATTAAAATATTAAAAATAGCTCTATTTAACATGAGTTCGACGTAAGAACTCACGCAATATAACATTCCGCCTAACTTTAGGCTCATAAACCGAAAGCAATTAATAGGCTTCTAGAAAAAATTATTTTAGAATCAACTCATTCCTCTTATTTTGAACATAAAACTTCTAGTTGAATTAGAATCAAGCACTTTCTATTTGAGATGATTTATTGATAATAGTTTCAATATCTTCCTTCAAAAAGTTAGAACCCTGTCCGTTTGAGGTCACGAATAAATAGTTCAAAAAGAAAAAACGCCAAGTTTGCTTGAGCGTTTTTTTGTTTGAACTATTTTCAACGCAGAGCATTGTAGGTATAGCTAGTATGCAATAACTACTGAACTCTCTATTTTTTGCAAGGAACGCCCGTGGAAAGTCGCTTTGCCAAATTACCTCGCTTGCAAGAATGAATCAACAAGAAGTTGAATACGAAGAAAATCTGTCTGAATAAGTAATCTTATTACTTACTTCCTTTTATCCAAAATATCCGAAACGATCATTTTGGCATGTATTCTTGAATTTTCAATAAACCATTTGTGGGTTTCCATCCCCCCGCAGATTACACCGGCCAAATAAAGATTTTTAACATTGGTTTCCATCGTTTCCGGATTATACTCCGGTAGCCGTTTCTCGTCTTCTGAAATATGGATGCCCAACATTTTTAAGAATTCAAAATTAGGTTTATATCCAGTAAGAGCCAGTACAAAATCATTGGGCAAACTTTGGGTCTCCCCTTTTTCGATGCTAATTTCTATGGAATCCTCATGGATGGCCTTCACCGTACTACTAAAATACGCCTTGATACTTTTTTCCTCGATCCTGTTAATAATATCTGGCCGTACCCAATACTTTACGCGCTGACCAACTTCCGGCCCCCTTATGACCAACGTAACTTCCGCACCCTTTCTCCAACATTCCAAAGCCGCATCTATGGCACTATTACTGGCTCCTATTACAGCTACCTTTTGACCGGCATAATAGTGTGGGCTTCCGTAGTAATGGGCTACTTTTTCCAAATCCTCACCCGGAACGTTCAGTAAATTGGGAATATCATAAAAACCTGTGGCCACGATAACGTTTTTGCCCTCATAGGTACCCTTGCTCGTTCTTACTTGAAAGGTATCGGCAACTTTTTGAACATCAAGGACTTTTTCAAATAAGTGTATGTTGAGTTTATTGGCAGTTACAATTCTTCGGTAATACTCCAGGGCTTCGTCTCGCTTCGGTTTGGCCTCTTTGCTGATAAATGGGATGTCGTCAATTTCCAATCTCTCCGAAGAGGAAAAGAACTGCATATTGGCGGGGTAATTGAACAAGGAATTCACAATAGGCCCCTTTTCCAAAATGACGTAGGATAATCCTTTTTTTTGGGCTTCCAATCCACAGGCAATGCCAATTGGCCCTCCTCCAATGATTACGATATTAAACAAATCCATGCTGCCCATTTTATTGAAGTAAAATTCAATTTTGAAAAGTACAAAACTAGGTATTTTAAATAAGAAACAAGATTTGAAATGATATTGAAAAAGTCGCAAAATCCTTTCTATAAATGATTTTTATCATGCTTTAAGTATTCGAATTGAACGACCTTTAAGTAACAATTAAAAACCAAAGTTATGAGTTTAAGACATAGAGTGCCCGTTTCGACCATTATGACAAAAAAGATTATCACGTTGAACAGCAATGATCAATTGGAAACTGCAGAGCGCTTGTTCAAACAGCACCATATCCGGCATATTCCGGTTGTGGAAGGGGATAGGATCATCGGGATGTTGAGCTTGACGGATTTGCTTCGCATAAGTTTTGCCGATGGTGCCTACGAAGAAGATGCAGATGTGGAGACCATCGTTTACAACATGTTCACCATTTCACAGGTGATGGCCAAGAATCTAAAGAGTGTTTCTTCCGATACAACGATCAAGGAAGTGGCCGAAATCTTGTCGCATAATGAATTTCATGCGCTACCGGTGGTGGATGGAGAGACCTTGGTAGGAATCGTGACCACTACAGATTTGATAAAGTACCTCTTGGAGCAGTATTAGTTTTTAGGATAAAAATAAAGGTGGTCAATATCGTTTACCGATTATTGACCACCTTTTGTTCGTAGTTTCCATCTGCCGCACGTTTCAAGTCCAGAATTGTTTGCGCCGGATTTTCACTTTTAAAAACGAAACTGCCCGCCACCAATACATCGGCACCAGCTTCGGTTAGTTTTTTGGCATTTTCTGAGGTTACGCCCCCATCGATTTCTATGAGGGCCGTAGCCTTTTTTATATTGATAAGCTCTTTTAGGGCTTTAATTTTTACATAGGTGTTATCGATAAAGGATTGTCCCCCAAATCCAGGGTTCACACTCATGAGCAATACTAAATCAATATCGTTGATGATATCCTCCAATAAATTGATATTACTATGTGGATTTAGAGATACCCCAGCCTTCATCCCTTTTGCTTTAATCGCCTGTATAGTTCGGTGTAGATGGGTACATGCTTCGTAGTGAACCGTCAGGATAGAGGCTCCTAGTTCAGCAAATGTATTAATATAGCGGTCAGGGTCAACAATCATCAAATGTACATCCAAGGGTTTGGTAGCATGTTTTTGAATGGCTTTGATAACGGGCATCCCATACGAAATGTTTGGAACGAAAACCCCGTCCATGACATCGATATGGTGCCAATCGGCATCACTATTGTTAACCATTTCGACGTCACGCCTTAAATTTCCGAAATCCGCTGCAAGTAGAGATGGGGCTATTTTTGTTTTTCGCATTTTGTATCCGCTATATTATCATGCAAAAATAGTGATTTGAGTTTTGCATAACCCAATGTGATTCGCTTTACGGTCTCATTTTTTCAAAGTAATTTATCAAATCATTTTCCGCCGCTATATATCCAAAAGAACTCCATGAGGGGCTATCCACTAAATCCAACATTATCTCTTTGGCTTTTTCTTTTTCGTTATTATAAAAATACCAGTTAGAAAGTCCATAGGCCACCGCATCGTTCGATGGATTTCCGGATTTGTTTCGTAGAAGGGAGTCTATTGGAATCAATCCTTTGTACAATTTACAAAGTTCATAATAGCTTTGGTTTTCAATTACATCCATTTTTTCGGTAATAGGTTCCAACATTTCATTTGCCAATGTTTCGTTTCCAAGTCTGCGTTGTATCATATATAGCCAATGAGTGCTTGAAACTATATTATCATCCAGCTCTCCTGATTTCCTACAGTTTAGATACGCATCAAATGCTTTTTCATAGTCGTGTACTAGATAATACGCCAAACCCAAATGATACCAGATATTTCCGTGTAGTGTGCTTACCGGAATGTTCATGGCATTTGGCATCCCATCGGGTTCAATTTCGTTGGGCTTTCCTTCGATGAGGTTTTTTGCTTTCTCCAAATCTGAGATTGCCTTGCCAAATTCCCGTATGGAGATATATCGGTGTCCGCGATGTCGGAAAAAACGGGCGTCCTCAGGGAATTTCTCGATTCCTTTTGAATATAAGGCAATGGCATCTTCATACTTTCCAAGATAGGCGGTCCGTCTTCCGTACCAAATCAGGGCATCGGCGCTATTGGGATTGCTTTCATAGACTTGTTTCGCCTCTACGTATTGGGTCAACATTTTCTCGGAAGGCTCGGGAATACCGAATTCCTTGCCCAATGGGGTAATGAATCGATCAGATGTTCCCTGGAAAAGGGTTACCGTCTCCGTAGCTTCCGTTTTTTCCTTTTTAATTTCTCTGCAACCGGTAAAAACCATCGTTAAACCCAATAGCAAAAATGCCTGGCCGACCGGAATTCTATATATACTCATGACTATTCCCCAATTTGAACCGCTTTTTTTCCCGCTTTTTCCAATATGGCATTGACCTCGGGCAATTGAGAACCCATTACTTTGTTCAAATTTGACAAGAGGGTTTCAAGTTCCGCAGAAAGTTCTTTAAAAACCTTATAGGCCCCGTCAGTAGGTCTGGCATCTCCGGTCTCAACGCTTCTACGTAAGGAGGAAAGACGATTGTTCAACTTGATCGGAAAATTCAGAGGATCTTGAGGGGACTGGTTCTTAACTTGATATAGTTTTTCTTCAATGGCCGTCAAACTATCTAAAAAAGGAGCGACTTTTCGCTTAAAATTGGAACCTGAAAGTGCCTCTTTTTGCGCGTTCAATTGTTCGCGAACCAGGCGTATTTTAATAACCGCTTCATTCGCGGCACTGGTCTTGTTCATAATCTTATTGGCCAGTTCAAATTGTTCTTGAAGATCGGCTTTGGTTATACCCTTTAAATTGGGGTTCATTTCTATGTCGAAAGTAAATGTTTCTTCATAGTCGCCTGTTTTCATTTTCACTTTGTAAGTCCCTAAGGGAGCTTTTGGTCCTCTTTGGGGTCGACCGCTCCAAATGATCATTCCGTCGAAAACCGTCGCGCCGGGGTAACGTAAATCCCATGTGAATGTATTTAGGCCTTTTGCCGTTGTGGGTTTTGACGACCCCCCTCGTTCCCACCAAGGGGCGTCCGGGTCTTTTTCATATTTAGGCTTACTACCCGTAAAAGTGTCGATAATCATATTATTTGCATCCAATATTTCGAAAGTAATCGTGTCTTGTTCAGATTTGAGATAATATTGGATGGTTGCATCGCTGATTCCACGAATGGCGTTCTTCGGTTTGAATAGCACGGCATCTTGTTCCTTCATTTCTGGTTTGTACTGCCTTAAAGGTTGTATATCGTCCAAGATCCAAAATCCACGGCCGTGGGTTCCAAGTACAACATCATTGTCCTTAATTACCAAATCTCTTACAGGTGTATCGGGCAGTTTTAACTGGAGGCTTTGCCATAAATCCCCATCGTTTATTGAGAAATAGACACCATGTTCCGTGGCAAGAAACAAAAGCCCTTCCCTAACGGGATCTTCCCGAACCGCCCTCGCAAAATGTCCATCGGAAATTCCGTTGATTATCTTCTTCCATGTTTTTCCATAATCATGGGTCTTAAAAACATAAGGCTGCCTGTCATCGACCTGATATCGGTTTGCCGCAACATACAAGGTTCCGGGGTTATGTACCGATTCATCAATTATGCTTACCCTTGAAAATTTTGGTAAATCTTCTGGGGTAATATCTTCCCAATTCTTTCCGCCATCCCTAGTGATATGTATTTTCCCATCATCAGAACCTGCCCAAATAGTATTGATATCATGGGTTGATGGTGCAAGAGCGAAAACCGTTGCATAAATTTCCGGCCCATTCATATCCATTGTAATTACACCGCCCGTTTTTCCCAAAGTGGAAGGGTCGGCATAGGTTAGATCGGGACTTATCTTTTCCCATGACTGGCCGTCGTCCGTTGTTTTCCAAACATGTTGGGAACAGGTGTACATTACATTTGGATCTTGGGGAGCAAACATGATAGGAAAAGTCCACTGCCAACGTTCGGGCAGTGCACTTGCCGGTTCGCCCGAGAAAAATCTCGGATATACCTGTATGTCCCGGGTTTGGCCATTGCTTCTATCGTAACGTGTTAAAAGAGCACCTTGGCTACCTGCATAAAAAATATCCTTTTTAACTGGGTGTTGTGTGATCCATCCGCTCTCGCCACCACCTACGGCATAATACCACCCATGATTTGGCCCATGGGCTTGCATATGGTCCCAGCCATCGCTGGGCATGGCCAATGTACTATTGTCCTGTTGGGCACCTGCTACGTGATATGGCACATCATTGGTAGCCGTGACATGATAAAACTGTGTAGTAACGTAATCTTCCTCCGTCCAGGTTTTTCCACCGTTAATACTAACGACACTGCCACCATCATTTGATGAAACCATTCGATCTGGATTGTTTGGATCAATCCATAAGTCATGATTATCCCCGTGAGGCACTTTTATTTCTGTATCGAAAGTTTTTCCACTGTCGGTAGATTTCCAGAAATCGACATTTAGGCAATAGACCGTTTCCTTGTCCATAGGATCGGCATAAATTCGCGAGTAATAAAATGCACGTTGCCGCAATTTTCGCTCATCGTTGGTTCTTTCCCAAGTTTTTCCACCATCATCGGAACGGAAAACACCGCCTTCATTGGCCTCTACGATGGCCCAAACGCGGTTGGAATCTACAGGGGAAACGGTAACACCTATTTTTCCGATAGGTGGTGCGGGCATTCCCTCGTTGCTGGTTAGATCGTTCCAGGTATCCCCTCCATCAGTGGATTTCCATAATTTGGAATCGCCACCACCACCCCACATTTTCCAAGCTTTTCGTTGTACTTCCCAAGTGCTGGCATACAGAACATCTGGATTGTTGCGGTCGATAATCAAGTCCACTGCTCCAGCTTTGGGGCTCACGTATAAAACTTTTTCCCAAGTTTCGCCACCATTTGTGCTTTTAAAGACCCCTCGTTCTTCATTATCGCCATAGGGGTGTCCCAAAGCGGCCACATAGACAATGTCTGCATTTGTAGGATGAATCCGGATTCTAGCAATGGCCTGAGTTTCCTCCAAACCCAAATGCTTCCAGGTTTCACCTGCATCCGTGGATTTATACACACCATCCCCTTGTGTAATACTTCCCCTCAGCTGTACCTCACCCATTCCAATATATACAATATCCGGGTTGGTTTCGGCAATTGCTACGGCACCCACTGAAGAACTGGTAACCTGCCCGTCAGTGACGGGTTTCCATTCGTTGCCACCATCAGTGGTCTTCCATAAACCGCCACCTGTGGCCCCAAAGTAATATTCATTGGGTCTGGATGGGCTTCCCGCAGCACCTAGAGATCTTCCACCACGTGCCGGACCTATATTGCGCCATTCCAGTTGTTCGTAAAACGATGGGTCAATGGGTAGCTCTTCCGTTTGAGAAAAAGCGAACGTTACACAAAAAATAAAAATAACGATTAGTGGAGTTTTGTACTTTGAATTCATATTGGTGTTGGTTTTATTTATTTTAAAATGATAAAAAATATAAGATGAAAATTACTGGTTCTGTAGCTTGTAATTAATGGAATAGCAATCTATTCTAGGTTTTCATTTTCATTATACGACTCGTGATTTTCATCCCCACCCGACAGTAAATATTTAAATAGGTCCTTTACCTCTTGCTCGTTGAGTCGGTTCAACAAGCCGCCTGGCATCGGTGAGATTGGAGAGGGCCCGCGTTCGGATACCTCTTCTTTTTTTATGGTTATTGTATAGGTTTCATTAAAGGGATTTGGCATTAATTCAATTTTGTCCTCATTTTCGGATTTAATTCTACCTGCCAAGATTTTACCATCACTTAATTGAAATAGGGTATTTGCATATTGGTCCGAAATCTCATCGCTGGGACTGGCAATAGCATTGATTAGGTCGTACGTGCCAAATTTAGTGAAGGCTTGCGTAAGGTCTGGTCCTGAGGCCCCGCCTTCACCTCTCATTCTATGGCAAAGGATACACATGGCAGCTTCAAAGGCCCTTTTTCCATCTTCGTAGGAATCTCCTTTTAGGTCTTCGTTCCAAACTATGTTCTGGAGGTCTCCAGCCATGTACGTATTGCCAGGTCCTATGGGTTGGGGAAGATCGGCCACGGCACTTGACGGGGAGTATTCTCCAGATATTTCCTTGAAGTATTCTTTTTCGGCTTCGGGTACATGGGACATGGCCCTTTGACGTACGTTTTCCATGTAAGCCTTAAAGCTCATACCTCCTTTGCTGTCAAGAACATCATAAAACCATTTAAAATACGTTTCCCGTAAATCCTTTGTCCATCCTTTATCGGCATTGCTCAAAAGCATGCCATAATAAATGGCCTCACTAGGGGGCATTTGTGCTACGACCTCCCTAATGATTTCACCATATTGTTCGCTCCTGAGGGTGGTTTCCTCGTCCAACAGTTCGATACCATCCGAAACTGTTTTTTCTTCAGTATGTTTAAGTAGTTGTTCGACCAATCCCTCCGTAATCCCATCAGCTTCCAAATAAAGAAGGATCTGACTTAATTCCTTGTTTACGCTGTTGTTGGCATGGGGAAAGTAGCGATTTAGTTTTTTGGCTATGGCATTTCCCGTGGAACCGGCCGGCTTGCCCATTCTTATAAAGGAGAGTGAATAGGCACGTAGAAGAGCCAATCGATTATCATCAGAAAGAGTTTCCAGGTTAAGCGGTTCCAATTTTTGATAAATCAATTGTTGGTTTTGTGGTTCGTCCGTTCTAGCTAGGGCAATACTTGCATTGATAAGCTTTGTAGCATCGGTTTCTGAAGTAAATCGGTCTTTCCAAGCATTGAAATCGGCATGCTCCAGGACCATACGCGAAGCATATCGTATAAAACGATCGTCGTGGCCCAAATTTTCCCAAGCTAAGGCCAGTCCTTCCCCGTTTGTGTTTTTTTGAAAGGATTCCAAAGTTTGGCGAAGTTCCCGTAACTGCTTGTTGTCCTCATTGACCGCTACATCTGTTTCGGCCATGACCTCACCCTCATAGGATAAACGATAAAGATGTGAATCCAAGTTTCGCCCTCCGGTGGCAAAGTAAAGATTACCGTCAGAACCGGAAATCATATCAGTAAGGGGCAATGGAGTTCCAGAAAAGAACTGTTCCCTTTTAGCTTCATAGCTACTACCTTTAGGAATTAAATCAATAAAATACACCGTTCCAAAACTCCAATCCATTACCAATAGCCCATTTTTGTATTTTGAAGGGAAATTTAAGGACGCGGAAGAAAGGACAGCCGTGGGCGAGCCCTGCTCCAAGTTATGTACGGCCGGAAGATTATCCGGGTAGTAAGCGGGCCATTTCCCAGAACCTGTACGCCATCCATATTCACTTCCCGGTACCACGTGGCAAATACGCGTAGGCCTATACCAAGGCATACCAATGTCCCATTCCATATCAGAATCATAGGTAAAAAGTTCCCCATCGTTGTTGAAGGCAATATCAAAAGGGTTTCTATAGCCTGCCGATATCAATTCCCATTCGGTACCATCAGGTTTGAATTTAGCTACCCAACCCCCTGGTGCCTTAATATCGTTGGCATGGCCCCTAGCATCCAAGTAGGTAGGTATCAAGTTGTCCTCGTTCCAGTTGTTGGGCAACCTGCTGTTGTTCTTTATAGTATCCGGAACCAAGGTGTGGTTACCGGCAATGAAGTAAATTTCATTTCCATCCGGAGATAAAACCAAACTGTGCGGCCCATGCTCCCCATCGCCCTCCAATCTCAAAAGCATCTTGCTTTGGTCCAAAACCCCGTCGCCATTGGTGTCTTCAATTCTGTAAATACCGCTACCAAAATTGGAATCTTCCTCCCATCTTTTATTTACGGACACATATAAGCTATTGAATGCCCAAAGTAATCCATGAGCTTGCCCAATCTCAATATCCAACGGAGATATATCCTCCTTGGAAAGTTGCTCCCCGGTTTTGGGAGGGGTAAAGGAGTAAATTTTACCATATTGGTCACAGGAATAGATTATGCCATTGGGACCTTGGGCCAAAGACACCCAAGAGCCTTGATCATGGGCACTGGGATGATAGATTTCCTCTAGTGAAAAACCATCGGGAATATTGAACTTGATTTCAGAGGCTTGGTCGGCTGCCTCTTTCTTGGTTTCGGTCTTACAGGCATAGGTTATCACAACTAGTGTTAATATTGCGATGAACCGAAGAAAATAATTTTTCATGGATAATAAGTTGGTCTTTTAGATAGCTAAAAGATACAAAACTTACGTTTAGGAATTTAATGTAATTGTCTTAGACCTTCATACACCGTAATGGCAACTGCATTTGCCAAATTTAGGCTCCTCACGTGGGTACTGTAAAGCGGGATTTTAAAGACATTACGGGTATTTCTTTCCAAAATATCATTGGAAAGCCCACTGGATTCCTTGCCAAAAAGGAGAAATGTATTTTCTGTATATGTTGCATCCCAATGGTTTTTTGAACCATGGGAGGAAAAAAATAGCATTTTTTCCTCTTTATGGGATTCAAAAAATTCCTTCTGATTTTCATACTCCCTAATATTTAGATGTTGCCAATAATCCAAGCCGGCCCTTTTCAAACGTTTATCCGAAATTTCAAATCCGTAGGGTTTAACCAAGTGAAGGTTGCAGCCCGTAGCCAAGGCAAGCCTGCCTATATTCCCTGTATTGGTATGGATTTCCGGTTCAATAAGAACAATATGAAGTGCCATGTTCAACGCAAGGTTTTTAAATAGAGGTTTTCAACTTTTTTCCTGGCCCAGGGTGTTCGCCTTAGAAACGAAAGGCTTGATTTTATTGATGGATCGTTCTTAAAACAATTGATATTTATTTCTTCCGATAGTTCTTCCCATGAATATACTTGGGTAAGATGTTCTAAAATATCTACCAGTTTTACCCCATGGAGCGGATTGTTTTTTTGAGTCATGGTGTCAATTTTTAAATGCGATGAGCATGGATATGGGAGGAATATCAACATACTCCTGAATGGTTTTGGAACCCTCAAAATCAAAAGTATTTTTATATATGGCCAATTTGTAGGCTTCCTTAAGTGGATATCGATAGGGTTCCTTTCTTGCGTTATAGATTACAAGTATTTCTTTCCATGTATCGCCGCTGGTCTGGTTCTCCAAGGTATACGAAATGAGGCCATCGGCTACCATTTGAAACCTTAGTTTCTCGTTTACCTCTTTGGTACTTTCCAATGAAAACGACGGATGTTCCTTTCGCAATGCTATCAGGTTTTTATAATATTCAAAAACAGCTTGATTGGTTTTTTTCAAGTTCCAATCTATTTGATTGATGCTATCTGAAAGATTATAGGAATTGTGTGCTCCTTGTTTGGTTCTCAAAAATTCTACGCCTGCATGCAAAAATGGGGTGCCCTGGGAAGTCAAAACAATGGCATTGGCCAATGTATGCATGGCAATTAGTTCTTCTTGGCTCGCGGACGGATCGGAGATTTTTAATTTATCGTACAAGGTATGGTTGTCATGACAAGAAGTATAGGAAATAGATTGACAAGGTTCTTTGGCCCAAGGAGCCTTGGAATAATTTACACTGTTATAGTTGATTTGAGGATGTTTTATTCCGCCTACAAGTCCAAACTTTATGGATTCCTCTTTTTTGGTTCCTCCGTTTACAAAACCCGTATCCATATCATCGAAAACCGAACCTTTTAGTCCATCCCTAATATCGTCACTGAACGCAGCAATTTCAGGCAATTGCTGCATGTGCTTTTTTAAGGCTCTTTTTTCCTCTGGCAGCGGAGAGTCTTTTGCTGTCCACCCTTCACCATATAAAAGCGCATTGGGATTGACTTTTTTTATGGCCGAGGCTATTTCGTTCATGGTATCCATATCGTGGATGCCCATTAAATCGAAACGAAATCCGTCTATATGATATTCTTCGGTCCAATATAATAAGGACTCCAACATGAATTTTTTCATCATGGTCCTTTCTGATGCCGTTTCATTGCCGCAAGCGGCCGCATCTGAATAGCTGCCATCTTCGTTATGCCGATAATAATAACCGGGTACCTCTTGATTAAAAAGCGATTTCTCAGTCTTGCCCGTATGGTTGTAGACCACATCCAGAATCACCCCTATACCGTTATCGTGAAATGATTTTACCATTTGTTTGAATTCCTTTATTCGGACCGAAGCGTTATAAGGGTCGGTCGAATAAGAACCTTCCGGTACATTGTAATTTTTGGGATCGTATCCCCAGTTAAATTGGGGTGTATCCAGTTTTGTTTCGTCAATGGAATAGTGGTCAAAGGAGGGTAGCAAATGCACATGGGTAATGCCAAGCTCCTTAAGATGGCCAATGCCTGTTTTGACATTTTCAGGCCCCAGGGTGCCCAGTTCTCCCAACCCGATGAATTTTCCCTTATGCTCCACGCCAGATTGCGGGTGAATGGTCATGTCCCTTACATGCAATTCATAGATTATTGCCTTATTGGGTGTATCCAAGATAGGCCCTTCGTCATTTTCCCATCCCAAAGGGTTTGTAGATTCCATATCCAAGACCATGGCCTTATGGCCATTCACCCCTATGGCCATGGCGTAAATACCTGGGGTTTCGTTTAACCAAGTGCTCCCAATTTTTACTTGAAAGGTATAGTAGGTACCATGTAGGTCGCCCTGAACTTTTTTTGACCAAACCCCATTATCCGTTGATTTCATGGCAAGGGTTTCCTTAATAGGGGAATAGTTACCGTTCTCGAAAAAATTAATCTTCACTTCCTTGGCGGTGGGCGCCCATAATTTGAATTCCGTGACGTCTTTGGTATAGTACGGCCAAAGGTTTTCATCAGAGGCGGTAGGGTAGGAGTCGTAGTCTTTTAAAGCGAATTTGGGATTACAGGAAATAATCAATACAGTTGAAATTAGAAGAATTGAAAATAACTTCATAAATGTGGTACTTAATGTCAATATAAGAAAGATATTCAAATCGCTAATACCATGAAATGTATGTTTTATGGAAATAATAAAATGAAAAAACTCCGGTAATCAGCCGGAGTTTATTCATCAATCAAAAAACGAACAGTCATGATAAACTGTTTGTAATCTTAAAATTACAACTAATATGCCAAATTTCCAATTTAGGGAATCTTTAACGTGTAATTTTTATTGTTAACCTAAATATGTCTTAAGTATCTTACTTCTAGATGTATGTTTTAACCTACGAATTGCCTTTTCCTTGATTTGGCGAACCCTTTCCCTAGTCAGGTCAAAAGTTTCACCTATTTCCTCCAAGGTCATGGAATGTTGGCCTGCAAGCCCAAAATAGAGCCTAATAACATCGGCCTCTCTTGGGGTAAGTGTTTCAAGGGCCCTTTCAATTTCTGTGCGAAGGGATTCATGTAACAATTCCCTATCCGGATTTGGAGACTCCCCACTGCGCAATACATCGTAAAGGTTGGAATCCTCACCATCGATCAAAGGAGCATCCATGGATACGTGACGACCCGAGTTTTTCAAGGATTGCTTTACATCTTCTACGGTCATGTCCAATTCCTTGGCAATTTCCTCTGCAGATGGTACACGCTCATGTGCTTGCTCCAAGAAAGCAAAGGTTTTGTTGATCTTGTTTATAGATCCAATTTTGTTCAGTGGCAAGCGAACGATACGGGACTGTTCTGCCAATGCCTGTAATATAGATTGACGGATCCACCATACGGCGTAGGAGATAAACTTAAATCCCCGCGTTTCGTCAAAACGCTGTGCAGCTTTGATCAGACCAAGGTTCCCCTCATTGATCAAATCCGGTAAAGTAAGACCTTGGTTTTGGTACTGCTTAGCAACGGATACCACGAATCTAAGGTTGGCTTTCGTCAGTTTTTCAAGAGCGATTTGGTCGCCTGCCTTGATGCGTTGTGCCAACTCTACTTCTTCATCAGCGGTAATCAAGTCCACTTTTCCAATTTCTTGCAAGTACTTGTCCAAGGATGCGGTCTCCCTATTGGTGACCTGTTTTGTAATCTTAAGCTGTCTCATTAAAATAAATTAAGTTCAATTTGCATAGACTGCATATACTTATACGTAAATTTTCATGGAATGTTACAATAGGGTATAAAAAAGTTCAATTAATCGATAAAATGAATAAAAATAGCCCCAACAGATATTTGTTGGGGCTTTTTACATTTAAAAGATCGGGAATTAATCCCTTCTTGGTTTTCTATCGCGATCGCGGTTCCTGTCGTTTCCACGACGATCGTCCCTACGTCTATTATCGCTATTGTCACGTGGGGGTCTTTCCTTAAAACCTTCGGGTTTTGGTAAAAGAGCCTTACGGGAAACCTTGTCCTTTTTAGTTCTAGGGTCGAGTCCAAAATATTTTACATCAAAGACATCTCCCATGTTCACTACATCGGACACATTCTCCGTACGTTCCCAGGCCAATTCGGATACATGAAGTAGCACTTCGTTCCCAGGAGCATCCATATATTCAACAACGGCACCAAAATCCAACATTTTAATGACCTTCACTTCATAAACGCTACCTACTTCAGGCTTGAACATCAGCGAATCGATTTTTGCCAAGACAGCATCGATTCCCGCTTGATTTGTTCCCAAGATTTCAACGATACCCTCTTCTGTAACAGGATCCTCATTGATAACAATGGTCGTTTTGGTTTCTTTTTGTAGTTCTTGAATAACTTTTCCTCCTGGTCCAATCAAGGCCCCGATAAATTCGTTAGGAATGATACGTGTGACCATTTTTGGTGCATGGGGTTTTACATCCTCCCTTGGTGCATCAATGGTTTCCACTAATTTTTCAAGAATATGTAAACGCCCGTCACGAGCTTGCTTTAAGGCTTTCACCAAAATTTCATAGGACAGGCCTTTCACTTTTATATCCATTTGGCAAGCCGTGATACCATCTGCGGTACCCGTTACCTTAAAGTCCATATCGCCCAAGTGATCTTCATCTCCCAAAATATCCGAAAGCACGGCATATTTACCAGATTCAGTATCGGTAATCAATCCCATGGCAATACCGGAAACCGGTTTTTTTAATTGAACACCGGCATCCATCAAGGCCATAGTACCAGAACAAACCGTTGCCATGGATGAGGAACCATTAGACTCCAACACTTCGGATACGACCCTTACTGTGTAAGGACAGTCTTCGGGAACCATACCTTTTAAGGCTCTTTGGGCCAAGTTACCGTGACCGACTTCCCTTCTGGAAGTTCCACGGATCGGTCTGGCTTCCCCTGTTGAAAATGGAGGGAAATTATAGTGTAGGTAGAAACGCTCTTCCCCTTCTTGAGAGGGCATATCTATTTGGTTGGCGTCTCTGGAAGTACCTAAGGTTACCGTAGCCAATGCTTGGGTTTCACCTCGTGTAAAGATAGCAGAACCATGGGTTGATGGTAAATAGTCCACCTCACACCAAATTGGGCGAATTTCGTTTGTTTTTCTTCCGTCCAATCGTAAGCCTTCGTTCAAGGTAAGGTCCCTTACTGCATTTTTTTCGGCCTTGTAGAAATATTTGGAGATCAATCCACCATATTCTTCTTGTTCCTCTTCGGAAAATGAAGCGATAACTTCTTCCTTTATGGCATCAAACGCCGCACTTCTTTCGTGCTTTGCAGAACCGGCCTTTGCAATTTCATATACCTTATCGTACGCAAGGGCGTGAACTTTTTTAGCTAAATCCTCATCTTCCCTTTCCGGCTCATATTCACGGACTTCTTTTTTTCCGAAGGATTCTGCCAATCGCACTTGAGCGGCACATTGAACCTTGATGGCTTCGTGAGCGAATTTGATGGCCTCCGTCATTTCCTCCTCGGAAATTTCATCCATTTCACCTTCTACCATCATAACGGAGTCCGCCGATGCACCGATGACCATGTCGATATCGGATTCTTTCAATTGCGCAAACGATGGGTTTATAACGAACTCACCGTTCACCCTTCCTACCCTTACTTCTGAAATGGGACATTCAAAAGGAAAGTCAGATAATTGGATGGCCGCGGATGCTGCCAAACCTGCCATAGCGTCCGGCATCACGTCCTCGTCATGGGACATCAATTGAATCATTACCTGGGTTTCTGAATGATAATCTTTTGGGAATAATGGTCGCAATACACGATCTACTAAACGCATGGTCAAAACTTCACCATCGCTGGGACGGGCTTCTCTTTTGAAAAATCCGCCAGGGTAACGTCCTGCAGCGGCAAATTTTTCGCGGTAGTCTACTGTTAGTGGAAGAAAATCCACGTCGCTTTGTTTGTAATTGGAAACGACCGTACATAATAACATACATTTTCCAGATTGAACGACTACAGAACCATGGGCCTGTTTTGCCAATTTTCCGGTTTCGATAGAAATCTCCCTACCGTCACCAAGGTCAATGACCTCTCTAAATACTTTTGGAATCATAAAATTTGATTAAAACCTGACGCGTTCAGGTTTGTTAAACAATGGTCTTTCCGACATTTTTTATGGTCGGGGTTGTTGTGTTGTTGTGTGGACCAATGAAAAACTGTGTGTAGCTTTTTGTGTGTGCCTATTTTTACTCCTTAGACTTGGAGGCTATTTTTGAAAAAAGGGGATGGTCAACCATCCCCTTTTTCAATTTATTTTCTAATACCAAGCTCTTTGATAAGCTCCCTGTATTTTACAATATCTTTCTTTTTAAGATAATCCAATAAACTTCTACGTTTACCTACCAATTTCACCAAAGATCTTTCTGTGTTGTAATCTTTGTGATTTTGTTTAAGGTGACCGGTCAAATGGTTGATACGGTGTGTGAACAAAGCTATTTGTCCTTCGGTAGAACCTGTGTTCTCCGCTTTTCCGCCATGCTTTTTAAAGATGTCGGCTTTTATTTCCTTGGTTAAATACATTCCAATATTGTTTTAAATGATTTTTATGTATCCGATTGATTTTCAATCAGGGCGCAAAGATATATCTTTTTTTTGATTCAAAACGACCTTTTTATGGGTCCTTAGACTTTTGCCTTTCTTATGGGTTGATTTTGGATCAAATCGATGTACAGATTGATATTCTTTTTTAAGTCCTTGCGGTGCGATATAAAATCCAAAAATCCATGTTCCAGCAGAAATTCAGAGGATTGGAAGCCATCCGGCAACTCTTTACCGGTGGTGTCCTTAACGACCCTAGGCCCCGCAAAACCTATCAAAGCTCCGGGCTCCGCAATATTGATATCGCCCAACATTGCATAGGAAGCCGTGGTGCCGCCCGTAGTTGGATCTGTACATAAAGATATGTAAGGCAAGCCAGCATCTGCCAATTGGGCCAATTTTGCAGAGGTTTTTGCCAACTGCATTAAGGATAATGCTGCTTCCATCATCCTAGCTCCCCCAGATTTGGAGATCATTACAAATGGCACCTTTTTCTTAATGGCATGATCGATACCCCTAGCAATTTTTTCACCTACCACACTGCCCATGGATCCGCCAATAAAGGCAAAATCCATACAACAGATTACAATATCCTTTCCCAAGGATTTTCCAAAACCAGTACGTACAGCATCTGTGAGACCGGTTTTTTTCTGGGCGGCCTTTAAACGGTCCGCATATTTTTTGGTATCCTCAAATTTTAAAGGGTCCTTCGAAGAAAGTTTGGCGTCCAGTTCCGTGAACTTATTGTCGTCAAACAGGATCTGGAAATACTCCTTGCTCCCAATTCGAACGTGGTAGTCATCTTCCGGACTAACATAAAAGTTTTTGGCAAGGTCCTCTGATTCTACAATCTTACCTGTAGGGGATTTGTACCAAAGACCTTTTGGGGTGTCCTTTTTTTGTTCCGTAGAAGTCTGGATTCCTTTTTCCTTTCTTTTAAACCAAGCCGTCATGTCTTCCATTTAAAACGTTATCGACAGAATTATTACAGTGTGTTCACATTATTGAGGTCCTCAAAGGCCTTCTTTAAGCGCTCTACAAAGGTATTTTCACCCTGTCTCAACCAAACCCTTGGATCATAAAACTTTTTATTTGGTTCATCGGCACCCTTAGGATTTCCGATCTGGGACTGTAAATAATCCTTGTTGTCCTGCACATAGTCCCTTACACCCGCTAAAAAGGCATATTGTAAATCCGTATCGATGTTCATTTTAATTACACCGTAGCTAATACCCTCCCTAATTTCCTCGAGGGAGGAACCTGATCCACCGTGGAATACAAAGTCAATATGATTGTGTCCTACCCCGTATTTTTCAGATATATATTCTTGCGAATTTTTGAGGATTTTTGGTGTGAGTTTCACGTTACCTGGTTTGTATACGCCATGAACATTTCCAAAAGCGGCGGCAATGGTAAATCTGTGGCTTACTTTGGAAAGTTCCTCATAGGCATAAGCGACTTCCTCAGGCTGTGTATATAATTTTGAATCGTCCACATCAGAATTGTCCACTCCATCTTCCTCTCCTCCGGTGATACCCAATTCTATCTCCAATGTCATCCCCATTTTGCTCATGCGCTCAAGGTAACCTTTGCAGATTTCGATATTCTCCTCCAATGGCTCTTCTGATAAATCGATCATGTGCGAACTGAACAGAGATTTACCTGTTTCGGCATAATGCTTTTCACTGGCATCCAACAATCCATCTATCCAAGGAAGCAGTTTTTTGGCACAATGGTCCGTATGCAAGATTACCGTGGCACCGTAGGCCTCCGCTAACTGATGAACGTGTTTTGCACCCGCTATAGCACCTTGTATCGCTGCATTTTGGCCTTCATTGGAAAGTCCTTTACCAGCATTAAACTGTGCACCTCCATTTGAGAATTGGATGATGACCGGTGCCTTTAAGCTTGCAGCGGTTTCAAGCACCCCGTTAATGGTATTGGAACCTATGACGTTTACCGCCGGCAATGCAAAACCTTTTTCTTTTGCGTACTTAAAAATTTCCTGTACCTGATCTCCGGTAGCTACTCCCGGTTTAATATTGTGGGCCATAATTTTTGTGGGTCTAATTAGTTTCTTATAATGTGCAACAAAAGTAATAAAACAATTAAACTTAGAAGGGATAGTTTATACCAATTTGCAGTACTGAATTCGCGAAATTGTAATCCCTGAACCATCTTTTGGAAGGAATTTCTGCTGGATTATAGGTTTTAAAACCAAGGTCCAACCTAAATAAAAAGTAGGTAAAATCATATCGCAGGCCAAAGCCCGATCCTAAGGCAATATCCTTTAAGGATTCAAGACCGTTGAAGGTAGCATCCCTGTTTTGTACATCATCAAAGACATTCCAAATATTACCGGCATCGGCAAAAACGGCTCCGTTCAAATCACCGAACAAAGAAAAACGGTACTCGAGGTTTAAGGCTAATTTTAAATTTGCTTCATTAAAGTCGTTCAGGGCCGAAGTCCTTCCAGGACCCAGGGAATATGGAAACCAGGCCCTATTATCGTTTGAACCTCCTGCAAAGTAACTGCGAACAAAAGGAATGTTATTGGAATTTCCATACGGAATGGCGATGCCAAAAAAGCTTCGTGCGGCCAACACATTGGATCTGGAAAGGTCCCAATACTTGACATAATCGAACTCCGTTTTTATGTATTGGGAAAAGGGCACGTTAAAAACGAGGAGTTGTCCATCCTCATTTTCGTTAAAAGGTAGAATGTTGGAAAAGCCAGAAAGTAGGTTTCCGGCACTTTCTATCTTGAATCTGAATTGATAAAAATTGTTGTCAAGGATACCGTTACGATTGTTTTTATTAAAGGTATAATTGGTTGTAAAAATGAGGTTGTTCTCCGTTAGGCGCTGCCTGCGTTCCTCTATTCTGCTAACTTGCCTAAGCGTTTCGGTAGTAATTGGCGAAACGGTTCCATTAAGAATTGCCTGAGTAAACCCGGTAGTTCCATCTGGGGTATCCGGATTGTCATCAGGAACCAACAGTCTAGGATTTTGTGAACCTTCCACGGTCTCGAATAAAGGCTCCAGTTCTGGGAAAACCTGTGCGGAATCCGTTGGGTCGTTTGGGTCTAAGTACCCGTCGTAGTCATCCGCAAGGGCGTCCAATTGGTCGTAAGTGGTTCTGTAGACGCTGAAAAATCTGTTTCTATTGACGTTTCTAACAAATTGAATATTCAATAACTCAACGGCGTGTTTTTTAAAATCGTTTGGTGACCAATTATAACCCAAAACGGTGTTGAAGGTCTGTTTGTCCAATCCAATGTTCTTTTGAAAACTGGTTCCAATGGCTACCCTTGTTTTTGGTAAGGTATAGTTGGGTATGATGTTGGACGTGTTTATGAAGGGAAACCAAATTCTTGGAAAATCAAGGGAGATATCCGCACCTATTTCCGAGAAAAAATCATCTGGGAAAATATCCGTACTCAAAAGGCCAAAGGTACCATCTGCGGAGATGCTCAAATTCTCCGCTCCCTTAAAAATATTCCGAATTAATAGGGAGGCACCTATACCTACACCGATCCTACGTAAATTGGACCTACTTACCTCAAAATTCGTTCCTAGGGAATATTTGGATTTTGGGGCGAGGTATATGTTGGTGTTCACCAAGTTTTGGACGCTGTCTTCTTCAAAGATAATATTGGGGTACTTAAAAATATTCAGGCTGTTCAACTGCCTTGAAGTCCTGATCTTGTCCAGGTCCCTATAGATACTATCCTTTTCAAAGAAAATGGCATCGGCCAAAGTCTTTGGCTTGATCTTAAATTTTCCCGAGTAGTAAATATTCAGGTCCTTGTATTGAACGGAGTCCAGCGTAGACAAGTCGGTATTTGATAAAAAATTGGTATACACATTAATTTTGTTGATTTTCTCGACCCTATAATCCGAAGTTGTAACCTGATTTTCGCCTCGTCTTCTTAAATCCCCAATATTCAAATTAATATTCATTTTTTGGTCGTCCGAAGCCCTTACTGTATCCCTTTCGATATCAAATGTGATCGAACTCTCTTGAAAGTTTCGAATCCCACTGTTCCTGAAAATGGCAGTTAACCTTTCCCTTTCCAATGTAAAATTGTTCAAATCGAATTGTTCCCCTTTTTTAACAAGGGAAGCATCGGCATGCAAAAAATAAAGCGAATCGATTGCCTTTGAAGAAATGTCGTTTGAGAGGGAATCAATGTAATAAGGTCTGCCCAAGCTTATGCGGTAATCGATTGCGGCCTTTCTTTTTCTGTTGGTCGTATCAATGTTATAGGTGGTCCTATTATTAAAATATCCTTTACTGTTATAGAAAGCACTTAACCTTTCCAGGCTTCTTCTGGTTTGTGTTGTGTCCAAAATAACGGGAGCTTCCCCCACATCCTTCAGCCACACGCTCAGACCTTTGACCAAAAAGGATTCACCCAGCCTATCTACCTGTTTTTCCGAAAGAATTTTTTCGAGTCTTTCCTTTCTTTTGGATTTTTTATTGAGCCATGCTTGGTACAGGGAATCTGGATTCTCCTTCGCTAAATTGTAAAGGTTGAGCCGCAAAGGATACCCTAATATAGCGGTGTTGGTCTTTTGATATAGAAGACTTTGAAGGTCCTCGTTGTTCACCTTGACAGAATCGACCAAAATGGTATTTTTAACTATCAAATACTCAGTTTCCTCTACCTTTTTAAGAGAATTGCAGGAGGTAATACCTATTGCCAGTAGCAAGATTAAGCTTATTTTAGCTATGTAGTATTTATAGCATGCTACGGTCTTCATAGAAATCAAAAATACATCATTTGAATGGTTGTAAAAAGTGAATTGAAACTTATAAAAAACCTACAGCAAAAAAAATACCGAAATGAAAAAGGCCTCTTTGTGATGGAAGGCAAAAAGGCCGTGGAAGAATTGCTGGAGTCCGGGTTTGAGGTTTTTAAACTGTACTCCATGGACCAAAAATTAAGGGGTTCCATGGCTTCACAGGTGCAAGCTATTTCCATGAAGGAACTAAAACAGGTCAGTAGCCTAAAAAATCCAAACGGGGTTCTGGGGGTTTTCCATAAAAAATCAATTTCTGGTGTACATATGGATGGCTGGACCCTTGTTCTCGATGATGTACAAGATCCTGGAAATTTGGGAACTATCATAAGGTTGTGCGACTGGTTTGGGATTGAAAACCTCATTTGTTCCAAGGAAACCGTAGATTGTTACAATCCAAAGGTCTTACAGGCGACCATGGGCTCCATTGCCCGTGTCAACATTTTTTACATGGACCTGGCCGAGTTTTTAAAATCCGCCCAAGTGCCTGTTTTTGGCACCTTTATGGAAGGCGATAATATCTATAAAACAAAGCTGCCCGAAAAGGGCATTCTGATTATGGGTAATGAGGGTAACGGCATTTCTGAACCTATCCGAAGTCTTTGCAGCCATGAAATAAGTATTCCCCAGTTTGGAAAAAAAACAACGGAAAGTTTAAACGTAGCTACCGCCACCGCAATTTTTTTGAACGAAATCAAACGTAGGTAGTAAGCTTGGGTACTTCTATTCAAAGGTGAAATTGATGAATATACCCCTGGATTTCATGGAGTCTATGTTCCCCGTCCATGGACTATTTGGATCGTTGTCCCTAATTAATTCATCGGTCAGGGCAAAAACCCCTCTAATGGATGGACTGAATTTAAAATATTCCAAATAGAAATCGATACCAAAGCCCAATTCGTAGTTATACACCCATTTTGTCATCCTAAAGGTGTTCGAAAGATTATCGTCCAAACTCGCTTCATTGCTTCCTAAATTCAACGACATGGAGCCTCCGCCTATTAAAAAAGGTTTCCAATTGCCCAGTCTTTTGGTACTTACCTTTAGTAACAAGGGGAAATTTATATAGGTGGATTTTACTTCCCTTAACGCATCCCTATCCTCCTCCAATAAGGGCGAAGGAAACCCCAAGAGTCTTGATGTGTAATGAAGGCCGGGCTCCAACCGTACATCCAGGAATTCATTGATCCGCATTTCGCCGATCAAACCCACATTAAAACCTAAAGATTTGGCTACCTGTACCGTGGTAAGGTCCTTGCCGTTGGCATCAAATCCCAAATCGTCCTTATATTCAAACTTGAAATCATACTGGTTCAGGCCTAAAAAATAGCCCAAGTTAAGGAATTTTTTGTCCTCGTTCTCCTTATTTAAAACGGGGTTTTCATTGAATTGACCAAATAGGGCCGGGGTGAATAACAATACTCCCAAACATGTGAAAAACAAATTCTTCATTTACTAAAATGTCAGTCGTTGTGCTACCCTTGTTTTTTGGCGACGTAAATAGAGGATACGCCAAAAGTTTGAGGTTTGTTCGCTACATCTATAAACCCGATTTCCCGCAAAATATTGTTGAAGTTTTCGCCATGGGGAAACGCAGCGGCAGATTCGCTGAGGTAGCCGTACGCAGAATTGTCCTTTGAAAACAGTTTTCCTATCAGGGGAAGCATGTATTTGGTGTAGATGCCGTATCCTTGTTTGTAAGGGGTTTTTGTGGGGACCGAAGTTTCTAGAATGACCAGTGTTCCTCCTGGTCTTAAAACACGGAGTATCTCCTCTAGACCTTTTTCAAGATTTTCAAAGTTTCGAACACCAAATGAAACGGTGACGGCATCAAAGGAATTGGATTCGAATTCAAGATTTTCACTATCACCAACAACCATTTCAATAATAGGGGACAGTTTTTTTTCTTTTATTTTTTTTTCACCTACGGAAAGCATTCCAGGGGAAATATCCAGACCTATAATTTTTTTTGCCCCTGTTTTTACCATGGCGATCGCCAAATCCCCAGTACCGGTTGCAATATCCAAAATAGTATTGGGCGATTCCTCCTTTAAGATGGTGACAACCTTTTTTCTCCATTTGATGTCAATACCAAAGGAAATGACGCGATTTAGGCCATCATAATCCGTAGAAATGGTATCGAACATTTTAGTGACCTGCTCCTTTTTTCCCAAGTTGGAGTCCTTATATGGGGTAACTTTTTTTGCCATCTGCAAAATTTTTGGCAAAGATACGATATAGAAGAAGGTTCCATGAAATTTTGGCACATTCATTAAACGATCAAATCCTTCTTAAAAGCTTGAAAATAAATTGAAAGCTCATAAAATTATGTAATTTTGTACCCATCAATTTACTTACTTGTAAAACATAGCTGCCGATCTAAGAAGGTTGGAATCTGGAACCAATTAAAAGTTTCCGATGAGGCTAGCTTAAGAATTTAAATGAAAATAATTATTGCCGGAGCTGGTGAAGTTGGATTTCATTTGGCGAAATTACTATCCTACGAATCCCAGAACATTACGTTGATCGATACCGATAAGGAAAGTCTGGCGTATGCGGACAACCACTTGGACATTAGGGTGCTAAGAGGGGATGCCACGTCCATTTCCATTTTAAAGGATGCTTCGGTTCAGGATTCCGAACTCGTTATTGGGGTAACTTCTTCCGAGACCACTAATCTGACCCTGTGTATGTTGGCAAAACAACTGGGATGCAAACGGACTATCGCCAGAATCTCCAATACGGAATTTATAGATAATAAAGAATTGCTAAAATTTTCTGAACTCGGCATAGATGAACTAATTTCCCCGGAAGAACTCGCCGCTACGGAAATACAGTTACTGCTGAACAAATCTGCATTTAACGATACTTATGAATTTGAGGAAGGTGAGTTGATAATGGTAGGTGTTTCCCTGCCAAAATCGGCCCCGTTCGTCGGGAAAATGGTAAAGGAGGCGGCCAAGGTATTTCCGGAGTTGCACTTTATGCCCATTGCCCTTCAACGATTGGGAACACAGTATACGGTCATACCTCGTGGTGATACCTATTTCAAGGAAGGAGATCAGGTTTATTTTATCACTGTCAAGGAAGGGGTGGATGAGCTTTATAAACTCACAGGTAAGAAGAAGGAGGATATTAAAAACGTTATGATTCTTGGCGGGAGTAAAGTTGGTTATAAAACGGCCCGGGATCTATGTTCCAGACGTTTCAACGTAAAATTGATAGAGAAGAATAAAGAAAAGGCCTTTGATTTGGCCGATGACCTTCCCAATGCACTGGTTATTAACGGTGATGGTAGAAATGTAGAGTTGTTGGACGAGGAAAGTTTGGAATCCATGGATGCTTTTATAGCGGTTACCGGGAACTCAGAAACCAATATCATGTCCTGTTTGGTGGCCAAATCCAAACATATCAAGAAAACAATCGCCTTGGTGGAGAACATGGATTATTTTCAATTGTCACATTCCATTGGAATAGATACCCTGATTAACAAAAAGCTTTTGGCGGCCAACAATATTTTCCGGCATATACGTAGGGGCGAAGTAGTGGCCTTGATGCGTTTGAACAATCTAAATGCTGAAATTTTGGAATTTATAGTAAAAAAGAATTCCAAGGTAACAGGATCCACCATTAGGGATTTGAACTTTCCAAAGAACGCGACCATTGGAGGTGTAGTAAGGGATGGTGAAGGAATCATAGCCTTGGGTGGTTTTACTATCAAGGAAGGCGATAGGGTAGTTGTTTGCTGTCATCCTGAACAGATTCCTAAAATAGAACGAATGTTCCTATAGCATGCGCTTGAATTCTAGAATCATTTTTCATCTAATGGGGCTGTTGCTTCTTTGTAACGGTGGCTTTATGTTATTGGCTGCCTTGGTAAGTGGTATTTATAATGATGGGGCAACGTTGAGCATAACCTTGGCGTCCGTGGCGACCATGTTTGCGGGTGTCTTCGCCATGTACTATACCAGGGGCCATAGGAAAGAGGTCAAACAAAAGGAAGGCTATATCATCGTTACCTTTGGATGGTTGGTCATGTCAATTTCAGGAACGCTTCCCTATATTTTTTCCGGAGCTGTACCGGGTATTACCAATGCCTTCTTTGAAACGGTTTCAGGATATACGACCACGGGTGCATCCATTATGGATGATATTGAATCCATGCCGGAGGGTATCCTTTTCTGGCGAAGCCTTACGCATTGGATAGGAGGGATGGGTATCATCGTTCTGGCCATAGCTATTTTACCGCTTTTGGGAATTGGTGGTATGCAATTGTTTTCAGCTGAAGCACCTGGACCGAGTGCCGATAAATTGCACCCCCGTATTACGGATACAGCCAAGCGGTTATGGTTGATTTACTTGGGATATACCATAGCTGAAACCATTCTGTTAAAGTTGGCGGGAATGTCATTTTTTGATGCCATTAACCATGCCTTAGCTACCCTTTCCACTGGAGGTTTCTCCACAAAGAATGCGAGTATTGCCTATTGGAACAACCAGCCTTTGATACAGTATATAATCATCGTATTTATGTTTTTGGCGGGAAGCAATTTTGTGATGAGCTATTTTGCCTTTAAGGGAAAGGTACAGCGCATTTTGAAGGATGAGGAATGGAAGTATTATTCCCTAGCCATTGTGATATTTTCCATTGTTGTGGCCGGGGTTATCTATTTTCAGGCCAATATTACCGAAGAAACGCCGGGATATCCTATGGTTCTAGGTAAAGCCGAAAGTTCTTTTAGGCATGCCACCTTTCAGGTAATTTCTGTAATTACCACAACGGGCTTTGTAAGTGCCGACTTTACCCAATGGACACCTTTTTTGACCGTTTTCTTTTTTGGATTGTTTTTTATGGGGGGCTCTGCGGGTTCCACATCGGGCGGTATAAAGATCATGCGACACCTCTTGATAATCAAGAACGGACTTTTGGAGTTCAAAAGAACCTTACACAGTAACGCTATTATACCTGTACGCTACAATAATAAAACCGTGAAAGAGAAGATAGTTTATAATATTATAGGCTTCTTTGTGCTATACATGTTGCTCTTTATTATCGGGGCGCTCGTTCTGGGTATGCTTGGTCTCGATTTTGAGTCGGCCGTGGGGGGAGCGGCATCCTCATTAGGTAACGTTGGGCCTGCATTGGGCAGTTTAAATCCGGTGAGTAATTTTAATAGTTTACCTGCTTTGGCCAAGTGGTGGTGCGGGTTTTTGATGTTGGCCGGAAGATTGGAGCTTTTCACTGTCCTTATTTTGTTGAATCCCTATTTTTGGAAAAGAACATAATTATATTAAGCGTCGTCTTAAAAAGGAAAAAGCCCATAAATTGAATTATGGGCTTTTTTTAAGGTATTTTCTAATTTGGTTTATGAAAGCGATTTCTTAATTCTGGCCATGGCTTCCTCGATTTCCTTGACCGAAGCCGCATAAGAAATCCGAATACAATTTCCATTGCCAAAGGCATCGCCCGTCACCGTAGCTACGTTGGCATGTTCCAACAAGTACATGGCAAAATCAGATGCATTGTTGATTTTTGTACCGTTCAAAGTTTTTCCAAAATACGCTGTTACATCGGGATAAACATAAAAGGCCCCTTGCGGTTCATTGCATTTAAATCCTGGGATATCGTTCAGTAAGTCCAAAATTAGCTTTCTGCGCTTCTTGAATTCATCCACCATGTACTGGATACGGTCCGGGGACTCTTCTAAGGCGGTGATGACCGCTCGTTGTGCAATACAGTTGGCACCGCTAGTTACTTGTCCCTGCAATTTGTTACAGGCCCTGGCAATGTAGGTAGGTGCACCAATATAACCAATCCTCCATCCGGTCATGGCGAATGCCTTTGCTACTCCGTTTACGGTAACTGTTCGGTCGTACATATCCTCAAACTCGGCCATAGAGGCATGTTTGGTGACACCGTAATTAATATGCTCGTAAATTTCGTCACTGACCACAATGATTTGCGGATACTTCTGAAGCACATCTGCCAATGCCCTTAATTCTTCCTTGCTATAAATAGAACCACTAGGGTTACAGGGAGAACTATACCAAAGCATTTTTGTTTTTGGTGTAATGGCATCTTCCAATTCTTGAGGAGTCATTTTAAAATCGTTCTCCAAGGTGGTGGGCACCTCTACTGGTACACCATCGGCCAGTTGGACAATATCGGCATAACTAACCCAATATGGGCAAGGTAAAATAACTTCGTCCCCTTCATTGATCATGGCTTGGGCAACGTTATAAAGTGATTGCTTGGCCCCCGTTGAGACTACAATTTGGGAAGGGTCATAGGTTAAATTATTGTCCCTTTTGAATTTTGTGATGATGGCACTTTTTAACTCTGCATACCCGTCGACCGGCGTATAGGCACTATAGTTGTCATTGATTGCCTGAATCGCTGCGTCTTTAATATAATCCGGGGTGTTGAAGTCCGGTTCGCCCAAACTTAAACCAATAATATCTTTGCCTGCCGTTTTAAGCTCTCGGGCTTTTGCGGCCATTTCCAATGTTGCGGAAGGAGTAAGGCTGTTTATCCTGTCCGAAAGTTGATTGCTCATATGTATAAAATTACTAGTACTGTAAAGTAGGCTGTTTACCTAACTCCTTAAGGTGTTTGAAGTGCGAAATTATAGCTTTTCTAGTAGTTTTATATTCGTGATATGGTAAATTAAATTCTTTCGCAGTCTGTTTCACAATTTTTGAAATTTTTGTGTAATGGATGTGACTGATGTTAGGAAATATGTGATGTTCAACTTGATGGTTCAAGCCTCCTGTAAACCAATTTACGATTCTATTCTTGGTACCAAAATTTACCGTGGTGAATAGTTGATGGATGGCCCAAGTATTTTTCATCGTGCCGCTTTCATCAGGGAGTGGTGTTTCTGCGTGGTCAACAATATGTGCCAATTGGAACACTACGCTCAGAATCACGCCGGCCACATAATGCATCAAGAAGAATCCAATGAGGATTTTCCACCAAGCTATATCCAAAACCAACATGGGCAATACAATCCATATGGTAACATAAAGTATTTTGGTTATGATCAATGTGCTCCAGTTTATGGTAGCACTTGGCAATTTACCATAGGCCAGTTTACGTTTCATATACCTGTACATTTGTTGAAAATCCGTAGTAATGGCCCAATTAAATGTTAGCAATCCATAAAGGAATACGGAATAGAAATGCTGAAATTTGTGGTACTTTTTCCATTCGGCATGCTTGGAAAAACGCAGAATCCTGCCAGCTTCCATATCTTCATCATGCTCGTGGATGTTGGTGTACGTATGGTGCAAGACATTATGCTGAACCTGCCAGTTATAGACATTTCCGGCAAGAATGTAAATACTACTGCCCATGATTTTGTTTACCCATTTCTTATTGGAGTAGGAACCATGGTTGCCATCATGCATAACGTTCATGCCTACACCTGCCATGCCTATACCCATGATAATAGTAAGTAGGATATTGGCCCAGTTGGGAAGCCCCAAGGTTAAAATCAGAAAATACGGGGCCAAAAACAGGGTAAACATGACTATCGTCTTTAAATGGAGTTTCCAGTTTCCTGTTTTCTTTATTTTATTTTTGTTAAAGTAATCGTTCACCCTTGCATTGAGGGTTTTAAAGAACTGTGTTGAATCCTTTCTGGGGAATCTAATGGTTTTGTTTTCCATAAACGGTAATCTTTGTTTCTAAAAATAACGCAAAGGATATCCTAATAGTTTGGTAGGTTGATTAAAAAAGAAATCTTTGCACAAGTGAATATATAAATTTTATTATAATACAAATATACGGATGACTGCCGAAACCATTTTCAAATATTTTCCCAATTTATCAGAAGTGCAACAGAATCAAATAATTCTTTTGGAAGAACTGTACAAGGATTGGAACCAAAAGATCAATGTAGTTTCCAGGAAGGACATCGATGAACTCTACTTGAGGCACGTACTGCATTCTTTGGGAATAGCCAAGGTCCAGGCTTTCAATGATGGAGCCGAAATTTTGGATGTAGGCACTGGTGGAGGTTTTCCGGGAGTTCCCCTCGCTATCCTCTACCCGAATGTGAAATTCACGCTTGTGGATTCCATAGGTAAAAAAATCAAGGTGGTAGATGAGGTAGTGGAAGGTCTAAAACTGGAAAATGTGCAAACGGTAAATTCTAGGGTGGAGGAAGTCCCAAAGCAGTTTGATTTTATTGTAAGCAGGGCAGTGGCCGCCATGCCAACATTTGTGCATTGGGTAAAGGGAAAAATCAAAAAAGAGTCCCTGCATGAAAGAAGAAATGGTATTTTGTATTTGAAAGGTGGTGATTTAATGGGTGAGTTGGAGGCTTATAGAAATGCGGAAACCTTTGAACTTGCAGACTATTTTGAAGACGAATTCTTTGAAACGAAGAAGGTGGTTTATCTCCCGCTGAAATTTAAGGGTTAACAGTTACAAACTGAGTAGACCATAATAGCTTAGGCGATATTTCTTCGCATATTTTTTCAATCGGTTCCAAAAATGTATTCGAATGCAGCAAAAATAGAGCTTAGTAATTTGATATGTTTTAAATAAAGTATTCATAATCAATTGTAAAATTCGACATAAAACATTTAGTTTACAATTAATTAACGTTAAATTTACATTTAAATTATAGGCAAGATTGATTGTAGGCATAAAAAAAGCGCCGAATTGGCGCTTTTTACTCATAGTTCTGTAAGGAATTATTCGCTCCAGGGCGGAACAACATTATTGGATCTTGCATACGCAATTAACTGACCTTTATGTTCACCATTGTGCTCCATTATGATCAAAAGACCTCCTAATTTGTTCATTTTCATAAAGCCAAAATCAACTTCGCTTCCCAATTCACTGCTTTCTACCTCACCTACTTTGTCCAATACCCAGGCATTGGATTTTTTTAGGGCGGCAATAATATTTTTCTTTCCAGTTATTTTTGTCAATCCCATTACATCGACCTCTTCGGGTGGGGCAAATCCCATTTTTGATCCAATAAAATAGTTGGACCCTGCAACATGAAGGAGTGCTTCGGCAACTGAATTAACGCCCTCCATAGGTCTCCAATCATATTGTTCCTCAGAAAAGGCCTCGGCAAGTTGTATCACTTGATCTTGATTGCCCTTGAGTAGCCCTTGGATGGTGCTCTGTGTTAAATTTTCCTGTGCATGTGCAAAACCAATTGCCATGACCATACATAGGAGCGAAACTAATTTTTTCATTTAAAATGTTTTTAAAGGTTGAAGGTGTTTCCAGATTTTCCAAAAACACCTTTTAAATGTAATCAAAATCTTTGTTAATTAGTTCTTAGTTTGTTAAAATTCAAATACTTAACCTAAAAAAGGGTATCTGTAATCCTCTGGTGTCACAAACGTCTCCTTTATCAATCTTGGGGAGACCCATCTTAATAGATTTTGTGCCGACCCGGCCTTATCGTTGGTTCCAGAAGCTCTGGCGCCACCAAAAGGTTGCTGGCCTACTACCGCTCCAGTAGGTTTGTCATTGATATAAAAGTTTCCTGCACAATTTTGCAATGCCTTGGTGGCTTCGTCAATTGCATAGCGATCTTGGGAAAGTACCGCTCCCGTTAACGCATATTCAGAAGTACTATCTACCAACTCCAATGTTTTGGACCATTCTGTGTCTTCGTATACGTATACAGTTACCACTGGGCCAAAAAGCTCTGTTTCCATGGTGGTATAATGCGGGTTCGTGGTTAAAATAACTGTCGGTTCTATGAAATATCCTTTTGATTTATCATATCCTCCGCCAACAATGATTTCTGCTTCCTTATCATTTTTTGCTTGATCGATATACTTGGCTAGTTTATCAAACGAACCTTCATGAATGACGGCGGTTATAAAATTGCCCATATCTTCAGGAGAACCTGGTTTGTTAAACGATTCCATATCTTTTTTGACGAACTCAAGAATTTCCTCTGAAGTCGATTTTGGTAGATACACCCTTGAAGCCGCACTACATTTCTGTCCTTGGAATTCAAAAGCCCCCCGAGTGATTGCTGTAGCAACTTGCTTTGGTTTTGCCGTAGGGTGCGCAATGATAAAATCCTTTCCCCCGGTTTCCCCTACAATCCTTGGATAGGTTTTATATTTGTGGATGTTATTGCCAATTTGTTTCCAAAGTTCCTTGAATACATGTGTTGATCCCGTAAAATGAATACCCGAAAAATCAGGACTGGCCAATATTGTTTCGGTGATCATTACCGGATCCCCATACACCACATTGATAACGCCATCGGGCAAACCGGCTTCTTTAAATACGTCCACGATTACCTTCGCTGAGAAAATTTGGCTGTCACTAGGTTTCCATACCACTACGTTCCCCATCATGGCGGCGCTAGCCGGCAGATTTCCGGCAATGGCCGTAAAGTTGAACGGTGTAATGGCGTAAACGAAGCCTTCGAGAGGCCTATATTCAACACGGTTCCAAATGCCTTCGGACGAGTAAGGTTGCTCCTCATAAATTTGGGACATATATTCCACATTGAACCGCAGAAAGTCAATAAGTTCACAGGCGGAATCAATCTCCGCTTGATGGATGGTTTTTGACTGCGCCAACATAGTGGCAGCGTTGATTTTTGCCCTATACGGTCCGGCAATAAGTTCGGCAGCTTTAAGGAAAACGGCCGCTCTTTGTTCCCAGGTCAAATTCGCCCATGCCCTTCTGGAATCGAGGCAATTGGAAATGGCATCTTCTATATGCTTTTTTTCGGCGACATGATAATGGCCCAAAATGTGTTGATGGTCGTGCGGAGGGGACATTGGCTTGGTATTACCTGTCCTTATCTCGTTATGCCCAATATACATGGGTACATCAATTGTACTATTGTAATAAGATTTGTATTGTCTTAAGACTTCGTCACGCTCAGGTGTGCTTGGCGCATAGCTTTTGATTGGCTCATTAATGGCGGCCGGTACTTGAAAAAATCCTTTGCCCATGGTCAATTTTTATTTTTAAAATTAGTAGTTGACCAAAAGTACTAAAAGGGTATTGCACTAAAAACTAAATTGAGGTTAAAAGCTATTTAGTTTAAGGCAAAAGGCACACTGAATTTGAATGTTGGGATGTAGACCCTAAAATTTTCCGTCGTAGAGAAATTTATCATGTTGTAATGACCTTTCATGGCTCCAATGGGCGAGGTTAAAAGACACCCAGAATTATAAGTGTGTGACTCCCCGGGCTTTATTACGGGTTTTTTTCCGATTACGCCTTCGCCATCCAAAGTTTCAACATCGTTCAAGGAGTCATAGATCCTCCAATGGCGAGAGGTAAGTTGAACGGAATCCTTACTTTGGTTCTCTATCGTTATGGTATATCCAAAAGCATAATGCATCTTGTAATTCTTGAAGAAGGTGCCTTCAAAATTCGTTTTGACCGAAATCTTAATGCCTTTGGTAACTTGTGTTGTCATAATTCTTAATAGGTGAATATACTTCCTGCAAACAATAGTGCAGCTCCTACAAAAGCTAAAATAACGAAAATAGTATTTAGGAAAATATATTTAACAATAGTTTTAAACCTACCTTGATCATAAAAATTTCGCATGGCCTTATACAGGTAAACTGCAAAAATCAAGATAAAAATACCATTGGTGTCTATCCCAAAAACACTATTGATCAAATAGCTAATAATGAGCAAGATAAAGAACAATGATTGATTGTGGAAACTAAAGGTCAAATGATCGGTATAAGTATGTTTTTTTCTGATATAGGCCAACCAAATGAAAAGGGAGAACACCGGTAAAAAGAAAAATGTGGTAAATGGCAATTTTGAAAAAACGGAACTCAAATAGGCCCCTGGCTGTCTTTTTACCCGGATCAAACTTTGCGCCATATTGAAGGATACATTGTTGTGCCAATAGCCTTCAATTGAATACTTTTCCCTCACTTCATCAAAGACGTATAAGGTGTCCTTTTGGATCAAGGTTGAAAATATTTCCCGTTTGCGAAACAAAGAACCTAAAAGGGATTTTTCAGAAGCAGCCTCAATTTGTTTTTTTGGGTCGGCAAGGATAATGGAATCCTTAACCCGCATTTGTTCGGAAATTAACTCTTTGAGTTCCAAGGAGTCCAATTGGGCCATGATTTGTTCCGTGTCCTTCTCTGATTCCCCAAAATCAAATTCTTCCATAAGAGAGCTTCCAAAATTGATAGGGAGTTGGTTGGACTCAGAGCCAAATCGATTTAATCGTTCAAAATTGCTGGAAAAACCAACCAAAAGAAAGTAAATGATGGCCAAGCTCAGAAGAAACCTAAAGGGGTTTGTATAGGAAACACGTTGCCCGGAGATATACGCCTTGGTAATTCTACCGGGGCGCAATAGGAGTGACCCAAGGGTCCTGAACAATTTGGAATCGTAGGAAATAATATTGGAAAAAAATTCCTCGAAAAAATCCTTTAGTGTCAACTTTTTGGTACTGTTGGCCTGTGAACAATTTGGGCAGTACTTGTCACTAATATCCAATGGGTGACCACAGTTCAGGCATTCTACCCCCCTATATCGCAGTTGGTAACGGCCTTTTGTATTAACACTTGGTTTGGTCTCCATGGGTTGTTGGCTTATTGGGGACCCTTGAAATCAGTTGCTAATGGTTCTGGAATTTGTTGAGCCCACTCCTATAATACTATCGTAAAGGTCTCCAAAATTTCTGTAATATACCAAGATCAAATAATTGTTTTCCGTAAAATGGAAATTACCGCCAACAGTGTTCAAATTTATTTCCCCGGCATCGTTCTTGGTAACGTATTTGTAATTGTAAAATCCTTGTTTTAATACCAAGGTGGCCTCCATCATTCCTGTCTCCTGATTATATAGCATTTTGTTTTCTTCGGATAGGTCATAGTTGTTGAATTTTCCAAAAATATAGACATCGTCAAGTCCCAAGACTTCCGTATACGGAAGACTAAAATGGACTTTGGTGTATTCTGCCTCCCTAGAGACATCGTCGCCTTGCAAGGTCCTAATGACAAAGTCACCATTAATATCAGGAAAATAGGTGTACGGCTCATTGGCCCTAAAATTATCACTAAAGAGATAATGATTGTAAAGGCGATCCCCTATTTCTATTCTTGCAATTTGAGAACTGGGTGCGCGCAAATCACTGGTGTCGAACAATAAATATTCGTTACCCCCAAAGAATGCGGTTTCTTGGTCATATCTATAGACCAATTCTGATCCCAAGGTAAATTGAGGTTTTATATCATAGATGGCATTGTCCCAATAATTGTTCTGAATTAGGGCCACTTTCACCTCTTTTTGGGGGTTTACCAATTGAAAATTACCCGGATTGATTCTAAAGTGAACCACTTGCTTTTCGTTCAGAAAATTAAAATCCCGCGAACGCTTCACCTCCGCACCTACTTTAACAATATCCTTATATACGATAAACCTTCTTGAGAATTGGAGTTCGTAACTGTTGTTATAAATTTCAATTAGAAAATTACCGGTTACCTTGAGGCGCACATTTTCGTTAGGGATGGTGAGCTGGTAATTGGAATAGGTCTCCAACGTAGTGTAACTGTTCTCGTAATTTATGATACGTTGGTTGTCTATACCATCCAAGTATTGGGATTTTAGCAGGTCCGAAGGAGTCCAGTCATAATCACAGTGAATAATTTTATAATAGTAATCCTGTTCATTTGCCAAGAGGTCGTCAAATTCCAGCTTAATGGTTTCCCCAATCTGTACCACGGGGAATTGATCGTCCGTAGTCCCCCTGAATACGATTGACTTAATATGGTCGGGCGGGTTTTTTTCCTTTTGGACCTGGGCAATCATACTTTGTAAGCAAAGTATACTTAAGGATATTTGTTTAAGGAATAATCGCATTTAACAATAATATTTAGCTTAAAGGTAAACAAAAAGGATGCCTAAAAAATTTACCTCGATGGAATGCCTAAATTATGGTTAATTATTATGAAAACTTTTCATTTAGTAGTAAATTCGCACCAAATTTTGTTAACCTAAGGTCTACAATAATATGTCAAAGGACATTCGAATTAAAAAAGGACTGGATATCAATTTGGTAGGCGCTGCCGAATTGTCTACTTCAAAAGCGGTCTTGAGCAATGTTTACACAATCAATCTTAATGATTTTCACGGAATAACTCCAAAGATGTTATTGAAGGAAGGGGCCGAGGTAAAAGCTGGAGAGCCCTTATTCTACAATAAAGGTAATGAGGAGATGCTGTTCGTTTCCCCTGTTAGTGGGGAATTGGTTGAAATAGAAAGGGGCGCACGAAGAAGAATCCTCAAGGTAAAGATTTTGGCCGATAAGAACCAAGAGGTAATCGAGCACAAAAAAATGGATTTGGAAAAGGCATCAGGGCAGGATATTAAGGCCGCTCTTTTGAAATCTGGATGCTGGCCTTTTGTTAAACAACGTCCCTATGACGTAATTGCCGATCCCAAAACAACGCCCAAGGCAATTTTTATTTCAGGCTATGCAACAGCTCCCTTGGCGGCTGACTTGGATTATGTGTTAAAAGGAAAGGAAGAAGAATTACAGGCGGCCATATCCGCTTTGGTAAAACTTACGCCCGGAAAAATTCATGTTTCCGTGGGTGCTTCGGGAAATTCTCCTTTGGCCGGTCTAAAAGGTGTGGAGCTGCATAAGGTTTCTGGTCCACATCCTGCAGGATTGGTAGGTACACAGATAAACAAAATTGACCCTATCAATAAAGGTGAGTTGGTATGGACCGTATCCCCTCAGGATCTGGTCATCATCGGGGAATATTTCTTAACAGGAAAGTTCAATGCGGAAAGAATTGTGGCCTTGGCAGGTTCATCCGTTAAATCCCCTAAATACTACACTACGAAAATTGGTGCTGAAATTTCTACTTTTTTATATGCCAGTGGTGTAAACGAAGAAAACTTCAGGGTCATTAACGGCGATGTTCTAACAGGATCAAAAAGCGGGCCTGACGGACATTTGGGATTTTATAACAATGCTGTAACCGTTATCCCGGAAGGGGATGATTATGAATTATTTGGATGGAACAAACCTATTTTCAATAAAGTCTCAACAACGAGGGCTTTGACTTTTTCATGGTTGCAACCCAACAAGAAGTATGACTTGACCACGAACACCAATGGCGAACACAGGGCATTTGTGGTAACAGGACAGTATGAAGAGGTTTTTCCAATGGATATCTACCCGTTACAGCTTTTAAAGGCATGTATGGTTCAAGACTTGGATGAAATGGAACAACTAGGACTTTATGAAGTTGCACCAGAGGATTTTTCTTTAACTGAGTTTATTTGTATTTCCAAACAACCCCATCAAAAAATCATTCGTGAAGGATTGGATTTATTGCAAAAAGAAATAGGATAAGATATGAGCTTAAAAAGTAAAATGCATGAGTTAAAACTGAAGTATCAGGGTAAAAAGATGGCGCCTGCCTTCAATGCCTTCCATACATTTTTGTTTACTCCTAATGAAACTACCCATGGCGGTACGCATGTAAAGGCGGCCGATGATTTAAAGAGAACCATGAACACGGTTATCATGGCACTTGTACCCGTGCTTATTTTTTCCATGTTCAATGCAGGATACCAACACTTTGCCGCTATTGATGCGGCTAATGGAACGCCGCGTAGTTTGTCTTTGTTCGAAAACTTTTTGACATGGGATAATTTTTGGATCGGTATAATTAAGGTCTTACCGTTAGTAATCGTGTCCTATGGTGTGGGCCTTATTGTTGAGTTTATATTTGCTGTTATAAAAGGCCATGAAGTAGAAGAGGGATACTTGGTAACGGGAATGTTGGTTCCCTTGATCGTTCCGGTGGATACCCCGCTCTGGATGTTGGCCGTTGCCGTAGTTTTTGGCGTGGTAATCGGTAAGGAAGTATTTGGTGGTACAGGTATGAATATTTTGAATCCTGCACTTACTATACGGGCCTTTCTATTTTTCGCCTACCCTACATGGATGAGTGGTGACAAGGTTTGGGTACACGGTGCCGTGGAAAGGGCCGGTGGCCCGGATGCCATATCCGGCGAGACCATTCTTGGGTCTTTGGCCCAAAATGCAGATATAAGCTATTCCGTCTCGGACATGTTCTTTGGTTTTATACCTGGTTCAGTGGGAGAAACTTCTACGCTTTTGATTTTGATCGGAGGGCTCTTTTTGGTTTTTAGTAAGATTGCTAGTTGGAGGATAATGTTGAGTGCCATCATCGGTTCCCTGGTCATGGGATTCATTTTTAACCAAGTTGTAGAATTTGGTTGGATAACCGAAACCAGCAAATTTTATGGCTTGATGAGTTTTGATTTTTGGAAACACCTAATTGTAGGTGGTTTGGCATTTGGTATTGTCTACATGGCGACAGATCCTGTAACGGGTTCGCAGACCAATCGGGGAAAATGGATTTACGGCTTCTTTATCGGTTTTATTTCGGTAATGATAAGGGTTTTCAACCCCGCTTATCCAGAGGGAGTTTTCTTGGCGATACTTTTGATGAACGTATTCGCGCCTACCATTGATCATTATGTGGTGAAGGCCAACATAAATAGGAGAATGAAAAGATTTAAGAATGCCGTTGTGCTTCCAAAGGATACGGACGGTAAGGCTGAAGAACTAAAAGTAGAAACGGTTTAATTATGGCAATCAATACAGATAAAAATGTATACACCGTGGTTTTTGCCTCGGTTATGGTAATCGTGGTAGGGTCCATACTCGCTTTTTTGGCCACTGGATTAAGTGGTCGAATCAACGAGAATATGCGTTTTGAGAAACAGCAAAACATTCTTTATGCCATGGGAATCAACGATAATGTTGATGAAGGAAGCGTAAATTTTGTCCCTACGGATATTGTGGAAGATAAGTTTTCCCAATATATAACCGAGCAAATTATAATTAAAGGGGACCAGATTGTAGATAATGACGAGGCGTATCTAATTGATATGAAAAAGCAATTGGCCTTGGCAAAAAAAGGTGAAACACCTGAATTGCCCTTGTTCATTGGTGAAAAGGACGGAAAGAAGTTTTACGTGATTCCAATGTACGGGAAAGGATTATGGGACGATATCTGGGGATACATCGCTTTGGATGATAAAATGATCGTTCAAGGGGTATTTTTTGATCACAAGGGTGAAACCCCTGGTCTGGGAGCTAACATTAACCAGCGTTATTTCATGGATGATTTCACTGGGGAAAGTATCATGGCTGGTACCAGATATGCAGGAATCAATGTGGCAAAAGGGAATAACGACCCCCTTAACAATGATAAAGAGGATAACGAAGTGGATGCCTTGGCCGGAGCCACCATCACAGGAAATGGAGTATCTGCCATGATTAAGGAAACTTTGAATCTTTACAAAGATTATTTAAAAACTATTAGAACAAATTAATATGGGACTTTTATCAAAAAAGGATGCAAATCTAATTAAGGATCCATTAGCGGATAATAACCCTATTACCATTCAGGTATTGGGAATCTGTTCCGCATTGGCCATTACCGCTGAACTTAAGGCTTCCGTTGTTATGGCAATTGCAGTAATGTTCGTTTTAGGTCTAGGAAACGTGGTTATTTCTGCGATGCGGAATATCATCCCATCAAAAATCAGAATTATCGTCCAGCTAATCGTGGTTGCAACCTTAGTAATTGTAGTGGATCAAGTACTCAAAGCTTTTGCCTATCCATTAAGTAAAACGCTCTCTGTATTTGTTGGATTGATTATTACCAACTGTATCATCATGGGGCGTTTTGAGGCTTTTGCATTAGGTAACGGGCTTTGGAGATCGTTTTTGGACGGAATTGGTAACTCATTAGGGTATGGCATTATTTTGGTAATCGTAGGTTTTTTTAGGGAACTATTGGGGTCTGGAACTCTTTTTGGATATCCAGTATTTGGTGACCCTATAGAGAAAACCGGTCTGTATTCCTTTGGTTATGAGAATAACGGGTTTATGATCATACCACCTGCGGCCTTGATTGTAGTGGGAATCATAATTTGGGTACAGCGATCCAGAAATCCTGCTTTGGTAGAAGAGAATTAAGAACATACTTATAAATATATTATGTTAGAACATATAGAATTGTTTTTTAGGTCCATTTTTATTGACAATATGGTATTCGCCGTGTTCTTGGGAATGTGTTCCTATTTGGCGGTATCCAAAAAAGTGGCAACGGCCGTTGGTCTTGGTGCAGCAGTAATATTTGTACTCGCGGTAACCGTTCCCTTGAATTGGTTATTGGATAGATACCTTCTACAAGAAGGCGCATTGTCGTGGTTGGGCCCGGAATACGCGGATTACAATCTAAGTTTCCTTTCATTCATCTTGTTCATTGCAACCATTGCTACTATGGTTCAATTAGTGGAGATAGTGGTTGAAAAATTTTCTCCATCGTTGTATAATTCTTTGGGTATCTTCCTGCCTTTGATTGCAGTAAACTGCGCTATTCTAGGTGGGTCTCTTTTTATGCAATCCAGACAGATCGAAACATTCGGACTAGCTTTTAATTATGGTCTTAGTTCCGGTATAGGTTGGTTTTTGGCGATTTTGGCCATAGCGGCCATCCGTGAAAAAATAAGATATTCCAATGTTCCTGCGCCATTAAGGGGTTTGGGGATTACCTTTATTATAACCGGTTTAATGGGGATAGGGTTTCAAAGCTTTGGAGGTATGTTGACAGGTGGTGATGATGCAGCAGAAGAGGCCCAGGAAACCGTACATATTGAAGCACCCAAGGAGGTAAAGATAGAAACACCAACAAAAGAGGTAACTGAAAATAATTCTGAGATGGACGAGAAGGAAATCTCCTATAACGACGTAAAATAAAAGGCATGATTTTAGCTGCAAGTACAGGCGGAACAATTTTGATTACGGTAGTCGCTTTCTTAATCCTACTGATGATATTAGTGGCTTTGTTATTGTTCACAAAGGAAAAACTATCACCATCCGGACCCGTAACTATCACTATAAATGGTGAGAAAAAAATAGAAGTAGGTTCTGGAAGTTCCTTACTTTCAACGTTGGGAAACCAAAAAATATTCTTGCCTTCCGCTTGTGGTGGAGGAGGTACCTGCATTCAATGTGAGTGCCATGTATTATCCGGTGGTGGTGAGGCTTTGCCCACGGAAACACCTCATTTCTCTAAAAAGGAATTGAACCATGGTGCCCGTTTGGCTTGTCAAGTGAAGGTAAAGCAGGATATGGAGATTACCATTCCCGAAGAGGTTTTTGGGATAAAGAAATGGAATGCCAAGGTCGTAAGGAATTATAACGTTGCTTCTTTCATTAAGGAATTTGTGGTGGAAATCCCTGAGGATATGAACTATAAGGCTGGTGGCTATATTCAAATAGAAATACCGGAATGTGAGATAAAATATTCTGATATAGATATCACTGCGCATCCAGAGGAACACGAAACACCCGATAAATTTCAGGCGGAATGGGATAAATTCAATCTGTGGCCTTTGGTTATGAAAAATCCTGAAACTGTTGAAAGGGCATACTCTATGGCCTCTTATCCAGCAGAGGGACGTGAAATTATGCTGAATGTGCGTATTGCTACACCACCATGGGATAGATCTAAAAATGGATGGATGGATGTAAACCCAGGAATTGCTTCATCGTATATATTCAGCTTAAAGCCAGGGGATGATTGTATCATATCCGGACCTTACGGTGAATTTTTTATTAATGAGTCAGATGCCGAAATGTTATATGTGGGTGGTGGAGCCGGTATGGCCCCTATGCGTTCCCATCTATATCATCTCTTCAAGACGTTGAAGACAAAAAGAAAAGTGACCTACTGGTATGGTGGTAGGTCCAAGAGGGAACTTTTTTACTTAGATCACTTCTATCAGCTCGAAAAAGAGTTTTCCAACTTCAAGTTTTATTTGGCCCTTTCAGAGCCTTTGGAGGAAGACAATTGGAAAGTTAAGGAAGACATCGACGCACCAGGGGATGGCTTCGTAGGGTTTATCCATAACTGTGTAATCGACAATTATTTGAGTAAACATGAATCTCCAGAGGATATTGAATTATATTTCTGTGGACCTCCTCTAATGAACAAGGCAGTTCAGAAAATGGGAGAGGATTTCGGTATTCCCGATGAAAATATTCGATTCGACGATTTCGGAGGTTAAGGATATAGAAAGCAAAAAAAGGAAAAACCGATATGCCAACATATCGGTTTTTTTTGGAAAAGAATTTATAGGATACACTGAATTCGATAATTTTTCAGTTCATTACCTAAGGATGGTTCTAATAGTTTGAAACAATGAAACCATTATCAGAACAGGAACTTCATAATTTGGCCATGAATTTGGTAGGAAAGCAACTGGAGGGGGATGGGTACGAATTCTTGGCAGTGAATAGCGAACTTCGAAAGAATCCGCAATTCGTTTGTATCAAGGAAAAGAAGATGAGTTTTGTTGTGGTAAAGGCAATCGAATACCCCGGAGACCCCCTGGATTTGGATTTTTTTAGGGCAGATCTATATAAAATGAGGGATCATGCACTAAAATTTGAGGCTAAAACCTTTTATGCGCCCGTAGGTTTGGTGAATGCAAAGGATTACAATCTGCCTGTATACCTTAACGAAGAGTATATAGTGGATTATGAAGGATTAATAGAAATTGAATAATGAGGAAATGGATTTGTTTGGCAGGAGTACTTTTTGTTTTTTCCTGTAATAAAGGGATTGTACGAAATCAAACAAGGGGAGAGGCACTTGGTACGACTTTCAATATTATATATCTAGCAAGTGAGGAGTTGGATTTAGAGAAGAATATTGATTCCGTTTTTACTGCTGTAAATAAATCTCTATCGACCTATATTCCAGATTCCGATATTTCAAAAATAAATGGGGGCGATAGTCTTGTCGTTGTGGATAACATGTTCCGGGAAGTTTTTGAGCTATCAAGAAAGGTCCATAAGGAAACAAGGGGGTATTTTGACCCAACCGTGGGCACACTGGTCAATGCATGGGGCTTCGGTCCCGGGGAACAAATCGCTATGGACAGCTTGGCGGTGGATAGTTTGTTGGGTTATGTAGGGTTCAAAAAGGTCTCGCTTACTTCGCAGAATAGAATCGTTAAGGATAATCCCAATATCTATTTCGATTTTAATGCCATAGCCAAAGGATATGCCATAGATAGGTTGGCGGTTATGCTTGATCAAAAAGGCATTCAAAATTATCTGGTGGAAGTAGGTGGTGAAGTAGTGGCAAAGGGAACAAATTTGGAAAAGGAAAAGCCTTGGGTCGTGGGTATTGACGATCCACAAGCGGAAGAAGGTAGACAATTGAAGCTATTGATAAACATGTCCGATAAGGCCCTGGCCTCATCCGGTAACTATAGAAAATATAGGGTGGATAGTACTACAGGTAAAAAATATGTACATACCATTGATCCTATTACCGGTTACACTAAAAACTCAAATACGTTAGGGGTCACTATACTGGCGAATGATTGTGCTACGGCCGATGCCTATGCAACGGCATTTATGGCCATGGATTTGCACGAGGCTTTTAAGGTAATAAACTATAATAAGGACTTGGAAGCTTATATAATCTATTTGGACGAAAAAGGGGTTACCCAAGAATTTTTGACCAATGGGTTTAAGGCACTCTTGGTAGAGTGATTATTTTTTCACCAAGGGGATAATTTCTCCATTTGCCAATCTATATTTTTCAATTTCCTCTTGTGCCATTTTGGATGTCATGTTTATTTCCTCGACCTTAAAACCTATAGATCTCAGCTTTTCAAAATAGTCCCTGCCATAAATTCGCACATGGTCGTATTGACCGAATATTTTGGCTCTTTCTCTTTTATCGATGATGGAATTGTCCTCAAAGGTTTTTTCCCTTTGTAAGTCCTGCGGGATTTGAAAAACACCCCATCCGCCCGGTTTTAAAATCCTATAAAGTTCCTCCATGGCCTTGGTGTCATTGGGAATATGCTCCAGAACATGGTTGCATAGAATCACATCAAACCTGTTGCTTTCAAATGGCAGATTACAAATGTCCGCTTTAACGTCTGCCAAAGGCGAATTTAGGTCGGTTGTAACGTACTCCAGGTTTTTAAGTTCTCTAAATCTTTTATAAAAGGCCTGTTCCGGGGCAAAGTGCAATACCCTCAGGTTGTCTTGAAAAAAATTGGTGTTCTTTTTCAAAAAGAGCCATAACAGTCTGTGTCTTTCCAAAGAAAGGGTGGAAGGGGAAAGCACATTTTCCCTAGGATTTTCGTAGCCATAAGGCAGAAAACTGCGGAAGGTCCTACCGTCTATAGGGTCTTGGTATTTGTTACCTGAATAATACAATACCAGTAATGGCCTAACCAAATAGCTTATTTTGATAAGCAGAGGTCTTGGTATAAGGTTTAGATAAAATTTGAAGATTTTTTTCATCTACCCAAAAAACGAGGATCGTTGTTTTCCGATTAAAATCGGGTCATCTCTATATAACATTTGAAAAATACTCAAGATCGTATTTTTGTCTGTCTAAACTCATTCTCCTCATCAGATATGATACCTAGGGCATCATAAATATATTGGAAGGTGGATAGTAACTCCGGCTTTCCGTTTACGATGGCTACATTGTGCTCAAAATGGGCACTGGGTGCTCCATCCGCGGTAAGAATGGTCCAACCGTCCTTCAGTTGTTTTATGTTTTTGGTTCCCATGTTGATCATAGGTTCAATGGCCACGGTCATGCCCTCAACAAACTTTTTACCACGCCCTCTTTTGCCATAATTGGGCATTTCCGGACTTTCATGCAGTTTTTTGCCCAGTCCATGTCCCACAAGTTCACGTACCACACCATAGCCATGGCTTTCACAATAGTTTTGAATGGCATAGCCTACATCGCCAACGCGGTTACCGGCCTTAAATTCCCGAATACCAATATAAAGGGATTCTTTCGCTACTTTCAATAACCGTTTTACTTCCGGGGCCACTTCGCCAACCTCAAAAGTGTAGGCATGGTCGCCGTAAAAGCCATTTTTTAATGCCCCACAATCTACGGATATAATATCCCCATCCTTCAAGGGTTCGGCATTTGGAATACCATGTACCACTTGGGCGTTTGGGCTCATGTTCAAAGTATTTGGAAAATCGTACATTCCTAAAAAACCGGGCTCCGCGCCATGGTCCCGTATAAACGTCTCCGCCAATTGATCTAGATATAATGCGTTGACCCCTGGTTTAATTTCCGAAGCCAACATGCCCAAGGTTTTTGATACAATCAGGGCGCTTTCACGCATGAGTTCTATTTCTTCCGCCGATTTTATTTTTACCATAACTGCAAAAGTACGCTTATTTTGGATTTGGCTAGTCCACCAGTGATTTTTGGGTCATGTAAGGGGATTGCGCCACACCCATGAGTTTTAATATTGTTGGGGCTATATCGCCCAGTACCCCGTCCCTAATGTTTTTAATGTCCTTGTCTACTAGAATAAGCGGAACAGGATTGGTGGTATGTGCCGTATTTGGGGAGCCATCCGGGTTTACCATGGTTTCGCAGTTTCCATGGTCCGCTATGACCAGCACGGAATAGTCATTTTCTATAGCGGCAGTGATGACATCCTTTGCACAGGAATCCACGGTTTCACAAGCTTTTATAGCGGCTTCCATAACCCCTGTATGGCCTACCATATCCGGATTTGCAAAATTCAGGCAAACAAAATCCACCTCACCTTTTTTTAGTTCGGGAATAATGGCATCCCTAATATCATATGCACTCATTTCGGGCTGAAGGTCATAGGTAGCCACTTTCGGTGAGGGACATAAAAGCCTTTTTTCACCCTCAAAGGGTACTTCCCGTCCACCGCTAAAGAAAAACGTCACATGGGGATATTTCTCGGTTTCCGCGATTCTAATCTGTTTCTTATTGGCATTGGCAAGTACTTCGCCCAAGGTTTCCTTTATGTTTTCCTTATCGTAAACAACATGAACCCCTTTGAAGGAATCGTCATAGTTCGTCATGGTTACATAATAAAGATTTAGCTTATGCATGTTTTGCTCGTGCATATCTTCCTGGCTAAGCACTTGGGTAAGTTCCCTACCCCGGTCCGTTCTAAAATTGAAGAATATGACCACATCGCCATCCTTGATCTGACCTATAGGGTCGCCCAAGTCATCTACCATTACGATCGGTTCTACAAATTCATCGGTAATGTTATTGTCATAGCTTTCCTGTATACTTTGAACAATATTTGTGGATTTTTCACCATCGGCATTGACCATGACATCATAGGCCTTTTTTACGCGTTCCCAACGCTTATCACGGTCCATGGCAAAGTACCTCCCTACCACTGATGCCAATTGGGCTTTCTTTCCAGAACAAAAGGAAACCAAATCCTCCAAAAAACCGATGCCACTCTTTGGATCAACGTCCCTCCCATCCGTAAAGGCATGTATATACATGTTTTCAAGTCCGGAGTTCAAACCAGCAGAAATCAATCCTTTCAAATGGTCTATATGGCTATGTACCCCGCCGTTACTTAAAAGACCTAGAAAATGTACAGGCCTGTTATTTTCATTGGCATATTTGAAAGCAGACTTTAATACCGGTTCATCCTTTAAAGTATCATCCTTTACGGCCAAATTGATTTTTGCCAGATCTTGATAGACGATTCTACCGGCACCCAAGTTCATGTGCCCAACCTCGCTATTGCCCATTTGGCCTTCCGGAAGCCCAACGTTCATGCCGTCAGTAAGTAAATTGGCATTGGGGTATTTCTTGTACAAACTGTCAATAAAAGGCGTATTGGCCTTGTCAACTGCAGAAACGCTGGGGTCTGGGGATTTCCCCCATCCGTCCAATATCATTAATATAACTTTCTTGTTCATCCTTGGGTCGTAAAATAGTGTTCATCAAAAATAATAGGATTCCCTAAGTATAACTAATACATACAGACTCTTTTTAAATCATAATATGAATTTGTTAAAAAGGCCCAAGCTAAATTATGGCCATTGTTAAAATTTAGTTATATAAGTGTTAATCCTGTAACATATGATCATAAGGCCCGTCTATAATTATATAAGAACAATCTATTCATCAATTAAAATTCATTCATCATGAAAAAAACAATCCTAACGTTGTCCATGGCGGCTTTGTTCATGGGCACGGGTCTTATGGCCAACGAAACATCCATCAAAAATCACGATATCTTGGAGAGCGGCAAAACGAGCTATGATATTAGTTCTTTTTGCAAGGCTGTCATGCAGGGTGATATTGAAACGGTTGCGCGAATGATAGAACTAGGGGAAGACATCGACAAAAAATCCTTGGGCATGACGCCTGCCATGTTTGCGGCGCGCTATAATAAGGCCGAAGTGCTTCAATTGCTCATTGACCATGGTGCCGACTTGAAAATTAAGAGTAACCAAGGTTTTTCGGTATTTAAATATGCCGAACTTTCAAATGCCGCCGATGCACTCGCTGTATTGGAAAGCGCTATGGGCAGTTAAGATTTTAGAAACCATCAATCAAAAGGCGAAAGGCCTGTTCGCGAATTAGAGAGAATAGGCCTTTTTTATATTAAAGGAAATTGCAAAAACTGTCCTGACCGACCGACAAAAACGATTCTGAATATCCAATTTTTCTGAGCGAGGAAAATGTAACTGCAAAACATGTTAAGGGAATGATGGTCATTGTTAATTTTTTATTATTATTTTCTTAAAATGAATTATTCATAATATTTGTTGTTTAATTTTGTTGATATAACAAAAATGTTTAACAATCTAATGTCCTATTTATGAAAAAAATATTATTACTAACCGTGGCCATAGGGATTTTGAGTTTTTCAAACTCTTATGGTAAAGTCAATTTTGATACCACTACAAACCATGTAACGATAGTAACTTTAAACGATAATATTAATTCATTGTGCAAAGCAGCCATGCAAGGGGATGTGGAGAAAGTTAGAAGTTTGCTCGCCACTGGCGAAAGTGTAAACGAAAAGTCCTTGGGAATGACTCCCGCCATGTATGCGGCAAGGTACAACAAGGCCGAAGTTTTAAAAGTATTACTACTGAACCAAGCCAATTTGAACATTAAGAGTGACCAGGGCTATACGGTAAAGGACTATGCTGAAATGTCCAAGGCGACAGAAGTTTTGGAAGTTTTAAATTCCAACTCTTGATTTTTAGGGTGTTTATTTGAATTAGAAAAAAAGCCCATCGATTTCGATGGGCTTTTTTATTTAAAATGTTCGCTCCATAGTGTTCAAGTAAAAGAGCAACCATTAAAATTCAAAACCGTTCAATGCCCTATGCATAAAAGCATATACGGCCATAAACAACATCAAGGCGCAAAATACGGAGTAGACCTTTAAGATCACCACCAATATTTCCGGTTTGCAATTTTCAAATGCGCCAACATAAAGATTCTTAAAGTGTGTCAGTGTTCCCATTATAGTGTCTTGTTTAGATACCAAAAAACCTTTGGCATGTATTACTAAATCAAAGCTATAAGGGTCAAATTTTAGTAGTTAAAGCGATTCGGGAATTATAAATATAATGAAAAGAACAAGGTATCTTCAGTATAAAACCGATTATCCGCAAAATTTAACGTTTAACCTTCGTTCCTATATTTTTCTATGGCTTCCCTAATTTTTTCGATCCTGTTTTCCGGGTCGGGATGTGTACTCTGAAATTCAGGGACCCGGTTTGGCCCGGCGGCCGCCTTTAATATTTCCATGACCTTGATCATTTCATTGGGGTCATAACCTGATTGGATCATGAACAAGACGCCCAGTTCGTCACTTTCCAACTCATCATCCCTACCATTGGTAAGCAGGGTATTTTGGCCGATGCTGCCCACAATATCCCCCATGTCCGCACCCACGGAAGCGCCCATGGTTACGGTTTGCCAGAAGGTACTTTCGGCTATTCTTTCCGCGGAATGCCTGCCAATGACATGCCCTATTTCATGGCCCAAAACCCCTGCAAGTTGGGCCTCGTTCAATTGGCGAAAGAGGGCATAGGTGATAAAACACTGTCCGCCCGGCAAGGCAAAGGCGTTTATGGTCCTGTCATCGGCCAATAGGTGAAAGTCGTACTTATAAGGGGTTTCCCTGGCAATGCTGCTGCTTACCAACCGGTTGCCAACGGCATCCACAAAGGCCTGTAATTTTTCATCGGGGTAGAGCCCACCGTGCTGTTGCGCCATCTCTGGAGCACTTTGCAGTCCTATGGCAATTTCCTGCTCCGGAGACATGTTAATGGTTTGGGAACGTCCTGTATACGGGTTCTCCTCTTTGTTGTTGCATTTTTGGATAAAGGCGAAGGCCACAATGGCCAAACCGATAAAGATTCGGATTTTCCAACTTCCTCTTCTCATGATGTTAGTGTTCTAAATAGCAGAACCTAAGATACAAAAGAGTTACAGAAGTGCCCTATTTATGTCTAAAATATTGTTTTGAATGTAACTACGTAGGAAAGCCCGTGTAAAATTTTCGGCACCAAAAAAATCCTCTTTCTCAAGTAGGGCCACTATGTTGATTCCTCTATAGGCTTCCAACATGGGAATGGACAAGGGGGCATAGCTATAATGCCACGGTTCGTATTTGAAACCCCTTCGTTTTGGGTCGTCCGTATATACTAGATAATAACCATAGGTTTCAGAATGCTCGTCCATCCATAACTTAAAGTCCTCAAAAGGGCCTCCGTTGCCATATTTTTCCAAATCGAGCACATCGCCGTCTACCTTTCTATAGCCGTCTATAATATCGGCATCCGTGCCCCAGTGGTGCCTGCTGGTACCGGGAATGGTGGAATATTCGATTATTTTTTCAACCGCCGCCATGGGTTCCATACCTTCATCGGTATAGGTGATGTATTTGCGTTCAAAAATGCCTTCCTGTCTGCTAAAATCCCGGAAGCTGGAAACAATTTTTAGGTCGATACCGTCTGAATACGCCGCTTTTTTCATCTCCAAAAATGCGTCATGGGCCTCTTTCCGTAGATTGATGTCCTTGCCAAAAAGTTCAATGCGCGCTTTTCCCATCAATTCCGCCGTGGAATAGCCCATTTCCTGCATGAATAGATTGGGAAGCAAGGAAAGCCCTAAGGCCGCTCCGCCACTTTTTTGGATAAAGGATCTTCTCTTCATTTTTTGTTTTGTTTCCGATAGGTCAAATGATACCTATTAAAATTAATCAAAATTATCGTTTAGACCGATTCCATCCGAATCGCACGACAAGTATATAACGTTCAAACGGCCCGAAATATTACCCCTTATCCAAATCTAATTGCGTGCCAAGTTTTGGGATAAAACCTATCTGGCGAGGTACAGAAAGCCCTGATACTTTAAATCAAGGTCCAACATGTCTATCGTATAAAAATACACCCCAATGGGTAGGCCTTCTTCCCGACCAAATATAATGTTGCCAACATTTGAAAAACCGTCGAATTCGTCCACGTAGTTCGCCTGTTCGAACACTTTTAGCCCAAAACGGTCGTAGATGCGCACCATATTGTTGGGCGATTCCGCCAACTCCTCCACAAAAAAACGGTCGTTGATGCCGTCCCCGTTGGGCGAAACAAAAAAGTTGTCCAGGGTAAGTACCTCTTTTTCCAAAGGCTCAAAAGGTATTTGGGACACCCCTAAGGTGATGATTTCATAATCGTTGGGAATAAAGGTTGCCGAAGTTGTAAATCCCTGTTCCAGATCGCCCGTAACAAAGGAGGCCTCCAAATTGATCCACCGTTGGGACACTTTGCTCCACCCCACGGGAATGATGGTGGTGGGGTCATCGGTAAGGTTGGCCATGTTGCTGTCCCTGTTCCAGGAAATGGAAATCGTAGAAGGTACACTGCCCTCCAATCGCCAAAACTCCATATTGGAAACGGCTGCAATGTCTATGTCCAATTCCTCGATGTTGAAGTTGCCCGGTATGACCGACTGTGTACTTGGGTTTTGGAAAAAATAAGCACATTTGGCAAAGAGATTGACGCTCTCAGAATTCAGGGACAAGGGTCGTAAGGCATCGTTGCTCCCTACCGGAAACATAAAATTCTGTTTGTTGGCAATGGCGGCATAGCCGTTAATTTTCTGTAGGTTGCCCTCTCCGTTATAAAAGGCATCTCCCAAAAAGTTGTAATACACGGCAGGGTTCGCCTTTGGTGTAAAAACATCCCCGAAAATAAAATTGGTATTATTGGTGGTATCCAGACCCAAAGTCAAGATTAGGTCGTTTTCAACCGCCACTTCCACATCGTAAAACAATGGGACCACGGTACCAAAAACCGAAACGTTCTCCCCGTAAAACCCCACAAGCCCGCGGTTTCCATCAAAAGGGGCATCATTGATAAGATCGGTGTGGAAGCCCAAGCTGCCGCCCTCATGTATACGCATATTGCCATTGTTGTATAGCACGGTCTGGGCTGTAACACAAACCAAGGAAAAGAATGCAATGATGTTGAGAACTCTATTCATTTTCTTTTGCTAATAGGATTTGAATGGCTTTTACCTGTTCCTTTAAGGCGTCCAATTCTTTGGAAAGTGCTTGGTTTTCTTCCTGCAAGGTCTCGATTTTCTTTTCCTGTTCTATGGTATGGAGGAAGAGTTCTTCTATTTTTTCAAGGTTTTGCAAATTTGATTTGCTCAAGTTCCAGGCGCCTTCTTTTTTGGCAGTAGCCGCCGAAGTCACCCCGGGGAGATGGTTATTAGCCTTAATGAATTGTTCGATTTCTTTTAGAGATTCAAAACGATATGTTTCATTAATTGTTGATGTACCCAAGAAATATTTTTGGAAGACGTAGTCGGGTACAAGTGCATTTCCATTCAGTAAAATATCCGCGCCCGAAGTAATCCCCGCAGTTGCATTTATTTGGGCTGTAAAAATTGGATTAATTTTTGAACCGTCTATTGCTGCTCCAGGGGCAATATCTTCGTTTAATATAGTTCCGTTTAAAATCTCACCAGTTTCGACCGAGTCATCAGCTAAATCATCCGCGTTAATACTAGCATCAATTATTCTTGCGGAATTTATTGAATTCGCGGCGATGCTCAATGGTGTGCCGGTCTGTCCATCTCCATCGAGTGTGGCATCTGATATTACCGCACCTGCTGTCGGTGCCGCCCATGTTGCCACTCCACCTGCGCCGCCCATGTTGCCACTCCACCTGCCGTGGTCAATACCTCTCCGTCTGCGCCGGGAGCGATTTTGGCCTCGGTGACATTGGCGTCCAGAATGTTCGCTGTTTCAATGGCGTTTGCAGCGATGTCAGCGTTTGCGATAGTACCATCGAGAATTTGGCCCGTTGAGATTCCTCCGATTGGTACCGAAAGGTCGGTTGCGTTTCCGTCCCCAGTTATCGTAGTTCCGTCCGTGGATACGGCACCTGCTGTCGGTACCGCCCATGTTGCCACTCCACCTGCCGTGGTAAGTACCTCGCCGTCTGCGCCGGGAGCGATTTTGGCCTCGGTGACATTGGCGTCCAGAATGTTCGCTGTTTCAATGGCGTTTGCAGCGATGTCAGCGTTTGCGATAGTACCATCGAGAATTTGGCCCGTTGTGATTCCTCCGATTGGCACCGAAAGGTCGGTTGCGTTTCCGTCCCCGGTTATCGTGGTACCGTCCGTGGACACGGCACCTGTTGTCGGTGCCGCCCATGTTGCCACTCCACCTGCCGTGGTCAATACCTCTCCGTCTGCGCCGGGAGCGATTTTGGCCTCGGTGACATTGGCGTCCAGAATGTTCGCTGTTTCAATGGCGTTTGCAGCGATGTCAGCGTTTGCGATAGTACCATCGAGAATTTGGCCCGTTGTGATTCCTCCGATTGGCACTGAAAGGTCGGTTGCGTTTCCGTCCCCAGTTATCGTGGTACCGTCCGTGGACACGGCACCTGCTGTCGGTGCCGCCCATGTTGCCACTCCACCTGCGGTGGTAAGTACCTCCCCGTCCGCGCCGGGAGCGATTTTGGCCTCGGTGACATTGGCGTCCAGAATGTTTGCCGTTTCAATGGCGTTTGCAGCAATATCTTCGTTGGCGATTGTGCCATCCGCTATCCTTGCAGAATTTATTGAATTGTCCGCGATACTAAGTGGCGTTCCAGTTTGCCCATCGCCTGTAAGCGTGGCATCAGTATTTATGGCTCCTCCAGTGGGAGCATCAATCCAGTCCGTTTGAGTGCCCGTAGAAGATAATATTTGACCCGGAGTTCCAGCATCACCGTCTTTATCTAAAAGTAGGTTCTCAAGGGTTAGACTTTGAAATATGGTAACGTTTGTATTGCCTCCGTCTTCCTCCATTCTTAATGCTTCAACTCCACCAACAGCAAAACCAATTTCATCAGCGGCTGGTCTAAACATACCCGTATTGGCATCATCACCTGTACTGAAACTATATGCTGGCTCTGCTACAGTACCTCCTGTTGATGAAAATTGATTTCCCCTAATTTCACCGGCGACATCTAATTTACGTTCAGGGGTGTTGGTCCCAATACCCAGGCGGTTCAATCCTGTGTCCCAAAAAAGTTGAGCATTATTTTCTGAAACCTCTCCAGTTGCATCGGCAAAAAATATTGATCCGGTAACACCCGTTAAACTTCCGGGTACATCCTGCCATGCTACCCCAGTTCCAGTAGAGGTCAAAACTTGCCCATTTGTTCCAACGGCATTTGAATTATCGGCTACCAATCCACCCAGTTGTAGGCGTTCGGGAACCAAAACATTGGTGGTTCCAGCTGTATTTGTAACAGTCAAAGCCCTTATATTTCCTGCGGTAAGGCTTACCAAATCTGGGGTAAATTCATCAAAATGTAGTCCCGTTTCCAAATTGCCATTAAAATAAAAACCTAGGGGGCTAGCCGTTGCGAAACCATTACTCAACGTAGTTCCATCGACATGTAATGCGGCGGCAGCATTAAAAGCAGGGTTTTGTGAAATCCCAATAGTTCCTGTTCCTAAAAAAGTTAGGGCATTGGCACCAAAGTTGTAAATGCGATCTTCATTGTCTTGGGTAAGATCGTCAGTTGCTAAATTGGAGACTGCTAAGGTATTGTCAGCCCAGATAACATCAGTGCCATTGGTCGTAAGAATTTGTCCATCTAATCCCTCAGCTATTTTTTCTATTGTTATACTATTATTTGCCAAGTCATCCGTTGCAATGGACAAATCAGTGACTTCCGCTGAAGTGATGGCGTCTACTGTAATGGTTGCCAAACCGGTATTGTCCAATGTAACATCGCCACTTATAGTTCTTTCCTGAGGTGTATTTGTGGCATCTCCAATCAAAATGGTCGCATTTGTTAATGTGGGAACTCCGGTACCATCGGTTCTGTCTTCTGCTACAATCCAACCCCCGGTACCTGCATTGGCCGTGGCATCCCATTTAATTATTTGACCGTCAGCTGCTCCATTTTGATTGATATCTTCCAGCAAAATCGTTCCATTCCCAATCTCTCCTGTTCCAATGGTCCCAACGGTAAACTCATTTCCTAAAGTTCCGTCACCCGTTATTGTTGTTTGATCGGCTAATTCTATAGAACCCCCTCCACCTGAAAGGGCAGCGTCGATTCCCGCAAGATGGGCTTCCACATCGGGAGTTCCGGCTGTGTAGTTCGTTGGCGCTGCTGTCACCGCCACCTCGGCAGCGTCCTGATCATCGGTATTATCCAAGTAAGGAGTTAAATCAATCGGCGTTGCCGCGGCGTTGTTCGTAATTGTAAGTATGTCGGTCGTAAGGTCCAAGTCCTGAATCTCGTCGGTTGGGTTTCCTCCGGCAGCAAGGGCAGCGTCGATTCCCGCAAGATGGGCTTCCACATTGGGAGTTCCGGCTGTGTAGTTCGTTGGCGCTGCCGTTACGAGCACTTCATCAGCATCTTGGTCATCAGAGTTTATTTGATTAATGGGAATTTGTAAAGTTCCTCCTGCATCAGTTAATTCAATATTTAATCCATTAATAATAAATGTTTGATTTAACTCATCTGTCGGTACTCCCCCGCCGGCAGCCACAATATTGTCATCTACGTATTTTTTTGTTGCAGCGTCCTGTAGGTCTGTTGGATCTAATAAGTTTTTTATTTGGAGGGTGTTGGCGTCTGTCCCTTGTGCTAAAACCTGTGCTAGGTTTTGGTTGCCTCCAGCATTGGCATCTACATAGGCTCTAGTCGCTGCATCCTGAGGATCAGTTGGGTCTAACAAATTTTTAATTTGAAGCGCATTGGCGTCTGTTCCTTGGGCTAAAACTTGTGCGAGATTTTGTTCATCAAGGTCTGTTTTTATATATCCTAATGCCGTTATATCGGCGTCGGACAATTGGGTATTTGTGTCGATATCTGTTAGCGGGACGGCCAGTGTTCCTGCTACATCGGTTAACCGTAATTCTCCACCCGCCACCTCAAAAGTTTGGTTTTGTTCATTTATTGGATCGCTTCCTCCAGATGTTACGATATCCGCGATTTCGGTATCTATATATCCCTTAGTAGCGGCATCTTGGTCATCCACTGGTGTACCTATGTTTTTAATTAATAAGCCACCCGCATCGTTCCCGTCCGCTAAAACTTCATTGATATTTTGAAGTTCGTTATCGGGTTCGGCATCCGCATCGTTGACGTTTAAGGTTATTTCATTTCCATTCAGAATTGCAATATTTCCAGGGGTGTTGTCCGAATCAATTGTCTGGTTGTCACTCCCAGTATTGTTTAAAAAGCTCAAATCGATTTCATTGCCATTCTCTATTTGTAAACGGTTATCAGGGGTTAACGTCAAGGTTTGGTCATCAGACCCTACCAAAGCTTCCAAGTTGATACTATTGCTTCCCGTTCCCGTTGCCGGGTTAAGGGTCAACGTATTGGAATCCTTATCAAAGGTCAATTCGTATAGCTCATTCTGGTTCTGCCAATCCGGGATCCCATTTATGTTGGTCGTCAATATTTGAATTGGCCCTGCAATAGCCATATCACGAGATTCGATGGTTCGATCTATGATCGCATCAGAATCCACGGATTCCGTTGCAAGTTCATCCGGGCCTACGGCAGCATCCCCCAGTTTATTCCTTCCAATCGAATTATCCTGTATGTCCACACCGTTGATGCCGCCATCAGCAATTTGTTCGGTACGTATACTATTGGTGGCCACTTCCAGATTATAGTTGCCCTGGGTCTGTGTAATGGCGATGGTGCTTCTAAGGTTTTCAATGGGATCGTTAGTAAGGGTAAAGCTTACGGCATCGCAGAGATTTACCCATTGGGCACCGTCGTAATAATGGATACATTCCGTATCCGTATTGTACACCAAGCCCCCACGCTGTGGTGTTATGGTCTCCATTTGTAACGTGGAAACTTTCGAAATTACGAGTACCCTGGAGCTGCTCTCCAGTTCCAATAAAGAGCTTGGGTCAATGTTCTGGGGATTGTCGCCAATTTTAATCTGTGCCACGGCTGCCATGGTAGCCATGCACAAAACAAAGGAGAGTATAAAGAGACGTTTCATATAGTGCTATTTGACTTGAAAATAGTGGGAAAACAAAAATAGGATTATCTATAGGCCAAACCTTTTTTTAGCGTTAAAATGATAGCTCTTTAGGACAAAATGTATGTTAAATCGGTTGAAATGAATGTAGTAACCTCTTAGGTTGTACCGTATTGGATACGTATTTTGAAGTACGTACAAGAAATTAACAAAAGTTTATTTGTCGGATTTTTTTTAAAATCGGTACATGTACGTACTTTATCTTCACTAAATAGGACTTGCCTATCTTTGACAAGTTCATACAAACACATTATGGCCAAGAACTTACTATCGTCCCTTTTATTCCTCTTCATTTGTTTTTCCCATGCACAGGATGATGGGAGAAGACTTATTTACGGACATGTTTTGTATAAAAACGTGGACGTGCCCAACGAATATGTGATCAACTCTACCAGCGAAGAGGCCACGGAGACGGATGAGGACGGTGAGTTTGCCATTCGGGTTAAGGAAGGTGACGAGCTGGTCTTTACGGCCGTGAATTATCAGTACCAAATAGTGAAGATTACTCCGGAAATCCTGGAGAAAAATAGGATCATCGTGAGCGTAAACGAGAAGATTACAGAATTGGACGAAGTGGTCGTCACCCCCGAAAACGAGGAGCGCTTTTTGCAACTGAGGAACGAAGAGTTCAAAGAGGTGGAATATGAGATCGACCGTAGTACCGAGGTTCAAAATATTGCCCTTTCCCAAACGGAGCGGGGGATGCAGGACGGACTCAATTTCGTGAACATTTTTAAGGCTATTTTCAAAGCCAAGGCGGATGCCCCGGACGACGGCCCTCAGGTAGCGGTAAGCGACGTGCTTAGAAGGGTTTATGACAACCGGTTTTTTATGGAGGACCTACAATTGACCCAGAGCCAAATCGAACCTTTTTTGACCTATTGCGACCAAAAATTACCGGCCAGGTCCCTTTTGCGTAAGGAAAACGAATTTCAATTGATCGATTCGCTGGTGAATCTGAGTAAATCTTTCCGAGAAAACCTGAATGAGGACTAAGTTCCTTTTGATTATTCTCTTCCCCGTTCTGGCTTTTTCGCAAACCTGGGAAACCAAAAATTTAAAAGGCAGGGTCACCAGCAAGGATGGGGACGTGGCGGCCACCCACGTGTTGAATATTACCACACAAAAGGCTGGCATTACGGATATCAATGGCTTTTTTAGCATTTCGGTGCACTTGAACGATACCCTGGTTTTTTCGGCCGTGCAGTTCAAGAAAAAGCGCATTGTGGTCACGCCCGCCATTTTTGCAAGCTCAACCATTGAAGTGCCTTTGGACGAGGCCTTGGAAGAACTAGATGAGGTGGTGGTTACCCCGTATAACCTTTCCGGAGATATATCTAAGGATCTACAAATTTTGAATACGGAACCCGTGGTCACCACCTCCACCTTGGGCTTGCCAAACGCCTATGTTAGGGTTCCTACCAAAGCGGAACGGGAACTTTACGAAGCCACCTCTGGAGGGATAGGTATTCCTTTGAATCCTATTCTAAATGGTATTTCCGGAAGGACCAAAATGCTCAAAAAGCGGGTTGAACGAGATAATTTGTACGACCGGACAGGACGTGTCCGTGAATTCTATGCCGATTCCCTCTACCAAACGGAACTGAAGATTCCAAAGGAAAGGACCGATGACTTTTTCTATTTTTGTGAGGTGGATTCCGCTTTTCAAACGGTGGTGGATACCCACGACCTGATTCAAATTTGGGAATTCCTTGAAAAAAAAAGTTTGGTCTATAGAAAGAATAATGGGTTAGACTAGCGGGATTCTTGGCATATCGTTTGTATAGAAATGACTAAATAAAAAAAATGAAACATTTAAAAAAGGGACTGTTCCTAGTACTGCTGCCCTTGTTGGCCTTTACGGCGGCTCATAAATTCTATATAAGCGTCACCAATGTCGGGTATTCCAAAAAGGAAGATGCCCTTCAGGTCATTACCCGTGTTTTTTTGGACGATATGAACGCTGTTCTAAGGGAACGTTATGGTATTGATCCACAATTGGGTACGGCTGCCGAAAGCGAGATGGACCGGGACTATTTGGAGAAGTATCTGCGTTCCAAATTCATCGTTGAAATAGATGGCAAAAAGGTGGATTATACCTTTTTGGGAAAGAAGTATGATTCGGATATGGTTATTTGCTATATCGAAGTTCCCAAGATAAACCTCCCGGAAGTTTCCAGCATTGCCATTACCAATGAAATGCTTACGGATTTGTTCGACGACCAACAGAACGTGGTCCATTTTAAGATAAACGGACAAAAAAGGAGTTTTATCCTTGTAAAATCCGATACTAAAGGAATGTTAAATTTATAACGTATGTTAAGAAATTCTTTAAAAAACTTTAATTTCCCGCGCACTAAAACGAACATAAAAATGAGAAAACTTAAGTACATTTTTGCCGCTCTTTTATTTTTGGTGGCTGCTGTATCCTTTGCACAGGAGACAGAGCAACAGAAAAGGGAGCCAGGCCATTACAATCAAAGCAAGTTCAAGCAGTTGTATGAGGAATTTGCTACCCCAAATACCTATCGTTCTGCATCGGGTGCCCCGGGTCCCGATTATTATCAGCAACAGGCGGACTATAAGATGGATATCACCTTGGACGATAAAAATGCCAAAATCTTTGGTGAGGAGACCATCACCTATACCAACAATTCCCCAGATGACCTGGAGTATCTTTGGTTACAGTTAGATCAGAACGTACGGGCCAAGGACTCAAAAGCGCCCTTAAGAAACGGGGATGGAGTTCAATTGGCCGAGCCACCAAGCTCTTTTGCTTCAAAGCATATGGGAGAACCTTTTGACGGTGGTTTCAATATCGATTATGTAAAGGATGCATCTGGAAAGGAACTGCCTTATACCGTCAACTTCACGATGATGCGTGTGGATATTCCAACACCTTTAAAGAGTGGGGAGCAATATACTTTTTCCGTAAAATGGAACTATAACATTCCCGATCATACGGTAAACCGTGCTCGTTCCGGCTATGAATATTTTGCAAAGGACGGTAACCGTGCCTATGTCATTGCCCAATTCTTTCCAAGAATGGCCGTTTACAGCGATGTGGAGGGATGGCAAAACCATCAGTTCTGGGGCAGTGGTGAATTCGCACTTACTTTTGGAAATTATGAGGTAAACATAACCGTGCCCGCAGACCATATTTTGGATGGTACAGGCGTGCTGCAGAATCGCAAGGAAGTGTATTCCAAGGAAATGATGCAACGCTATGAGAAGGCCGTAAAATCCTATGACAAGCCCGTTATCATTGTCACCCAAGAAGAGGTGGAAGCCGCAGAAAAGGGCTTTTCGAATAAGACAAAGACTTGGAAACTTAAGGCTGAAAACGTTCGTGACTTCGCTTTTGCAACTTCCCGAAAGTTTATTTTGGATATGCAAGCTGTCAAAATAGGAAATAGGGACGTGATGGCTGTATCCATGTATCCAAAGGAAGGAAACCCCTTATGGGAGGAATATTCCACGAAGGTGGTTGCCCATACATTGAGGTCTTATTCCGCACATACCTTTGATTATCCCTATCCCAAGGCCATCTCCGTACACGCTAAGAATCAGGGAATGGAGTATCCTATGATTTGTTGGAACTACGGTAGGCCCAATGAGGACGGCACCTATTCGGATAGGGTAAAATACGGGATGATGAGCGTAATCATCCATGAGGTGGGACATAACTTCTTCCCCATGATCGTGAATTCCGATGAGCGTCAGTGGGGCTGGATGGACGAGGGTCTGGATACCTTTATGCAGTACATGGCGGAACAGGAGTTTGGGGAAGCGTTTCCTGAAGCTATCGCTCCCAATGACAAATACCCTTCCAGAAGAGGTGACCCGGCGAAAATCGTTCCGTACATGAGCGGGGACCAAAGTACCATTTCGCCCATCATGTCCAATCCGGAAAATGTCTACCAATTGGGCCCCAATGCCTATGCCAAGCCCGCTACCGCATTGAATATTTTAAGGGAGACCGTTATGGGCAGGGAGCTATTTGACCATGCCTTTAAAACCTATGCACAACGTTGGATGTTCAAACACCCAACCCCTGAGGATTTCTTCAGGACCATGGAAGACGCCTCTGCGGTGGACTTGGATTATTTTTGGAGAGGATGGTTCTATACTACGGATTATGTGGACATCGGTGTAAAAGGTATCAAGAAATACTACGTGACGGACAAACCCACCAAGAAAATGCAGGAATATATGGCCGCCCGTAACATCACGGAGGCAGATTTGCCCCCGTTGGTATATCTGGCCGAAGAGGATAGCGAGGATTTTGATGCCAACTTAAAAGGAAAATCCCCATCAGAAAGTTCGCAAACACTCAAGGAATTTATGATGGACAACATGACCGCCGAAGAAAGGGCGGCCGTGAAAGAGCCTAAATATTTTTATGAGATTATCTATGATAAGCCAGGAGGCATCCCTATGCCCTTGATCGTGGAGTATACCTATGCCGATGGCACTACCCAAAACATCACCTATCCCGCTGAAATTTGGAGGAAGAACGATGCCGAAGTGAGTATCGTAGTTTCTTCTTCTACAGAGTTAACAGGTATCGTTGTAGATCCAAAAATGGAAACAGCGGATATAGACACTACCAACAATTCCTGGCCTAAGAAAGAGGAACAAAACGACTTTGACAAGTTCAAGGAAAATATCAAAGGAAAATAATCAAGATTTATTTTGAAAAAGCCCTGTTAAAGAACAGGGCTTTTTTATTGCGCATCTAAACTTGATTATATTTGTAGTATGATTTCAATACATTTTTTATTCATAAGTGGTGCCGAAATATTCTTCATCCTATTTATAGTGGTGATGGTATTTGGGGCGGATAAAATTCCTGGTATCGCCAAGGGATTGGGTAAGGGCATGAGACAATTGAGGGATGCCACGGATGATATCAAAAGGGAAATACAGCGTAGTGCCGATAAGCAGGGAATAGACACCAGTGTCATCACGGATATCCAAAAGGATATCGATGATGTAAAGAGTAGTATAGATTCCGGTATCACCAAGGACATTAAAAAGGAGTTTGGTGAGGTTGGCAAAAAAATAGGGGACATATCCGGAACCGTTAAAAGAAAGTAGTCGCGTCTATGTGGGACCTACTTTTGGAATGGGACCAAAAAATTTTGATATTCCTCAATAATCTGGGTACGGAACCGTACGATACCTTCTGGCAAACCCTCACAAAATATCCACCTTGGATTCCGCTTTTTATCCTTTTTCTTTTCCTGATTTTCAAGTCAAGACCTTGGAAGGAAGCTCTAGGATTGTTATTCGTTCTTGGCATCATGGTTTTGTTCGTGGAGACCTTTTCCAACCTGACCAAATTGGTTGTAGAACGGTTACGGCCCAATAATGATGAAGCAGTCAAATCCCTTATTCGGGTTTTGGCAAACCCTTCGAGCTATAGTTTTTTTTCTGGACATGCCGCTATGTCATTTTCGGTGACATCCTTCCTTTATTTTTCTTTGAGAAAACGTTGCCGGTGGATTTGGATATGCTACGTATGGCCACTCCTTTTTGTTGCAAGCCGTATCTATTTGGGGGTACACTATCCCTCGGATATCCTCGTGGGGGCCTTGTTTGGACTACTTTCGGCTTGGATATTTCAGGTATTATATTTGAACCTTATTTTACCCTACTTAAAGTCAAACCGTCCCTAATGGGCAATAATACGGTATCCAGTTTAGGGTGGTTGTTCAATTTTTTGTTGTAATCCAATAAGACTTTTGTGGCTTTGTCCTTTTTATCCAAGGGCTCCACAACCTTTCCTGACCACAGGACATTATCGGATAGAATTACGCTCCCCGGTTTTGTCTTTGGAAGCACGGCTTCCAAATAGTTGTCATATTGTTTTTTTTCGGCATCGATGAATACCAGATCGAAGGTAAAATCCAGATCGGGAATGATGTTCAGGGCATCCCCAACATGCTGGTGTATGTGTTTCCCATAACCACTCTTATCAAAATAGGTACGCTGCATTTCATGTAGTTCCGGGTTGATGTCAATGGTGTGCAATGCGCCATCCTGCTGTAACCCTTCGGCCAAACAAAGTGCCGAATATCCAGTATAGGTACCTATTTCCAAAATGTATCGGGGGTTGACAAGTTTTGAAAGTAAGCTTAATACCCTTCCTTGAAATCGGCCTGTCAACATTCTTGGCTGAACGACCTTTAGGTGGGTTTCACGGGTAAGTTCCCTTAAAAGCTCTGGCTCGTCCTGGGAATTATCGGCCAAATAATCTTCCAGTACCTGTGATAGAAAATGCATAATTTCTTTTTACAAAAATAGCTTTTTAAGCCTTATTTTTAAACGATGGAAAACGTCACAATGGAAAAGGGAATTTCTATTCGGGAAGCAGAAATCAAGGACCTTCCTACACTTCTGAAATTTGAACAGGAAATTATTCTGGCGGAACGTCCTATGGATCCAACCATTCGAAAGGGCCGTGTAAATTATTATGACCTTGGGGAATTGATCACCTCCAAAGAGGCACAGGTGCTTGTTGCTTGTTCCGGTTTGCAAGTGGTTGCCAGTGGGTATGCCAGGATCAAGGAGGCGCGTCATTATCTGGATCACAGCCTTTATGGTTATTTGGGGTTCATGTATACCCTCCCGGAGTATAGGGGCAGGGGAATTAACGCTAAAATAATCGAGGGACTCAAAAATTGGGTATTGTCAATAGGGCTTACTGAAATACGATTAACCGTTTATGATGACAATGAACCCGCTCTACGTGCCTATGAAAAGGTTGGTTTCAAAAAACATATTGTTGAAATGAGGTTAGCGACTGATCCCAACTCCTAAATCTGATTGTGCCCATGCTTTTCCTTTGTTCGTATATAGCTACTTTTACAAGATGGAAATGATTTGCAATCCTGGGTTTCCACCTTTTCTTGGGAATCCAATTGCGCCCAATTTTAGCAAGGGTTTATTTTTATAAAAATTGAAGTATGGAGTTTAGAAACACCTTGGAGTTTTCCCTGGAAATGGATAAAAATGATGCGTTGGCCAAGTATCGGGAAGAGTTTGTCTATCCAAAAGTGAACGGTAAGGAGGTTATTTATTTTACCGGAAATTCGTTGGGGCTTCAGCCAAAACGTGCCAAGACTTTTGTGGATGATATCATGACGGACTGGGCGAATTTGGGCGTAGAGGGCCATTTTTATGCCGATAAACCTTGGTGGGACTATCACGAACGATTGATTCCTCCTTTGGCCAAAGTAGTAGGTGCAAAGCCTAAAGAGGTCACGGTCATGAACACCTTGAGCGTAAACCTTCACTTCTTAATGGTCTCTTTTTATACGCCAAATTCAAAGCGATACAAAATACTATGCGAGGAAAAGGCTTTTCCTAGCGATCAATATATGCTTCACAGTCAGGTGCGTTATCATGGGTTCGACCCTGGGGATGCCATCGTTGAGGTCAAAAAACGTGCTGGTGAGCATTACTGGCGAACCGAGGATATTCTGGCCAAGATCGATGAGGTAGGGGACGAGCTGGCCTTGGTGCTCATTGGAGGGGTGAACTATTATAACGGACAGGTAATGGATATGGAATTGATTACCAAGGCCGGAAAAAAGGTGGGGGCCAAGGTAGGCTGGGATTTGGCACATGCAGTAGGGAATGTGGCGCTAAAACTACATGATTGGAATGCCGATTTTGCCGCATGGTGCAGTTATAAGTATATGAACAGTGGGCCCGGGAATGCATCAGGAGTATTCATTCATGAAAGATATTTGGACAAGAAAGATATTCCCAGGTTCGAGGGTTGGTGGGGAACCAAGAAGTCCGAACGTTTTTTAATGAAGCCCCACTTTGAACCAATGCCCAACGCAGATGCCTGGCAGGTTAGCAATCCTGCGGTATTGTCCATGGCGCCTTACTTAGCGTCATTGGAGCTTTTTGAGGAGGTGGGTATGGAGGCCCTGATCGAAAAGCAAAAAGCCCTTACCGGCTATTTGGAATTTATTCTTAAGGAAATCGATACCGAAGTGGATAGCAGCTTCGAAATTATTACTCCGCAGGAGAGGGGCTGTCAACTTTCCGTGTTTTTGCACGGTCAAGGGAGGGCATTGTTCAATTTTCTTATGGAAAACGGGGTAATCGTGGATTGGCGCGAGCCTAATGTAATACGTTTGGCACCTGCACCATTCTATTGCTCATTTGAGGATATGTATCGTTTTGGGCAGCTATTGAAAGAAGGTATTCAGGGTAAAAAATAAGGCTCTTGTATGAAATCGCTCGGATTGATCTTTTCCAACGCCCGATACTTTGCCCCTTCATGGGTTTTTGCAAGTATCAATATCCTTTTTGGAACGTGGGCCATTTATATCCCTACCGTAAAGGAAAACTTGGGTATTGACAAATCCCAGTTGGGAATCGCCATTTTTTGTCTTTCATTGGGGGTTTTTGTCGTTTTTCCCTTCGCTTCGTCCATCATTAATAGGATTGGGGTAGGAAAGGCCACTTGGTATGGTGTACTTATAAGTTGTTGTACTGCTATTTTACCGCTTTTGAGCCCTAGTTATTATACGTTGATGGGCAGTCTGTTTTTGTTCGGGGCTTCCAACGGGTTTACGGATATATCCATGAACACCTTGGTCACGGAATTGGAGAAAAAGGACAACGCCAAATTTATGTCGGCATCCCATGGCTTTTTTAGTTTGGGGGGCGTTTTGGCGGGATTGGGAAGTTTTTTGATAGGTCCCTTGGGCAATCCTGCTTTGCATATGGTCCTGGCCATTACCCTCGTTTTTATTGTTAATCTCATATTTCACAAAAAATTTGTGAACGAAATTGCGGAGACCATTGAAAAGGAAACCTTTAGCCTGAAACTTTTTAAACCCCTGTTATTGTTGGGTCTCATTTCCTTTATTGCCATGGGGAGCGAAGGTGCCATTGTGGATTGGAGCGGATTGTACCTAAAAGAAGTCAGTTTGGCCCCTGAAGCCTTATGGGGCGCAGGATTTTTAGGTTTTCAGGTGACGATGACCTTAGGCCGGTTTTTGGGGGATGGGGTAAGTGCCAGTATGGGATCGGTAAAAATGGTGGCCTTGGGTACCTTGTTGAGTATTATAGGGTATGTTCTGGTTTTGACCACCTCCACGTACATGGCTATTGCGGGCTTTGCCATTTGTGGTCTGGGCTTCTCAGCCATGGTGCCGGAATTGTTTAGAATTGGCGGAAACGTAAAAGGTGTTGAATCCTCCAAAGGCGTTTCCTTTATCGCAGGTGCCGGATATTCCGGCTTCCTTTGTGCCCCGCCTATTTTGGGTTTTTTGGCGGACAATTATTCCCTCAAAACAAGTTTTATCGTGCTTTTGGGAGTGGCATTGTTTATTCTTGGGGCGACGGCCATTCTCAAGAAAAGAAGTGTATAGTTGAAGGGTAAAAGCTATGTTGGCTTCAGTTCATATTACCTTTTGTTTTTAGCCCAGAGGTTCCCTCTCCTATAGTCCGTATGAACTCCTTGATTTCCTCCGTTAAGGGTAGCCAGGACTGTTCTTGCCAATAGGCTTCATTATACGGATGTTTCAGCATAAAAATATCCTTGTGCTCATTGACGTTGCTTTTTATCTTTTCATTGCCAAAACTTTCCGGGGTGTATAAGGTAATTTCCATCTCGTAAACATCGGGCATAGGATGTTTTTCCGTTTTCACCTCCAGGGAAAAGGTTCGTTTTGCCCTATGCAGATAATAAAGCCCTTTTTCCACATCTTCCTTAAAATACATGGATGAACTTCCTTTAAGAAAATGGGAATATTTATCCAATGCTGGTTTAGGACTATTTATAGCTCCTTGGTTAACTACTTCAAAGGATAAAATGGCATTGTCCGCTCCGTTGATAATGTAGTGGCCTTTGGAATTTATTCCATCTTCGGAAGGAAGCGAATTGAATTCGACCCGTATCTCCTCACTATTCTCATAAGGCTTTTCAATTACTTCGAAATCCGGACCCATGGCGTTCAGCCGCATAAATTCGCCAAAGATGTTATATAGCGAAGGAAGCTCAAAGTATATGCCATGCTCGTCTCTAATAATCCCCAATTGCCGCATTTCCGCCAGTTGCACTTGATAATCCTTTCTTTCCATTGCCAGACCATTGCCGTAAATAGAGGTTTTACGCAGTAGCGTACCTGTCATATCCTGTAGCCGAACCACGGTGTCGTTTTTACGGAGCAACGCGCGGATGAAAAACGTTTCGGTATGCGGGGTCAATAAATAATTGGAATTGATGGAATCCTTGATCCTCTGAAGAATGGTCTTGGCGTTGGTCACCACCACCTCGTCCAAGGCCACTACCTTCTTTTCTAGGTAAATAGTATCCTTAAGAGTCTTTAATGAAAGCTCTTTTTTTTCGTATCCGTTTCTAAAAAATAGCACCGTATCCAAGGAAGTTTTCAATAGGAACCTTCCATCGGTATTGCTTATGGTACTATGCTTTCTGTTGAATACATGCACGAATTCCAGGGGAATTTTTTCATCGGCATCCATGATGATACCTTCAAATTCCGTTTGGGAGTGTAGTAAAGTACAAGACAGATAAAGTAATAGTAACAGGTAATTTCTCATAACCCTATTATAATTATCTAAATCATTTGTAATTACTCTACCTCGATTCCCGTGAAGTATAGTTGAAAATTGCCTTCGCCCATTTTGTGCATGGTGGCGATATTAAGCCCATCCACTTTCTTATAGTCTTCCCAACTGGTTATCATATTGGGCTCCTCTTGGTTTCCTTTTCTAAAAACCCATTCTTTGATGACATGGTCGTCTCCAAAATAAAAGTCATAGGCATCACCAGGCGTGTATCCACCTTCGTTTCCATACACAATGGTCAATTTTTGCATGGTATCCTTGCTCATAGGCGCCTGTACGGAATCGGTATGCGTATATTTAAAACTGTTTTGGTCCCAGACCAATTGGTAAGGGGCCAATAGCCAATACTTGTCGTTGATAAAGCCTGCATCGGTTTTGGCAATAACGCTGTCCATTTCTTTACGGTTGTAACTAAGGGTATCCTCATGGGTCATAAATACGACTTCGTTGGTTTTAGGGTGCCATTGCCATGTACGTTCAAAATGGGACGAATCCCTATCTACATTGAACGTAAATTTGATCCGTTCCAAGTTTTTCCAATTTTCATAGCCGTTCGCATTGGCTATTTTTTCCAATATTGGCTGTTCTTTTTCTGTAGTTTCTGGCTCTTTTTTCTCATTGCTTTTGCAACCTCCAATTAAGATCAATAGGAGCATTGGTACAAAAAGGACTTTTTTCATAGCGGGTATCATTTGTGCAACAAGATAACAATAACGGAAACTTTAACCTATTTTTGTTTTTCATAATATCTTTTTGGAGGTGACCTTCTTACGCAAATTGTGTCTTATCATCGTAGGCACCCAATTCAAGACAGAATTGGGTGCCAACGACCCTTACAAGGATATCACCGATGAGGACCTGGTAAATGAGATAGTGGCAAAAAGGGACTCTTTACTGTTTGGGGTTCTGTATGATCGCTATGCCAAAATGGTATACAATAAGTGTTTCGGTTTTGCCAAATCACAGAAGGAGGCGGAGGACCTTACGCAGGATGTCTTTTTAATGGTATTCGTGAAATTAGCTTCCTTTAAGGGTAAATCAAAATTTTCCACTTGGCTATATTCATTTACCTATAATTTTTGTGTTAATTACGTCAATAGGGACAAGGGAAGAAAAATAAGTGATAAATCGAATGATATTGGCGATGAGGAATACAAATTATCGCAAGAGGTAACGGACGAGCATTTATTGGAGTTGCAGGTGGAAAAATTACAAAAGGCATTGGAAATGATACCCGGGGAGGATAAGACCATCTTGATGCTTAAATATCAAGACGGTGTTTCCATTAAAGAGTTGGAATCTATCCTGGAATTAGGTGCCAGTGCCATAAAAATGAGATTGAAAAGAGCCAAGGCCAAAGTAATAGAGGCTTATAATACATTACCCTAATGTTTGAGCAAGATCAAAATCCATTTAAGCGAATGCAGGGAGACCTAAAGGATGTCCCGCCCGAGCTGCGTCAGAAAGTAATGAATGACGTAGCCCTTGCCAAGCTTATTATGGAAATGGCCACCTTGTTCACTTCAAATTATGGCAATCTTATCGAAGGCCTTTTAAGAACCAAGAAAACTAAATAACGGAACCATGGAATGTGCCATAATAAATCTTCATACCCAGCAAGATGTCCCGATAGCTATCGGGATGGCGAATTGCATTTGACCTTTAAAACCAATAAATAGTAACAGATGAAAACACTTAATGAACTCAAAGATACCTTGTCGGATAGTTTTGGTAGTTTATTAAAATCCGCTGCGGAAATGATTCCCCAAATCATTGTGGGCATCATTGGATTGATCTTAGCATGGTTGATCATTAAATTTTTACTTTTTATCCTGAAGCGAATCTTGAAGGCGGCTAAGATCGACGTTCTTTCCCAGCGTGTGGCTGATGCAAAATTGTTTGGAGACAAACAACTCAAAATAGATTTGCTCAAGGTAATACTGTCCGCCGCAAAAATTCTTTTGATTTTATTGTTTACCGTTGTTTTGGCCCAGCTATTAAAATTGAACGCCATATCCGATGGCATCTATTCCCTATTGGGCTATCTGCCTACCTTTATAAGTGCTTTGTTATTGCTTGTTGGCGGACTCTATTTGGCTACCGTGGTGAAAAAGGCCACCTTGAAACTATTCGAATCCATGGGCATGGGCGGATCAAAAGTGGTCAGTGGTGCCCTATTTTATTTGATTACTTTTTTTGTCTCTATTACCGCTTTGAACCAGGCCGGTGTTGAGACCCAGATCATTACCAGTAATTTCACCTTGGTTTTAGGCGCCTTTTTATTGGCGTTCGCCCTGGCTTTGGGTCTTGGTGCCAGAGAGGTCGTTGGCGATCTTCTACGCACTTTCTATTCAAGAAAAATATACGAGGTAGGGGACCAGGTCAAAATTGGTAAAATTGAGGGAAGGGTAGAAGCCATTGACAACATTTCCATGGTCGTGAAGACCAAATCGGGCAAGTTGGTCGTACCCATCAAGAAAATTGTGGAGAGTACCGTGGAGGTGAGCGACTAATTCTGAACGATTTTTTGCGTCTATCAAAATATGAGGGATTCATAATTTATTCCTTAATTTTGAGACTGATTAAAAATAATATATATGAGTTCTAAAAAAGGAAAAATACAGGAAGCTATAGATGAGAAAATGTTGGCCGAAAGAAAGGTCTTTCTTTGGGGACAGGTAGATGATGATTCCGCCAAACATGTGATAGATAGACTTCTGTATTTGGATATGCAAAACCATAAGGAGATACAATTGTATATCAATAGTCCTGGTGGATATGTAACATCAGGATTTGCCATGTACGATACCATAAAATCGCTTAAAAGCCCGGTTTCTACCATTTGTACTGGTTTGGCAGCCTCAATGGGCTCTATTTTGCTGTCCGTGGGAAAAAAAGGAAGACGGTTCATACAGCCGCATGCCCAGGTAATGATACATCAGCCAAGTGGCGGTGCAAGGGGGCAGGCGTCCAATATTGAAATTCAGGCTAGGGAAATCATCAAGACCAAGGAATTGAGCGCAAAAATACTGGCTGACAATTGTGGTCAGTCCTTTGATAGGGTATTAAGGGACTTTGATAGGGATTATTGGATGAATGCCGAGGAATCCATCGAATACGGCATTGTTGACGGTATCCTCGAGTAGGTACGGGAAATATCATAAGAAAGCAAAAAACCCCGCATATAAGCGGGGTTTTTTGTTAAATGTCATAAAAGGGTTATTTAGCCAATTGTTTTCCCTTCTTTATCTGTAAAATAGGGAATTCCGTTCTTCGGTTAAGCTCCAAGTCCTCTGGGCTACAATCGTCAAAACTGGTACAATCGTTGACCGGTCGTCGCTTGCCAAAACCTTTATACGATACGATGCGATTCTTTTCAATACCGTTGTCTATGAGGTACTTATAAGTGGAATAAGCCCTTCTTTCCGATAGGTCGTCGTTATATTCGTGAGTTCCCATTGGGTCCGTATGGGATTCCAGGGCAATGATCATATCCGGATAGAGATCGTTCATTACATGGATTACCTTGTCCAATTCTATTGCAGCATCCCGTCGGATATTGCTCATATCAAAATCAAAGTATATCTTTTTAAGCCCTGCCAAAAGTTTCAAGTCCAGAACGGGATCCAGTACGATGTCCTGCCGAAGGGTCTTTTGGCTAAAGGAAGCCTTAGATGTATCAAAGAACACGTTCTTGTGTGGGTGCGTACTACGAACCGCTTCGATCATGTAAGGCGTTTTTCGTTGCACGGGAAATTTGTAGTATCCTTTTTCATCCGAAAAAGTTTGGGCAATGATGGTATTGGTCTTTTGGTCGAACAAGGTCAACTGTACACTGTCCAAAGGTTTTAGGTTGATACCGTCCGTCACGTAGCCTTCCACCTCCAGGGCAGGGGAGAACCTGAACCGATAGATATCATCGGAACCTTGGCCACCCTCACGGTTGGAACTCACATAGCCATCGATACCGTTGGGGAAACCGTAGTAGGCAAAATCGTCTGCCGGACTGTTTATTGGCGTTCCCAGATTGATGACATCCACAAATTCATCTTCCTCATTGGTAATGGTGGAGAATACGTCCAACTGTCCAAAACCAACATGCCCTTCCGAGCTGAAGAACAATTGTCCTTCCTCGTTTATGAACGGGAACATTTCGTTTCCTTCAGTATTTATTACCGGTCCCAGGTTAACCGGTTTGCCTATGCCCCCACGTTCGTGTATTTCGGAATAATAAATATCCGTACCACCATAGCCACCCGGCATATCGGAAGTATAATAAATTTTTGTACGTTCTTTGTTTACGGTAGGGTGTCCTGTGGAATAGTAGTCGCTGTTGATGGGCAAGCTTCTATCCTCCATCCATTTGCCGTCCTTCCTTTTGGCACTGTATATCTTCAGGTTTATCTCGTTCTCCGCGCCGTAGGCCGCTTTTTTGTCAAAGTAATTGTTCCTTGTAAAATAGATGATGGTATCCTTGGCATAGTCCGTTGAATAGACTGGCGAGCTTTCATGGAACTTGGAATTTACGTTTCCCTCCAAAGGCTCTGGCTCGTAAAACGGGATGTCGTCATAGACCCAGAAAATGTCCAACCACGGTTCGTTGTTCCAACCATAATTGCCCTTGGTCAGATGGTTTGTCCTACCTGAGGCAAAATATAGCTTGCCTTGGTGCAAATAGGCCCCAAAATCACTGTGTTCCGAATTAAAGGTCACGATGTCCAATTGGTACCGTTCCTGACTGTTGAAAACGATGGAGGCCAAGTTTCCTTCCTTTAGGAACCTATTGACCCTGGAATCGTTCTTGTTGTACTTTTTGTATTTCTTGAGCCATTCCTCCGATGCTTCCAATTGGCCATCGCTATATAGGGCCATGGCATATTTGAAGTAATGATCTTTGGAAATTGCATCACTATGGATAATGGCCTCGAAATGGGGAATGGATTTTTTAAAGTCCCTCAAAAGCAAATAGCACTCCGCCAATTGCTGATGGGCATAACTGGTGTTAACACCTCCATTGAGCATGAGCTCATATTCCGGAATGGCCTTGGCGTAGGAAAACTTACTGAAGTAATAATCCCCACGTTGCTGGGCCCCGTATTGGGCACGCACCAAGGAGCTACAAATCAATAGTGCAAACAAGACGATGTACGCTTTTGTAGGTTTCATTTTTGATAAGATTAAGCGAGTGTTTTAATTAGAAATACCTTGGGGATTTTATGCCTCCCGGTTTTCTTTTGAATACTTCGTATATTAGAATAATTTCATGGGTACCCCCCGTATAAGGCCTTACCGTTGACGTAGGTAGGTCGTAGGCATATCCCAAACGGAAATCCCTGGATACCTGATAGTCCATCATGGCCCCAAAATTGGAGGCGTCGTTGATCCTGTAGGATGCCCCGATCCAAAATTTTTCATTGAAAAGCAAGTTGGCCGTAAAGTCATACGTAGCGGGTGCACCGTTCGTAATCTTGGCAATGGAGGTAGGCTTGAACTTTATGCTAGGAGAAATGTCCACGACCACGCCACCAATGGCGTAATAGCTGTTTCGTTCCAATGCCTCGAACTCACCGTCGTTAAGGTCCGTATTGGATATCCTGGGCGATGAAATACCAAGATACCATCTGTTGGAGCCCACATAGATACCCGCCCCGAAATTTGGTTTCCAAGCATTGAAGTTCGCATTAAAAAAGGGGTCGTTGGGATCTGGATTGTTTAGATTATAGTTGGTAAACCCAGCTTTGAGCCCAAAGGACATCTTAACCTTGGGATTCAATAGTACGGAATAGGAAAAGTCCCCATACACGTAGTTTGTGCTTTCATCGCCCAATCTGTCATTTATATAGGATACACCAACTCCTATTCTATTATTCCTAAGCGGTGAATGTACGGATAGGGTGTTGGTCCTTGGGTTGCCTTCAAGGCCCGCCCATTGGTTCCTGTGCAACAAGGTCACGTTCAGGGTCTCCCTACTGCCAGCATAGGCCGGGTTCACCGAAATGGTGTTGTACATGTACTGGGTAAACTGCGGGAGCTGTTGCGCGCCAAGATAAGTGCATAGCAGCAATGCCAATAGGGAAAGATATTTCGTGTAGACGTTCATGGTTTGGGGTTTAAACGCTCTAACTATACAATAAGTAGGTTATTCATGTACAAAGTTATATTAGTTGTTTTCCTGATTACAATTAAATCGTTTAATCTCGGCTTATTCTCGATTTCTAAATATTAATTCGCTCAAAAGCTTGTTTTTATAGATGTTTGAAGGCTCTTTTTGAACCCTAACTTCATCCAAAATACCCTTATTTGGATACCTTGGATGAATAGGGTTCAGGACCTTATGGATTTATTTATTGTGTTCCTATATAGATATACCCATTGATCTGTTCGGTATTCTCACCTTTTACGTTGATGATATAATAGTAGGTGCCCGTTGGCAAGAATCCGGATTGTCCGATGGCGTTGTTCGGCGCATAGCCTCCCCAGTCGTTCTGGTAGTCCGTAGCCTCGAAGACCTTGTTCCCCCATCTGTTGAACACCATCACGTCGAAGGTGCTGTCACAGAACTCCGCACCCCTGATCTCGAACAGGTCGTTGATATTATCACCGTTTGCCGTAATCGCCTTGGATATAGTGAAATCGTCCACATTACAAGGTACGCAGTCATTGTTCACGGTAATCGTGAAGTCTACAAAGTACTTACAGTCACCTGCTGTGGAGCTATATTCCACAAGGTATTCCTGCAATTGGTGTACCATTGGATCAAATACGCTACCGTTCAGTACCGCACCCTCAGTTATCGCGGTAAAGGTACCATTGGTATCAAAGCCGGCGGGCAGATAGTCCACAAGGTCAATGGGCGCGTCTTCGATACAGATATCGATGGCCACTTCCTCGAGCTGTGGCTGCATCACGAACACGATCTGTTCAAAGATGGCATTGTTGCCGCAGGCATCGGTCACGTCCCAGGTCCTGATGATCATATAGTCATCGGAATCGGAGGCATCCTGTCTGACCTCGTTATAGACCACCGTATAGTTTCCGCATCCGCCCATAAAGGTCAGTTCCGGTGCAGGTGGCAGTTCTTCGCCGCACATGATGGTCACTTCTTCTTGATATGGACTTGGCATGATATCGTTGTCCGTAATGGTGCCGATACCATTCCCGTCTAGCATGTTGATGCCCATGGGCGGCAAGGGGTCGAAGGCCAGGGCTATGTTCAGGTCCTCGGTAGTTTCGGCCAACATATCGTCCACGATGCTGATGGTCACTACCTGGGTATCACCATTGGCGGTACCGGCAGGGAAGGTGACCGTCCCGGTCATGGTAGACGTATAATCGTCTGGGCTTGTCGCGGAACCGTCCGTCACCGTGAAGTTGACGTTGAAGGCATCCTGAACGGTATTCCCGGTGTAGGATATCACGAAGTCCACCGTACCCACGCTCTCGTCCACGGTAAAGTCGCTTACCGAGATTCCTTCAAGAGGACCGTTGCCGTCATTGTCCGTTATCGTTCCTATACCATCACCATCCAGCATATTTATAACGGGGATGGAGATGTTGGACAGGGTGATGTTCAAGTCCTCGGCATTTTCAATCACCATATCGTCCACGATATTCACCGTCACCACCTGCGTATCGCCGTTGGCGGTACCTACCGGGAAGGTGACCGAACCGGTCATGGTAGCAGTATAATCTTCGGGGCTTGTCGCGGAACCGTCCGTGATAGCGAAATCCACGGTAAAGCTATCGGCCACTGTTGGTCCCGTATAGGTGATCACGAAATCCGCCGTACCTACGCCCTCGTCCACGGTAAAGTCCGCCACGGAGATTCCCTCTCCGGGACCGGATCCGTCATTATCGGTTATCGTTCCGATACCATCCCCATCGACCATGTTGATTAAAGGGATGGAAATATTGGACAAAGTAATGTTCAAGTCCTCGGCATTTTCAATCACCATATCGTCCACGATGTTGACGGTCACGACCTGTATATCGCCGTCCATAGTTCCCGCAGGGAAGGTTACGGAAGTACCCATAGTTGCCACTGTATAATCATCGGGATTGATGGCGGTGCCATCTGTCACCAAGAAGTCCACGGTAAAGGCGTCCTGAACGGTAGGACCGGTATAGATGATGACGAAATCTGCCGTACCCACGCCCTCGTCCACGGTAAAGTCGGCTACGGAGATACCTTCGCCCGGACCGGAGCCGTCGTTGTCCGTAATCGTTCCGATTCCGTCGCCATCCACCATGTTGATGGCCGGGATTGAGATATTGGACAATGTAATGTTCAAATCCTCGGCATTTTCAATCACCATATCGTCCACGATGTTGACGGTCACGACCTGTGTATCGCCGTCCATCGTTCCTGCAGGGAAGATGACCGAACCGGTCATGGTAGCAGTATAATCTTCTGGGCTTGTCGCGGAACCGTCCGTGATGACAAAGTCTACGGTAAAGGCGTCCAGAACGGTAGGACCGGTATAGGTGATGACCAAATCTGCCGTACCCACACCCTCGTCCACGGTAAAGTCGGCCACGGAGATACCTTCTCCCGGACCGGAGCCGTCGTTATCGGTTATGGTCCCCATACCATCGCCATCGACCATATTGATAACTGGGATGGAGATATTGGACAAGGTGATGTCCAGGTTTTCCATACCCTCAATGATCATATCGTCCACAATGTTTATGGTCACTACCTGGGTATCGCCATTGGCGGTACCCGCGGGGAAGGTCACTAGGGTACCCACCGTTGCCACGGTATAATCGTCCGGATTTATAGCAGTGCCATCGGTCACGACAAAATCCACGGTAAAGCTGTTCGCTACGGTAGGCCCGGTATAGGTAATGACGAAATCCGCCGTACCTACGCCCTCGTCCACGGTAAAGTCTGCCACGGAGATACCTTCGCCAGGGCCTGAACCGTCGTTATCCGTAATGGTACCGATACCGTTCCCGTCCAGAATGTTGATGGCCGGGATGGATATATTTGGTAGGGTGATGTTGAGATCCTCGTTTGGCTCTATGATGAAATCGTCCAAAATATTGATGCTTACCAAAAGCATATCACCATCTGCAGTTCCAGCAGGGAAGGTCACTTGTGTGCCCACCGTGGCCACGGAATAGTCATCTGGATCTATGGCCGTTCCATCTGTTATGCTAAAGTCTACCGTAAAGGAATTTTGAACGGTAGGACCCGTATAGGTAATCACAAATTCGGTGATGCCCACGCCCTCGTCCACGGTAAAGTCCGCCACGGAGATTCCCTCTCCCGGACCGGAGCCGTCGTTATCGGTAATCGTTCCGATACCGTCCCCATCGACAATGTTTATTACAGGGATGGAGATGTTGGACAAAGTAATGTTTAAGTCTTCAGCACCCTCAATAATCATATCGTCGACGATGTTCACCGTCACGATTTGGGTATCGCCGTTGGCGGTACCGGCAGGGAAGGTCACCTGCGTGCCCACCGTTGCCACTGTATAGTCGTCTGGATCAATGGCCGTACCATCCGTGATACTGAAATCAACGGTAAAGCTATCGGCCACGGTAGGACCGGTATAGGTGATGACGAAGTCGGCAGTCCCTACACTTTCGTCCACGGTAAAGTCCGCCACGGAGATACCCTCTCCCGGACCGGAGCCGTCGTTATCGGTTATGGTACCGATACCGTCACCGTCCACCATGTTGATGGCCGGTATGGAGATATTGGACAATGTAATGTTCAAATCTTCAGAACTTTCGATAATCAGGTCGTCCACAATGTTTACGGTCACCACCTGGGTATCGCCATTGGCGGTACCTGCAGGGAAGGTCACTTGCGTGCCCACCGTGGCCACGGTATAATCGTCCGGATTTATGGCCGTACCATCCGTGATACTGAAATCAACGGTAAAGCTGCTCGCCACGGTAGGCCCAGTATAGGTGATGACGAAATCCGCCGTACCTACGCCCTCGTCCACGGTAAAGTCTGCCACGGAGATACCTTCGCCAGGGCCTGAACCGTCGTTATCCGTAATGGTACCGATACCGTTCCCGTCCAGAATGTTGATGGCCGGGATGGATATATTTGGTAGGGTGATGTTGAGATCCTCGTTTGGCTCTATGATGAAATCGTCCATAATATTGATGCTTACCAAAAGCATATCACCATCTGCAGTTCCAGCAGGGAAGGTCACTTGTGTGCCCACCGTGGCCACGGAATAGTCATCTGGATCTATGGCCGTTCCATCTGTTACGCTAAAGTCTACCGTAAAGGAATTTTGAACGGTAGGACCCGTATAGGTAATCACAAATTCGGTGATGCCCACGCCCTCGTCTACGGTAAAGTCGGCTACCGAGATACCTTCTGTCGGGCCATTGTCATCATTATCCGTAATGGTACCGGTTGCATCTCCATCCACAATATTTATAAGTCCCGTTGTAAGTCCTGAAAGGGCAATACCAAGGTCTTCCGCCGATTCAATCAAGGTGTCATCGATAATGGTCACGGTTACGGTCTGCACCTCACCGTTGGTACCGGTGAAGTTAAGTGTACCCGTATTCGAGGCCACGGTGTAGTCACCTGGAGCGATGGCGGAACCATCCGCTATTGTAAAATCCACGGAGAACCCACCTTGAACATCTGCGTTCAATGATACGTCAAAAGTAGCCGTGCCAGCACTCTCGTCGACTGTAAAGTCTGCTACCGAGATACCAACACCTGCACCACCATCATTATCGGTAATGGTACCGGTTGCATCTCCATCCACAATGTTTATAAGTCCAGTTGAAAGTCCTGAAAGAGTAATGTCAAGGTCTTCACTAGCTTCAATCAATGTATCGTCAATAATGGTCACGGTTACGGTCTGCACTTCACCGTTGGTACCGGCGAAGTTAAGTGTACCCGTATTTGAAGCCACGGTGTAGTCACTTGGAGCAATGGCAGAGCCATCTGCTACTGTAAAGTCAACAGAGAACCCACCTTGAACATCTGCGTTCAATGATACATCAAAAGTAGCCGTACCAGCACTTTCATCCACGGTAAAGTCGGCAACAGAAATACCAACACCTGCGCCACCGTCATTATCTGTAATGGTACCGATTGCGTCGCCATCTACGATGTTGACCAATGGGTTGGATACGGAGTTGATGGTAACGGTAAGGTTTTCAGTTCCCTCGATGATGGCATCGTCTGTGATGTCAATCGGAATATTGACGGTCTGTCCTGTAGCCCCCGAGAAGTTCAGTGTACCTGTCATAGCCGGTACGGTGAAATCCTGGTTTCTTACGGCAGACCCGTTAGATATGGTATAGTTCACGGTATATGCCCCGGCAACTGCCACGTTAGATGATACCACAAAGTTGGCGGTACCCACACCTTCGTCAACGGTAAAATCTGCTACGGAGATACCGAACCCTGTGCCACCGTCATTATCTGTAATGGTACCGATTGCGTCGCCATTCTACGATGTTGACCAATGGGTTGGATACGGAGTTGATGGTAACGGTAAGGTTTTCAGTTCCCTCGATGATGGCATCGTCGGTGATGTCAATCGGTATGTTGACGGTCTGTCCTGCAGCCCCCGAGAAGTTCAGTGTCCCTGTCATAGCGGGTACGGTGAAATCTTGGTTTCTTACGGCAGACCCGTTTGATATGGTATAATTCACGGTATATGCCCCGGCAACTGCCACGTTAGATGATACCACAAAGTTGGCGGTACCGACGCTTTCGTCTACTGTAAAGTCCGCTACCGAGATACCCAATCCAGAGCCACCGTCATTATCTGTAATGGTACCGATTGCGTCGCCATCTACGATGTTGACCAATGGGTTGGATACGGAGTTGATGGTAACGGTAAGGTTTTCAGTTCCCTCGATGATGGCATCGTCGGTGATGTCAATCGGTATGTTGACGGTCTGTCCTGCAGCCCCCGAGAAGTTCAGTGTCCCTGTCATAGCGGGTACGGTGAAATCTTCTGGTTTCTTACGGCAGACCCGTTTGATATGGTATAGTTCACGGTATATGCCCCAGCGACGGCAACGTTCGATGATACCACAAAGTTAGCGGTACCGACGCTTTCGTCAACGGTAAAATCTGCTACGGAGATACCGAACCCTGCACCACCGTCATTATCGAGTATTTCACCCCTTCCTTCATTATCAGTAATATTCACTGTTCCACCTGAGGCGTAGGAAATTTCTACTTCATATCTTTCAGTTGGTTCAATCAGGGTATCGTCAAAAGTTGCCACATTAAAGGAAGCCGAAGTATCATTTGCAAGAAGGGTAATTGTATTAGGCCTAGGAACTGTAAAATCTGCATTGGTCGTATTAATATTTGTGTAGCTTATATTGAAAACTACATCTTGACTAATGGCAGCAGAAGAACTAATTGTAAAAACATTATTGGTTCCTTCAACCGTTGAAGAATTATTTATAGTAATTTCAGGTGTGATAGTTAATGTAGCAGTTCTATCTAAAGTAAAACAATTATTGTTTAAATGAGTGACTAGAACAGTATACGTATTATTGTCAAGCCCTGAAGTATTTGATATGGTAAGGGTTGCCGTATTGACACCAGAATATACACCTCCATTAGATAGGTTTGTTCCATTTTCTTGCCATTGGTAACGCAGTTGTCCAGAACTGTCCGTTCCACTTCCATAATTAGGAGCTCCCCCAGAAAAATTTGTAGTGTTAATCGCATCTAAATCAATTGAGAAGCTTACTGAACCTCCATTATTGACCATTTGGTCAATGGGGGCTGTGTTTAAAGTTACTCGTGTTGCTATGGTTACATTACTGTTTGTGCCACTATAACCCCCTTGCCCTGTAACTTGACCATTAGGATTAACGGTTACTGGAGAATTCCCTAGTACTAAATCACCATCAGGATCGGTATGACCTGCTTCAATAGCATCGGCGCATCCGTCAGCATCTGAATCACCTTCAAGGTGATCTGCAGTTCCGTCACCATCGGTATCTAAATCTTGACATCCTGAAAAACGAATTGTAAAGTCGTCATAAACTGAATAGGCAACATTACCATCATTGGTCTGGTTATAGGCATAAAAACGAAGTGTATATGTCGTGTTTTCTTCAAGTCTATAGGTTGTGCCAGTTGGTAATAAATCAAAGAATTCCGAAACCCCGTTTGAAGGATAATGTATTTGAACATCAGTATTCAATAAGTGTGAAGTAGCAAAATTATCCGATGAGATAGCTATAGCGGCATCATAAGAGTTTCCTACCGTAAAGCCATCAGAATTTCGATACCAATTAACACCTAAACGTTCAATCATCTGATCAGAAATTCCAGAGCCGGTGGTGAAACCTACTTCTATATATTCATTATTTGTCAATGCTTCTTCATACGTGTAAGCATCTAGACCGCTTATTTGAAGTTCTGAACCAGGTGACGAACTGTTGAGTCCCGCACCCGTGGCAATATTGCCTGTGCTGGCCAATAACCAATTGGTAATGGCTGGGTTTTGAACAAAATCTACAGATCTACCACCAATTGGGCTGTTTAACCCCCATTGAATGTAGTCATCATCAATACATTCTTGTGATTCATTTGAATCTAATATACCATCATTATCGTCATCTAAGTCAATAGGATTGGGAATGTTGTCATTATCAGTATCAGGGGCTACCGTAATTATAACTGTTGCTGTAGCGGTATTGCCTGCCGCATCGGTAATCTCGTAGGTGAAAGAATCTGTTCCTAAAAAACCTCCATTTGGGGTGTAGGTGAAATAGTCATCTAAAGGATTACTTGGTGTGCCGTTATTATTTAAGGTTACCGTGCCATTTGCAGGATTAGTGCTGTTTGTAATCGCTGTACCTGCCTGAGGTCCTGAACTACCAAAAATATCATTGTCAAGAACATTGATTCGATTATTTGAAGAATTGGTTTCTACCACAGCACTGTCTGACTGTGCATCAGGGCCTATGCCAATACATACCGTTGCCGTATCACAAACATTTCTATTTGGTGGAGGTAAACAAACCTCGTACTCAAAACTGTCTGTACCTGAATAGCCGGCATTAGGTTGGTAATTATATGTTCCATCTGAATTAAAAGTCAACGTACCATTACTTGGGCCAGATATGAGGCTAAATTCACTGCCGGCCGGTACGTTATCATTCAGTCCAACATTTCCATTACCGTCCCTGTCCAATTTAATGTCTATACATTCGTCTATAGCATATTGCTGCATAATTAAAAATTTACCGTCGGCAACATCAACCGTTGCAGCGGTAAACCTAATTTCAGTGATCCAAGATCCTGCTGGAGCAAATTCTTCTAAATAATATAAGGCTATACCAATTGTTCCTCCGGTATCATTAACACGTTCTGTTAGCCAATAGTCCGAACCTGCAGGAGGTGGCAGGTTTGGTTGCGGGCCCGAATACGCTCTATCAGGAGTTACAAAAGTTTGTCCCAACAATTGCACGGTACTACTACCAGGCAAAGTTCCGAATAAGGAAATATGTTGACAATTGTTGGCATTACGCTCCGATACTGCAAGTACCGACCCGGTATTAACTGGAATGGCGGGTGAATAAGTAACTGATTGAATTTGTCCAACAGTGGTTGGAACTGCCGGATAATCATTGCAAATATTTTGTCCATTGTTAGACGCCGAGAAATAATGATTTAAATTCAAATCTTGATAGGCACTCAACGCTGCTGCATTCCATGTTGGATCAGCACTTGTACCCAAAATTTGAGTTCCATTTTCACGAATGCTATTATCGCCTGGACCTGCCGGACCTACCTGCATCAATGAATAGCCCGAGGGTACCGCAAATGTATTATAGACTTCGCCATTTATGGTTATGCTTTCTAAAGTAGCTGGTCTATTGTTCTGGGGCTGTGGTCCGTCCCAAGTAAATGTCACTCCTGAAGTTATGGAATTGGCTTGGGAGAATAATTGGTCACTTGAAAATAACAAGCATGCAAAAAATGCAAAAAGAAGCGATTTCTTTAAAGTTGAAGTAGTACTTAGCTTCATAGGTCAAGATTTTGAAATTCATTTTAATCTTTCTTAACCTAATGGTACACGTCTGGTTAGGACATGTTTTATGCTTAGGTCAAGTTCAGATTTTGGGTTGTAACGATTTGGGATCAATTACGAATGTAAAAGTAGACTCAAATCTTTAAAACCCTTAAATTTCAAGTTGTTAGTGCTTGAATAATCGTTGAGTTACCTTAATACGAAATAACGCATAGGGAATGTGCTTTATGTAAGAATTGTTGTGAGTGCCCTATTTTTAGTGGTTTATGGGCATTATTTGTGGCTAAGCCCTTTGCTAACGGGCAACATGGGAAATAGTATAGCGCGTAAAATACGTAGTACAACGTAAGAAAATACGCTGAAAATCTGTATTTTACGAGGGGTGATTAAATTGAAAAAGCTCCTTCACAATCTTATTGTGAAGGAGCTTCTTGGATATATATAGACGCTCTCGCGGAATAGTCCATTTATATACGTTCTAAGATACTTAATTGGACGTTTTTTCACCTTTAATCATTTGTTAAAACGCATCTGGATTTTTAATGATTTCGGCTGATTTTTCTCGAATATACTCCATCTCCGAAGCACTTTTCTTTTCGAGCAAACTTAGCATCATGCTCATGCGTTGATTGTCCTTGAAATGTTCCTTTTTTGCATCCAGAAAATTCCAGTACAGGATATTGAAAGGACAGGCATTGTCCCCTTCCTTTTGGGTATGTTTGTAGTGACATCCGTCACAATAATTGCCCATTTTGTGAATATAATTGGCGCTGCTCACGTACGGTTTGGTAGCGACGATACCACCATCGGCAAATTGGCTCATGCCCCTGGTATTGGTAATTTCCACCCATTCAATGGCATCGATGTAAACCCCTAGATACCATTGGTCCACTTCATCTGGATCTATTTGTGCCAACAGGGCAAAATTACCAATGACCATAAGTCGTTGGATGTGGTGGGCATAGGCATCGGAAAGGCTTTGTCCAATAGCATGTTTTAAGCAGTTCATTTTGGTGTTGCCCGTCCAAAAAAAATCTGGAAGGGGATTCCTGTTTTCAAGCTTGTTCAGTTGGGCATAACCGGGCATTTCCTTCCAATAAATGCCACGCATATATTCCCGCCAACCCAATATTTGCCGTATAAAACCTTCTACCTGTGAAATATCGATTTCTTCCTTATTTTCATGGAAATGTTCCAAGACCTTATCAATGACTTCCTTCGGACTTATAATTTTGGCGTTCATGGCGAAGGATAATCGCGAATGGAAAAGGTACTTCTCTTGGGTATGCATGGCATCCTGATAATCCCCAAAATGAACCAACAGCTCCTTACAAAAATAATTGAGTACCGATAGGCAATCCGCCCTACTTACAGGCCAACTGAACTTTTCCGGATCAATTCCCCCAAAGGTTTTTACACTGGCTTGCTCTATTTCCTCCAATAGATTGGTGACGTCCTTTCTAAATCCACGCTCGTGGGGAATTTCCGGTGTTCCCTTCCACTTCTTGCGATTGCTTTGGTCGTAGTTCCATTTCCCACCAAGGGGTTGACCATTTTCTACTAGGATGCCATGTTTCTTTCGCATCATCCTGTAAAAGGATTCCATCAACAATTGTTTCTTCCCTGTAAAGAACTCCTTTAACTCATACCGACTTGTGTAAAAATGCTCCGTATCCACGGCTTTACTATCGATTTTCAGGGATTCGGCAATTTGTTTTAATTGTGCATCCAATCGATATTCGTCCGGCAGTTGGTATTCAAATTGGTCCGCTTCGGTAATAAGGCAATATTTTTCAATAATCTTTGTGAGGTCATGGGGATTTTCTTCATCCCCAATTTTTAAATAAATGAATTTGTGACCTTTTTCCGAAAGTTCGTCCTTAAAGGCACGCATGGCCAAAAAGAAGGCCGTGACCTTTTGGATGTGATGCTTTACGTAGTCCGTCTCCTGGCGCATTTCCGCCATGAGGTAGGTAATATTATCATCTACCGAGTCAAACCAACTGTGTTTTTGGTTCAGCTGATCGCCCAATATCAAGCGTAATATAGCCCCACCCGGCCTCCCCGAAGGGGAGGAGTTCTCATTAGTCATTTTATAGCTTTAATTTTTTGATTATCAATATTTTATTATCAAGGGCAATTTTTTTTGACAAAATATAGTATGAATAATTACGGATCCTCAGAAAACAAATACACAGATGCTACATGCTATTGGTCAAATAAGCGCTGCTGCAACCATTGTTTTTGAAATTTTCCATTGGGGTCATAGCGTTCTGCCTGTAATTTGGTGTTGAATTTTCGGTCCCGAGGGTCGTTGCCTACTCCACTGTTGTACATCCAGTTGCCCCAATTGCTATGCACGTCGTAGTCGATCAACATGCTCTCAAAATAGGCGGCACCGTAACGCCAATCCTGCTCCAGTTCCTTGGCCCAATAACTGGCTACGTTTTGCCGACCCCTATTGCTCATCCATCCCGTTTTTTCCAGTTCCTTCATATTGGCGTCTACAAAGGAATCTGCTGTATTGCCCAATGCCCATTGCATTAATTTCGTCTTGTCAAAATTCCAATCGTAGTCCTTGTTTAAAATTCCTCCCAACTGAAAAATTTTAGGACCATATTTTATGGATACATATTTGAAAAAATCACGCCATATCAGTTCAAAGATCAACCAATAGGTATCCTCGTTTTTTTTGACTTCCTTCTCGAATTTTTTTACTTCCCAATAAATGGTACGTGCGGAGATACTGCCGTTTGCCAACCAAGCCGAAAGTTTGGAGCTATAATCGGTACCCAACAGTCCGTTTCTTGTTTTTTTATAAAACGCCAATTTTTTGGTCTCCCAGAAATAATGTTCAATCCTTTTTGCGGCTTGTGTCTCTCCGCCCTTAAAAGGAAAGGCAGTCCTACTGTCCGCTATCGGCTCCGTTAATCCTAGATCGGCTAATGAAGGTATCTTCGTATGGTTTTCCAAATAGTTTGTTATAGGGAAAATCTTTTCAAAGGTAACTGCAGGACGAACCTTGCAGTATTTTTCGCACTTTTTCCTGAATTCGGTAAAAACCTTTGGGATATCAAGATAACTAGGGTAGGGGATGTCCTCAGGATGAAAAAGAAATTGGTCGTACGACTCCTGAAAATGTACGTTTTCACCCATACGTGTTTTGACCGCATTTAGAATGGCAACTTCATCCCGCGTCCACTCTTTTTGAAGATAAATAGTATCAATTTCATGTTCCTTTACAAGCTGGGGTATATGTTCCGATGATTTTCCAAAATAGACGTACAGCGGAATATTGAACTTTTTCAAATTGTTCCTTAATTCCCTCACGGATTCGATTAAAAATTGGCCCCTGAACCGTTCTGTTTTTTTAAACCCGAAGTCACCCGTTTTAAAATACAGAGGGTCAAAACAATAAACCCCAATGACGCTGTCCCCTTTGCTCGCTTTTATAAGGGAGACATTGTCCTGTACCCTTAAATCATTTCTAAACCAGACTAGATGATTCATGTGCCCTGTTTTTGTTTCTTCTACACTTTTCACTGCAATAGATTACCGCTTCCCAATTTCTCTCCCATTTTTTTCTCCAGGAAAAGGAAAGTCCACAAACGGGGCAGACTTTTGAGTCAAGATGGGGCTTTTTATGTGCCATTTATTTTTCCGCTGTTTTCTCTGTTGTCCGGGCATAGGCAAATCTTTTCAAAAGTTTGGGAAGGGCATAACCGTCCAACCCAATGTTGGCGATGCTCTGGGCGCTTTCTAGATTGATGCTCCCATCGTCGAACAGGGCATCCTCTGGAACGTACAAATGTTCTATGGCCCCAATGACCAGTACACAGCCGTTTTCTTCAATGGTGTATTCGTTTACGTAGGAACAGCCCAATTTTATATGACTTTCCTTTACATAAGGTGCGTGGAATCCATCAAGATACTCCACTGTCAGGCCTGTTTTAATAAATTCCGATTCGTGATCCCCGTATTTAGCTGAAGTTTGATGACTTTCTTCAAGTATGGAAGCATTTACGTGGTTTACGGTAAAAAAGCCGGTCGCCTTTATATTGTCATAGGTATCCCTTCGGACCGTAAGTGGTCTTAAAACGAAACCGAGCATCGCAGGGTCGCTTCCAATATGTGAAATGGAGTTGAACACGGCCAGATTTGTAACGCCTTGATCAGATTTTGTGCCTAAAAGGTTGCTCGGTCTGTACCCTGTGGAACTATTGATTAAATTTGCCCTGAATCTGTTAGGGAGGTTTTTTAAATCCGAAAGATTAAAATGCATTCTAGCTATATTAATTGTTTAATAAAATTAAATATTGACTAAACAAAAAGAGTTAATATTTAATTAAAACCTATATTAATTTCTATTTTACCTTCCAAATACTGTTCAAATAGACCAAGCATACCGTTTATGACCCAGACAAAAAAGAATATTGCCATTATAGGATCAGGGCTCGTGGGCTCTTTATTAGCCATTTACCTAAAGAAGTATGGGCATACGATTACCGTTTTTGATCGAAGACCTGATATCCGCCTGGTCGAGTTTTCCGGAAGGTCGATTAATCTTGCCATGAGTAATAGGGGATGGAAGGCTTTAAGGGAAGTTGGCATTGATACCGAAATACGGAAAATAGGCATTCCCCTAGATAAAAGGGCCATTCATGTAATAGGAAAACCTGAATATTTTCAAAAATACGGGAAGGACGGAGAGGCTATTTGGTCTATTTCAAGAGGCGTGCTCAATAAAAAAATGATCGACTTGGCGGAGCAAGCCGGTGTTGAATTCAGGTTCGAGGAAAAGGTTTGGGATGTTGATTTACCTAAGGCACAAGTGTTTACGGGGGAAACAGAGAAGGGGGAGTGGACGGCCTATGATTTTGATTTGGTATTTGGTTGCGACGGTGCTTTTTCCCGCGTACGTCACAAAATGCAGCGTAGGAGCCGGTTTGATTATTCCCAGGATTTTATCGATGTGGGCTACAAGGAACTAACGATCCCGCCCAACGAGGACGGTTCTTACAAATTGGACAAAAACTCTTTTCATATTTGGCCTAGGGGCCAGTTTATGTTTATTGCCATGCCCAACTTGGACGGCAGTTTTACCTGTACCCTCTTTATGCCTTTTGAGGGTGAGGTTTCGTTTGATAGTATCAGGACCAAAGAAGATGCCATCCAATTTTTCAGTAACTACTTTCCAAATGTAAGGAAGGACATAGAGAACCTGACCCATGATTTTTTTAAGAATCCTACGAGTGCCATGGTGACCATGAAATGCTTCCCTTGGACTTATTGGGACAAAGTGGCCCTTGTGGGCGATTCTGCCCATGCCATAGTTCCGTTTTATGGACAGGGCATGAATGCAGGGTTTGAGGATATTTATGAGTTAAACGATTTGATACGAACTTATGGGGATGATTGGGAGACCATATTCAAAAATTATCAGGAAAAACGAAAACCAAATGCCGATGCCATAGCGGAACTGAGCTATCGAAATTTTATGGAAATGAGCAGCAAGACCGCAGATCCCCTATTTTTATTGCAGAAGAAAATTGAGAAGCGTTTCGCTGAAAAGCATCCGGAGAAATGGATACCGGCCTATAGCAGGGTAACCTTTTCAGACCGGCCATATGCAGAGGCTCTTGCCGAAGGTGATTTTCAGGAAAAAATCATGAAAGAGGTCATGGCGATACCAAATATTGATGCCATTTGGGATAGCCTAGAAGTTGAGGACAAAATATTGGAAGCCTTGAAAGATTAAACTCATTGATTCCTTTCCTTCATTTCCACCCTTCTCATGGGCATGCCATCGATACGATCAAAGACCTTTTTTGGGATCAAGGGGTATTTTTCTTTCATCTTGATTCCACCATCCTTACCAATCAACAGGTAGCCCCCAAATTTTTCCGGAAATTCCATTGCGTATTTTATTCTTTCATCCTCTAAGGTCGTCAGCACCCTGTTTTTCAAAAATAACACGACTACATCCCTTTCTTCCCAAGCATCTATCTGGGAGGTAATTTGCTCGAATGCCAATTTGGAATCCCTTCCATCCACGCCAGCATCGGAAAGGATCAAAATCCTGTTTTTCCATTGATAATCGGAAAGGTCTTGGGAATGGGACATTTGTATGTTCATTAGGAGGATACCTGCAATTATTTGGACCAATTTCTTCATCTATTGATAAGGTAAACAAAAAAAGGCCATCTTCAAAAGATGGCCTTTTTTCTGTAATCTTCTTTGCGAATTATAATTTGGCGAAGAGTTTTTCCATTTTTTCCTGCTCTTCGTCCGCAAGAGCCGGGTCTACCAAAATCCTACCGCTATGCTCATCGGTGATAATTTTTTTTCTGGAAGCGATTTCCACCTGTACTTGAGGTGGTATCGTAAAGAATGAACCGCCAGAAGCTCCCCTTTCAATGGGTACAACTGCAAGTCCGTTTTTAACGTTGCTTCTGATTCGTGCGTAGGCCTTCACCAATCGTTCCTCAATTAAATCCTGATATTTCAAGGATTCTTCAAGCAGCGCTTTTTCTTCTTTTTCGGTCTCGGCCAAAATGGCGTCCAACTCGCCCTTTTTGTGTTTTAGATGCGTTTCGCGTTCCGTCAACTTCTCCTTTGTTTCGGCAATAACTTCCTTCTTCTGCTCTATCTGCGCCTTGTATTCCTTGATGTTTTTTTCGGCAAGTTGAATTTCCAGTTCTTGAAATTCCAGTTCCTTGCTTATGGAATTGAATTCACGGCTGTTCCTTACGTTCTTCTGTTGCTCCGTATATTTTTTTATCAAGGCCTTTGCCTCTTCGATAAGGTTTTTCTTGGCCCCGATTTCGTAATTTATCGTTTCCAAATCGGTCTTAAGCTTATCCATTCTTGTTTTAAGGCCAAGCACATCATCCTCTAAATCCTCCACTTCCAAGGGTAGTTCTCCACGTACATTTCTTATTTCATCTACTCTGGAATCAATCAATTGAAGGTCATACAGCGCCCTTAACTTTGCTTCTACAGACGAATCTTCTTTTTTTGCCATATTTAAAAATACTTGATAGGATTTGTTATACTTTCCGATAAACGGATTGCAAAATTAGGAATTTTTTTCGTAAGATAATCAACTAAAAGGGTTTTTGTAAATTGCTCAGTTTCAAAGTGTCCAATGTCCGCAATGACCATTTTATTTTCGGCTTCATAAAACTGATGGTATTTAACGTCGGCCGTCACGAAAACATCGGCTCCTGCAGCTTTCGCCGCTCCAATGGCAAATGCCCCACTACCTCCTAAAACCGCTACTTTTTTAACGGGTTTGTTCCGTAATACCGAATGCCTAACAACCTGGGCGTTCATTGTTTTTTTTAAATGCCTTAAAAAGGACAATTCCGATATGGCTTCCTTCAACTCACCGATCATTCCCATGCCAATATGTTGGTTTTGGTTTTCCAAGGAATACACTTCATAGGCCACTTCTTCGTAGGGATGGTGTTTCACTAGGGCATTCAGGACATTGCTTTCCGAAGACGTAAGATAGTTCACATTGATCATGGTTTCCTTCTCAAAGTGGGTCTTTCCTATTTCCCCTATCGTAGGATTACTGTTCGCACCCGCTTTGTAACTGCCGGTCCCCTCAAGCGCGAAGCTGCAATTACTATAGTTTCCAATATTTCCAGCTCCGGCCTTGAAAAGTTTTTCTTTGAGATTGTCTGCCTCCGCGGATGGGATATATGTGGTAAGCTTTCTGATCGTATCCTTTTTGGGTATCAATATCTGGGTATTGCCAAGCCCTAAAACCTCACAAATCTTGGCATTGACACCGTTGGAGGAATTGTCCAGAGCGGTATGTATGGCATAAATGGCGATGTTGTTTTGAATGGCCTTTAAAACGGTGCGTTCCACATAGTTTTTGCCCGTAATCTTTTTTAATCCGTTAAAAATAATTGGGTGAAAACTTACGATAAGGTTACAATCTTTTGCAATCGCCTCGTCCACTACGGATTCCAAAGTATCCAAGGTCACCAATATTCCGCTAACCTCCATGGCACTGTCGCCCACCAAAAGGCCTACATTGTCAAAATCCTCCGCGTGTTCCAAAGGGGCTAGTTCTTCTAGGATTTGGGCAACCGATGTAACCGTCATTTTCAATAAATTATAAGGTTTTCAAAGATAAAATATTATAATTTCGTTCTGATGCAACTTTTGAGAAAACTTCTGTTTCCATTTTCTTTGGTCTACGCCCTTGTGGTTTACTTGCGGAACTTCCTGTATGACATTGGTTTTTTTTCTTCCCAAAAATTTGATGTGCCCATTGTGTGCATTGGAAATTTAAGTGTTGGGGGTACCGGAAAAACCCCTATGACCGAGTTTTTATTGGAGCTATTGAAGCCTCATTATAAAACAGCGGTTTTGAGTAGGGGCTATAAGCGAAAATCCAAGGGGTTTTTAATCGCCGACGCCGATGTTACCGTCGAAAATATTGGAGATGAACCTTATCAGATATATCAAAAATTCCCAGATGTAACCGTCGCAGTGGATGCGAATAGGAGGGAGGGAATCCTCTTATTGACCAAAAGAGTGAAACCAGATCTCATTGTTCTAGACGATGCTTTCCAGCACAGAAAAGTGAAACCTCATGTTTCCGTTTTATTGACATCCTATGGAGATTTGTATGTGGATGATTGGTATTTGCCCACTGGTAATTTGAGGGATAGCAAAAAAGCCGCGCAACGGGCCAATTTTATAATTGTGACCAAATGTCCTCCAAACTTAAGCGAGGAAGAACAAATTCATATTACACAGAAACTGAAACATGGGATCGATCAAAAAGTACTCCTTAGCTACTTGGCATATGATGGGATTTTATATGGCCTGTCAAACCAAATGAAAATGGACGCGCTGAAAGATAGAAAATTCACATTGGTCACAGGGATCGCCAATCCTGCTCCCTTGGTACTCCATTTAAAGTCTCAAGGACTTACTTTTGAGCATTTGGCCTTTAAGGATCATCACTTTTTTACACAAAAGGAAATTGATTTTCTCAGTAAAAAGGAATTGATAGTCACTACTGAAAAGGACTATGTGCGCTTGAAGGGCCATCTATCCAATCTATCTTATTTGCGCGTAAGCCATCGGTTTATTGGGGATGGCAAGAAAATCATTTTTGATGCCTTATCACAATTTATGAAAGCGAGGTCCTAACCTTTTTATCGAAAATATTTTCCCCTATTTTTTGATAGAAAATCTCCGGTTTAAAGGGTTTTGTTACCACATCGTTACAACCCGCGGCATAGAAACTTTCTACGCTATCGTCCAATGAGATGGCCGTTAAAGCTATTATAGGGGTGGTTTGGTCGAACGTTCTAATTTGTATGGTTGCCTCCTCACCGCTGATTCCTGGCATATGGATATCCATTAATATGGCATCATATGTGTTTTCTTTGGCCAACATCACCGCCTCTTCGCCACTACTGGCTATGTCGCAAGTAATTTCCTTTTTGTTGAGCATTTTCTTGGTTATTACCTGATTGATCTTATTATCCTCAACGACCATGATGTGAAGCCCCTTGAAATCATATTCCCCTTTTGTAATTTCAAAAGCTACCTCGTCCATTAGTTCCTCCTTACTTTTCATATCGATTTCAAAAATAAAGGAACTGCCTTCGCCTAGGGTACTTTGTAACTCAATTTTACTTTCAAAGAGACCTAAAAGGCTTTTTACAATGGTAAGGCCCAGTCCGGTTCCACCGTATTCTCTATTGATCTGTATGGAGCCTTGCTCAAAGCCATCAAAAATGCTTTGCTGTTTTTCCTTGGAAATACCAATACCGTTATCCTTTACCTCAAAATAAATGGTAACATCTTCCCCGTTCTTTTCTTTTAGTTTACAAATTACCTCAACGATCCCACCTCTAGTAAACTTAATCGCGTTACCAATGAGGTTCATAAAGACCTGGGAAAGCTTTAATGGGTCGCTCATTAAATGATTTGGGATTTCATTGTCGTAATCCAAAATCAATTTGGTCTTGTTTTCCTTGGCACTTTGCTGTAGGGAATCCATCACTTCATTAATGACCTTTTTAAGGTTGAACTCCATATTCAATGGCTCCAGTTTGTTGGCATCGATTTTATTGATATGAAGAATATCATTGATAAAGTTCAATAGATAATCCCCTGAAAACTTCAGGGCTTTTAAATGTTCTTTTTGATGATCAGAAGGATTTTCTTCCAAAAGTAGGTGGGTGAGTCCCGTTACGGCATATAGCGGGGTTCTTAATTCATGGCTCACAGTGGAAAGAAAGTTCGTCTTTGCCTCCATGGCCTGTACCGCCCCATCCCTAGCTACTTGTAATTCCCTGTTTTTTGTCTGTAAAAGATCGTTTGTCTTTAATTTAATCTGGTTGTTTCTATACAATGAAACAGCCAATAAGGAAATTATTATTAGAAAGGCCGATGTTAAAATAGCGGTCAATTCTGACCGATTTTGGGACTCTTTCAGTTCTTGGATCGTATTGTCCTGTCTTGCAATCAGTTCAGTCTTGTAGTCATCCCTGATCTTATCGGCTGTTTTGGCTTCTACCTTTACCTTGTCAATGGTAAATAAGGAGTCTTGGATGTCCAATAAATTCTGGCTATTGGCCCACGCCTTTTGGTAGGCTCCCAATTTACCGTATACTTTTGATAAAAGTTCATTTGCCTGTCTTACCTCCAAAAAGAATCCATTTTTGTTGGCGAGGGCCAAGGCTTCTTCCCCATGTTTGGCACTCTCTTCAAAATTTTCCTTTTGGTAATTTAATTCGGATAAACCTAAATGAGCCCGGGTGGATAAATAGTCCTTTTCGTAAATATCTGAGTTGACTACCAAGGAATTGAGGTTTTTGGCGGCACTTTCATATTTTTCCAACTTCATATATACCATAGCTTCGGTAAGTAAAATGTTGTTGAAAAAATTTCTGTCGTTGTTCAACTGTTTCGCTTCGTTCAACATAAACAAGGCCTGATAGCTTTGATCTGCCTGAAAGAGCAGAATTGCCTCAATGTATTTGTGAATGGCATCCCCATAGGGATAGGCTATATCCGAAAGTAAAACACTGGCACGGTCCCAATAGAATTGGGTATCACTTTCTTTATCCAATTTAAGATAGAGTAGGGCCAGCTCGTGATAACAATCGATCAATCCTTTTACATCCTCATCTTTTTCTGCCTCTTCCGCAGCTTTGTCCAAGGTCTCCAGGGCCAGGTCGATCTTATTCTGATTTCTGAGTTTTCTGGCCTCATCAAAATAGGGGTCCATATTACGAACGGGAACTGAATCTTGGGAATAGAGGGACACTCCCACTATTAGAAAAAGAAAAAGCGGGAAAAAATTGAAAAGTTTTTTATGAAAGCAAGTCTTTCTCAAATGTACTTTTTCGTTGCCATTAAATGTATAAGGTCGATAATTCTACTGCTATATCCGGTTTCATTGTCATACCAACCAATTATTTTTACCATTCGCCCAATAACCGAGGTCATTAGAGAATCAAACGTACAAGAATAAGAACTATTGTTTATATCCACAGATACTATAGGGTCTTCCGTGTAATAAAGAATGTTTTTTAGTTCATTTTTTGATGCTTTTTCAAAAGTATCATTAATTTCCTGTATTGTGGTATTTCTTTTAACATTGAAAGTAATATCTGTCAATGAGCCATTTGGTACGGGTACTCGTATTCCGCAACCGCCAATGACCTCTTCCAATTCTGGAAAGATCCTGGTCAAGGCTTTTGCCGCTCCCGTAGTTGTGGGCACTATAGATTGGCCCGCGGCCCTTGCCCTTCTTAAATCTTTGTGGGGTTGGTCGTGCAAGCTCTGGTCTGAAGTATAGGAATGGATAGTTGTAATATAGGCTTGTTCGATACCGCATAGGTCATTGATAACCTTTATCATGGGTGCGGCATTGTTTGTAGTACAGGATGCATTGGAAATAATATGGTCCTCTTTGTTTAAGATGGACTCGTTTATTCCATATACGATCATTTTGATATCCTGCTCTAAGGGTGGTACGGAAAGAATAACTTTTTTCGCACCATTTTTAATATGGTGTTCCAAAACGTCATAGGTTTTGAATTTCCCGGTACTTTCAATTACTATGTCGACTAGATCAGTACCCCAATCAATATCTTTTGGATGCGACTGGTTGGAAAGCTGCACTTTTTTACCTTGTATCATCAAATGGTTTTCGCCATGATGGACCGAACCCTTGAAAATACCATGGATACTATCATACTTTAGAAGGTGGGCCAAGGTTTCCGCATTGGCTAAATCATTAATGGCTACCACTTCTAAATCAGGATGGTCTTGAACCAACCTGAGAAATGTCCTGCCAATTCTTCCAAATCCGTTGATCCCTATTCTTATTTTTTCCATTAAAGAGACAATCAAATCAAATTCCTCATAAGTCGCAATCTATGATAAGGAAATCATGATTTAATCGATGTGTTTATGTGCCTTGTAGGAAGATCGTACCAAAGCACCACTTTCTACATGTCTAAATCCCATTTCAAGACCTATTTCCTCGTATTTTTTGAACTGTTCCGGGGTAATGAATTCTTTTACGGGAAGATGTTTTTTTGATGGCTGTAAATACTGTCCTATGGTAACCACGTCAACATTGGCATCCCTTAGATCTCGCATAGTTTGAATTACCTCTTCCTCCAGTTCACCAAGACCTAGCATTATGCCGGACTTTGTCCTGTTCACGCCATTGGCGCGCAAATAACGCAGTACCTCCAAGCTACGTTCATATTTTGCCTGTATTCGCACTTCCCTTGTTAATCGTTTAACGGTTTCCATATTGTGGGAGACAACTTCTGGGGAAACTTGAATGATTCTGTCCAAGTGCTTTTCTACACCTTGAAAATCGGGGATAAGGGTCTCTAAAGTGGTATTGGGGTTCATTCTTCGTATGGCTTTGACCGTTTCCGCCCAAATGATGGACCCCATATCCTTGAGGTCGTCCCGATCTACGGAGGTAATTACCGCATGCTTTATCCCCATGATCTTAATGGAACGGGCCACTTTCTCGGGTTCGGCCCAATCGACATGTTCCGGACGTCCCGTTTTGACTCCACAGAAACCACAGGATCTTGTACAAATATTACCCAGAATCATGAAAGTAGCAGTACCCTCTCCCCAACATTCACCCATGTTTGGGCAACTACCCGATGTACATATCGTATGCAAATCATATTTGTCCACCAAACTTCTAAGTTGGGTATATTTCTTCCCCGTTGGAAGTTTTACCCTTAACCATTTTGGTTTTCCCTTAGGGGGAGCTATATTTTCTTTAACTGCTATGGACATGCCTATTTTTTTTACAAATATACGAAGTAAATAGTGTATTCTTCAATCATCGAAATCGATGCTCATAATACCAATTTGTGGCAGAGTTTAAGGTATGGGAGAACTATCTTTTGTCCCTAATAACCTCGGCTAGGAGCTTTTTGGCCCGAAGAATCTTGACCTTGATATTGTTAATGGGTTCGTTCAGTTTTTCTGCAATATCGGCATAACTGAGCTCATTGAAATATCGGAGATTTATTACTTCTTGATAATGGGGTTTTAAACTTTTAATATCACGTAACAGATCTGCCAGATTCTGTTCTTGGATAAGTTGGTCCTCCATGGAAAGGGCATCATCATGGACACCTTTTATGGCATCATCGTTTCTTCGGGAATCCAAAAGGTTTTTCTTTCTTTTTCTCACCAAATCAATGTGAATGTTTTTTGATATTGTAATCAACCAAGTCTTAAATGCGAACCGATCATCGAAGGTGTCGATTTTATCAAAAGCCTTGGAAAAGGTCTGAATGGTAATATCCTCCGCATCATTTTCGTTTTCAGTACGTTTTAACTGAAAACCATAAACATCATTCCAAAACCTATCCAATAACCTGCTAAATGCTATCTGATTACCTTCTTTGGCCCTGATGATAATGTCATTGATTTCGTCTGTCAATAGTTCTTGGATTATTTAAAAATCTCTTACATGGAGGTGGCTTCTTGTTTGCAGTCCTGTTCTTCGGGCAATTTACCGCACATGCTGCAGGCTTGTCCATCCTTATTGAGATACGGACTCTGGCTGGCACAGGTTCCTGCAAATTTTCCGTCTTTTTTGGCCCATAATTTTATTGCAATTCCAGAGAAAGCCAATGCCAAAAGTCCAACTGTAAGGAGTATAAGTTTCATTTTTGTAATTTTTGTTCTTCTATATGCAATGGGTTTCTTAAACCCAAGTTGTAAAATATGGGCAATACACCGCACTACCCAATAAGGATACAAAGGTAAAAAAATAAAGCCCCAAATTGGGGCTTTAAGACTACTTTATAATTTACGTATTAATAGGCAATATTCGCAACAATGTTATCCACCGTAGGATTTTGGTTACCACCTTTGGGTTCTATGGTAATGTAGCCCATCGCATTTTCCGCATAAGGAAGTGCCAATAGTTTTTGACTGTCGCCGGCCTCCTCAATGATGCCTAAATTCAGCATTTCGCCATTAACCTCTGCCCACATTTGAAAACATTGGTCTTCCGGTAAATGGGGAAGGTTGCTTACATTGATATAGGATAACTTTTTAACGGGGTTAATGTAGGCCACGGCTTTCAATTCCTTTGCCTTCTTATTGCCATTTACATTATATTTTCTAGTGCTTGGATTGTTAAGAACGATGAATTGGTTTCTAACATCTTCCAATTGTTGTTTCATATCCGCTTCAAGCAATTTGATCTTGTTGCTGACCATGGAATTTTCTTCCTGTAAATTCTGGTTTTGGTCCCAATAGAAGTAAGACGATCCTGCGAATATCATTGCCACGATACTTGCCGCGATGGCAAACCTGAAGAATTTCCTTCTGCCAACCTGTTCTGATTTTATGCGCGCCGTAATCTTTTCCTTTAAGCCTTCAGGAGATTTAATGGCGTGCAGTTTGGCAAAAATTTCCAAGCTTTCCTGCAATTCATTATAAGCTTCACGTACCTCTGGATACATAGCTATGTATTGTTCCACCTTCATAGTTTCCATTTCTGTGGTGGTACCAATTAGATAGCTCTCCAATAAATCGCTCTCCAAGAAGTTTTTTATTTTATCTTTCATCTGTTTATTTTTTGTTTTCCATAGACCATACCTTGGTTTCGCTCAGAATAGGGATGCTTATTGCCAGTCCCATAAATCTTACTACATCAAGATTTCTATAGACTTATTTCATAATTACACGATATTCAAAAGAAGCAAAAGCACCGCAGGTCCATAGACTTTCCTTAATTCACGTAAGCCAATTTTTAACCTGGATTTAATCGTTCCCAAAGGGATGTCCAACTCTTCGCTTGCCTCCTGCTGTGTCATTCCTTGAAAAAATAAAGCGTCTAAAACGATTTGATATTTTTCCTCAATTTTATCCAGATGTTCTTGAACGTCCATGAATTCCGGTCTTGTACTTTCAACACCTAAATTATATACGTCAGAAACGTCTATTTGGATTTCCTTATCCGTTTTTGTGTTTAAACTTCTTAATTTATCAATGGCCGTATTCCTGGTAATACGGAACAACCATGTAAAAAGCTTGGCTTTCGTAGGATCGTAGGAGTCGGCCTTTTTCCAAATTTTCACGAAGCTTTCCTGTAAAACGTCTTGGGCAAGTTCCTCGTTTCTAAGGACCTTGTTGGCAACCCCTAAAAGTGTATCTCCATAGTTGTCATAAAGAAGGGAAATGGCTTTATCGTTCCGCTCCTGCAATAGTTCAACAATATGTTTTTCCAGTAGTATGCTCATAGCGAATGGGGGATGCTTATTTTTTTTTGATTTGCAAGATCCAAGGAAAGGTTTCAGTCCGTATATCCATAAACGCTAATTTATAAAATTGATTGCTAAAGCGGCGTTATCTAAAAAATTAAGTTATAAGTGAGCAGCTGGTAACTGCCACTTAGTTTTTGGTTAGTTTGGTTTGGTATAACCCCTAGGATTTTATTCTAGGGGTTATTTTATGAGATTGACTTCAGGCTGAATGGTAATCCCGAATTTGTATTGTACTTCCTCAATGATTTTATGGGCCAGGTTTAATATCTCATTTCCGCTTGCATTGCCATAATTTACCAAAACCAACGCTTGCTTTGAATGTACCCCGGCATCACCAAATCGCTTACCCTTGAATCCACTTTGTTCAATGAGCCAACCTGCAGGAATTTTAAATTCTTCCTCTGAAACTTTATAAAAGGGAGCTTCAGGGTTTTTAGCGATGAAATCCTCAAATACTTCCTTGGATATGATAGGATTCTTAAAAAAGCTTCCGCTATTGCCCAATTCCTTTGGGTTGGGCAATTTGCTGTTTCTAATATTTATGACAGCGTTCGAGACGTCGACTATACCTGGGTCCGTGATATTGTTCCTAGCCAATTCCTCGTTAATGGCTCCGTAGTTCGTATTTAGAACATGGTTCTTTTTGGTAAGTTTTAATGTTACCGATGTAATGACGTACTCATCCTTTCCTTCGTTCTTAAAAAAGGAATCCCTGTATCCAAATTGGCACTCTTCCTTTGTAAAATGTACCAACTTCTGGTCTGCCCTTCGTACGGCCTCGCAACTGACAAAAACATCCTTGAGCTCCACTCCATAGGCGCCTATGTTCTGAATAGGTGCAGTTCCGGTGTTTCCTGGAATCAGGGACATGTTTTCCAGTCCCCCAAAATTCCGTTCCAAGGTCCACAAGACCATTCCATGCCAATTCTCACCGGCCATAACCCTAATCTCAGCATAAGAATCATCCTCATTTTCAATAAAAATCCCTCTCATATCTATATGGATAACCAAGGCATCGATATCCTTAGTAATCAACATATTGCTTCCACCTCCCAAAATAAACTTGTGGGGATATCTTGTATCACCCAAAATACATTGAAGATCTTCAACTGTTGTTATTTCAACAAAGAATTTTGCCTTGGCATCAATACCAAAGGTATTGTAGTCCTTTAGGGAATAATTCTTGTGTATTTCCATCAACCGATGTAGGTTTTAAGTGCCTCGCCCAGAATGTGAACGGCTCTTTTTAGGGTGGGTCGGTCGAGAACGTAGGCAATCCGTATTTGGTTCTTGCCCAGTCCTTCCGTGGCATAAAACCCTGCAGCGGGAGCTACCATGACAGTTTCATTATCAACCCTAAAATCCTCCAATAGCCATTGGGCAAAATCGTCCGCGTCCTCAATGGGAAGTTCCGCGATGCAATAAAAGGCGCCCTGTGGTTTGGCCACCACTACGCCGTCCAGTTTTTCAAGTTCCGAAATCAGCAGGTTCCTTCTGGACACATATTCCGTCTTTACCTCGTCAAAATAACTTTGGGGTGTTTCCAAAGCGGCTTCGCTCGCTATTTGGGCATAGGTTGGGGGGGAAAGTCTTGCCTGGGCAAATTTGATGGCCGTTGAGATTACCTCTTGGTTCTTTGATACCAGGAAGCCAATACGGGCTCCGCACATACTATATCTTTTGGAGACTGAATCCACTATAATCCCATGATTCGCCAAAGATGGTTCTTGTAGGATGGAGTAATGCTGCCTGTCGTCGTATACGAACTCTCTGTACACCTCATCGGCAATTAGAAATAAATCATGCTCCACTACGATTTTTGCAAGCTTTTTGATTTCCTCCTCGCTATATAAGTAGCCTGTGGGATTGCCAGGATTGCAAATGAGAATTGCCTTTGTTTTTGGTGTAATCAACTTTTCAAAATCCTCAATGGGCGGCAGTGCAAAGTTGTTCTCGATTTTGGATACAACAGGAACCACCTTAATACCGCTTGCCGTGGCAAAACCGTTGTAGTTGGCATAGAATGGTTCTGGGATAATAACTTCATCATCCGTATCCGCTATACTACCCATGGCAAAGGAAAGTGCTTCGGAACCGCCAGTGGTAACTATAATATCATTGGCCGTAACCTCGATTTGATTCTTATGGTAGTAGGCCGCTATTTTCTCCCTGTAACTTTCAGAACCCTCCGTCCTGCTGTACTCCAATACCTTAAGATTGTTGTTTTTTACCGCATCCAAGGCAATTTGAGGGGTCCTAATATCAGGTTGTCCAATATTGAGATGGATTACGGTCGCACCTTTTTTCTTGGCACTTTCCGCAAAGGGAACCAATTTTCTAATGGGGGATTGCGGCATGGCAAGTCCTTTTTGGGAAATCTTAGGCATACAAATTACTTTTTGGCAAAATTGGTGAATGATTGGGTAATCTACAATTTATGGACGGTTTATTTCCGGTTTTTTCAGGAATGTTAAAATTCAAGTGGGTGAAATAATAATTTCGTATCTTGATGAATGTCAATCAATTGTAAACGAATATGTTAGGAGGAATCAAGCATTTTTATCTTATTCTGTGGCTGGTACTGCCAATTTACGGCGTAGCACAGGGCTATTCCTTTCCCGTTAATCAAAGGGTTGAGAAAATCAGGTTCGAGTTGATAAACAACCTGATTGTTATTCCAATAGATGTCAACGGAACCCAATTGTCCTTTGTTTTGGATTCTGGTGTAAGCACCCCAATATTGTTCAATCTTGCCAACCAAGACTCCTTGGAATTAAAGAATGTTTCTGATATCACCATTAACGGGCTGGGCGAAGGGGAACCCATAAGTGCGTTGAGCTCGCAGGGAAATTACTTTAAGTTGGGGAATGTTCGGAATTTTTCTCAAAAACTATATGTTGTGCTGGATGCGGGAATCAATTTTTCCCCAAGTTTAGGAGTTCCCATTCATGGTATAATAGGGTATGATCTATTTAGGGATTTTATAGTCGATATCAATTATTCTGGCAAGACGATCAAGTTCTATAACCCCGAAAGCGCGGGACCAAAGTTGGGAAACCGCTTTGAAACGCTTCAAGTGGATATTATCAATAGAAAGGCTTATATGGATGCCCATGTTTCCTTAAAGGGAGCCAAGGATATTCCCATTAAGATGTTATTGGATACCGGTAGTAGCGATGCAATTTGGCTCTTTGAGGATGAACGGATTAAATTGCCCAAAGAGTATTATGAGGATTATTTGGGAAAGGGTCTGGCAGGTGATATTTTTGGTAAGAGAACCAAGGTGGAAGCAATCAGAATTGGTGATTTTGATCTATCCGATGCAAAGGCAGCTTTTCCTGATATGCTATCTTTTAGTAGCATTAAGGATTTGGGAAATAGAAACGGTAGTTTTGGCGGTGAAATGCTAAAGCGATTTAATATAGTTTTTGATTATCCTAATGGTAAAATCAGTCTTCGAAAAAATTCAAACTTCAAAAAACCATTTCATTACAATGTAAGCGGCATTGATCTACAACATGCCGGGGTACGATATGTATCCGAAAGAATAGCTGATGTGAATGGAATCGTGGAAAGCAACCATCGCTCCTACGGAAACGTACAAATTTTGCTGGAAGGCGCTACCCGATTGAGTCTTGTGCCTGAAATTGTGGTTTCCGGTATTCGGTCCGGTAGCCCGGCGCATTCGGCTGGTTTGCAGGAGGGGGATATAATTTTGGCAGTCAATGGGAAAAGAATACACCGGTATAAGATTCAGGAAATTATGGAAATGTTAAATGAAAAGGAGGGCAGAAGGGTGAAAGTACTTGTGGAAAGGGCCAATGCCAATTTGTTGTTCAGTTTTGTCCTGAAAGACCTGTTCAAATAAAAAGCCCTCACGTATTGGGAGGGCTTTGAATTCTTTTCGAATTAGGGGTTACTTGGTTCCACTTGTGGCTTTTACTTCGCCTTTAATCTTTAAAATCTTTGTTGGGGTATCCGCGTTGGAAGTTACGGTAATCGCCTTTCTAATGGGTCCAACACGGTTGGTGTCATATTTTACCTGGATTTCACCGGTTTTGCCTGGCATGATCGGATCTTCCGGTTTTTTAGGAATCGTACATCCACAGCTAGAACGTACATCGCTTATAATCAAAGGGGCACTTCCTGTATTAGTGAATTCAAACACACGAACACCGTCCGTACCTTTTTCGATTTCACCGTAATCCACGGTTTCCGATTTAAACTCAATTTTTGCCGCGTTATCTTGGGCCTTTAAGCTCATTGTAACCAATCCGACAAACAATACAAGTACAATTTTTTTCATCATTTTTAATTTAGGATGAACTTCAAAATTAATTCTTTTCAGAACAACTCCAAAATCCTTTTGTTATACTCTAACGTTACTTATTTTTGTTTCGTATTTTATTTTGGAAAAAACGGTACGGATATAAGAAATATCTATTCCGTTTTGTTTTTTCCTCCCAACTCATTTCAAAAACTGTTCCAAAAATGGAAATTCCATCAAAATATGAGCCAATTCAGGTAGAAAATCGTTGGTACGATTACTGGATGCAACATAATTACTTTCATTCCACACCAGATGAAAGAGAACCCTACACGATTGTAATTCCGCCTCCCAACGTGACAGGGGTGCTGCACATGGGGCACATGCTGAATAATACGATACAGGATGTATTAATTAGAAGGGCCCGTTTGAAGGGGAAAAATGCTTGTTGGGTACCTGGAACGGACCATGCATCCATTGCAACGGAAGCCAAGGTTGTGGCCAAGCTTAAAGAACAGGGAATCCATAAAAGCGAGATTTCTAGGGAGGAATTCCTTAAACATGCGTGGGATTGGACACATGAATACGGTGGAGTTATCCTGGAACAGCTCAAAAAGCTAGGTTGTTCCTGTGACTGGGATAGAACGGCCTTTACCATGGATAAGGAGCGCTATGAAAGCGTTATCAAAGTATTCGTTGATCTTTATGAAAAGGGACTTATTTACAGGGGATACAGAATGGTCAATTGGGACCCAGAGGCCAAGACCACTTTATCCGATGAGGAGGTAATCTATGAAGAGAAACAAGGCTTGTTATATTATTTGCAGTATTCCATTGAGGGGTCAGACGAAAAAGTAACGATAGCAACCACCAGACCGGAAACGATCCTTGGGGATACGGCCATTTGTATCAATCCCAACGACGAACGGTACGCACATTTAAAGGGAAAAAAGGCCATTGTACCTCTGTGTAATAGGGTAATACCCCTTATAGAGGATGAATACGTGGATATTGAATTTGGAACAGGTTGTTTAAAAGTAACTCCGGCCCACGATGTGAACGACAAAGCTTTGGGAGAAAAGCACAACTTGGAAACCGTTGATATTTTTAATGACGATGCAACGCTAAATTCCTTTGGAATGCACTATGAGGGCAAGGACCGTTTTGTAGTTCGAAAGGAAATAGCCAAGGAATTGGAGGAAAAGGGGTTTTTGGTAAAGACGGAACAACACCTTAATAAAGTTGGGACCTCAGAACGTACAAAAGCGGTTATAGAGCCTCGATTGTCCGATCAGTGGTTTTTAAAAATGGAGGAATTGGTAAAACCTGCCATAAGGGCAGTTTTAGAATCGGAGGAAATCAAGTTTTTCCCAAAAAGGTTCGACAATATCTACCGACATTGGATGGAAAATATTAGGGATTGGAACATTTCAAGACAGCTTTGGTGGGGACAACGCATCCCGGCCTACTATTTTGGTGATGGTCAGGAAGATTTCGTGGTGGCTATGGATGAGGAAGATGCATTGGCAAGGGCCAAGGAAAAATCCGGAAATAAAAATCTGACCCTGACCGATTTAAAACAGGACGCAGATGTTCTGGACACCTGGTTTTCTTCGTGGTTATGGCCCATAAGTGTTTTCAATGGAATTTTGGAACCGGAAAATGATGAGGTCCATTATTATTATCCTACCAATGACCTGGTTACGGGCCCTGATATTATTTTCTTTTGGGTGGCCCGCATGATCATTGCCGGTTATGAATACCGGGATTCAAGACCGTTTGAAAACGTTTATTTCACCGGTTTGGTGCGGGATAAGCAGCGCCGTAAAATGTCCAAGCAACTGGGAAACTCCCCAGATGCCTTACAATTGATCAAGGAGTATGGTGCAGATGGAGTAAGGGTAGGATTGTTGCTAAGTTCCGCCGCCGGCAACGATTTAATGTTCGATGAAGATCTGTGTCAGCAAGGAAAGAATTTCGCCAATAAGATTTGGAACGGGTTCCGTCTTTTGAAAGGGTGGGAAGTAGCGGATCTGCCACAACCGGAAGCATCCAAACTTGGAATCGAATGGTACAAGGCAAAGTTCAACCAAACCTTGCAGGAAATCGAGGACCATTTTGGCAAGTATCGTATTTCCGATGCGTTAATGGCCATTTACAAATTGGTTTGGGACGATTATAGTTCTTGGCTGCTGGAAATTATCAAGCCCGCCTACCAGCAACCCATCGATAGGAAATCCTTTGAGGAAGTCATCCATATTTTTGAACAAAACCTAAAGTTATTGCATCCCTTTATGCCATTTTTAACGGAAGAGGTATGGCAGCATATTTCGGAAAGAGATTCTTCTCAGGCTTTGATCATATCCAATTGGCCTGAACTTTATGCTGCGGATGATGCCCTTGTAGGGCAATTTGAATTTACCACTGAAGTGGTAGCCGGAATTAGGACCATAAGAAAGGAAAAAAACATTCCCATGAAGGAATCTTTGGAACTTTTGGTGCTGAACGAAGAAAATAGGGTTGCTGATTGGGATTGTATTATAGGTAAATTGACAAATCTTTCCTCAATTTCCTATGTTAACGGTACGGTAGATGGTGCCTTGTCCTTTCGGGTAAAATCCAATGAGTATTTTATACCGATGGGTGGTGCCATTGATGTGGATGCCGAAAAAGCCAAAATAGAGGATGAATTAAAATATATCAAGGGATTTTTAATTTCGGTACGGAAAAAGCTTTCCAACGAAAGATTTGTAAACAACGCCCCTGAACAGGTCATTGAAATGGAACGAAAGAAACAGGCCGATGCCGAGGCTAAAATTGAAACCTTGGAAAAAAGCCTTGCCAACTTGGGTTAATAGGGAGACAACGGATTTCCAAATGGATTAATAATCATCGTGTTTAAGGACGATAGTTGATTCATTATCAGCTAATTTACGTCAGAATCAAAAACACTGAAAATTATGAAAAGTCTATTATGGTTAGTTGCGGTAATTTGTATTATCATTTGGTTATTGGGTATGTTAGGTGTAGTGCCAGGCCTGGCAACGGGTAGTTTGCTTCACATTTTATTGGTTATTGCCGTAATCGTTATACTTTACAATATTATATCGGGCCGTAAGCCGCTGTAAAAAATTAAAACTATTTGATGGACCAATCCTAAAAGAAGGATTGGTTTTTTGTTTTAGGTCATTGGCCATCGTTTCGGACTACGAAATTTGAACATAATATTTTGTATCTTGAAGGGAAAATATCGGCGTATCATGAAATATATAGTAGTGTGCCTTGCACTTTTTTCTTTTGCAGAGCTATTTTCCCAAGACGGAAAAGGAAAAATTTTACCAAAGGAAATTCAGATTAAAACGGCCATTTTACCGGTACCCAAAGGCAGCAGTACGGATACCATGGTTTATGGCTACAATGAGAATGGGGACTTGGTAGTTCTTCGTGAGGGTACAAGCAATATGGTCTGTTTGGCCGATGATCCCAATAAGGAAGGAATCAGTGTTTCCTGTTACTCCAAAAAATTGGAACCATTTATGAAACGGGGACGGGAGCTTCGGGCCCAAGGGAAGGATGTTATGGAAATACGGGAAATTAGGGGAAACGAGATATCCCAGGGAACCTTGGATATGCCCAGGGAACCTAGTATGATGTACGTGTATTATGGCACAGATGCCGATTATGACTCCACTGCCGGGGAGCTGGCAAACGGACAGTTTAGATATGTCATCTATATTCCTTATGCTACAACGGAATCCACAGGGCTGCCCGATAAACCCCATGCCAAGGGGATGCCATGGTTGATGGATCCAGGCACCCATAGGGCGCACATTATGGTGGGACCTAATTGATTATCTGAATCTAAAGATTCTTCTTAGGGGCAATTCCGGATCAATATTTTCCTCTTTTGTTTTTGCGACAGGGGTATTTTCCTCTATCGTTTCCATCCAAAGGACACCCAATGCTCCCAGGATTATCAGGTTTTTGATGATATATTGGCCTAGGAGCGTAAGGGTCAACAAACTTTCATTAAAAATAAGTTCCGGGAAGAAAAGCAGTGGTGTAAAGGTAAGAAGCATGTGTACCACCGCTAACTGAACCGTACCCTTTTTTTGAAGGTTAAATAGGAAAAATACTCCTACTAGGACTTCCCATAAGGCCAAGAGTAGAATTGAAATACTGGAAGGTATCATTGAAAAGGTGAGTTCGTCAATGGTGTTTATCGCCAGTTCTTCTGCTGGACTAAAATTTGGGAAGAATTTAAGTCCCCCGAACCATAAGTAAACAAGTCCTATGGATATTTGTAAGTAACGCTTTTTGATGTTTTGAATTTTCATTTGGCAGGTATTTATATTGGTTAATTTATTTAAAGCTGTCTTGAAGTTCTGGCGCTATTTTTACTTTGCTATTGGTAAAACGATAGGAAACCCCTAGGTTTATCACATAATCGGAAAAGGCGGCATCCCCGTTTCTTGGGGTGCCGGTAAGCTGTTGGGTCTTTAAGTCCGTGATACTTTGTGGCCGTTCCCTGCGAACAGCAAAAGGCACATTGAGATTGATTACAAAATTACTTTTCATAAAACTTACCCCGGGATCAACGGAGAGTACATTCCCAGGCCTTCTAAACCCCTCGTTTCCACCGATCAAATCCTTAACGGGGACACAATCAAATCGGGCACCTAAGGAAGATGAAAAGCTTGGAGAGATGTTGTAGCTAAGGCCGCCTCTTAGCGAATATTGGTCCGGTATGGCCATAATGGCCTCGTTTTGTAGAATGGGGCTCAGCGTTTCCCTGAAGGTCCTCACCCCATTGGTTTCCCTAGGGTTGATGAGATAAAACCCGCTTGCATAGCTAAAAACATTTGTGGTTATTTTTTGATAGAATTGAAAGTCGACCGTAACACCAAAACCTCCATCACCGGGTTGAATGGATTGATCGACGGGTCTTGTCTACGGTTCCCCGTTTGGTCCTACATTATAAAAAATATCGGAGGCGTTATAACTACCCGTTGGAAGTTTTACACCCAAACCCAAGGCCAGATTTCCGTTGGGGGACTTTTCCATATCAAATAACCAATAGCCAAAACCAAACCTAATATCTGCAAGCCCCCTGGAAAAAGTTACGTTTCTTTCGTTGCGCCCGTGTTCATATAGTGAGGAACGTGTATTGATAACCGTTGGAATGGTAATACTGGTGTATACCCGTTCACTGATACCATATGTGGTAAAAAAGTCCCAAGCATGGGAATGGTTAATTACTTCCGTATTGTTGGCGAGTCTATCCGGTTCTTCCTCAGTACCCCTAAAATGCCTAAAGGATTTAAAATATCGGTAGTTGACTCCAATTTGTAAATCTCCCGTATTCAACAAGTTATTCTCAAGATTACTGCCCACACAGGAAGAAAAATGCCGTATGGCGACACAGCCTTGGGCATTTATGTACTTTAATGGATAAAATAAGAATAGAAGAACGATGAAGTATTGATTTCTTTGCATGTTTGAAATTATATTTAGTTGGTTGTAAGGAATAGCGGAGGTAAAAAGCCAACTCCATGCTACAAGGAGTTGGCCTTTAAAACATTATGTAATAAACAATAACTAAACTCAAGATTAATTTATTAACATTGACAAACTTAGTTGATTTGGGAGCCCATAAGGATTAAATGCAGGGTAAAGAGGTTTAAGAAAAGGTTAATGCGATTAATGGAATATTAAATTTCATTAATAAGCGCAATTATTTAGGTTAATTCGTAAGGATTTTGAAGAAGAGATATATTTATATAGGGTTGTTTTTGGTCTCAATTGTAGGTTTAACAATTGTTCAATATAAATATTTACGCATTGGTCTTAGTTTGGCTAAAGTACAGTTTGGGACTAAGATTGAGAAGGTAGCAGAGGTGGTGAAAGAAGGTTTAAGGGAACAAAATAGGCTCACTTTTTTAATGGGCAGTGCCATGGAAGAGGATACTTCTTTTTTTAGGGTTTCCGTTGATAGCCTTGAAAAAGTTTCCAATATGTTCCTAGAGGACTTTATAAGGGAGCAATTGAAGTATCAGGAAATTGACTCCGAATTTTCATATACCCTTTTTTCCAAGGATAGTGTTTATATTATAAATTCATCAAATGAACTCGAATTAGGCGAAAGCGCAGTCTCTTATCCCATTGAATTGGAAGGTTATTTTCCCGAGTTGTTGGGGAAACCCATCGTATTGGAACTAAAATTCGAAAATCTTCATCAGTATTTTTTGGCGAAATTAAACGGATTGACATTTCCCAGTATATTATTCCTGATAGGTATTTGTGTGACCATTTTTTGGGTTTTGCGCACCTATTATTGGCAAAGTAGTGTCATAACCACGACCAATGAGTTCATTAATAATCTTACCCATGAATTAAAGACCCCTGTATTCTCTATTGGTTTGGCGACCAAAATCCTGGATGAGACCGCTACTGAAAAACAGAAGCCCGTGTTGGGAATTATCAGGCAACAAGTGAACCGTTTGTCCGGCCACATAGAAAAGGTTTTGGAGCTGGCCAGTTTAGAATCTGGTAAAAGTGTGATTACCTTAACAAAGGTAGACTTCAAACCATACTTGGAGACCCTATGTTCCGAATTCAAAACATTGGTAGCCATAGAGAACGGATCGTTTACCTATGATTTAGAGGGAAAGGAGTATATTATAAATGCTGAAGTTTTTCATTTAGAAAATGCGATCAATAACATTTTGGACAATGCCAAAAAATATTCCTCCGAACCTGAAATATCTTTGAACGCCTATCAAGATGGCAATCGGCTGGTTATAGAAGTGACCGATAATGGGATAGGGATTTCAAAAGACGATGCGCATAGGGTGTTTCGCAAGTTCTATCGAGTGACGAATGGGGATCTTCACAATGTAAAAGGGTATGGCCTTGGCCTCAGTTATGTGAAAAAAGTAATGAAAAAACACGGAGGAGAGGTACAAATCGCTAGTAAGGAGATGAAAGGAACAAAAGTCAGTATAACAATTCCAATGTTGAAATGATGGCAGAAAAAAAAAGAATTTTATTGGTCGAGGATGACGATGCCGTAGGGTATTTATTAACTGAATATTTGAATATGAAGGGTTTCGATGTTTCTTGGGCAAAACATGGAAAAGACGCCTTGGTAAAATTGGATCAAACAAAATATGAGTTGGCCGTCTTGGATGTAATGATGCCCGAAATGGACGGTTTTACCTTGGCAGAACGGATAAATGAGAATTTTTCTGAATTACCCTTTATTTTCCTAACGGCAAAGTCCCTAAAAGTAGACGTGCTCAAAGGGTTTTATTTGGGTGCGGTGGATTACCTCAAAAAGCCAATAGATGAAGAGGAATTGGTCATACGGATAGAAAACCTATTGTCAAGATTGGAGAAGCCGGTCAATACAGGAAAGGCTGTTGAAGTTTTTACAATTGGCAAATATGAATTCAACTCGTTAAATCAAGAATTGATGGTAGAAGGCCAAAAGATAAAACTAACCGTTAAGGAAAGCGAACTGCTTAAATATTTGGTGGATAAAAGAAATCAGTTGTGCCCTCACAAGGATATTCTCATCAAGATCTGGGGTAAAAATGATTACTTCAACAAGAAGAGTCTAAACGTTTTTATCACTCGATTGAGAAAATTTTTGGAAAGGGATGGCAATATTAAGATCGAGAATGTTCATAGCAAGGGTTATATTCTACGATATGAACCTTAAGAACAGTTTGTATATTGGATTTAATATTGGAGTTCGTATCTTTTAAGTGTCAATTGTAAAGTCTTGGAAACCTACGCAACCGCATTGTTATACGCCATACCTGTTTTTATGCTCCTTATGGTACTGGAAATGGTCTATGGTCATTTTGTAAAAGACCAAAAGTATACGGTTTTGGATACTGTTTCCAGTATAAGCTCCGGACTGACCAATATAATAAAAGACTCCTTAGGCATTGTATTGGTGTTGATATCCTATCCATTTTTACTGGAGCATCTAGCCATTACAACAATTGAAACTACCTGGTTAACATGGGGTATTGGTTTTATTGCTATTGATTTTGCAGGGTATTGGAACCATAGATTTAGCCATAAGGTCAATTTTTTCTGGAACCAGCATGTGATTCATCATAGTAGTGAGAGATTTAACTTGGCCTGTGCCTTAAGACAATCCGTTTCCAATTTATTGGGCTATTTCCCTTTTTTATTGATACCTGCGGCCCTGCTGGGCGTCCCCAACAAGGTAATAGCCATTTTAGCTCCCATTCAACTTTTTGCCCAATTTTGGTACCATACGCAACACATAGGCAAAATGGGTTGGTTGGAATATATTGTCGTAACCCCATCACAGCACAGGGTACATCATGCCATAAATCCTGAATACATAGACAAGAATTTGGGACAGGTTTTCTGTATTTGGGACCGGATGTTCGGAACGTTTCAGGAAGAATTGCCCCACGTGCCCCCGCAATATGGAATTTTGAAACCTGCAAGAACTTGGAACCCGATCCGCATTAATTTTCAGCATCTCTGGAGATTATGCCTGGACGCTTGGAGAACACGGATTCTTTGGGATAAAATCAGGATTTGGTTCATGCCAACTGGTTGGAGACCCAAGGACGTAAAGGAAAAATTTCCCATAGCGGTTATCACCGATGTCTACCAATTTGAACGCTATAGTACACCAACGACCAAAATGTTTAACGCCTATATAATTTTTCAATTGGTCCTATCCCTTCTACTGTTGTTGTTTATGTTCGGAAATTTTGGAAACCTTTCGGGTGGGGAGTTGTTGGTGTATGGAGGTTTGGTCTTTCTGGGGATTTATGGATATACCTCTTTAATGGATGGCGACCCGTATGCCATGTGGATTGAGGTTTTTAGGTCCATGGCGGGTTGTGTGATCATTTTTTTGACTCGGGATTGGTTTGGGTTGAATGCCCTTTTTCCTTTTGGAAAAACATTGATTTTCATATACTTTTTATCTACCATTGCTGGCGGTATTTATTTTTCAAATTCGTTTAAAAAGAAAAGAATATTGGCATGATCAGACCTTATATTTTGGCCGAAACTAATTGGAAACATCTTAAGGATGAACAATTTCAATTGGCCGTTTTACCCTGGGGCGCTACAGAGGCCCATAATTACCACCTCCCTTATGCAACGGATAATTACCAAGCGGAGTCCATAGTTTCGGAATCGGCAAGGATGGCATGGGAGCATGGGGACAAAGTAGTTGTCTTGCCCATAATTCCATTTGGAGTGAATACCGGTCAAAAGGATATCTATTTGGACATCAACCTAAATCCAAGTACCCAATTCGCTATATTGAAGGATATAATTACCGTTTTGAACGAGCAGGGTATATATAAATTACTAATATTCAACGGGCACGGCGGAAATGATTTTAAACCCTTAATACGCGAGTTAGGGTTGTTGTTTCCTAAGATGTTCATCAGTTTTTGTTTTTTTCCTCAGATGTTGGATAAATACCAATATTTTGAAAATAAAGGGGATCATGCCGATGAAATGGAGACAAGTCTAATGCTATATCTACGAAATGATTTGGTCCTACCCAAGGAAAGCTGGGGCAGGGGCGACCATAAAAAATTCAAAATAAAGGCTTTTTCTGAAGGCGGTGTATGGGCGGAACGTGCGTGGTCAAAGATAACACTTGATACAGGTACCGGAAATCCTGAATTGGCCACCAAGGAAAAAGGGAAAAGATTTTTCAAGGATGTTTGCGCCAAAGTAAGCAAACTTTTTACGGATTTGTGCCATGCCAATTTGGATGATCTATACGAGTAGGCAACTCCTAGGGGTATTTGATTTTAATTAGGATTTTAATTCCTTATCCACCAATTTTATATATTCCTTCATGGCATCCTCCATGTTGATATTTTGTGCCTGTATAAGGGCGTTCGCCTTGAAGGCATTGATTAAAGGTGTCTTACTTCCCGGATTGTTGTAATTTTTATTGGCCACTTTATAATAGGCATAAAGTTTAAGCAAAATATCCGCAGGTATTGGAAACTCGTACTTGTTTACAAAGGCAACGGCCTCCTGAAATTCAGTATGTAGATTCTTCTTGCTCATTTGGATCAACATAGGATGCGATACAGGTCATTGCCCCTTTGACTTTTTGCCCTAAGGTTACGTTTATTTGGCAGTTTAAAGGGAGAAAAACGTCCACACGTGACCCAAACTTGATAAAACCTGAATCTTCCCCTTGTTGCACACTTTCGCCTACTTCAGCGTAATTTACGATTCGCCTTGCCATGGCCCCAGCGATTTGTCTGAATAGGATATCCCCAAATTTTGGTGTCCCAATTACTACCGTAGTGCGCTCATTTTCCTCACTGGATTTTGGATGCCACGCAACTAAAAATTTTCCTGGATGGTATTTTGAATATTTTACCCTTCCACTGGCCGGATACCTTGTAACATGTACATTGATAGGGGACATAAAAATGGAGACCTGTTTACGCTTCCCATGAAAATATTCCTTCTCCTCAACTTCCTCGATAACTACTACTTTTCCATCTACAGGAGCTAATATTTCGTCAAATGTTTTGTTCGCACGTCTTTTAGGATTCCTAAAAAACTGAAGAATAAGGATGAGGATGACCAGAGCCGTTAATTGAATCCCAATCTTTAACCAAGACTTATTGACATAGAAATGCGCCAGTAAAACAGCCATTGCCGTGATAAAGAAAGTTATTAAAATAATTTTCTGGCCTTCTCTATGAAACATAGGTAAAAATATTTAAAGTTAAATATGCAAAAGGAGCGGCAAAAACCAAACTGTCCAACCTGTCCAACATACCGCCGTGCCCTGGCAGTATGGCACCACTATCCTTGACCCCTGCAGCTCTTTTTAATTTGGACTCTATCAAATCTCCCAAACTACCCATAACAACGATTACACTTGCCAAGAGCATCCATTGGATCGGTCCTATAATTTGCTCCTGCGTCCCCATAATGTAAGCTGCACCTAAGGCAAAGATATAACCTCCTACCGTTCCTTCCACCGTTTTTTTTGGAGAAACTATGGGGAACAATTTGGTTCTGCCAATGGTTTTCCCAACAATATAGGCAAAAGAGTCATTGACCCAGATAAGTATAAAAATACCCATTATTAAAAGTTTCGCAAAGGCATCATTTTTATAGGGAATCATTGTAAGAAAGATGCATCCACCTCCAATATAAAATAACCCGATCATAAATTTATAAAAGGTGGAAAATGTTTTTTGATTCTTTGAAAATAAATAGACCAATAAATATACATCTATGAAAATCGTGATAAACATTAAGATATTTATCAGAATTTGGTCGTGAATCAAGTAAATATAAGCCCACCAAAGGGAGAGATAGGCCAAAAAAATGTAATATCCTTTTAGTTTCACAAGTCTTTTGTATTCATAAAGACAAGCAAGTCCGAATACCATAAAAAGAAAATCGAAAGCGTCCGAGCTAAGAAAAACAGCGGATAATAATAGTATTATATACACTGCTCCCGTAAGTGATCTTCTTAAAACCTCTTTCATCTGAAACTATTTAACCTTAATAAAAAGTCAGATGTAATGCTCGAATTATCAAGAACGGTGGAATTGAAATATGCTACTAATAGGCATTTCATACTATAAATCTTCCAGCAATAAAAGATAAAGATTTTTAGTACTACTTCCGTACGTTAGAAAATCGTCTGAATTTTCTTCGGTGGCTTTGAAATGTTTAAGTGTAGTAATATTCGCCGGAATAGAAGGGCCATATTTCTTTTTTATGGTTTTGAGACCTTCCCCAATGGATTCTACCAATTGACTTGTTGTGGCGTAAACGATGACGTTACTGGGCAGTTCATTTACTTTCTTTTCCATCAACTGATTGGAACAGACCAATATACTGCCATTTTGGGCAATCAAGTGTTCGCAGGTAGTCAAAAAAACTTCGCTTTCCTTTGTATTATCTGTAAATGAAAGATTTTCCCTGGAGAACTTTTTGACCAATTGGGGGTTCATGGCGAAGAATGGGTGGTCTTCCCAACCATTTTCCTCAATAATATTGTAAATGGCCTTTAATACTTCTTGTTCAGATATGCAATAGATAAACTTGCCGCCATTTTTTTTGAAATGGATGGTGAATTTTTCGTCTACTGGGAGAGACAGATCTGGCATATGTTCACCACGTGTTTCCGCAGTTTCCTTAGAAATATTCTTTTTTCCTCCACCAAATAAGATATCTAAAAGCCCCATTTAATACGTTGATCTACGAATAACCCTTTTGCTCCTTTGATTGCATTGAACGATACACATAGTTAGCTATTTTCAGCTACTTTTTCGTCTTCTTCAGCATTTTTTTTGGACTCAGAGGCTTCCCGTTCATTCTTTTCAGCTTCTAGGATGTCCTTATCAAAAGTTCTTTTGCCAAATATTTTTTCCAAATCTTCTTTAAAGATAACTTCTTTTTCCAATAGTCTTTGGGCCAAAGTGGTAAGTTTATCTTTGTTATCGGTCAAGACTTTTATGGCCCTTTGATATTGGGCCTCTATGATTTTGGAGATTTCCTCGTCAATTTTCCTAGCGGTCTCCTCACTGTAGGGCTTGGAAAAGCCATAGGAATCTTGGCCTGAGGAATCATAATAGGTTAGATTACCAATGGTATCGTTCAAACCGTAGATTGTGACCATGGCCTTCGCCTGTTTGGTTACTTTTTCCAAATCACTCAAGGCACCTGTTGAAATCTTGTCAAATATAACTTTCTCAGCAGCTCTACCTCCCATGGTTGCGCACATCTCGTCCAACATCTGGTCCGGCCTTACAATAAGTCTTTCTTCGGGTAGATACCAAGCGGCACCTAAGGATTGTCCTCTAGGTACAATGGTCACCTTTACCAAAGGAGCCGCATGCTCTAGCATCCAGCTAACGGTGGCATGACCTGCTTCATGGTAAGCAATGGTTTCTTTCTCACCGGGAGTTATTATTTTGTTTTTCTTTTCCAGACCTCCAACTATTCTATCAACGGCATCCAGAAAATCCTGTTTATTTACGGCCTTTTGTTCTTTTCTAGCGGCGATCAGTGCGGCCTCGTTACAGACATTTGCGATATCGGCACCGGAAAATCCTGGTGTTTGTCTAGCTAGGAAATCCAAATCCAACGTTTCGGCCGTTTTTATTGGTCTTAAGTGTACTTCAAAAATCTCCTTTCGTTCCCTGATATCCGGAAGGTCCACATAAATTTGTCTATCGAATCTCCCTGCACGCATCAAGGCCTTATCGAGAACATCGGCACGGTTGGTTGCCGCCAATACGATAACATTGGTGTTAGTTCCAAATCCATCCATCTCGGTAAGAAGCTGATTCAGAGTGTTTTCCCTTTCATCATTGGATCCGGTAAAATTATTTTTGCCCCTTGCCCTACCAATGGCATCGATTTCATCAATAAAAATAATCGCTGGGGATTTGTCCTTGGCCTGTTTGAAAAGGTCCCTCACCCTTGAGGCACCTACTCCCACGAACATTTCAACAAAATCTGATCCTGATAGTGAGAAGAAAGGAACTTTTGCCTCTCCCGCAACGGCCTTGGCCAATAGGGTTTTACCAGTACCTGGAGGTCCTACTAGCAACGCCCCTTTTGGAATTTTTCCCCCAAGAGATGTGTATTTGTCTGGATTTCTTAGAAATTCTACAATTTCCTCAACCTCTTCCTTGGCACCTTCCAATCCCGCAACATCTTTAAACGAGGTTCTGGTATCCGTTTTTTCATCAAATAGTTTTGCTTTGGATTTGCCAATGTTGAAAATTTGGCCCCCTGCTCCGCCGCCGCCGCCGCCAGACATCCTTCTCATCAGGTAAATCCATATACCAATGATAAGAACAAATGGCAACAATGAAAGTAAAAAGTCTAAAATGGCAGTGGATTCTTTTCCAAATTCAATGATGGTATCAAGGTTGTTATCCTTTTTTATCTCGGTGATTTCATTTTGAAAAATCTGTAGATCGCCATAATCCAAAGTGTATTGGGGCACACTCCCCGAGGTAGGTAAAAACGATTTTTCAGAAACATCCTTATGAACCTCCTTGGTCATCGCCTCATCTGTAAGAAATACCTTTGCCTGATTGGTGTTGGTAATGATCAATATTTTCTTAACATCCCCATTTCTTAGATATTCCTGTAATTCCGATGTAGTCGTTTTTTTGGTACTTGCCAAATCGTCGCTACTGAACAATTGAAATCCAATAAGCAATACTGCTACCAAACCATAGATCCACCAAGAGCTGAATTTTGGTTTTTTGGGACTCGTACTATTCTCTTTTGCCATTATTTTTTTTTAATTATTAACGCTACTTTCTATGGTGGTGAATTTGGCATCACCCCATAGGCCTTCAATATCGTAAAATTCCCTGATGTGCTTTTGGAAAACATGGACCACTATATTTACGTAGTCCATTAAGACCCACTCGGCGTTATCCGTACCTTCCACATGCCAAGGTTTATCCTTACTTGCCTTACTGACTGTTTTTTGGATGGAACCAACGATTGCATTCACATGCGTGTTGGAAGTACCGTTACAAATAATAAAGTAGTCGCAAACAGTATTTTCAATATCTCTTAGGTCAAGTAAATTTATGTTTTGTCCTTTTACTTCTTCTATTCCCTGTAAAATCAATGCAATTAACTCATCTGCACTAGTTTTCCTTTTCTGCATTCAAAAGTTTTAGTTTTTGCAAAGTTATTGTTTTTTTGCTCTTTAAGGCTTAGTTTTTAATAATTGATTAAAGATTGGCCCAAACAAATTACTATGCAAATAATCAAACTTGATGCCACGGAGTCCACAAATACCTTTTTAAAGGATTTGTCTAGGACGGATATTGTCGATGATTATACCGTTGTATGGGCCAAGCATCAGACCAAGGGGAGGGGCCAGATGGATGGTAGTTGGCAGACTGAACCAGGTAAAAACCTAACTTTCAGTGTATTAAAAAAGATATCAGGATTTCAATTGGAACAGCATTTTATGCTCAATATGATTGTTTCCATAGCTGTTTTTAGAACCTTGGCAGAATTTCAAATCCCAAAGATTAAGGTAAAGTGGCCTAACGACATAATGTCAGGTTCCAAGAAGATTTGTGGTATCTTGATAGAAAATTACCTGGTGGGGGCAGCATTGAAATCCTTGGTCATTGGAATTGGGTTGAACGTAAACCAGACCTCTTTTCCGGGTAACCCCAAAGCTTCTTCCTTATTCAATCAAACCGGGCAGATGTATGATTTGGATTTGGTATTACAGAGGTTATTACAAAATTTAAAATTGGGATTTGCCCAATTTGAAACAGGACATTCAGAGGATGTATTTAAGGAATATCAATCCTTACTCTTCAGAAAAGGTGTGGCCAGTACGTTCCAATCTAGGGACGGAAAAATGTTCAGTGGAATCATTCAAGGTGTATCGGGCAACGGAAGATTAAGGGTTCAATTAGAGGATGACAGCCTTGCCGAGTTTGATATAAAGGAAATTACCTTACTTTACTAGATTTTCTCCAAATTGGAGGACAAGGTTTTCATGAAATTGGTGATAGGCGATTTTATCATCATTGCCATCATGGCATTGAACTCTCCTGAGAAGCTCAGCGTAACCTCACTTTTTGTCTCCTCCAACTCGTTTATATCTGCCGTAAGGGTAAATGGGAGTTTCTCACTGGCAGCGCCCAAAACAAGTTTGGAAGAAGGTATTTGATCCTTTTTTTCCAGTACTATTTCAGGCATTCCCTTTAACGAGAATAGGAACCTGTTTTCATTCAACACTTCAAACTTATCAATATTTTCAGGCATCAATTTTTCAAAATTGGATAAGTCGTTCAAGAAATTGAAGGTATCCTCCTTACTTTTTGATACAATTGATTTTGGCGATTCTATAAACATATTTTATTGTAACCATTTCGAAGGATCTTTCCTCCATTCCATTAATGTATTTAGTTGCTCCTCTTTGATATAGTTCGTTTCCGATGCCTGTTCGATTAAATACTCATAATTGCTCAAGGTGTGAAGTTCCACTTTTTTTTCTTCAAAATTGAGGTTAGCCGTTTCAAAACCGTAGGTAAAAATGGCCAACATACCTTTAATCTTGGCCTGTTGAGCCTGTAATGCCTCTACGGCGTTTAAACTGCTTTTTCCCGTACTTATCAGATCCTCAATGACCACTACCGTTTGATGCGGTTCCAAATAGCCTTCAATTTGATTTTGCCTACCATGTGACTTGGGTTCGGGCCTCACATATATGAAGGGCAGTCCAAGGGCATCGGCCACTAAAGCTCCCATTCCTATCGCACCGGTTGCCACACCTGCAATAACATCGGGCTTGCCATATAAGGACTCAACTTGTTTGGCCATTTCTTCCTTGATATAGTTCCGTATACTGGGGTACGAAAGTAAAATTCTATTGTCGCAATAAATAGGGGATTTCCATCCTGAGGCCCAAGTAAAAGGATTTTCGGGTTTCAATTTTATTGCATTAATTTGCAGCAGAAGCTCAGCTGTTTTTTTAGCCGTGTTTTTGTTTAAAACCATGTCGCAAATGTATAAAGTTTTTGTCAATGAACTGCCTCTGATTTTAACAAATAAACTCTCCGAAACAGCTGGTGGCGAGTATTTTCTTCTGAATCAAGAATCTATCAACAGTGCCATTAAGGCATTAAAAAAGAAAAAGCTCACCGAAGCCTATATCTACCATCCCAATTCGGAAGAAATCCTAAAAAAATTTACACAGGAAATCCCCTTGGTCGTTGCCGCCGGGGGTGTGGTCACGAATCCATTGGGAAAGGTCTTGTTTATTTACAGGAACGATAAATGGGATTTGCCAAAGGGCAAGCTTGATAAAGGTGAATCCATAGAGGACTGTGCCGTTAGGGAGGTTATGGAGGAGACGGGTGTCAAAGGGATAAGGGTCGAGAATTTTCTTAGGACAACCTACCATATATTTAAGAATAACGGTATCATTACCTTAAAACAGGTACATTGGTACGCTATGAAGACCGATTATTCTGGAAAGCTCAAACCTGAGAAAAAGGAGGGAATCGTAAAGGTGAAATGGAAAGGGCCCAAAAAGATTCAAAAGGCCCTTCAAAACTCCTATGCGAACATTAAAATTTTGTTCGAGGGCGATTAGGCCAGATTCTCTTCCCAGTAGAATCCAACGACCTCAATCCCTATTTTCCAACACCCTATAAACAGGATATTGATTATGGGCTTTTTCATACAGTTCTGATCGCTTGAACAACCAGTCTAGCTGGGCGTACCAATTTTCTGAAAATTCGGTATCATGCTGTTTTTTTGACTCAAATTCTTGCCTTAAAACCGAATCGTTTTGAAGCATTGCCAGTGCGGTATCCTCAAAAACATATGGAGAAAAGCCCTCTTTCTGTTGTAAAATGGTATCGAAAAAATTCCAGTTAAAGAAGGAATCCACTGCCGCGGGTTCCAAGGTTTCCAGTAAATATCTAATACCTTCTTGATGTGTGGGCACCAGAATATCCCCGGCCTCGAATGCAATGCTTTCCAATGCGGATGATACCTTGGTATCGTAATGGAGATAGTGCCCCTCATAAGGTCTGCTCGCCGTTTTAAAACTATCTATAGTATAGGATTCAACGTTTTTTAGGGTGTCCTTTTCAAAAGCCTTCAATTTTATACCGTTAATGGTCAAAAGGTCTATTACCTCCTTCCATTGTTTTTTTATTATGTAGGCTTCGGGAATTTTAATGGAGTCCGTTGCCTTAAAATAATCGTAATAGGTAACCTCCTTCGATATAGGTTTTTCCCGATTGAATTTTAATCGCTCGAATCCAGTTACCTCACTAAGGATTGTATCCGCCTGAAACCCTTTAAATGTAATCTTGGTAGTTTCAGTACTATCCACCTGCCAATGAATGGGATAATATTCCCTTTCTAAAAAACCAACGTTTGATCTGCTCCTCAATTCTTTTATCTTATCGCCCTGTATTTCAGAAAGGGCTATCATTTTTTTCATCAACCCATACGTGCCCTCTACCCTTTTTTTGTAGGGTTTCAACATATGCGTTTCTACCATCATGCCCAAAGTATTCCAGAGTGTGGTATATCCCGTGGAGTATCTTGGGTGGTCCAAAAATTGGGAAAATCCGACTTCTGGGGGTTTGTTGAAAACGTTCACATAAGGTGTAATCTCCCAATTGTCCGCAGCCAATGAATCTACCAGTGCGGGCATGAACGTTTCATGGAGATAGGGGCCCAATTCGCCACCAAGTTTATTGTGCTGAGTAAACAAATGTGTTAGGGTATATTGGTAATCCGCTCCATTACTTACATGGTTGTCAATAAACACGTCCGGTTTTACTAAATGAAAAATTTGAGCAAAGGTCCTGGCATTTTCGGTATCCGTCTTTATAAAATCCCTATTTAAATCATAATTAAGGGCATTTCCACGGAAACCATAGGACTCGGGTCCGTTTTGATTTGCCCTTGACGTTGAGTTTCTATTCAAAGCGCCGCCAATGTTGTATATTGGAATGGTCACCACCACCGTTTTTTTTGGAGAAGGTATTTTGCCGCTCGCCAGATCTCTAAATAAGAGCATTGTTGCGTCAACTCCATCGCTCTCACCGGGATGAATACCGTTATTAATGAACAAAACTGTTTTCTCCTTATTTATTTTGTTGAAATTGAAATCCCCATCCAAGTTATAGGTCACCAAATGAAGTGGTCTATCACTATCCGTTTTGCCAATGGTCTGGATATTTATTTCGGGAAACTCTTTCGCCAATTTCAAATAGAAATCGATCGCCTCCTCATAGGTGGCAGTTCTGGTGCCACCCGAGGTTTCAAACGTAGTAGGGAAATCCAGTGCAACGTCTTCCGTTTTGTTCTCACAAGCGACTAAGACCAAGATTAAAGAAAGGGATAAACAAAACTTTTTCATGACAACAAACTTCATCGGATAATAATACAATTATGATGTGCTCATTGCAAAAGTAGCCAAAAACACCAAACACCCTATTTAGGCAACCTTGGTTATTTCTGCGATATCCTGTTTGTTGATAGGTTTATTATTGAATGTTATCAAATGGTGTGTCTTATTTTTATAAAACTCCCACTTTTTTTTATCGAAAGGATCTATGGACGAGGTTACTATATTAATTCGAATCCTCTTTTTTATGGGTAGTTTAAGGAACTCCTCCAAAAACTGCCACCCGTCCATTATGGGCATATTGATATCCAAGAAAAGTACTTGGGGTATGTCTTCATTGTCCAGAAACTTTTTGTTAAGGGCCTCATAAGCTATCTTACCATTTTTATAGGCCTCAATACACTCACACTCCACTACTTGGTTCAGCATTTTCCGTATACCAAAAACGGTTATTGGATCATCATCTACTATCCCGATACATCTAATTTTCCTCATTAAAAAAAATCTTAAAAGTGGTACCTACTCCAACTTTACTTTCAACTTCAACTTTACCACCCATGGCCTCAATTTGATTTTTTGTGATGTAAAGGCCCATTCCCCGGGCATTTTCGTGGGAATGAAAGGTTTTGTACATACCAAAAAGCTTATTGCCGTATTTCTTTAAATCGATTCCCAAGCCGTTATCCTCAATTATCAAAACACTTTGATTTTCTTTTTGTAATAGATCAAGAGAGATCTTGGGTTGTCTATTTGGATGTTTATATTTTATTCCATTTGTAATAAAGTTTATCAAAATACTATCAAGGTACTGTGGTATGACCTTTAAAGTCCGGTCTTCAAAAATGTTATTTATAATGTGGGCATTATTTTCGGTGATAAACTCTTCCAAATTTTGAGCTACGTTATTTACCTTGTCATGTAGATTGATTACTTTTTTTTCCAAATTGACGTTCGTATTGATAGCGAGGACTTCATTGAGATTTTCTATGGTTTCCAATAGACTTCCTGAAGCACAGTTGAGCATCCCCAGTAATTTGGTCTTCTCCTCTTCGTCCTCCTCGTGCTGTAAAAAGTCCAATAACATAGAAAAATTCGCGGTGTGGGAACGAAGGTTATGTGAGACTATATGGGCAAAATTAATGAGCTTCTTATTTTGTAGGGAAGTAACATCAATCAGGTTTCGTAACTCTTTCTCCTTTTGTTTTATGTTGGTGATATCCACACTGATACCTATGAGGCCGTTGGCTTTCCCCCTTTCGTCGAGCAAAGGAATTTTTGAAGTAAGAACGGTTGTTTCCACTCCCTTTTTATTTAAGCTGACTACCTCTTCTCCCAATATTGGTTCTAAACTGGACATTACCTTTATATCCTGCTCGGTGAACTTTTTGGCGGTCTCATAATCATAAATGTCAAAATTGTCCTTACCTAGAAGTTCTGATTCATTTTTAGAGCCCAAATAAAGGCACTCGGCCTTATTGACCAATACTTTTTTAGAATTGGTATCCTTTACATAGACATTCAAAGGCAGGTTATCTATCAAAGTCCTTAAAAGCTTTTCACTCTTTTTTATTTCGATGTTGGCAAGAACTTGTTCATCTATGTCCTGAAATGTTCCTGTAAAACCAATAAGATTCCTCTTCTCGTAAATAGGTTTGCCGGCCGCCAGGATCCACTTTTCTTTTCCCGATGCCGTAATGATCTGTAGTTTTAAACTCCAAGGTGTTCCTTTTTCCTGTGCCTCGAAAATCGCCATGGAAATGGCATTTCTGCTATATCCTTCCTTATAAAATTGAATGCTGGTGTCCAATTTGGGCACATAGTCTTGATTTACTTCATGTATGGCCTTGGTAATTTCGCACCATTCCACAGTATCATTTATAATATTATATTCCCATCTGCCAGTTTTGGAAATCTCTGATTGTTGCTTTAACTGTAGTTTGATTTTTTCAAGCTCCAGTTCATTTTCTATTGCTTCGGTTACATCTATGATTTGAATGATTGCCCCAACTATATTCTCAGCTTCATCGTACCAACAGTTATTGGACCATTCGTACCACTTTTCTTTTTGAAAGGTATCCCTGAATTTCTGCACACCCATGGGGTTGGATTTTCCGTTAAAGCATTCTTTCAGAACTGTTTGCCATTTTATACTTAGATCCGGGAATATTTCAAATAGGTTTCGTCCAAATATTGCGTTACTATTCTCGCCAAACGTAAACAACCATTTGTCCGAAGCATGGATAATTCTAAATTCACAATCAATAAAAACAGTTAGTGTGGGTAACTGCTTTATTAAATATGAAGTGGATCTAATTTGAGGGCCTAGCAACATATATACGTAATTTCTTACAAATATATCAGAGGACTACAATTTAAGATAAACTTTGTTGTGAACCATCAAATATTTGTGGTATTTAATTAAATGGGAATCGTAAATCCAACAAATTCGCCGTGTAAGAAAATAAGAATCGTTATTGAATGGATTTGATTTTAATCAAGAATAAAATTAGTGCGAGACTCTTACAGATTCTGGTACCAGCCCTGTATAATCCCCACCGTTTCTAATGACGTCCCTCACAATGGAAGAACTGATGTAAGACTTTCCTGAGGATGTTAGCAGAAAAACGGTTTCTATTTCAGAAAGTTTACGATTGGTATGGGCAATGGCCTTTTCAAATTCAAAATCCGCCGGGTTCCTTAGACCTCTTAAAATATAATTGGCGTTTACTTTCTTGCAAAAATCCACCGTTAGTCCTTCATAGGTAAGGACCTTAATTTTAGGTTCGTTGGTGAAGGCCTTTTTGATGAACGACATTCGTTCGTCTAGTGTAAACATATATTTTTTTTCGGCGTTTTTCCCAATGGCTATAATAAGTTCATCGAATAGGGTAATACCACGCATGATAATGTCATGATGACCTAGGGTAAGGGGATCAAATGATCCCGGGAAGATGGCTCGCCTCATATAAGCAATTATTGATACCCTTTAAAAATACTCATTTTAAGTCAGAACTTCGTGTATGGCATTTTCAAAAAGGGATCCAAGACTTATACCTGCCTGCTGAGCCTGTTTTGGTAATATACTTTCTTTGGTCAATCCTGGGGTCGTATTTACTTCCAATAGGTAGGGCTCATCGCCAACGAAGATAAATTCGCTTCTGGTGAAACCCTTCATCTTTAAGACCTCATAAATTTTCTTGGCCAAAGCGCTTACATTTTCTTCTTGTCTTTTTGAAATTCTTGCAGGGGTAATTTCTTGCGACTTTCCTTCATATTTTGCTTCATAATCAAAAAAATCATTTTCGGAAACAATTTCCGTAATGGGTAGAACCTTGGTTTTCCCATTATAGGTTATCACACCAACGGATACCTCTATACCATCCAAGAAACCTTCAATGATTATCTCATCATCTTCCTTATAAGCCAATTCGATGGCTGTTTTAAGCTCTTCCCTTTGGTATACTTTAGAAATACCATAGCTGCTTCCAGATTTATTGGCCTTTACTAAACAGGGGAGTTTAACTTTTTCTATAATTTCCGCCTCATTGACTTCATCTCCCTTGTTTAAGTAAAACGAAGTTGCCGTTTTAATCCCGTAAGGTTTTAAAACACTCAACAAATCCCTTTTATTAAATGTTAGTGCTGCTTGATAAAAATCGCACGAAGTCTGGGGAATCTTCAATAGTTCAAAATAGGCCTGTAATAATCCATTTTCTCCAGGAGATCCATGAATGGCGTTGAAAACACAATCAAAGTTGATTTTCTTACCCTTGATTTCTATGGAAAAATCATGTCTGTTTACAGGGGTCTCATTTTCGTTCCCATCTACAAACACCCACTTTGTCTTGGAAATATGAATTGGAAAACAGTTGAACTTTTCCTTGTCCAAATAATCGAAGACTACCTTACCGCTTTTCAAGGAAATATTGTACTCGTTGGAAAAGCCCCCCATTATGATCGCTATATTTTTCTTCATGAATTAAACTAGAGGTTTATAACACAAAGATGGATTATTCCCGTTAAAGAAAAAAGAGGAGAATTTTCGATCGAAGATTTAAATCCCTTTTGACCAATTATTAAACCGGCTTTTTGTAAAATGGCATTTACTATATTTGTACCAATCAAAGATTTAGATGAGAAATTTTTTTAGGTTTTTAAAGAGTAAAACTTTCCTGATACAAATTGGTCTGGCCATAGGGGTTTTAACAGTATTGATTTTCTTGGTCTTCAGGTGGTTGAACAGTTCCACCAATCATGGCGAGTTTGTTGAGGTGCCGGACTTTTCCAAACTTTCAGTAATGGAAATGCGACAAAAGGTCGAAAACGCGGGATTACGTTATGAAGTGGTGGATTCCGCAAATTACAATCCTGAGTATCCCAGATTTTCAATAATAGAACAGAATCCGTCCGCTGGTACGAAAGTTAAGACCAATAGAAAGATTTACTTTACGGTAAACCCGTCCGGGTATAAAAAGGTTACGGTGCCAAAAATCATTCAGGTAACCAAGCGGAATGCGTCCTCCATGTTGAAGGCAGTTGGATTGGATGTTCAAAAAGTTACCTATATCGATCAACTTGGCAAGGACATGGTGTATTACATAAAATACAAGGGTAAGGACATCAAGCCAGGGGATAAGCTTCCCAAAACTTCTAAAATAGAATTGATTTGCGGTAACGGCAAAGTGACCGGAGGAGCCATCATCCAAGAAGATTCCGAATAATATGATTTCTACAACGAATTTGGAGCAAGAGGATAACGATGATCTTTTTGAACATTACAGATTTGTAGCCTCCAAAGGACAAGACCCTCTAAGGGTGGACAAATTTTTGATGAACTTCGTTGAAAATGCCACCCGTAACAAGATACAACAAGCTGCGAAAGATGGTCATGTTTGGGTTAATGATGCCATTGTCAAAAGCAACTACAAGGTAAAGGCAGGGGATGAAGTCAAGGTGCTTTTTGAACACCCGCCCCATGAACATCTATTGGTTCCTGAGAATATTCCATTGGACATCGTCTATGAGGATGATATTCTTTTGGTAGTGAACAAGCCTGCGGGCATGGTGGTGCATCCCGGGCATGGAAATTATTCTGCCACCCTCATAAACGCCCTTATTTATCATTTTGAAAATTTACCCACCAATAGTAGTGAACGGCCTGGTCTGGTCCATAGGATTGATAAGGATACTTCTGGACTGTTGGTAATTGCCAAGACGGAAGCGGCCATGACGCACTTGGCCAAGCAGTTTTTTGATAAAACCTCTGAGCGAGAGTATATTGCTTTAGTATGGGGAAATGTTGAGGAGGATGAGGGTACTATCATCGGTAATATTGGGAGAAACCCCAAAAACCGACTTCAAATGCATGTTTTTCCAGAAGGGGAGGATGGAAAGGAAGCAATTACCCATTATAAAGTTTTGGAACGCCTGGGATATGTCACCCTGGTGTCCTGTAAATTGGAGACCGGCAGAACACATCAAATAAGAGTACATATGAAATACATAGGTCACACACTCTTTAATGACGAACGGTACGGCGGGGACAAAATTTTAAAAGGTACCACCTTTACAAAATACAAACAGTTTGTTGAAAATGCTTTTAAGGTCCTGCCAAGACAGGCCTTACATGCCAAGACCCTAGGTTTTATCCACCCAGTATCAGGCGAGAAAATGAGGTTTGATTCCGTAATTCCAGAGGATATGCAATCCTGTATAGAAAAGTGGCGGAATTACTCCCTAACCGGTTTATAGAAGTAGTTGATAGGACTATCAGAACTCTTTTTTGCCATCTGTTTTGCATCGGATAAAAAACATATATTTTTGATATTGAGAATAGGATGTACGCCATCGGAATTAATAGAAAGAAATGAAAATTGTAATATCTCCTGCAAAATCCCTTGATTTTGAAAGCACTCTGCCCACCGATAGATTTTCGCAACCCGAATTTTTAAAACAGGCCGAGACGCTTAACAAGGTCCTCGTCAAGAAAAAACCCAAGGCACTTTCAGAATTGATGTCCATTTCTGATAATTTGGCCCAATTGAATTGGGAACGCAACCAAAATTTCTCTGTTCCCTTTACCGAGGAAAATGCCAGACCTGCGGTATATGCTTTCAATGGCGATGTATATCAAGGTCTGGATGCATATTCCATTACGGAAGATAAATTGGATGATCTGCAAAATACTTTACGAATCCTATCCGGACTCTACGGTATCCTAAAACCATTGGATTTGATACAGCCTTATAGACTGGAAATGGGAACCTCCTTAAAGGTAGGAAGGAAAAAAAACCTATATGAATTCTGGAAAAAGGAGCTGACAGACCATCTTAACAAGGAATTGCAAGAAGGAGAGTTGTTCGTGAATTTGGCCAGCAATGAATATTTTAGCGCCCTTGACCAAAAGAATCTAAAAGTTCCTGTAATCACTCCGGTTTTTAAGGATTGGAAAAACAATACCTTAAAGGTCATAAGCTTCTTTGCCAAAAAGGCCCGTGGCTCCATGGTACGCTATATTTTGGATTCCAATGCATCAAGTTTGGACGATATCAAAGGATTTGATTTGGATGATTATCAGTTCAGTCAAGAACATACCCTTAAAGAAAACGAGCCCGTATTTATCCGTTAATAATATATTTTCCTTCTTTTCGTTCTGCTAGTATAGTGTATCCTAACATAAAAAGAATGAAAAGGTTCTTACATGTAGTCATAATTTTTTCAGTAGTTCTGTTATCCTGTACCGATCGTGACGATGATGTGGATATGGTGAATATCCGCATTAGGAACAATACAGATTTAAATTTTAACGAGGTGAGGGTCAACGAAAAGGATACGGTATATGAGAACATTCCGGCCGGGGAGTTCTCCGAATATTATGAATTTGACTCAGCTCCCGAAGAAATGGGATTGACAATAATTTCTGATTCCACCAGCTTTGAGTACACTCCAGGAGTATTGGCCATAGATTCCTTGCCAATAGGCTTTTACACCTATGAATTGGGTCTGGATGAGGAAAACCAGGTGGAATTCAACTTTAGGATAGATTATTAGTTCTATTTTTTCTTCCCGACCTTTATTTTCTCCTCAACGGTAAGTTTTCGTTTTATTTTTTTAGGCCTTCTGGCCCCATAGGAGTTATTGGCAATTTTGCCGCGCTTTGTTTTTTTGTCCCCTTTTCCCATATCATTTTCAGTTTTACTTAATAATCCAGATTAAATTGCAACAAGGGTAGCATCGAAAACAAACATTTGTTCCCTGCAACAACCCAACTGGATGTACTCATTTTGTTTATTTCTTAAAGTTACGAAATTGGAGTTAAACTTCTATTTCAATAGATTTGATACCGTTTAATTAACACTATTTGGTTTGTTCTTGCACACCCATCCTTATAATCCGTTTCTTTTTAAAGGTGTTACCAAGCTGATCGTAGGCACCCTTCCCCCGCCTAGATTCACTACAGGAGCCTTAAAAGAGGGCGATGTAAATTTTTGTTATGGCAGCAGGGACGGTCAATTATGGCCCATTTTGAACGAAATTTTTAAGTTGGAACTGCTCTTTGAAACTTCCGAGAAGGCCATTGTGCAGCGAAAGGAATTTTTGATGCAGAATAAGATTGGAATCTGTGATATTGTTGCTTCCGCGGAACGGGAGAAAGTGGATGCCTCTGATTTGGGAATGCAAAATATCAAACTACGTAACCTACTCTATTATTTGGAGAAATATCCTTCGGTAAAAACATTATTGTTCACTGGGGGAAATAGCAAGAACGGTCCCGAGTATTTTTTTAGAAGACATCTAAAGGAACATGGATTGCATTTGACCGTGAAATCCGACCAAGTTCCTAGGATTCATGAATTTGTTCACCCAAAAACGAATCTAAGAATTACGACCGTGTCCTTGATAGCACCATCTGGGGCGGCAAACCGGGCAGTTGGGAGCATTCCTGAATATAAAAAACTGAAAATGGTGGACCCCAATTTTAGTACGGTGGATTACAGGGTCATGCAGTACGCTCAGTACTTCTAATTCTGTAGAACTAAAAAGAGCCTTGCTTTTCGGCAAGACTCTTTTACGAGAACACTATATGAAAATGAAAAAATTATTTACTTGATTACAAGGTAAAACTACACAGGATTTTCGGTCTCCTTTAATTATTGTTGTCAAAACTGTTGTTTTTGTGGTAAAGGAAATCTATTTTGTTATTTAAGCATATTCGTGCTTTCCATTTCTATAGAATATCGATCTTTATGGATGAAGGAAGGTGGGAAAGTGATGTTATTAATCAAAAAAATAAGTGATTTATGCAGCAATCAGAAAGATTGGAGGAATTTAAAAAATCCGTTGAAAATAAATTTAATGTATACAATAGTCTGTTCCTAAATTTACCTTATAGTAATATAGAAAACGTGGGTATGTTAATCCCTCTTCTTATGGACCAGTCTGAAAAGGGTCTAAAGAATGGCTTAAACCCACGTGAAATTTTGGACATGTTCTTTGAAAAGTTCGTTAGCCTTGAAACGGAAAAGGAAAAGATAGACTTTATGTTCCGCGTGATCCAATATGTAGAGCGACAAGTAGTATTGTATGATAGTGTGGAGGATGCCGCATTTCCAAAATTACAAAAACATTCCAGTTCATTGTCCCTTAAGGATTATTTTCAATTGGTGGAGCGTAACGGTGCCTGGGACCAAATTGGTGAAAAGCTAGATAATTTCAGCGCAAGGATCGTATTAACGGCGCATCCCACTCAATTTTATACCCCTGCCGTTCTTGATATAATTACCAATTTGCGAACGCTGATTCTTGAGGATCGGATAGACGAGATTGACGTGGCCCTCCAGCAATTGGGGCTAACCTCCTTAATAAATGCCAAAAAACCTACCCCTTTGGATGAGGCCAAGAACATTATTTACACTTTAAGACATGTGTATTATGATGCTATTGGTGACTTGTACTCATACATCAAGGGTAGTACAGGTTCCAAAAAATTTGAAAATCATAACATTGTAAAACTAGGATTTTGGCCTGGTGGCGATCGGGATGGGAATCCATTTGTAACCGCGGACATTACCAAAGATGTTATGAACGAGCTACGCTTAAACTTGATGAAGTGTTATTATAACGACCTTAAGCGTCTACAGCACAAATTAACCTTTAAGGCCGTTCAAGATCCCATGAACGAATTGCGTTCCAATCTATATTCAGCAATGTTCGACAGTACCAAGGATGTTGGGTACGATGAAATCATAAATCCATTGATACAGATACGAGAGGCCTTGATCGATAAATACAATAGCTTGTACCTGAAGGATTTGGATAAGTTCATTGACAAGGTCAAAATCTTCAAGACCCATTTTGCAACAATCGATATCCGTCAGGATCATAGTATGCACACCAAAGTCATGACCGAAGTTCTTAAGCATAAAAACTTCATAAAGGAGGATTTGAACGAGTTGACCGAAGATGAACTGGTTAGGATTTTATTGCACGAAAACTTTCAACTATCAGCCCACGATTTTTCAGAGGATATTGTAAAGGATACCATAGCCAATATATCGCAATTGAAAACTATCCAGGAAAAAAATGGTGAGGAAGGCTGTAATAGATACATCATTAGTAACTCAGAGGATATATTTAGTATACTTTTTGTATACGGACTGTTTAGGTGGTGTGGTTGGGCCGATAAAAAAATAACTTTTGATATAGTGCCATTGTTCGAGACCATGGCAGGCATGGATAATTCTGAAGCCACCATGCAAAAGTTGTTCGGTTTAAAGGAGTACAGGGAACATGTTGCCAACAGGGGCAATAAGCAGACCATAATGCTCGGTTTTTCCGATGGAACCAAGGATGGTGGATATCTGAAGGCAAATTGGTCCATTTTAAAGACCAAGGAAACCCTTTCCGGAGTTTGCGAAAATAATGGAGTAGCTGCCATATTCTTTGATGGTAGGGGAGGACCACCGGCAAGGGGAGGCGGTAAGACACATCGTTTTTATGCCGCGCAGACCAGTAAGGTGGCCAATAATGAAATACAATTGACTATTCAAGGGCAGACCATTACAAGCACCTACGGTACTAAGGAGCAGTTTATTTATAACAGCGAGCAATTGTTGACTGCCGGACTTTCCAACTCTATTTTGGGGAAGGAAATATTAATCTCCGATGAGTCCAGGGCCTTGATCGAGGAACTCGCTGAGTTGAGTTTTGAAAAATACGATGCCTTGAAACACCATGAGAAATTCATGCCTTACCTGGAGAACATGAGTACCTTAAAATACTATACCAAGGCGAATATTGGCAGTAGACCCGGTAAACGGGGAAATAAGGCAAAACTGGAATTGTCAGATCTGAGGGCGATTTCCTTTGTAGGTTCCTGGAGTCAATTGAAGCAAAATGTACCTGGATATTTTGGTATAGGTAGTGCCCTTAAAAAGATGGAGGATGAAGGTCGTTTTGAAGAAGCCAAGAAATTATATGATGAGGTTCCATTTTTTCAGGCTTTGATGATGAACAGCATGATGAGCCTCTCCAAATGTTATTTTGAACTCACAAGTTATATGAAGGAGGATGATGAATATGGTGCATTTTGGGAGATTTTACTCCAAGAATTTGAACTTTCCAAAAAGATGCTCTTACAATTATCAGGAATGGAAGTGTTAATGCAGAAGGAAGCTATTTCTAGGGAGTCCATAAAAATACGGGAAGATATAGTGTTGCCCTTATTGGTCATCCAGCAATATGCACTTCAGAAAATTAGTCAGGGTACTGAACATAAGGAATTATATGAAAAAATTGTTACACGTTCACTCTACGGAAACATAAACGCTAGTAGAAATTCTGCATAAGATTATGTTGTTCTTAAACTAAAAAAAGCCCGGTTCTTGGAACCGGGCTTTTCAGTTATGATTATTCAGACAATTATTTTTTGTTCTGCTGGTCTTTAATTGTCTTTTCGTCGATATCAAATTTATTGGTATCGATTCTTGTATTGCCAGTAGGATTTGTAGGATTTTCCTGTTCCTTTGTTCGTTTAAATTTTCTTTTATCTTTTATAATTCCCATTGTGTTTCTTTTTATTGTTCATACGTAAGATAAGAAACACTTAGGGCAAACTCCGTTAAGGTCGCATTAAACCTTTGTTAGTAGGTGTTAAAGCCAAACTTATTTTACGAGCGGAGTACTCAAAAGAGCATAATAGGCTTGAATACCATAGGCAATTTGCCCAATTTTTAGATTCTCGTTCGGACTGTGTTGGTTGTTATCAGGATTCACCAATGGGACGAGAAATGCCGGGATTTTTAATTCGTTTACAAAGGGAGCGATTGGAACGGTTCCTCCCATAATCCTGATCTGCACCACATCCTGCTCAAATTTAGTTTCCAAGGTATTTACAATATACATTCCATAGGCATCGCCCAAATCCGTTCGAAAGGCATCTGTTACGGAACCTTCGGTAATCATGATTATTTTTTCATGGTTCAGTCGCTCCTCTTTTGTTGGTAGTGTATCGGTTATATAAAAACCTTGATTTTTGATAAACTCCTTGACCAATTTTTTGAGTCGGTTTCCATCCGATTCCGGTACCAATCTCAGATCCAATTCAGCTGTTGCCGTTGCGGGAACAATGGTGCGTGCCTCTTCACCGATCCATGCAGAGCCCAATCCCCGTATGTTCAAACTTGGAAATTGCAGCGATTCTTGATAGAACGACCCTACTTTATCGGCCAAATTAAATTGGAGCCTTTCCCTTATCTCGGCATCGTCATCAGGAACGCTTTTTAAAATAGCTTGGGTGGCATCGTCCAACGTAATACCATCGTAGTATCCAGGGATTACTACCCTACCTTCGTTATCCTTGAAAGAAGCCAATAATTTGGACAAAATAAAACCTGGGTTTGGGGCATAATTTCCATAATGTCCGCTATGCTGTGGTTTTACAGGGCCAAATGTAGTCAGTGACAATGAGGTGATACCCCTGCATCCATATACAACGGTAGGTTTGCCAGATGCATGTACGGGCCCGTCATTGATAATCAAAAAATCGGCCTCCAAAAGTTCCCTATAGGTTTTTACGGCTTTTGGCAATGGGGCACTGCTTTTCTCCTCCTCGCTATCCAAAATCACCTTTATGTTAAAAGGTAGGTCAACATCGTTTTCCTTTAATAAATCCATAGTGTTCAGGAACATGACAATAGGCCCTTTATCATCCGAAGTGGAACGCCCAAATAGGCGCCAATCATAGTTGATATCCGTATCCAAAGCATCAAAGGACTCTTTTTGCCATTGTCCTTCGTTGTCAGACATTAATTCCAAAACATAAGGGTCTTTTTGATTCCATTTGGATGGGTCCACGGATTGCCCATCAAAATGCATATAGAAAAGTAGTGTCGGTTTGGTATCGTCAATGGGCAGTGCGGCAAAAAACAAGGGAAGTCCCTCCGTTTCAAGAATACTTGTGTTAAAGCCGCGTTCATTAAATTTATTGCGTAACCAAAGTATGTTGTCATCTATGTCATCCGCATTAAGGGCGTCATTTGGAATGGCCACAAAATCCTTCAATTCTTCAATGGTTTTACGCACCTTAGATTTTAAGGACACCGCATCTTGACCGGTAACATTGCAAACTGTAGCAATTAATAGTACAAAGGGTAAAATTCTTTTCATCTGTTTATTCTTATTGTTTTTATAGGTCAGATGCAATTCGCCATTAATCATCTCAGTAAGTATCAAGACTTGTTATGGCTCATTTCATAAATGTGTTCTGCTTGGTGTATCGACTCAAATTATCTTTAAAGATAGGGCTACGGATTCAAATGAAACTACTTTTTGATTAAGGAAAGAATAATTTTCCGAATTAGCAAGATAAAGGGAAAACCATGCAAAAGGACATCGAACCAATCCATAAATGCCATGCCCCTGGCACCGCCCAAAATCCATTTAAATTTTCCCCAAATATGGGGTTCCGGAAAGAAAGGGGCCATACCTAAAGTAAGGCATAACAGGATAATTATTTTCCAGTCGTCTATAAATTTCATCGAATTGATTTTATGAATTCAGAGATATTTTTTTCTCCTTTTTCGGTAAGATATTTTATAAATGCCGAACCGATGATAGCACCTTTGGCCTTTTTGGTGGCCTGTTGAAAGGTCTCCGCATCTTTAATCCCAAAGCCCACGATCTGTGTATTTTTTAAATTCATGGAAGCAATGCGTTCAAAATAGGCCTCTTGCTCACTGCCAAAGCCCGATTTGGAGCCGGTCACACTTGCGGAGCTTACCATATAAATAAAACCATTGGAGGCTTTATCAATCTGGTGGATGCGTTCTTCGCTGGTTTGCGGGGTAATTAGGAAAACATTTACTAAGCCGTATTTTTCAAAAATTTCTCGGTATTCTGATTCATAGACATCCAACGGTAAATCAGGTAAAATGAGTCCGTCAATACCAATTTCCTGGCATTTCCTGCAGAATGCCTCCACCCCATACTGCAATACGGGATTAAAATAGCCCATGATAATCAAGGGAATGGAAACGGTGTTGCGAATATCCTTTAATTGGTTGAACAGGACCTCCGTGGTCATTCCGTTTTTTAAAGCGGCCGTAGAACTCTCCTGTATGGTAGGTCCGTCAGCCAAAGGGTCACTAAATGGCAAGCCTATTTCAATCATATCCACGCCATTCCTTTCCAACTCCTCAATGATTTGTACCGTGTTGTTCAAGGAAGGATAGCCCGCAGTGAAATAGATAGACAATAATTTTTTGTCCGAATTTAATTTGTGTACTATTCTATTATTCATGGTTTAGGCTAGCTTAAAATAATCAATGTACGTCCGTAAATCTTTATCGCCCCTACCGGACAAACTGATGACCAGAACATCGTCTGGCTTAAATTTTTTATGCTGAAAAATGGCAAAGGCATGGCCAGATTCAATGGCCGGGATAATTCCCTCCAATTGGGAAAGTTCCAATCCCGCTGTCATGGCCTCATCGTCTGTTGCGGAATAGAACTCGGCCCTGCCAGACCTGTACAAGTGCGAGTGCATGGGCCCAACACCCGGGTAATCCAATCCTGCGGAAATGGAGTAGGGTTCTGTAATCTGGCCATCAGGTGTTTGCATCAACATGGTTTTACATCCATGAATAATACCTAGTTTACCCAAGGCAGATGTCGCCGCACTTTCCCCGGATTCTATGCCTTTACCCGCTGCTTCCACGGCAATAATACCAACTTCAGGTTCGTCCAAAAAGTGGTAATAAGTACCCGCTGCATTACTTCCACCTCCAATACAAGCGATGACATAATCAGGGTTTTCACGCCCTTCCTTTTCTTTTAATTGCCATTTTATTTCTTCGGAAATGACCGATTGAAAACGGGTCACCATATCAGGATAGGGGTGTGGTCCAATGGCCGAACCAATGATATAATGGGTATGCACTGGATTATTGATCCAATCCCTTATAGCCTCGTTCGTAGCATCCTTAAGGGTCTTACTTCCTGACGTGGCGGGTCTTACTTCGGCACCCAACATTTTCATGCGGGCAACATTGGGAGCCTGCCGTGCGATATCGATTTCACCCATATAAACGATACATTGCATTCCCATGAGGGCGCACACGGTAGCCGTAGCCACCCCATGCTGACCGGCTCCGGTTTCCGCAATGATACGTGTCTTACCCAACCGCTTGGCCATTAAAATCTGTCCTATTGTATTGTTGACCTTATGGGCTCCGGTATGGTTGAGGTCTTCCCTTTTTAAGTAGATTTTTGTGCCATGCTTCTCTGATAGCCTTTTAGCAAAATATAAAGGAGAAGGGCGACCTACATAGTCCTTTAAAAGTTGGTGGAATTCCCTTTGAAAGGAATCCTCTTTCATTATTTCCAAATATTTTTGGCGCAATTCCTCAACATTGGGATACAACATTTCAGGGATAAATGCTCCGCCAAATTCACCGTAATATCCTTTTTCGTTTACATGGTATGTCATAATCTTTCGTATTAAATACTTAGTGCCGCTTTAAACAGTTTTAGCTTTTCAATGTTCTTTAAACCTGGTCTTTCCTCGAACCTACTATTTACATCTAAAGCATGGCAATATGTAGCTTCGGGTCTTTTTAAGAAATTACGAATATCTTGGATACTTTCAGGTCCAATCCCCCCGCTTAAAAAGTATGGTTTGGTTGAGGGGTAGTTTTTGAGTACCGACCAATCAAAGGTATAACCGTTACCGCCTGGTAACTCCCCTTTGGTATCAAATAAAAAATAGTCCACAGGAAATTCGTAGGACTTGAGTACCGAAAAATCAAATTCATTTTTAACGGAAAAAACTTTAATGATTTCCATTGACGCTAAAAGCCTATGCTTTAATTCACTACAATACTCCATACTTTCATCGCCATGCAATTGTATGGCATCCAAACTGTATTTTGAAATTGTGTATAAAATCTCATCAATTGATGCATCGACAAAAACACCCACTTTCTTTATAGTTTCGGGAAACGTTGGTATTTCCCCATCAAAAAAACGACTGGATTTATCCCAAAAGATAAACCCAAGGTAGTCTGGCCTAATGGCTGCTACTTCGGCAATATTGTGATTCATGCCACAGACCTTCAATTTCATTGTTCCAACGATTTAATGAATTCTGCAGCACTTTGGCCAGGTTTTTCCGTTTTCATAAAATTTTCACCAATTAGAAACCCTTTATAACCAAATTGTTTTAAAGCCTTAATGGCTTCAATGGAACTTATACCACTTTCTGAAACCTTTACAAAATCATCTGGAATAAGTTGGGATAATTCCTTGCTGGTATCCAAGCTGACATCGAACGTCTTTAGATTCCGGTTATTGATGCCCAGCATATCCAAACTTGGCATGATGGATTTCTTAAGTTCTTCCTTATTGTGGACCTCCAATAGTACGTCAAGATTCAACGACTGGGCAAATTCCGAGAGCTTCTTAATTTCAGTTCGTGTCAATATGGCCGCTATCAAAAGAATCACATCGGCCCCATGGCCCTTTGCTTCCAAAAGTTGGTATTCATCAATAATGAATTCCTTTCTCAAAAGCGGGATATCTACCGATGCCCTTGCCAACAACAGATCTTCCAAAGACCCCCCAAAATATTTAATATCGGTTAAAACGCTAATGCCACAAACACCTGCCTTTTGATATCCTTGGGCCACCTGACCCACATTGGTATTTTGATTAATGGTGGACTTAGAAGGAGATTTCCTTTTGTGTTCCGCTATAATGCCCGTTTCACTTTTTCTCAAAGCTTCCGCCAATGAATTTCTATCTCTCCCAAAAAGAACCGATTTTTCCCATTGTGATGCGGGAATTATGGATTTTTTCAGGGCGACTTCTTTTTTCTTGTCGGCAACTATTTTGTCTAAAATATTCATGATGCGCTAATGGCTTGTAATTTCTTTAGAGCGGTTAGGCCTTTACCACTTTTTAAGGATTCCATGGCCAAATCAAATCCTTCTTTGGGACCAATACCATTGACAGTGCTGATGGCAATTCCTGCATTGGCACAGACGACATTGTTTTGAGCTTCCGTTCCCCTGCCATTCAATACGTTCATAAAAATTTGAGCGGATTCCGGGATGTCCTCGCCACCTTCAATTTCGGATGCTGCAATACTGGAAATACCAAAATCCGAAGGCCTAAGGATTGATTCGAACCCATTGGAAATCGTTTTTGTGTCTCCGGTTAAACTGATTTCATCATAGCCATCCAGAGCGTGCAGAACCGTAAAGTTCTTATCGGTATTTTGATATAGATAGCCATACATTCTTGCCAATTCCAAATTGAAAACACCTACCATTTGATTTTTTGGAAATGCAGGGTTTACCATAGGTCCCAACATATTAAAAAAGGTCTTTACCGCCAATTCCCTTCGAATAGGTGCTACATTTTTCATAGCGGGATGGAATAGGGGAGCATGGAGCACACAAATACCAGCTTCCTCAATGGATTTTTTTAGGAAATCCGCCTCGTTGCTGAACCTAATGCCTAGGAATTCCATCACGTTACTACTCCCACATTTTGATGAAACCCCGTAATTGCCGTGCTTGGTTACCTTAACACCTGCTCCTGCGGTTACAAAGGAGGCCAAAGTAGAAATATTAAAGGTGTCCTTTCCGTCCCCTCCGGTTCCACAAAGATCTATTGGGTTGTATTCCGATAAATCAACGGCCAAACATAGGTCCAACAAAGCATCACGGAATCCTTCCAATTCTTCAATAGTGACGCTTCGCATCATATATACCGTTAAAAAGGCCGCAATCTGACTGGTATTGTAATCCCCTTTGGCAATGTTCACCAAAATCTGTTTCGCGTCCTCTTTTTCCAGGATTTCGTGATTGATGAGTCTATTTAGTGTTTCTTTCATAAGCCCCTCCCAACCCTCCCCAAAGGGGAGGGCTTTTTATTGGGTATTATTAATTAATACTATTTTTCTTATTCATGCTTGTTTCCCCTTTGGTGGAAAGTGAGCTGCCATTTAACCAGTTTTCCAATATCTTTTTTCCACTAGGAGTAAGAACCGACTCCGGGTGAAACTGTACGGCCCTAACATCGTAATCCCTGTGTCTAAGCGACATAATCTGTCCGTTCTCGTCTATAGAAGTTGCCTCAAGGCAGTCCGGCAAATTGGGGTCTACCACCCAAGAGTGATATCTGCCTATTTCAATTTCTTTATTGATTCCGTCAAAAATATAGTCATCCACCGTAATTCTTATTTTAGTTGCTACCCCATGGTAAACTTGGTCTAAATTGACCAAGGACCCTCCAAAGACTTCGGCAATGGCCTGTTGTCCCAGGCAGACTCCAAAAATACGCTTGGTTGGCGCATACTTTTCAATAATATGTTTTAAAAGGCCTGCTTCATCAGGGATTCCGGGTCCTGGGGAAAGCACAATTTCATCATAATCGTCTACGTCTTCCAAATGTAATTGGTCGTTTCGTTTTACAATTACTTCGCAATCCAAATCCTCGAGATAGTGAACCAAATTATAGGTGAAACTATCGTAATTGTCGATCATTAATATCTTTCTTGCCATCTAGATAGTTTCTGCGATTTCCAGGGCTTTATTCAAAGCCCCTAATTTATTGTACGTTTCCTGTAACTCATCATCGGCATTGGATGCCGCAACTAGCCCGGCACCAGCCTGGAAATGAAGTTCATGATTCTTACTTAAGAAGGTTCTGATCATGATGGCATGGTTAAAATTGCCATTAAAATCCATAAAGCCTATAGCTCCTCCATAATAACTCCGGCTCGTTTTTTCATATTTTTCAATAAGTTGCATAGCCATGTGCTTGGGTGCTCCACTCAAGGTTCCTGCAGGAAAGGTATCCGCCACAATTTTTAGGGTGGGGATGTCCGGTTTTTTCATGCCCGTAACTTTGGAGACCAAGTGGATTACATGGGAGAAATACTGCACCTCCCTATAGGTGTCCACATTGACCAAATTACCGTTTCGGCTTAAATCGTTCCTGGCCAAATCTACAAGCATCACATGCTCGCTGTTTTCCTTATCGTCCAAGGCCAATTTTTTGGCCAGTTCCGCGTCTTTTTCGTCGTTTCCAGTACGTTTATAGGTGCCTGCAATGGGATGTATTTCCGCTTTACCGTTTTTAACGATCAACTGTGCTTCGGGAGAACTTCCAAAAATTTTAAAATCGCCATAATCAAAAAAGAAAAGGTAAGGAGATGGGTTTATAGACCTCAATGCTCTATAAACATTGAATTCATCTCCCTTAAACTTTTGGGAAAACCTTCTGGACAATACCAATTGAAATACATCACCGCGCTGACAGTGCTTTTTAGCCAATTCCACATGCTCCTTGTATTCATCATCCAGTAAGTTTGTTTTGACTTCTCCCTCCTTGGAGAAATTGTAGGAGGCAAATGTCCTAACGTTCAACAATCGTTCTATTTCGGAAATATTATTCCCCGAATCATAACAGTGCGCAAAAATGTAGGCTTCGTTTTTAAAATGGTTTATGGCTATTACATTTTGGTAGACGGCATAATAGATATCCGGAATTTCGACCGAGTGTGGTTTTTTGGAAATTTCCACATCTTCAAAATAACGAACGGCGTCATAGGCCATGAAACCAAAAAGTCCGTTGGTTATAAATTTATAATCCTGTTCAGTTATTTTGAAACTTTTGGCAAAAGAATCAATTTCCGAGACTACATCTGTATCCTCTATAATTTCAAGAGTTTCATTTCTGGCATCGGGAAATTCCTTGTAAATTCTTTCATCCTGAATTTTTATCGAAGCAATAGGGTTGCAACAGATATAGGAAAAACTGTTGTCATTTGCATGGTAATCGCTGCTTTCAAGCAAAATGCTATTGGGGAACTTATCCCTAATTTTTAAATACACACTGACGGGCGTAATAGTGTCCGCAAGTATTTTCTTTGAGTATGTCTTTAATGTGTAGGACATGATAAACGTTATAAATTAAAAAAGGCCTGTCGTGATGACAAGCCTCTATATTTTTTACATGGAGTACTAGCTCACGAATGCTGTCGTAAGTTATTCCACCACCAAGTATTTTTCATTGTTTTCATTGGCGTAAATATAGAAAGGAAATTGAAATGCACCAATTTTATATATAAAAAAATAAAGACCCCTAGGTAAATTCCTAGAGGTCTTTTGTTTAAGTAATTTAGAAGTAGAATGTTAGATAGCCAAATCTACGACCAAATCAAATTCATCATAGATTGTTTTGTCTCCTAGGTTATCAAAGAAACTTCCAGAGCCGTATCGTACATCATACTTTGCCCTATCTACCTTGAGAGTGGCCGTAGCTTTATTCTCATAGATGGATACAACAAAAGTTACCGGGTTCGTCTTTCCTTTAATAGTTAAGTCACCTTTTACAGAATAGGAATTCTTGTTCATGGATTCTGCGGATGTAATTACCAATTTGGCGGTAGGATAATTTTCAACTCCAAAAAAGTCGTCGGATTTTAAATGCCCTTCCAATTTTTCCTTTCCTTCTCCAGAGGCCATGTCCAAGTTGGTTATCGAAGTCATGTCCACTACGAACTCACCTCCTGTTAATTTGTTACCATCCATAACCAAATGGCCGGATTTTAAATCTATGGTTCCCTCATGTGATCCAGTTACTTTATAACCTTTCCAAGTAACTTTACTTTCACTGACGTTTACATCTTTTTTCTCTCCATCAATGGGAGCGTTTGCGGTTGCAGAAAATCCGAAAATCATGGTTAATGCCAAGCTTAAAATTGTTTTTTTCATGTCTTTAATTTAATTGTTAGTAATATTCTTAAATAATTATAAATGGGTAAATAATCTTTCTTTGGGATATCTAACCTTTGGTAAGTGTTGGGTTTCATCGGATGATGCCCTGTAACCAACGGCCAAAACCACTATAGCGTTGAGGTTGGAATCTTTCAATCCCAACAGTTCGTTATATTTCTCATTTTCAAAACCTTCAATAGGGCACGTGTCAATTTTCATGGAGGCCGCTACTGTCATGAGGTTTCCAAGGGCAAGGTATACCTGTCTGGAGGTCCAACTGCTTTTTAGCTCATTGGGTAGCCCCATAAGTTTTGACTTCATAAAGTTTGAGTATCCCATAACCGATTCACTGGATATATCACGAGTCTTTACCACATTATCGATGTAATCATCAATTAATTCTTCCCCAAAGGATTCTTTAATAGTGAAAACCATGAGATGGGAGGCATCTGTGATTTGAGATTGATTCCATGAATGTTTTCTTAGTTCTTCCCTAATTTTTTCATCTTCAATAATGAAAATATGGTAGGGTTGTAAACCATAGGATGAGGCACTAAGCCTTGTTGCTTCAATTAAGGTTTCTAAATCTATAATATTAACCTTTCTATTGGTGTCAAATTTTTTAACGGCATAGCGCCAATTTAAGTCCTCGATTATTTTATTCATGGTTTTTTTAAAATTTATCTAATAAAACATTAAACTCTTTTAATTGGCGTTTAGTAAATTTTTTAAGAATTTTTTTTTCCATTTCAATTTTTATGCCATCTATTTCATTCAAAACATCCAAACCCTTTGAAGTAATCTTTATTTCTACTTTTCGTCTGTTTTGAGGACATATTTTTCTGATGACATAGTCTTTGGCCAATAATTTGTCCACCAATCTGGTGGTATTGCTCATTTTTGTGACCATCCTTTCATTGATGGTTGAAAGGTTTGCAGGCCTATTCTCTTGACCCCTTAGGATACGCAATACATTGAATTGTTGGATGGAAATCCCAAAAGGTTTTAAGGTGGCCGACATGATTTCATTGACTTTGTTATTAACCAAAGTCAAATGGATGAGGGTCCTGGCTTCCAAGGGTATTTCTTTTCGGGTTCTTATAATATCCTCAACGTTCATGTACAAACAATATTTGTATATACAAATGTATGGTTAAGCAACGATTCATTCCTAATTTTTTGGAATTAAATTTTTGTTAAAATATTTTTTTAACGATTTAAATAGATCCGCTATTTTTGAAAAAAAAATTATGGCAGATTTATCCAAAGAGGAGTGGGCCTCCAAGTTATCTGAAGATGATAATTCCTTTATACTCGATGTACGAACAGAGGCTGAGGTAGAGGAAGGATATATTCCCAATTCCAAGAATATCGATATCTATAAAGGACAGGGATTTATTGATGAACTTGAGAAATTGGACAAATCCAAGAATTATTATGTATACTGTAGGTCGGGCAATCGCTCTGGACAGGCATGTGCCATTATGAACAGTCTTGGTTTTGAAAACGCCTTCAACTTGGAGGGAGGATTTATGAACTGGGAAGGTGAGGTAGCCGAATAAATTGAATTTAAATACTTAAATTGGAGACCCGCCTTGTGCGGGTCTTTTTAATTCTGCCACATGCGGGAAGATTTGTTGCACTACATCTGGAATTACAAAAAGTATCCTAGCCAGGGGTTAAAGACTTCAGGTGGGGAGAATCTTATAATTCTTAATGCAGGCTCCCACAATCTTTTGAGCGGCCCAGATTTTTTTAATGCCCAAGTACGGATAGGGAACCAACTTTGGGCCGGGAATGTAGAAATTCATATAAATGCTTCGGACTGGTACGTACATCATCATGAACAGGATAATAGTTATGACAATGTCATACTTCATGTGGTTTGGAACGATGATGTATCGGTTTATAGAAAAGACGGGTCTGAAATACCTACCCTAGAATTAAAAAACTTGATAGATTCCCATTTGTTGGATGGATATCAAAAATTGATGAAGGGAAATTCCGGCCAGTTTATCAATTGCGGTAAGGATATAAATGAAGTTTCTAGATTCGATTTTAAAAACTGGCAAGATCGCTTGTATTTGGAGCGGTTGGAAGAAAAGTCCAAGGTCATCTTGAATCTATTGGACGAATTTGGCAATGACTGGGAAAAGGTTTTGTTTACACTTTTGTTAAAGAACTTTGGGTCAAAAATCAATGGAGAGGCATTTTTCAGCTTGGGAAAGAATTTGAATTTTTCCCAGGTGAGGCACTTGGTAGGGCAGCCGTTTGAATTGGAATGTCTATTATTCGGGATGTCAGGATTGTTGGAGTCAGATTATATTTTGGATGCATATTATATTGAACTGAAAAAAACTTTTGGATACTTAAAATCCAAATACGAACTGGATTTGACAAGCGCGGCCAAAGTTTCATTTTTTAAATTGAGGCCACCCAACTTTCCAACTATTCGACTTTCTCAGTTCGCCATGTTGTATTCATCCTCAAATAATTTATTCCGCGACTTGGTACATTGTTCAAAAGAAGAGATATATGGGCTTTTTAAAATAAGGGCGAGCTCCTATTGGGACACACATTTCAACTTTGGAAAGGAATCAAAAAAATCGCCAAAGAGCATTTCCAAGAAATTTGTGGACCTTTTGATTATTAATACGATAATTCCCGTTAGATTCTGTTATTTGAGAAATAAGGGGAACTACAATTCGGACTCCCTACTTTCCCTGATTCAAAATATTGATGAAGAAAAGAATAGTATTATCGATAATTTTAGGCATTTGGATGTTCCTGTGAATTCCGCTTTTGAAAGCCAGTCCCTATTACAATTATACAACAACTATTGTACTAGGAATAAATGCTTGCAGTGTGCCGTTGGGGCTAAATTATTGAATTTAAAATCCTAATTTTATACCTATGAACATGTTATATAATTTGTTGCATTATCTTCAGAAGCGAGGATTTGAAGTTTGTAGGAGAATTGCGGACCGTCTTGGAATCAGGGCCAGGGTTGTGAGGACTTCCTTTATCTATCTAACTTTTGTTACCCTGGGATTTGGATTTGCCCTATATCTGTTTTTGGCATTTTGGTTGAAAATCAAGGATTTGATCTATACCAAAAGAACATCTGTATTTGATTTATAGTCATGATTAAGCTCTTTCGTTCCAAACTCTATGTGGCTTTACTATTAATGATAGTGGTGCTATTTTTTGGGATTTTGGGGTATCGTTATATTGAGGATTATTCTTGGATGGATGCCTTGTATATGACTATAATAACGGTTACGACCGTAGGTTTTTCTGAAGTTCGTCCCATGGATATTCAAGGGAAAATGTTTACTGTCGTTTTGATAGTTACCAGTGTGTTTATCTTTGGTTTTGCTATTTCCGTTATCACGGAATACCTATTGAATAGAAACAGTCCGCAAATATTAAAATTGAAGAAAGTGAAAAATAGGATCGATAAATTATCAAATCATGTAGTAGTCTGTGGTTTTGGTCGAAACGGCATGCAGGCGGTAGAAAGGCTTAAAGCGTATAAAAAGCCTTTTGTGGTAATTGAAAGGGACAAGGAGCTTTTGGAAAAATATGATGATGAGATCCTTTTTATGGAGGGCGATGCCAATGAAGATGAGGTATTGCTCGCTGCCGGAATTGAGAGGGCCAAATACTTGATCGTTACATTGCCAGATGATGCGGCCAATCTATTTGTGGTACTTTCCGCACGCCAATTGAATGCGAATCTATTTATCATTAGTAGGGCTTCTCAGGTTACTTCCCAACATAAATTACAGCTTGCGGGTGCCAATAAAGTGATCATGCCCGATAAAATAGGTGGTGACCATATGGCCTCATTGGTCGTAATGCCCGACCTTATAACCTTTATGGACAAACTATCGGTGGAAGGGGAGCATACCACCAATTTGGAAGAAGTGGCCATAGAGGACTTCTCGAATCAGGTAGATTGTAATTCTTTACGAGATCTGGACCTAAGAAAAAAAACCGGATGTACGATAATAGGTTATATTGCACCGGATGGCGAATACATAATTAATCCTGAAGCGGACCTTCAATTGCAGCCAAAAAGTAAGGTAATCGTTTTAGGCAGACCTGAGCAAATAAAAAAGTTGAATGAAATGTTCCATATTGACTTGAGTTAATTCAACGTTATAATTTGATTGGGTTCATTTTTTTTGTGATATTGCCAAACTAACTAACTAAAAATCAAAAAAAGTATGAAGTATAAACTTCTAAGTCTTTGTTCCTTCCTGTTGCCTTTTTTGTCCATGGCCCAAGAGGCCGATGAAATGGGGATAGATGAAAAAATCGATAAAGTTTTCGGAGACCTAACAGGGTGGTTCGTAGAGTTTATTTTTTATCAGATACCTTTTTCAGAGAATGTAAAAATATATTGGGTATTGTTCCCATTGATATTGGGGGCAGGTTTCTTTACCATCTATTTCCGTTTTATAAATTTTACAGGGGTATGGACGGCCTTAAAGGTTGTAATGGGCAAGTATGAGGATATTGAGAAATATGGGGCCAAGGAGCTTTATGGGGAAGATGGTATTGCTGGCGGAGTGGATTTGAACAAGGTGGAAAGCCTTGATAAGCATCTGGCGGATAACAAGGACGAGATTGTAGTCGATGGTGATATTTTGGATACCATAAGGGATGAAAGTTCCAATGGGGAGGTATCGCACTTCCAGGCACTTACGGCAGCGCTATCCGCAACCGTTGGACTGGGTAATATTGCTGGTGTTGCCGTAGCGGTCTCCATTGGTGGGGCGGGCGCTACCTTTTGGATGATCATCGCCGGATTTTTGGGAATGGCCTCTAAATTTGTGGAATGTACCTTAGGTGTAAAATATAGGGACGTTGGCAAGGATGGGACTATTTTTGGAGGACCCATGTATTATTTGAACAAGGGGCTTAAGAACAAGAGCTTAGGGAGGATATTGGCCGGAGCGTTTGCTGTTATGTGTATCGGCGGTTCTTTTGGAGGCGGTAATATGTTTCAGGTAAACCAAGCCGTGCAGCTTTTTGAAAATATGACAGGTGGGACCGAGTCCTTTCTTTATGGTTACCGATGGGCTTTTGGATTGGTCATGGCGGTTTTGGTTGGAATAGTCATCATTGGGGGTATTAAATCCATTGCCAAGGTTACGGATAAGATTGTTCCTTTCATGGTCGTGATTTATGTAGGAGCCTCCCTTTTTGTGCTGATAGCCAAGTTTGATATGATCGGTTGGGCCTTCAATGAGATTATTCAAGGTGCTTTCGCACCTGTGGGAATCGTTGGTGGTGCCGTTGGGGTCATGATTCAAGGGTTTAGAAGGGCGGCCTTTTCAAATGAGGCCGGTGTTGGATCTGCTTCAATAGCCCACGCTGCGGTAAGAACAAAGTACCCTGCTTCAGAAGGTTTGGTAGCCCTATTGGAACCCTTTATAGATACCGTGGTCGTATGTACAATGACGGCCTTGGTACTTATTATAACAGGTAATGTTGACCCAGGAAACGCTGGTCTTAATGATGCCGATGCCATCTTGTTGACTTCAGGGGCATTTGGTTCGGTAATTAGCTGGTTCCCATACGTCTTAACGGTAGCCATGATTCTTTTCGCTTTCAGTACCCAAATTTCGTGGTCCTATTACGGTTATCAGGCTTGGGCATACCTTTTTGGAAGAACAAAGAAAACCGAGTATACCTATAAGATTATTTTCTGTCTATTCGTAATTGTAGGAGCCTCTGCGAGTATGGGTTCCGTAATCGGATTTTCAGACGCAATGATTTTTGGTATGATGGTCCCAAATATGATCGGGATTGTGATCTTGGCACCTAAGGTAAAGGGAGAGCTTAAAAAATATATGGATGCCATCAAACTTAAGGTAAAAGCCGTTACTGAATAGTTTTAATCTGTTATCATTGAAAAAATCCCACTTCAAGTTTACAAAACAGGAACGAAGTGGGATTTTCTTTTTGCTTTTACTAATCGTATTGGTACAAGCCTCTTTTTGGTTGTATAATCATTTTTCAAATGTATATTTTGAACCAATCGTTTTGGACAGGGATATGCAAGTAAAAATTGATAACATAAAAGAGGAAAGTGAAAAAAGCGATTCGCTGAAACTCTACCCTTTCAATCCAAATTTCATATCGGATTTCAAAGGATATACATTGGGTCTGTCCGTAGAGGAAATCGATCGTCTTCACCAGTTCAGGGATAAAGACCTGTACGTATACTCCAAGGAAGAATTTCAGAAAGTGACCGGCGTCTCTGATTCTTTATTGAATCTCATATCGCCCTTTTTTAAATTTCCGGAATGGGCCAATAGTCAAACAAAGACTTTGAAGAATGCAACCAACCTAGAGAAAAGTACTAAATCGATATCTGTTCCGATGAAGGATTTGAACGGGGTGACACTTGAAGAACTTAAAGACATTTATGGGGTTGGGAATGTACTTTCCGAAAGAATTATAAAGTTTAGGGATAGATTGGGCGGATTTTTGTTGGACGACCAGCTGTATGACGTATATGGCCTGGAGCCTACTGTCGCTGAACGAATCCTTCAGAAATACAAGGTGTTGAACATACCTGAAATTCAAAAAATAGATATCAATACTGCATCGGTAGGGGAACTGTCCAAAATAGTGTATATATCCAGGAGTGTTGCGGAAGGAATTGTAAGTTATCGGGTTAAAAACGGTGAAATTCTATCCTTTCGCGAATTGACGCAAATCGAGAATTTTCCGGCCGACCGTATTGATAGATTTCCTTTATATTTGTCGCTCAAAAAATAATGCTATGAACAATATTTACTTCACTGAAGAACATCTTCTATTTAGGCAAAGCCTGAAGGATTTTTTACAGAAGGAAGTTGTTCCCCACATAGAGGAATGGGAGAAAAATGGGACTATAGAAAGGTTTATTTGGGAAAAGTTCGGTGAAATGGGCTATTTTGGCTTGGCCACCCCCGAAGATTTTGGTGGCTTGGGACTAGATATCTTCTACACCATTATCCTTTTAGAGGAACTGCAGAAAATCAATTCAGGTGGTTTCGCGGCAGCAATATGGGCACATGCATATCTGGCCATGACGCATCTGAACAAAGAGGCGGACCAACACATAAAGGAAAAATACTTGGTTCCTAGTGTAGAAGGTAAAATGATAGGATGTCTTTGCGTTACTGAACCTTTTGGGGGTAGCGATGTGGCGGGAATGCGAACTACGGCGGTCAAGAAAGGGGATATGTATGTCTTAAATGGTTCCAAGACCTTTATTACAAATGGTGTTTATGCAGATTATATGGTAGTCGCCGCCAAGACGGATATTGCTTTGGGAAACAAGGGCATCAGCATTTTTGTAGTAGACCGTAAGAGTAAGGGTGTTACAGCAAATAAGCTGAACAAACTGGGGTGGCGTGCTTCGGATACGGCCGAATTGGCTTTTGACAATGTGCAGGTTCCTGCGGGTAACTTATTGGGTGAGGAGAACATGGGATTTTCCTACATAATGGAACATTTTAGCCTTGAACGATTGATCATGGGCGTGAATGCCCATGCCAGGGCAGAATATGCTTTGGAATATGCCATGCAGTACATGTCTGAGCGGGAAGCTTTTGGAAGGACCATAAATAAATTTCAGGCATTACGTCATCGAATAGTTGACTTACATGCTGATATAGAAATTTGTAAGCAATACAATTATTATGTGGCGAGCAGATTGGACAAAGGGGAATATGTTGTGAAGGAGGCGACCATTTCCAAACTTAAATCCACCAAAATGGCCGATGAGGTCGCTTACGATTGCCTACAGTTTTTAGGAGGTTATGGGTACATTGAGGACTACCCCATGGCACGATTGCTGCGCGATAGCAGATTGGGACCTATTGGTGGAGGAACCTCGGAAATACTTAGAGAAATCATCGCAAAGATTATCATAGATAAAAAGGAATACCGTCCCGCAACCAATTAATGAGAAATATTGTTGCCCATATTAAATTAGTTTTTATCTTTGCTGCCTTAATCACAAAAGAAAGGAGGTTGTAGCCCATGTTAATTATACCAGTAAAAGAAGGAGAAAACATAGATAGAGCTTTAAAACGTTTCAAGAGAAAGTTTGATAAGACAGGTACAATGAGGCAGTTGAGAAAACGTCAACAGTTTACTAAGCCTTCAGTAGAGCGAAGAGCTCAAATACAAAAAGCACAATACATTCAAAGTCTAAGGGACCAAGAGGAATTTTAGAAGTTGATATTATATAAGCTAAATCCCGCATCTTGCGGGATTTTTTGTTTTTGGTGTTTTCTCTGAAGCAATTCCTAACTTTGGCACATGCTTTTAGATCAATTCACGGACTACCTTGCCTTGGAGAAAAAATATTCCGGTCACACGGTTAGGGCGTATTGCAAAGATCTTTTGGAGTTTAAGGATTTTTGCGAATCGGAATTTGTGATAGGGAACATTGACACTATTGCCTACACCATAATTAGGAGTTGGATAGTGACCTTGTCAGACACAGGTATTTCCAATAGGACGATAAACAGGAAAATAGCTTCCCTTAAGGCATACTATAAATTTCTACAAAAGATTGAATCTATAGAAACGAATCCTCTGTCAAAGCATAGGGCCTTGAAAACCCCAAAAAAATTGGAAACTCCGTTTTCTGAGATGGAAATGGAACATGTACTGAACGTAATAAGTTATTCCGATGATTTTGAAGGCACGAGAGATATGCTTGTGATACATATATTATATGCTACCGGAATTAGAAGGGCCGAGTTGGTAAACCTTAAGCTTAAAGACGTGGACCTTGAAGAAAAAACCATAAAGGTTTTGGGAAAAAGGAACAAAGAGCGAATCATTCCTTTAATGAGGGAGACCATAACACTTATAAAGGACTATTTATTAGTAAGAAACGCAATGCTATCGCCTGAAAATTCAGAGTTTTTATTATTGACGGATAAAGGCAATAAAATATACGAAACCCTTGTTTATAGAATTATAAATAAGTATTTTAGAAAGGTGTCTGCCAAGGTTAAGAAGAGCCCTCATATATTAAGGCATACCTTTGCAACACATCTCTTGAATAAAGGTGCTGATTTGAATTCTGTCAAGGAGTTGCTAGGCCATTCAAGTTTGGCATCCACGCAGGTTTATACGCATAACAGTATAGCTGAACTTAAAAAAATACATGCTTCTTCCCACCCTAGAGGGAAAAACAAATAGATTGTTTAATTCCGTCCCTAAATCGCAAAAGGGGCATTAAATCCCAGCTTATGAAAGTAAACGCACAATCCGTTAATTTTAATGCAGATGTCAAATTGATAAATTTTCTGCAAAACCGTTTGGATAAATTGGAGACTTTTTATGATAAGGTTATTAGTTCCGATGTTTATTTGAAGGTAGAGAATACCAGTTCCAAAGAAAACAAGATTGTGGAAATTAAGTTGAATGTCCCAAAGAATAATTTCATGGTCAAAAAACAATGTAAATCGTTTGAAGAGGCAGTGGATACGGCATGTAATTCTTTGGAAAGAAAATTGATTAAGAGAAAGCAAAAATTAAGAGCCAACGCATGATTAAAATTTTTTGAAATTTGTTTTGAAAAAACAAATAAATCTATACATTTGCAGTCCGTTAGAAATAGCGGACTTTTTTATGCTAAAAAAAGCATGAAAAGTGCCGATGTAGCTCAGCTGGCTAGAGCAGCTGATTTGTAATCAGCAGGTCGTGGGTTCGAGTCCCTCCATCGGCTCCTGGAATAGTGAAAAAGCATTGGGGTGCAAACAAAAAGTAAATAAAAAAATACTTGGTGTTTGTTGGGACGAGAAGTTTATCCTGAGCGTGGTCGAAGGGAGTCCCTCCATCGGCTCCTAAGTTCTTAAAATACTGATAAAGCGGGGAGATACTCAAGCGGCCAACGAGGGCAGACTGTAAATCTGCTGACTATGTCTTCGCAGGTTCGAATCCTGCTCTCCCCACATAGCTTTGTCTATAAGTATTGAATTGAAATTTTGAAAATTTATAAGCGGGAGTAGCTCAGTTGGTAGAGCGTCAGCCTTCCAAGCTGAATGTCGCCGGTTCGAACCCGGTCTCCCGCTCTATTTTCTTGACTTTATTGTCGTTCCTGCGAAGGCAGGAGTCTGCCATATCGCAGGTGGATTCAACACTTTACGCCGGTGTAGCTCAGGGGTAGAGCGTTTCCTTGGTAAGGAAGAGGTCACGAGTTCAAATCTCGTCATTGGCTCAATTAAGGTATAAATTTGTACACTAATATAAACTAAGAATAAAAATTAAATAAACATGGCAAAGGCAACTTTCGATCGTTCCAAACCACACTTAAATATTGGTACCATTGGACACGTGGATCACGGTAAAACTACATTGACTGCAGCTATTACAGAGGTTCTGTCAAACGCAGGTCTTTCTGAAAAGAGAAGTTTCGATTCTATCGATAACGCTCCAGAGGAAAAGGAAAGAGGTATCACAATAAATACATCGCACGTTGAGTACCAAACAGCTAACCGTCACTACGCGCACGTTGACTGTCCAGGTCACGCGGATTACGTAAAAAACATGGTTACCGGTGCTGCCCAGATGGACGGCGCTATTTTGGTTGTTGCCGCTACAGATGGTCCTATGCCACAAACTCGTGAGCACATCCTATTGGGTCGCCAAGTAGGTATCCCTAGAATCGTTGTTTTCTTGAACAAGGTGGATATGGTTGATGATGAGGAGTTGTTGGAGCTAGTTGAAATGGAGGTAAGGGAATTACTTTCTTTCTACGAGTACGATGGTGATAACGGACCTGTTATTTCTGGTTCTGCCTTAGGTGCTTTGAACGGTGAACAGAAATGGGTTGATACTGTTATGCAATTGATGGATGCTGTTGATAGTTGGATCGAATTGCCAGAAAGAGATGTGGATAAGCCATTCTTGATGCCTGTTGAGGACGTATTTACTATCACAGGTCGTGGTACTGTTGCAACTGGTAGAATTGAAACTGGTATCGCTAATACTGGTGATGCTGTAGATATCATTGGAATGGGGGCTGAAAAATTATCTTCAACTATTACCGGTGTTGAAATGTTCCGTAAAATTTTGGACAGAGGTGAAGCGGGAGATAACGTTGGAATCTTGTTAAGAGGTATTGAGAAATCTCAAATTAGCCGTGGAATGGTTATCTGTAAGCCAGGTTCTGTAAAGCCACATGCCAAATTTGAAGCTGAGGTGTATATCTTGAAAAAGGAAGAAGGTGGTCGTCATACTCCTTTCCATAACAATTATCGTCCTCAGTTCTATGTAAGGACAACAGACGTAACTGGTAACATATCCCTTCCTTCTGGTGTAGAAATGGTAATGCCAGGTGATAACCTTACAATTACCGTTGAATTAATTCAACCAATTGCACTTAGCGTAGGTCTTCGTTTTGCTATCCGTGAAGGGGGTAGAACTGTAGGTGCTGGTCAGGTGACTAAGATTTTGGATTAATCCAATTATTTATGGATAATATACTTTAAGGGTGTCCGTCTTTTAGGCGGATACCTTTAAATGTAAATACATATGTGTGTCACTTTTATTAATTTGATGCACACATACGGGTGTAGCTCAGTTGGTAGAGCACTGGTCTCCAAAACCAGGTGTCGGGAGTTCGAGTCTCTCCTCCCGTGCTGAAAAATTGGCAAGGCAAAAAAACGAGAAGTTTATCCCGTGGCATAATCAAGGGAAATCTCATTTTAAAGCAAAACTTGCAATTGTGGAAGTTACATTCCTAGATTTTTTTGAACTTAATACAGTAGACATGTTGACATATATAAAAGAATCCGTTGAAGAACTCAGGAATAATGTTACCCTTCCATCCAGGGCTGAGGCCTCAAACTTAATGGTAGTGGTCGCTGTTTTTTCCATCATTTTCGCCTTGGCGACTTGGGGAGTGGATACGGTATTCAGCAAAGTAGTTCAACTGTATTTTGATTACGTCTTAAATTAATTTGAGCTCTATGTCAGAAGTATTGGAAAAGAAATGGTATGTGGTTAGGGCTGTAAGTGGTCAGGAGAACAAGATTAAGGGATATATCCAAAGTGAGGTCGATAGGCATGGTTTTTCTGATTATTTAGAAGAGGTTTTGGTTCCAACTGAAAAGGTAATTCAAATTAGGAACGGAAAAAAAATCAATAAGGAAAGGGTTTACTTTCCGGGCTATATTATGGTGAAGGCCAATTTAGGTGGTGAAATGGTGCATATAATACGCTCCATTACTAATGTAATTGGCTTCTTGGGGGAAACAAAAGGAGGTGATCCTGTACCCCTAAGAAAATCTGAGGTTAACAGGATGTTAGGTAAAGTAGATGAGTTGACCATAAATACGGATAGTGTTGCAATACCTTTTGTTTTTGGGGAAACTGTAAAGGTTATCGATGGCCCGTTCAATGGGTTTAACGGTACCGTTGAAAAAATTAATGAAGAAAAGCGTAAGCTTGAGGTAATGGTAAAGATTTTCGGTAGAAAAACGCCATTGGAACTAAGCTATATGCAAGTAGAAAAGATTTAAGATAATTGTTACATATTTAAAAGTAGTGTTGCTTCCATTAACACACTTTCAATTTAATTTTAAACAATGGCAAAAGAAATAGGTAAAGTAGTTAAACTACAAGTTAGGGGAGGTGCAGCGAATCCATCGCCACCGGTTGGACCCGCCTTAGGTGCTGCCGGTGTTAACATTATGGAGTTCTGTAAGCAGTTCAACGCTCGTACGCAGGACAAGCAAGGTAAGGTTTTACCAGTTGTTATCACCGTGTATAAAGACAAGTCGTTTGACTTTGTCGTAAAAACACCACCAGCGGCAGTTCAGCTATTGGAAGCGGCTAAGATTAAAAAGGGATCTGGCGAACCTAACAGGGTAAAATTGGGTAGTGTAACCTGGGATCAAATCAAGGCGATTGCTGAAGATAAGATGGTAGACCTTAATGCATTTACGATTGAAGCGGCAATGAGTATGATTGCCGGGACCGCTCGTTCAATGGGTATGAAGGTTGCAGGTAAAAGACCTTTTTAAAATCTTAAAAAGCAATTAAATGGCAAAATTGACAAAAAAGCAAAAGGAAGCGCACTCTAAAATTGAAAAGGACAAATTGTATTCCTTGGAAGAGGCTTCTGCTTTAGTAAAAGAGATAACAAGTACAAAGTTTGATGCATCCGTAGATATTGCCGTGCGTTTAGGTGTAGACCCACGTAAGGCGAATCAAATGGTGCGTGGGGTGGTAACACTTCCTCATGGAACCGGTAAAGATGTTAAAGTTTTGGCTTTGGTTACACCAGATAAGGAGGCCGAAGCAAAGGAAGCAGGTGCTGACTATATTGGATTGGATGAATATTTGGATAAAATTAAAAACGGTTGGACAGATGTTGATGTAATCATCACTATGCCAAGCGTTATGGGTAAACTGGGTCCTTTAGGACGTGTTCTTGGACCAAGAGGTTTAATGCCCAATCCAAAAACAGGTACAGTGACAATGGATATTGAAAAGGCCGTATCTGAGGTGAAAGCTGGTAAAATTGATTTTAAAGTTGACAAGACGGGTATCGTACATGCCGCAATAGGGAAAGTTTCTTTCTCTCCCGATAAAATTGCAGGCAATGCTAAGGAGCTTTTGGAAACATTGAACAAGATGAAACCAACTGCCGCCAAAGGTGTTTACATGAAAAGTATTTTTCTCTCAAGCACCATGAGCCCAAGTGTTCAATTGGACCCAAAGTCAGTTTAAGCACTGCTAGTTAAAAATATCAATTATGACAAGAGAAGAAAAAGCAACGGTTATACAGGATTTAACTACGCAGTTGGGTGAGAATTCCATTATTTACCTAGCGGATATTTCTGGAATGGACGCTGGAACAACCTCTGATTTAAGAAGAGCTTGTTTTAAGGCAAATATCAAACTGGCAGTAGTTAAGAATACATTGCTGGCAAAGGCAATGGAAGCTTCCGAAAAGGAATTTGGTGAACTACCTGAAGTATTGAAGGGAAATACCTCTTTAATGTTCTCTGAAGTTGGCAATGCTCCGGCAAAGCTTATCAAGAATTTCAGGAAAAAATCAAATAAGCCTTTATTAAAAGGTGCCTTTGTTGAGGAAGCAGTTTATATAGGTGATGAAACTTTGGATGCTTTAGTAAGCATTAAGTCCAAGGAGGAAATGATAGGGGAAATTATTGGATTGTTACAATCCCCAGCTAAAAATGTTATTTCCGGACTTAAATCTGGTGGAGGTAAACTTGCCGGTATCCTTAAAACATTATCTGAAAAATAAGTACGCACTAAAAACTAAGTATATTTTAAAATTTTATTAAACGATAGAAAATGGCAGATTTAAAAGATTTCGCAGAACAATTGGTTAACCTTACAGTAAAGGAAGTAAATGAGTTGGCCGCTATATTAAAAGATGAGTATGGTATCGAGCCTGCTGCAGCTGCAGTAGCCGTTGCTGCTGGTGGTGGTGCCGCTGATGCTGGAGAAGCCGTAGAGGAAAAATCAGAATTCGATGTAATATTGAAATCTGCAGGAGCTTCCAAGCTAGCAGTAGTTAAATTGGTTAAGGAATTGACCGGTTTAGGATTGAAAGATGCTAAAGATATCGTTGATAGCGCACCAAAGGCTGTTAAGGAAGGTATCTCTAAAGACGAAGCGGAAGGTATCAAAAAATCATTGGAAGAAGCAGGAGCGGAAGTTGAGCTTAAATAATAGCTTTAACCATATTGCATTTGGTTTAGGTCTTTTCGCATTCTGCGGTTAGACCTAAGCCTTTTTATAGAATTAGGTATATAAAGAGGTATACTACCCAAATAGTACTCACGATCAAAACACTGTCCGTAGATGTTCACAAATCAGACTGAAAGAATAAATTTTGCATCCGCTAAGAATACTCCGCACTATCCGGATTTCTTGGATATTCAGATCAAATCTTTTCAAGATTTTTTCCAGCTTGAAACCAAATCTGATCAAAGAGGTGATGAAGGATTGTACAATACCTTCATGGAGAACTTTCCAATTACTGATACAAGAAATCAGTTCGTACTGGAATTTTTAGATTATTTTATCGATCCGCCAAGATACTCCATCCAAGAGTGTATAGAGCGAGGTCTTACCTATAGCGTGCCATTAAAGGCGAGGTTAAAACTATATTGTACTGATCCAGAACACGAAGATTTCGAAACAATAGTTCAGGATGTTTATTTAGGGACCATTCCTTACATGACGCCAAGTGGTACATTTGTAATAAATGGAGCGGAAAGAGTTGTTGTATCCCAGTTGCACAGGTCTCCTGGTGTTTTCTTTGGACAATCTTTTCACGCCAACGGGACCAAGTTATATTCTGCCAGGGTGATTCCTTTTAAAGGATCTTGGATAGAGTTTGCAACCGATATCAATGGTGTCATGTATGCCTATATCGACAGAAAGAAAAAATTACCCGTTACTACCTTATTTAGGGCAATCGGGTTTGAAAGGGATAAGGATATTTTGGAAATTTTTGATCTTTCGGAGGAAGTGAAAGTTTCCAATGCCGGACTCAAAAAAGTTCTTGGTCGCAAATTGGCGGCAAGGGTATTGAACACGTGGCATGAAGATTTTGTGGATGAGGATACAGGCGAGGTAGTTTCAATCGAGAGAAACGAAATTGTCCTAGATCGTGATACGATTCTGGAAAAGGAGCATATTGCCGAAATTTTGGAGGCTGACGTTAAAACTATTCTTTTACACAAGGAGAACAATGCGCAGTCTGATTATGCCATCATTCACAACACACTTCAAAAAGACCCAACGAACTCAGAAAAAGAGGCTGTTGAGCATATTTACAGGCAATTGCGTAACGCCGAGCCGCCCGATGAAGAAACGGCAAGGGGTATTATCGATAAATTGTTCTTCTCCGATCAGCGCTACAACTTAGGTGAAGTTGGTCGTTACAGAATGAACAAGAAATTGGGTCTTGATATAGGAATGGACAAACAAGTCTTGACCAAGGAAGATATCATAACCATTATAAAATATTTAATAGAGTTAATTAACTCGAAAGCGGAGATTGATGATATTGACCACCTTTCAAACCGTCGCGTTCGTACGGTAGGTGAGCAATTATCACAACAGTTTGGGGTGGGTCTTGCCCGTATGGCAAGAACGATTCGTGAGCGTATGAACGTACGTGATAACGAGGTATTTACCCCGATCGATTTGATCAATGCGAAGACCTTATCTTCGGTAATCAATTCCTTCTTCGGTACCAACCAGCTGTCCCAGTTCATGGACCAAACGAATCCATTGGCGGAGATAACACATAAAAGAAGGTTATCGGCACTTGGACCAGGGGGTCTTTCTAGGGAAAGGGCCGGTTTTGAGGTACGTGACGTGCACTATACACACTACGGACGTTTATGTCCTATAGAAACACCCGAAGGACCAAACATTGGTTTGATATCATCCCTTTCTGTATTCGCAAAGGTAAACCCAATGGGCTTCTTGGAAACTCCATATAGAAAAGTTGAGAATTCCAAAGTAGACTTGGAGAATTACGTCTATCTAAGTGCCGAGGAAGAGGAAGGAATGAAGATTGCACAGGCAAACATTCCTCTTAAGGAAAATGGCCAGATTGATACCGATAAGGTTATTGCAAGGGAAGAAGGTGATTTCCCGGTAGTTGATCCTGCTGAAATTCACTATACTGATGTTGCACCAAACCAGATTGCATCTATTTCCGCATCCCTAATTCCTTTCTTGGAGCATGATGATGCGAACCGTGCATTGATGGGATCGAACATGATGCGTCAAGCAGTGCCACTTCTTAAACCACAATCTCCAATTGTAGGTACCGGTCTGGAAAGGCAGGTAGCTTCTGATTCAAGGGTATTGATCAATGCTGAAGGTGATGGTACCATCGAATATGTGGATGCTGAAAAAATCACTATAAAGTACGATAGAACGGACGAAGAGAGATTGATTTCCTTTGACGAGGATGAAAAGACATATTACTTGGTGAAGTTCAGAAAAACAAACCAAGGTACCAGCATTAACCTGAAGCCAATCGTAAAGAAAGGGGATAGGGTTAAAAAAGGCCAGGTATTGTGCGAAGGTTATGCGACCGAGAAAGGAGAATTGGCGTTGGGTAGGAACCTTACCGTAGCGTTCATGCCTTGGAAGGGATATAACTTTGAAGATGCTATCGTAATTTCTGAAAAAGTGGTGAGGGAGGATATATTTACTTCCATCCACGTAGATGAATATTCTTTAGAGGTCCGTGATACTAAATTAGGTGCTGAAGAGCTTACACATGATATTCCAAACGTTTCGGAGGAAGCAACAAAGGATTTGGATGAAAACGGTATGATCCGTATAGGTGCAGAAGTGAAACCTGGCGACATTTTAATTGGTAAGATTACTCCAAAAGGAGAATCCGATCCTACGCCAGAGGAGAAATTATTGCGTGCTATCTTCGGTGATAAGGCCGGTGATGTAAAGGATGCCTCCCTGAAAGCTTCACCATCCCTTAGAGGTGTCGTTATAGATAAGAAACTTTTCTCAAGATCTGTAAAGGATAAGAGAAGGCGTTCTGAGGATAAGGAGGAACTATCCAAATTGGAATTGGAATATGAAGTTAAGTTCCAAGAATTAAAGGATATCTTGATTGAAAAACTGTTTACGTTGGTAAATGGTAAAACTTCTCAAGGTGTATTGAATGATCTAGGTGAGGAAGTATTGCCAAAAGGTAAGAAATATACCATGAAAATGTTGAACTCTGTTGATGACTTTGCCCACTTGGTGGGTGGAAGTTGGACTACGGATGCCGATACCAATAATTCTGTCGCAGACTTGCTTCATAATTATAAAATTAAATTGAACGACCTTCAAGGGAACCTGAGAAGGGATAAGTTTACGATTTCCGTTGGTGATGAATTACCTGCAGGAATCATGAAATTGGCCAAAGTTTACATAGCCAAGAAGCGTAAGCTTAAAGTAGGAGATAAAATGGCCGGTCGTCATGGTAACAAGGGTATCGTTTCCAGAATAGTACGTCAAGAAGATATGCCGTTCCTGGAAGATGGAACGCCTGTGGACATTGTGTTGAACCCTCTTGGTGTACCTTCCCGTATGAATATTGGTCAGATTTATGAGACCGTATTGGGTTGGGCCGGACTAAAATTAGGTAGAAAGTTCGCTACGCCTATTTTCGATGGTGCATCGTTGGATGAAATAAACAAATATACTGATGACGCCGGTATCCCAAGATTTGGACACACCTATTTATATGACGGTGGTACGGGACAGCGTTTTGACCAGCCTGCCACTGTGGGAGTCATCTATATGTTGAAACTAGGTCACATGGTAGATGATAAGATGCACGCTCGTTCTATAGGGCCATACTCTTTAATTACGCAGCAACCATTGGGTGGTAAAGCCCAGTTTGGTGGTCAGCGATTTGGAGAAATGGAGGTTTGGGCCTTGGAGGCCTACGGTGCCTCTGCAACCTTGCGGGAAATATTGACCGTTAAGTCGGATGATGTTATCGGTAGGGCAAAGACCTATGAGTCCATCGTAAAAGGTGAGACGATGCCAGAACCCGGTTTACCAGAATCTTTCAATGTATTGATGCACGAACTTAAGGGATTAGGTTTGGATATTCGATTGGAAGAATAAGCAATGGTCTTTTGGGGCTATTTTAAACACAATTAAAATCATTATCAGTACGCTATTATGGCTAGAATAAAAGATAATAACCAAGTAAAAAGGTTTGATAAAATTTCAATCGGATTGGCTTCGCCAGAAGCAATTTTGGCAGAGTCCAGGGGAGAGGTTTTAAAGCCTGAAACAATTAACTATAGAACGCACAAACCAGAACGTGACGGATTGTTCTGTGAGCGTATATTCGGACCTGTAAAGGATTACGAATGTGCCTGTGGAAAGTATAAAAGAATCCGTTACCGAGGTATTGTTTGTGACCGTTGTGGTGTTGAGGTTACCGAGAAAAAGGTACGTAGGGATCGAGTAGGTCACATCAATTTGGTAGTGCCAGTTGCACATATTTGGTATTTCCGGTCATTGCCCAACAAAATTGGTTATTTGTTAGGCCTTCCTTCCAAGAAATTGGACATGATTATTTACTACGAGAGATACGTGGTAATTCAGCCTGGTATTGCCAAAGGTCCTGAAGGTGAGGAAATTAAAAAAATGGATTTCTTGACCGAAGAGGAGTATTTGAACATTTTGGAATCCATTCCACAAGAGAATCAATACTTGGAGGATACCGATCCGAACAAGTTCATTGCGAAGATGGGTGCCGAGTGTTTGATCGATCTTTTGGGCAGAATCAATTTGAAGGAACTTTCTTTTGAATTAAGACATAAGGCAAATACGGAGACTTCAAAACAAAGAAAGACCGAAGCTTTAAAAAGGCTTCAGGTTGTTGAGGCTTTGAGGGAATCTCAAGATAACCGTGAAAACCTTCCAGAGTGGATGATCATGAAAGTAATTCCGGTTATACCGCCAGAATTACGTCCATTGGTTCCTTTGGACGGTGGTCGTTTTGCGACTTCGGATTTGAACGATCTGTATAGAAGGGTAATTATCAGAAATAACCGTCTGAAAAGGTTGGTAGAAATCAAAGCTCCTGAAGTTATTCTTAGAAATGAGAAACGTATGCTTCAAGAAGCGGTCGATTCACTTTTTGATAATACCAGAAAGGCATCGGCAGTAAAAACCGAGTCTAACCGACCCTTGAAATCGCTTTCTGATTCCTTGAAAGGTAAGCAAGGACGATTCCGTCAGAACCTATTGGGTAAACGTGTAGATTATTCGGCACGTTCGGTTATCGTTGTTGGACCAGAAATGAAATTGTTCGAATGTGGTCTTCCAAAAGATATGGCCGCTGAGCTTTACAAACCTTTTGTCATTAGAAAATTGATTGAAAGGGGTATTGTAAAGACCGTTAAGTCTGCCAAAAAAATTATAGACAAGAAAGAACCTGTTGTTTGGGATATCCTTGAAAATGTATTGAAAGGGCACCCTGTATTACTGAACCGTGCTCCTACGTTGCACCGTTTGGGTATTCAGGCATTCCAACCTAAATTAATAGAAGGTAAGGCAATTCGTCTGCATCCATTGGTATGTACCGCTTTCAACGCGGATTTTGACGGTGACCAGATGGCCGTTCACCTGCCATTGGGCCCAGAGGCCATTTTGGAAGCTCAATTGTTGATGTTGGCTTCCCATAATATTTTGAACCCGGCTAACGGTTCTCCAATTACTGTACCTTCACAGGATATGGTTTTGGGTCTGTATTACATGACCAAAGAACGTATATCCACACCAGAGGTACCAGTAAAAGGAGAAGGTTTGACATTCTATTCTGCGGAAGAGGTTGAAATTGCTTTCAACGAAGGTAAAGTGGCCTTGAATGCGGGAATTAAGGTAAGGGCCAAAGATTTCAATGAAGCCGGGGAGCTGGTTTACCAGATTATCCCAACCACGGTAGGTAGGGTATTGTTCAACATGGAAGTACCTGAAGCGGCTGGATATATTAACAAAGTATTGAACAAGAAATCCTTAAGGGATATTATTGGGGATATTTTATCCGTTACCGATGTGCCTACTACTGCTGATTTCTTGGATAAGATTAAAACTATGGGATACGAGTTCGCCTTTAAGGGAGGATTGTCCTTTAGTTTAGGGGATATTATTATTCCAAAGGAGAAGCATGAAATGATTGCCGATGCCAACGGACAGGTAGATAATATTATGGCTAATTATAACATGGGTCTAATAACCAATAACGAACGTTATAATCAGGTAATTGATGTTTGGACTTCTACAAACGCCATGTTGACCGAATTGGCCATGAAACGTATTAGGGAGGATCAACAAGGATTCAACTCGGTATATATGATGTTGGATTCCGGTGCGAGGGGATCTAAAGAGCAGATTCGTCAGTTGACAGGTATGCGTGGATTGATGGCAAAACCAAAAAAATCTACGGCCGGTGGTGGTGAAATTATTGAAAACCCGATTCTTTCCAACTTTAAGGAAGGTCTTTCAATCCTTGAATACTTTATCTCTACGCACGGTGCACGTAAAGGACTTGCGGATACGGCCCTTAAAACGGCGGATGCAGGTTACCTAACACGTCGTTTGGTGGATGTATCCCAAGATGTTATCATCAATATAGAAGATTGTGAAACTTTAAGAGGTGTTGAAGTTCAAGCCCTAAAAAAGAACGAGGAAATTGTTGAAACTTTAGGAGAACGTATTCTTGGGCGTGTCTCATTACATAATGTCTATGATCCAATTACTGAGGAGTTATTATTGACTGCCGGTCAGGAAATTATGGAGTCCGATGTTAAGAAAATTGAGGCTTCTCCCGTAGAAACCGTAGAGGTAAGATCAGCATTGACTTGTGAGGCGCAACAGGGAATCTGTGCCAAATGTTATGGTAGAAACCTTTCTACCAATAAAATGGTACAGAGAGGTGAAGCTGTTGGTGTTGTAGCTGCACAGTCCATCGGTGAGCCTGGTACTCAGTTGACCTTGCGTACCTTCCACGTGGGTGGTATTGCTGGGAACATTTCTGAGGATAACAAACTTGAAGCAAAATTCGCCGGTATCGCCGAAATAGAGGATTTGAGAATCGTTAAGGGTGAAAATTCAGAAGGTAAGCCTGTAGATATCGTTATTTCCAGAACTACCGAAATTAAAGTAGTGGATGCCAAAACTGGTATTACCCTAAGCACAAATAATATACCTTATGGTTCACAACTCTTTGTTGAGGATGGCGCTAAGGTTCAAAAGGGTGATCTAATTTGTTCTTGGGATCCATATAACGGAGTTATCGTTTCTGAATTCCCTGGAAAGATTGCGTACGAAAACATTGAACAAGGTGTTACCTACCAAGTTGAGATTGACGAACAGACAGGTTTCCAAGAAAAGGTAATTTCTGAATCCAGAAACAAAAAGTTGATTCCAACGCTTCTTATTCAGGACAATAAAGGAGAAACATTACGTTCTTATAACCTTCCTGTTGGTTCGCATATTATGGTGGACGATGGAGATAAGATCAAAGAAGGTAAAATCTTGGTCAAAATACCTCGTAAGTCCGCTAAGGCAGGGGATATTACCGGTGGACTTCCAAGGGTAACCGAATTGTTCGAGGCACGTAATCCTTCCAATCCAGCGGTTGTTTCGGAGATTGATGGTGTTGTTTCTTTTGGTAAAATTAAAAGGGGTAACCGAGAAATCATTATCGAATCCAAACTCGGAGAAGTTAAGAAATACTTGGTAAAGCTTTCCAACCAAATCCTAGTTCAGGAAAATGACTACGTAAGGGCGGGAATGCCACTTTCTGATGGCTCTATTACTCCAGAGGATATATTAGCGATAAAAGGTCCATCAGCTGTACAACAATACTTGGTTAACGAGGTACAGGAAGTATACCGTTTACAAGGTGTGAAAATCAATGATAAACACTTTGAGGTTGTTGTAAGACAGATGATGCGTAAAGTAAGGATTGAAGATCCGGGAGATACTATTTTCTTGGAAAACCAACTGATTCATAAAGATGACTTCATTATCGAAAATGATGAGATTTTTGGTAAGAAAGTCGTTATGGAAGCAGGTGATTCTGATAACCTTAAACCAGGTCAAATCGTTACTTTAAGGGAGCTAAGGGACGAAAATTCAGTTCTTAAACGAAATGATAAGGCATTGGTAGAAGCAAGGGATGCAGTTGCTGCCACAGCAACTCCTATACTCCAAGGTATTACTAGAGCTTCGTTACAGACCAAGTCGTTTATATCAGCGGCCTCCTTCCAGGAGACAACCAAAGTCTTGAACGAGGCAGCCGTTAGTGGTAAAGTGGATACTTTGGAAGGTCTGAAAGAAAATGTAATCGTAGGACATAAAATACCTGCAGGTACCGGTATGAGGGACTATGAAAACATAATCGTAGGATCCAAGGAAGAATACGATGAAATCATGGCTAGAAAAGAGGCCTTAAGATTCTAATATTAAAGCCCTCATATATGAGGGCTTTTTCTTTTTTAATATCATTTGTACATAGTATGAGCGAAACTAAAAATCAAAATCAGAAACAAATCAATATAGAGTTGGATGAAAAAACGGCAGAGGGTATATACTCCAATTTGGCCATAATAAATCATTCTGTATCAGAATTTGTAGTTGATTTTATTAGTTTGATGCCCGGTGCTCCAAAGGCAAAGGTCAAAAGTAGAATTATTTTGACGCCCCAGCACGCCAAAAAATTCTTAAAGGCATTAAATGACAATGTTCAGCGGTTTGAAAAGGCCCATGGTACTATAAAGGATTATGAACAACCGACCATACCTTTAAACTTTGGTCCTACAGGAGAGGCATAAAAAAGTTAAGTCCCGCTTGAAAGCGGGACTTTTTTATTCTAGTTCAGAAGTAAAATATAGTTTTACGGAAGGATATTTTTGCTGTGTCATTTGCAGGGAGAATTGGGAATCGGCCAAAAATACCAACTGATTTCTTTTGTCCTTGGCAAGAAACTTTTGCTTTACACGGATAAATTCCTTGTACTCATCGCTTTTAGTGTTTTCCGTCCCAACCCAACAGGCTTTATATACAGGAAAATTTTCATAACTACATTTTGCACCATACTCGTGTTCCAAACGATATTGGATTACCTCGAACTGTAAGGCCCCAACGGTTCCAATTACTTTTCGACCATTCATTTCCAATGTAAATAGCTGAGCAACCCCTTCATCCATCAATTGGTCAATCCCTTTATATAGCTGTTTGGACTTCATGGGATCTGCATTGTTGATGTACCTAAAGTGCTCGGGTGAAAAACTAGGAATACCCTTATAGTGCAGGACTTCACCTTCCGTTAAGGTATCTCCAATTTTAAAATTTCCAGTATCATGGAGCCCAACGATATCCCCAGGATAGGAAACATCAACAATTTCCTTTTTCTCCGCAAAAAATGCATTGGGACTGGAAAATTTCAAATTCTTGTCCAGCCGAACATGATGATAAGGCTTGTTCCGTTCAAACGTACCGGACACTACCTTTACGAATGCCAAACGATCCCTGTGCTTGGGGTCCATATTGGCATGAATTTTAAATACGAATCCTGTCAGGTTTTTTTCATCTGCCTTTACCAAGCGTTCCTCAGCCATTTTATCTTTTGGGGAAGGAGCAATTTCTATAAAGCAATCCAATAATTCCCTTACCCCAAAGTTATTCAATGCGGAACCAAAGAACACCGGTTGCTGTTCCCCTTTTAAATAAAGTTCCTTATTAAAGTCCGGATAGACACCCCAAACAAGGTCTAGATTTTCTCTGAGATTCTCGGCTGCTTTTGTGCCGATGATCTTTTCCAATTCTGGACTTTCAATATCATCAAAGGCAATAGTTTCCTCTATATTCTTTTTGCTGTCACCACTAAATAGATTGATGTTTTTTTCATAAATATTGTAGATGCCCTTAAAATCGTAGCCCATACCAATGGGAAAACTAAGTGGGGTAACTGAAAGACCTAGTTTTTGTTCCAGTTCATCCATTAGGTCGAAAGCATCCTGTCCTTCCCGGTCCAGTTTGTTTATAAAGACCAACATGGGGATTTTTCGCATACGGCACACTTCCACCAATTTCTCGGTTTGTTCCTCCACACCTTTTGCAACATCTATGACTACGATAACGCTATCCACTGCGGTCAATGTTCTAAAAGTGTCTTCGGCAAAATCTTTGTGTCCGGGAGTATCGAGAATATTAATTTTTTTATCCTTATAGATGAAGGCCAAAACAGAAGTAGCCACGGAAATTCCTCGCTGGCGTTCAATTTCCATAAAATCACTAGTGGCAGTTTTCTTGATTTTATTGTTTTTAACTGCGCCTGCTTCTTGAATGGCTCCCCCAAATAATAGTAATTTTTCGGTTAGTGTAGTTTTACCTGCATCCGGATGTGAAATAATACCAAAAGTCCTTCTTCTTTCAATCTCTTTTTTGAAACTCATTCGGTCAAAATTTGCCGCAAAAGTAAGCTAAATTGAACACTTTGTAAATGGGATGTATTTGTTTCTCAATTTGGTTAAATAGGATAGTGACTTTTAAAGTTAAAAGGTATCTTAAAGACTATGAATAGGGAGAATGTAAGTATTTTTTCACAGTTTAAAGAGATTTATTAACAACTTATCCGAATTAAACAATACTTGAATTTTAAGAACGTATCTTGCATGCAATTTCCCTTTAGGAGAATCCCAAATCCTACAACCCGTGACTTACATGCTTTGGTGATATGTTTTAAAACTTATCATTATGCAAATAAAAAATTTAGGCAATAGAATATTTGTTTCTAAGTCGAAACATTGGATGATTCTTTTCACGTTCTTAATTGGTTTTCTTGCCGCAAATGCTCATTTGGTAATTGGCTCCAAACTAAATAACCCACATTCCAATAGCGGTATATTGGAGGGGAACTATAATGATTGTAACGACTATCAGTTTTTGGAATTGTTTACTAAGGATTTTGACATTTCTGAATTAAATCAGAATAACATTTATGAAGAATTTGAACAGGATATTAGCAGTAAATGGAACTTGCCTCAGGGAAGTGTTATTGTATCTGTCAGTTTTGGGAATCAAAATGTTTATGGGAATTTCTTTTCTGTTAACCAGAACAATTCATTGGTTTTCAGTTTTTCAGGAACAACCCCCGTTTATGTAATCGCCGAACACTCCAGGTATTTGCAGGCTCACAAGCGTGATGGAATCGAGGCCTTTGATAATGTTGGTTACATCCTAAGTACTGATGATTTGCCAAATACAATTCAATCCGTTACCAACATAAACGAATATTATGTTGAAAATATTTCTAGTAATTCTTTTTTTCTTCCTGAGGCGGCGAGATGGTATTCGAAGAAGAATGTCAGTTTACTTAAATTTTTTACTACTTCTACAAATTTGGAAAATTGGGTCCATTTGTACATTAAGCCTGATGTTTGTGCTACAATTGACACCGATGGTGACGGGGTTCCTGATAGTGCCGATCTGGACGATGACAACGACGGTATATTGGATACGGTGGAGGATTCCAACCTTGACGGAGACAATGACCCGTTGACAAATCCATTAGATTCCGATGGTGACGGATACCCAAATCATTTGGACATCGATAGCGACAATGACGGAATCCCGGACAATGTGGAGGCGCAGACGACTTCAGGGTACATTGCCCCCAACAATGACGATGATGCAACCTATCTAAGCAATGATGGCGTGAACAGCGCCTACCTCGGAGGACTCACCCCTGTCAATACGGACGGTACCGATGAAGTCGACTATTTGGACGACGACTCCGACAATGATCTGGTACCGGACAACAACGAGGGGAACGACTTCAATTTTGACGGTATCCCGGACCAAAACTTTACGGGTATCGATACCGATGGTGACGGACTGGACGACGGCTATGAGGGTAATGATGTCAACGACGGTTTCGACGTGAACGATGAGATTGACAATCCGGCGAATGATCTACCTGACACGGACGGAACCGAGGACGTGAACTATCGCGATTTGGATGACGATGGGGACGGTATCGACACACCCGACGAGGACCAAGACAGGGATGGCGACCCGACTAATGATGATACGGACAACGATGGAACTCCGGATTATTTAGATCCAACGACAGACATTGTTGACGTTGTGGACGACGAGGTCTCTATTCCTGAGGACACTACAACTGAAATAGACGTATTGGAGAATGATATAAACATCCCTTCGGATGGAGAACTTACTGTGACGCAGCCAACCAATGGAACAGTGGAGATAAACGATGGCGGAACACCGGACGACATCACGGATGATGTACTAATGTATACCCCGGATTCCGGTTTTAACGGAACGGACACCTTTGAGTATACGGTTTGTGATACGGAAGGTAACTGTGATACCGCTACTGTAACCATAACGGTGGGAACACCTCAGATGCTGGATGCGGTGGACGATGAAGTTTCCACGCCACAGGATACGGTTGTCGATATCGATGTATTGGCCAATGACACGGGTATTCCAGCGGATGGTGAATTGACCGTAACTGATCCTGCAAATGGAACAGTGGAAATTAACGATGGTGGAACACCGGACGACATCACGGATGATGTACTAATTTATACCCCGGATACCGGTTTTAACGGAACGGATACCTTCGAGTACACGGTTTGTGACTCGGAAGGAAACTGTGATACAGCTACGGTTACGATAATCGTTGGTACACCACCGGTATTGGATGTAGTAGATGACGAAGTAAATACACCTCAGGATACGGCCGTAGAAATAGACGTTTTGGCAAACGACACGGGAATTCCAGCGGATGGGGAATTGACCGTAACTGATCCTGCAAATGGAACAGTGGAAATTAACAATGGCGGAACACCGGACGATATCACGGACGATATTTTATTTTACATCCCCGATTCCAGTTTCAACGGAACGGACACCTTTGAGTATACGGTTTGTGATAACGAAGGAAACTGTGATACCGCCACAGTAATCATTACGGTGGGAACACCACAGATGTTGGACGTAGTCGATGATGAGGTTTCAACACCGCAAGACACAGTAACGGATATTGATGTTTTAGCAAATGATGTGGGGATACCAGCAGATGGGGAACTTTCGGTTACGGAGCCAAGCAATGGAACCGTAGCCATAGATGATGGTGGAACACCGGACGACATCACGGATGATGTACTAATCTATACCCCAGATGCCGGTTTCAACGGAACGGATACCTTTGAGTATACGGTTTGTGATACGGAAGGTAACTGTGATACCGCTACGGTAACTATAAATGTGGGTACGCCACAGATGTTGGATGTCGTCGATGACGAAGTCTCCACACCACAGGATACCTCCATCCAAATAGATATACTGAATAATGATATGGGAATACCTACGGATGGGGAATTAACGGTAACTGACCCAGCAAATGGAACAGTGGAAATAAACGACGGCGGAACCCCGGACGATATTTCAGATGATACGGTAACCTATACTCCACGGGAAGGATTTAATGGAACGGATAGTTTTGAGTATACGGTTTGTGATGCAGAAGGTAACTGTGATACGGCGACCGTAAGTGTTTTGGTAGAGGAAATTATTAGCCTAAAGGTCGAGGTAAATCAATTGTTGACACCCAATGGCGACGGTAAAAATGATTTTCTATTTATCCGAGGTACGGAAAATATAAGACAAAGTACCTTGAAAATTTTTAATAGATGGGGAGTTTCGGTTTACGAAGGGGAAAACTATAATAACCAAAATAATGTTTTTGATGGCCGTTCAAGGGGCCGATCTACTCTGAGCGTGGAAGATTATTTACCTTCGGGGGTATACTTTTACATATTTAACTATACGACTTTGGAGGGGGAAAGTTTTGTGGATAGTGAGTATATTTACATCAGCAGATAAAAGCATAACTATATGAAAATCAGATACTGTATTCTAACTTTTTTAGCTGTTACTTTTATCTTTTTAAATGGGGCAAGCGCGCAACAGGATGCGCAATATACTCAGTACATGTACAATACCATGACTGTTAATCCTGGCTATGTAGGATCTAGGGGGCAATTAAGTATGGCAGGACTATACCGTTCTCAATGGATCGGATTGGAAGGTGCGCCAAGTACGTTTACCTTAAACCTACATTCCCCTATCAGAAACAGCAAATTGGGCTATGGGGTGTCCATTGTAAATGACGAAATTGGAGATGGTACGGTACAGGAGACTTATTTGGATGCAATGGTTTCCTATACCATAGATGTTTCAAGGGAGGCAAAACTTTCATTTGGACTTAAGGCGGGTGGCAATATTCTGAGCCTAGACTTTAATAAACTAAGAAATTTTGATGCGGAACCTGTAAGTACGGATAATATCGAAAATAGGTTTTCGCCAAATTTTGGATTGGGGATGTACTACCATACCAATAATTTCTATCTAGGTTTATCCGCTCCAAATCTATTACAGACGGAACACTTTGATAATTCCCAAACTGATGCAAATGCCTTGGAATTTTTATCGAAAGAAAGAATCAATTTTTATGTCATTACCGGTTATGTGTTTGACCTGAACGGAAATTTAAAATTTAAACCGGCACTTTTGACCAAGGTGGTTGGAGGGGCCCCTTTACAGGTGGACCTGTCTGCCAATTTTATGTTCAATGATAAATTTACCTTTGGTGCGGCATACAGATGGGACGCTGCAGCAAGTGCTTTGGTAGGTTTTCAAATATCCGAACAGTTTTTGTTAGGATTGGCCTATGATAGGGAAACTACGGAACTTGGTGGAACCCAGTTCAATGATGGCTCTTTTGAAGTCTTTTTAAGGTTTGAGTTGGTCAGATCTTTTCAACGTTTGGTATCACCTCGATTCTTCTAAAATATGCACATGTTTAAAAAAGTATTTATCCTTTTTTTGATAATAACCACTCAATTGGCTTCTGGACTATCATTTGCCCAAGAGCGGTATTTAAAAAAGGGAAATGAGAAGTACGAAGAGTATTCCTTTAGTCCGGCCATCGATATTTATAAAAAGGTCTTGGACAAAGGGTATGTATCGGCTGATTTACTGCGAAAATTGGGCAATTCGTATTACTATAATGCCGAATATAAGGAAGCAGGTGAAACCTTTGATAGACTGGTGAATGAATTTCAATCGGAAGTAACCGCAGAAGATTATTTCAAATATGCCCAAACCTTAAAATCCTTGAAGAAATATGATAAGGCAGGTGAAATAATGGCTAGGTTCTCAGAAATCACTTCCAATGATGTAAGGGCACAACAATATAAGAGTACAGAGGATTACCTGGCTGAAATTAAAAGGAATTCTGGTAGATATGAAATAAAAAACTTTTCATATAATTCGGCATATTCAGATTTTGCTCCGTCTTTTTATGAACAGGGGCTTATTTTTTCTTCCGATAGGGACACAGGGAACTTTGCCAGAAATAGACATACATGGAACGGGAAGGATTTTTTGGATTTATATAAAGTAGATGCCGATAGTGCATCCCTAAACAAGGTCGTCAAGTTGGATGAATATGTAAATACCCGTTTACATGAATCTACCTCCATAACAACCAAGGATGGTCAGACCCTATATTTTACTAGGAATAACATTATAGAAGGTAAATATAAAAAAGATGAGCAGGGCATCATTAGGCTGAAAATTTTTAGAGCACAAATGATGGAAGATGGTACTTGGGGAGAGGTAGAGGAACTTCCTTTTAATAGCGATTCATATTCTGTTGCACACCCTGCCTTGAGTCCGGATGAAAAGACCTTATACTTTGCATCGGACATGCCAGGGACTCTAGGTGCTTCTGATATTTTTATGGTGGAAATTAACAAGGATCGTACTTTTGGTACCCCGGTAAATCTTGGAAGTAATATAAACACAGAGGCCCGGGAAACATTCCCTTTTGTAACCGAAGAGGAGATACTCTATTTTTCTTCGGATGGACATCCGGGATTGGGCGGTTTGGATGTTTTTGGGACAAAAATAAAGCGTAAGGACTTTAATGGCAACGTTATGAACGTTGGCGATCCCGTTAATAGCGTTAAAGATGATTTTACCTTTATTTTTAGCGAGGAAAACAAAAAAGGTTATTTCGCCTCCAATAGGGAAGGGGGAATGGGCTATGATGATATTTATGGGTTTGTAGAGAATGAACTCTTGGTATTTGATTGCATCCAACAAGTAACGGGAACGGTAAGGGATAAGATTTCCAATCAAGTATTGGTTGGTGCCACTATTAAGGTAATCAATGAGGACAATGAAGAGCTCTTATCGACGATTACGGATTCTAAGGGAACCTATAGTCTAGTGCTGGATTGCAATCAGGGTAATTTTGTTAGGGCTTTGATGGAAGGATATACGCCTCATGAAGAGTATATTGGAGTATCTGATGGTAAACCAAAAATCATTGATTTTTATTTAGAAAGGGACCGTATAACGGCCGGATATGGCGACGACTTGGCAAAACTCTTGCAATTAAGTACGATTTATTTTGATTTTGATAAATACAATATAAGAAAGGACTCTGAAGTAGAGATAGAAAAGGTAATTGCGGCCATGGAAAAATATCCTAGTTTGAAGATTAAGGTCAATTCCCATACGGATAGTAGGGGGCCTGCTGCCTATAATTTATGGTTATCCCAAAAAAGAGCGGAATCTACTGTTAATTATATGGTGAAAAAGGGCATTTCAAAAGACCGGTTGTTAAGTGAAGGTTTTGGGGAATCAAAATTGTTGAATGAATGTGCTGATGGAGTACCATGTTCTGCTGCCAAACACGATGTTAATAGAAGGTCTGAATTCATTATTTTCGAATAATATCACTAAATAATCTAAAGATTTAAAAGACAGCCTATTGGCTGTCTTTATCGTTCTGGAAGCCTCAAATATGAGTGAATAACGTTTTTCAAGAGCTACACTTCATCGCTAAGCTCTTTCACAACAATTGTTTATTGGTACTTTCCCCAAGTATTAACTTCGTTTATTATTCTAGTTGAATTAAAATGAAGTCTTTTCCATTATTCATAATTCTTGTCTTGACCATGGCTTGTCAAATCGCTATTGGGCAGGATACCTATAGGGACAATTTTAGCTCAGCTTCGTATTCTAACAATGACGGAAACCAAAATTTTAGTACCAGTTGGATTGAGCAGAATGATAATAATAGCGCCAATAACGGATCAACTAGAATAACTTCCGGTCGCTTGCGATTTTCAAATAGTGATGATGATTGGATTTATAGGTTTGTACCATTGGCCGGTGCCTCTAATGCCCAACTCACATTGGATTTTGATGGAACATCCAGAGGTGGGGAGATTATGGATGTTTTTATATATAACAGCAATACAGCATTTTGGAATCTGGTAGGCAGTATTGATAGCAATACCACAGGTACATTACTTATAACCTTACTGCGGCGGAAATCAATTCAAATCCGGCTATAATTTTCTTTCCAAGGGATACAGACTGGAAAAATGGGGATACTATTTTTATTGACAATGTGTTATTTACGGCATTTTTTAATCCTATAGTTGAAGTGACTGATGTCTCTGTGAGTGAAACCGCAGGAACCGTTGATATTTCGGTTACCCACAGCAGTGGAACCGTGGGAGGGGGTTTTACGGTAGATTTTCAAACGATAAATGGTACTGCAGTAAGTGGATCGGACTATACTTCTACCTCTGGAACTATAAATTTTAGTGGTACGCCAGGTGATACAGAAACTGTTACAGTTCCAATTTTGGATGACAGTTCAGTTGAGGGGCCAGAAAATTTCATATTGGATTTGGTTGGCTCAAGTAATCCTTCAGTTGATATAACAGATACCGGTGTAATTACTATAGACGATGATGAAGTACCTGTAAATGCACCATTGGTATTGGTACAGGAATTTAATGGAAACTTTGACTTCACTTCAACCGGCGGGTCGTTACGTACGCTTCCCAATAGTACGAGCAGTCCTAACGATGCTTGTCAAATACAAACATCTTCTCAAGCACCATTATTGGTAGATATCCCTGTAGGAGCGAACATTGAAAAAGCATACCTCTATTGGGCACATTCTAATATTACTTTGGATATGAATGTTACCTTTGAGGGGCAAAATGTAACAGCGGACCAGGCTTATTCATCATTTATCACCACGAGGCAGTTTAATGGTTACGTAAGTGATGTTACTTCAATTGTTCGGGCAAAGGCAAATTTAAACACTGCTGATTTTACGTTCACTGATTTAGATGTCGATAATTCTGCTAACTATTGCGGTTCCTCCACCGTATTGGGGGGATGGGCACTGATGGTATTCTATGAAGAATCTTCTTTACCTGTATCAGCCATTAATGTCTACCAAGGTTTTTATGGAATAAGCGACGACACCAATAGTTATACTCTAGACAGTTTTTATGCTATTAGCGGAGCAGGTTCCAAGGCATCCTTTCTCTCTTGGGAAGGTGATGAGAATATCGTAGGTGCGGGTACCGGATCAGTTGTAGAAAATCTTTCCATTAGTGTGCCAGGAGATCCCGCTGTTAATTTGACTGGGGATGGCGGTCAAACCGGAAACAACCCATATAATAGTACAATTTATGACAATACTACACCTACAACCATAAATATTACAACCTCTTACGGTTTGGATTGGGATACTTATGACTTAACTAGTATTCTAGATCCTGGGGATACTCAATTTACGGCCAATGTAGCCATGGGTCAGGATTTTGTTATCTCCAATGCTGTGGTACTTAAGGTTCAGTCCAATTTGATTGCGGGTACCGTTTTTGAGGATGTTAATTATGGGGGTGGTAGTAGTAGAAATATGGCAACAGCTTCGGGGGTTCCAGTCGTTGGTGCCACAGTTGAAATCTTTGATAATTTTGGAAATCTATGGAATTCCACTACAACGGATTCCAATGGCGATTACTCTTTTGGGGGCATGGCAGATGGCACATATAATATCCGTGTGGTAAATTCTACTGTTAGGTCAAGCAGGGGAGGGGGAAGTGCCTGTTCCACTTGTTTGCCAATACAAACGTACAGGACATCACATAACGGTACCTCATATAATTATATTACCAGTGAAATTGGTGGAGCATTACCAAGCCAACAAGATGTCGGAGCCGGAATTTTTTCTGGTGCTCAAACAACTAGTTCCGTGACTATTGCTGGGGGAGGACTTGGTAACATCGATTTCGGTTTTAATTTCAATACAATTGTTAATACCAATGAAGACGGTCAAGGATCGTTGGAACAGTTTATCGTAAATTCCAATAATTTGGATGAGACAGGTCTTGATATTGAGGCCAATGCCCTATTTGATCCAGCTTCGGGTGAAGATACGTCTGTTTTTATGATACCATCCTCTGGCGATTCACTTGGTAGATCAGCGGATTCCAATTATTCTGGAGGGTATTTTGATATTTTTATATCCAATGTAAACCCTCTTTCAAATATTACTTCGGATAATACTAAAATTGATGGGCGTACTCAGACAGCATATTCTGGTAACACTAATACCGGTTCCATAGGTGCCGGGGGCAGTTCGGTAGGTACATCTGCCATTGTTTTGCCCAATTATGACTTGCCAGAAATACAGGTCCATAGGAATGGTGGTGATGTGTTTAAAATTAATGCGAATAATACCCAAATTAGGAACCTCTCGATATATGCCAATAACAACGCTGGCATCAGAATAGATGGTGGAAGTATTGATGTTCAAAACAACCTTTTGGGGGTAAATGCTACTGGAGTAAATGCAGGTGATATCGACATAGCTGTGGAGAATTTAGGTGGAAATGTATTGGTCGATTCCAACTATATTGCCACCAATACGGACACTGGGATACTAGTTAATGGTGGAACGTCAAACATTATCCAGAATAATCATATTACCTCAAATGGAGATGCGGCCTGTGATGACAATATTATGATCAACGGGGGCAGTGGTATTGTGATACAACAAAATTTGATAGAGAATGCGGCCTCCTTGGGTATAGATGCGGCCTCATCATCGGGAAATCTTATTATTTCGGAAAATACGATTACTGGATCCGGTCAAGACGGTGGAAATTGTGGTACTGGAGCAGAGGACATGGGGATTGAATTAGCAGGCAGCAACTCACAGATAACCAATAATGTGATACATAATAATGGGAGTGCCGGTATCGCTCTAGTTGGTTCTGGAATTGGTAATCTTATAAGTCAAAACTCATTTTATGCAAATGGTACCAATGCACCCGCTTTGGGTATAGATATTTTAGGCGATGGGGTCACATTGAATGACCTAAACGATGCCGATGGAGGACCTAATGGCAGCCTCAATTTCCCTATAATATCTGGTGTTTATGGGAGCAGTACGAGCATAACCATAGAAGGTTGGTCGCGTCCTGGAGCTACCTTGGAGTTTTTTATGACCGATATCAACGAGGGTACGGCCAATGCAGGGGACAACCAACTAGGTCTTTTAAGGGATTATGGGGAAGGTCAGGTGTACGTTGCGACCATGGTGGAAGGTGGTGGATCGGATTTGGACTCAAAGGTGTTACCCTATACGGATACCGATGGAAATACGGACAATACCAATAAGTTCAAGTTTAGCATCGCCTTGCCTCCTGGTGTCAACATTGGAGAATTAATAACGGCAACGGCTACCATTTCAAATAGCACTTCTGAATTTTCTCCTTTAAGCGAAATTAGGGCAAACTCCTTAATTACAAATAAGAGGATTACCTACCGTATAAAAAAGAATTAAATAGTTGGAAGGAAGCTATTGGTAAGTGTAGTTTTTGGACTACATATGGCCCTTTTTAAAGCACTGTGAATATTGGGCTTATCGATAAAGTGCCCATCTTTTTTTGAGCTTTTTTAAAAGTTATAACCTCATTTTTCAAGAGCTAGACCGTGTGAAATTCCACTTACACAACAAATATTTCACTAGGCTAGCTGTAAATCTAATTTTGTAAAGAATTATTATGCCATGGTCTATCTGCGGTTGAAATTGAGCACCTGGCAAATATGGATTTGAACAACAGTAATAATAAGGTCAATTTTAAAATGACAAAGTATTTAAGTAAACATAAGGCGATGGACAAAAGAATTTTATGGATATTTTTATTGCTATCCGGAATAACGTTCGCACAAACAACCGTAACACTTGAAGATCAGTGTAACTGTGAGGTATTGCAGGGTACGGCGGTAACCACCGCTGGTGCTAATACTCCAGGTGGGGCAGATCTTGGTGATTTGTACGTGAATACCAATACGGGTACCATCTTTTTTTGGGACGGTAATTCCTGGGAATTGACCTCAAGTGATAATAACACTACTAATGCTAGTTTTACTGAGAACGGCACGGACCTAATATTGACGGACAGCGACGGTAATTCGTTAACTGTAGCACTAGCAGATATCGCTGCTGCAATCGACACCAATACGACCAATAACGCTTTTTTGGTTATGGGTACAGATTTAGTCATGGTAGATTCTGACGGCAATATGGTAGGCATTCCATTGGCACAAATAGCCGCCCTGACCGACACGAACACCACGAACACGAGCTTAACGGAGGACGGCACGAATATAATATTGACGGATTCCGATGGCGGAACGGTAACCTTGGCCTTGGCCGATATTGCCGCTGCCACGGACACGAACACGACCAACGCGACCTTCGCGGTAGTCGGCACGAACCTGGTCATCACGGACAGCGACGGCAACACGGTGAGCGTCCCCGTAGCGGACATCGCGGCATTGACGGACACGAACACCACGAACACCGGCCTAACGGAGGACGGTACGAACCTTATATTGACGGACAGTGATGGCGGAACGGTAACGGTGGCCCTGGCGGACATCACCGCCGGAGTGGACACGAACACCACGAACACGAGCTTAACGGAAGACGGCACGAACCTTATCTTGACGGATTCCGATGGTGGAACGGTAACGATTCCATTGGCGGACATCGCCGCTGCTACGGACACCAATACGACCAACGCCACCTTCGCGGTAGTCGGCACGGATTTGGTCATCACGGACAGCGACGGCAACACGGTGAGCGTCCCCGTAGCGGACATCGCGGCATTGACGGACACGAACACCACGAACACCGGCCTAACGGAGGACGGTACGAACCTTATATTGACGGACAGTGACGGCAACACGGTAACGATTCCATTGGCGGACATCGCCGCTGCCACGGACACCAATACGACCAACGCCACCTTCGCGGTAGTCGGAACGGATTTGGTCATCACGGACAGTGATGGCGGAACGGTAACGGTGGCCCTGGCGGACATCACCGCCGGAGTGGACACGAACACCACGAACACGAGCTTGACCGAGGACGGCACGAATATAATATTGACGGATTCCGATGGCGGAACGGTAACCTTGGCCTTGGCCGATATTGACACAAATACAACAAACGATAGATTGGAAATCAACGGTTCCAATTTGGAACTGGAAGATTCAGACGGTACTATATTATCCGTTTCCCTTGCAGCGTTGGCCGCTGCGACGGATACAAACACAACGAATGCTACCTTCGCGGTATCGGGTACTGATCTTGTCATCACCGATAGCGACAACAATACGGTGAGCGTTCCCTTAGCGGATATTACCGCGGGGGTCGACACTGATGAGCAGGATTTAGAGCTGGACGGCTCGAATATATTGAGTTTGACCAACGACGCTACGCCCGTTGACCTGAGTGGGTACTTGGACAATACGGACGACCAGACTGCCTCCGAGGTGAACATCGCGGATGCCGGTGGAAACTTCACCGCTACTGACGTAGAGGGTGCTTTGTCGGAACTTGCAGCGGGCAGCACTGACGACCAGAATTTAACGGGAGCCACCTTGGACGGCAGCAACCAGTTACAGATAGATATTGAAGGGGGTAGTTCGGCTACTGTGGACCTATCGAGTTTAGTGGGTACGGACGACCAGACGGCCTCAGAGGTTAATATCACGGACGCTGGCGGCAACTTCACCGCTACTGACGTAGAAGGCGCATTGTCCGAACTTGCTGCGGGCAGCACGGATGATCAAAACCTAACGGGAGCCACCTTGGACGGCAGCAACCAGTTACAGATAGATATCGAGGGCGGAACCTCGGCCACTGTGGACCTATCGAGTTTGGTGGGCACGGACGACCAGACGGCCTCGGAGGTGAATATCACTGATGCCGGAGGCAACTTTACGGCCACGGATGTAGAGGGGGCCTTGTCTGAACTTGCAGCGGGCAGCACGGATGACCAGAATTTGACGGGAGCAACCCTTGACGGTAGCAACCAGTTACAGATAGATATTGAAGGAGGTAGTTCGGCCACGGTCGACCTATCGAGTTTGGTGGGTACGGATGACCAAACAGCTTCCGAAGTGAATATTACGGACGCGGGCGGCAACTTTACGGCCACGGATGTAGAGGGGGCCTTGTCGGAACTTGCAGCGGGCAGCACGGACGACCAGAACTTGACTGGAGCTACCTTGGACGGCAGCAACCAGTTACAGATAGATATCGAGGGCGGAACCTCGGCCACTGTGGACCTATCGAGTTTGGTGGGCACGGACGACCAGACGGCAGGTGAGGTGACCTATGACAACTCCACCTCCGGTCTAACGGCAGGCGACGTACAGTCGGCCATCGACGAGGTCGTAGCGGGAAGCACGGACGACCAGAACATAAGCGGTTCCAGCTTTAATGGTGCTACGAACGAACTTACCATCGGCATAGAGGGTGGAACTTCGGAGACGGTTGATTTATCCGGACTTGTCGGCACGGACGACCAGAATTTAATTGGAGCTACCTTGGACGGCAGCAACCAGTTACAGATAGATATTGAAGGGGGTAGTTCGGCCACTGTGGACCTATCGAGTTTGGTGGGCACGGACGACCAGACGGCAGGTGAGGTCACCTATGACAACTCCACTTCGGGCCTTACGGCAGGGGACGTACAGTCTGCCATCGACGAGGTCGCAGCGGGAAGCACGGACGACCAGAACATAAGTGGTTCCAGCTTTAACGGCGCTACGAACGAACTTACCATCGGCATCGAGGGAGGTACTTCCGAGACGGTGGATTTATCCGGACTTGTCGGCACCGATGACCAGACGGCAGCTGAAGTGACCGTTGCTGATGTAGGAGGAAACTTCGCCAATACTGAGGTAGAGGGTGTACTCGAAGAAATTGATGCTCGTATAGATGCGCTTGTACTTGCAGGTGGTTCAGATGGGAACGACTTTGTTACTGGAGGCTCGTTATCAGGTACCGACCTTACATTGAACGTTCCAAATCAGATAGATCCTGTAATTGATCTGTCGGGACTTCAAGATGGTACAGGAACCGACGACCAGAATATCAGTGGTTCGAGTTTCAACGGCGCTACGAACGAACTTACCATCGGCATCGAGGGAGGTACTTCCGAGACGGTGGATTTATCCGGGCTTGTCGGCACCGACGACCAAACAGCTTCCGAAGTGAATATTACGGATGCAGGTGGAAACTTCACGGCAACCGATGTAGAAGGTGCTTTGTCGGAACTTGCAGCGGGCAGCACGGATGACCAGAACTTGACGGGAGCTACCCTTGACGGTAGCAACCAGTTACAGATAGACATCGAGGGCGGAACCTCGGCCACTGTGGACCTATCGAGTTTGGTGGGTACGGATGACCAGACGGCCTCGGAGGTGAACATCACTGATGCCGGAGGCAACTTTACGGCCACGGATGTAGAGGGGGCCTTGTCTGAACTTGCAGCGGGCAGCACGGATGACCAGAACTTGACGGGAGCTACCCTTGAC
>NZ_MDGL01000127.1 GCF_002742265.1 Maribacter sp. 4G9
GCTATTGCAAAATCTGGTAGACCATATGATGAAACTTACGTTTCCATACTGCCAAGATAAATAGAAGATGGATTGAATAAAAAAAGCTCAAAGAATCAAGTTATTGAACCTATGAGCGTGGAATAATAATGTCTCAAATTAAGGAAGAATTTGTTTGTTTTTTACCTCAGTTCTTTGTTAGCAAAAGTTATTTTCCATAAATTATTTTTTTCGGAATATACTTATGCTTTTTAATTTCTTCAATTCCTTTTTCTGTGTCGCTAAACTCACGTTTATCTTTAATATTTTCTCCACTTTTCAATTCATAAAAATCAGCAAATTTTCTACCAACATCATTTATAAAATAAAATAATTTTTCGTCTTTTATAGTTTCTCCATTTTCATCTATTCTTGTATAGATTGGGACCCAAACCGTATAATCGTATGGACTTTTCTGAATTTGACTGGTTTGGTTAATTGTCAAATAAACAATAACATCAAATGAAGGATTTCTGTATTTACGACCAAGAATATTACTTATAATTCCTAAAAAGTGTTCGTTCGTAAAAAAGTAATTCCCGTCATTAACAAGAAATAGAACACCATTTGAATTTGGTTTTTCAAATGTTGACTTACTAACTTCTATTTGCTTGTTACCTTTGTGAATTGCACGTTCAATGGTTTTGGAAGCAACTTGAACCATATCCTTTCGACACTCGATTGGTAAAGGCGCACCTCTAAAAGTATATGCACGCAATTGTGCATCAGTTATCATTTTTTTATTTGTCCATTTCGTAAGTAATCTTTCCATTTTAGGAAACTCATCTTTTCCAGAAAAAATATCCTTTTCAAAACATTTCAGTTCAGCGATTAATTCAGGGTTTTCAAATAGATAATCTGCATTTGGTCTGTCGGCTAAATTCCCATCAAGTTTATCAATTACTTTTCCGCCATAAAATTCAACAAATTCAGAAAAGTATTCCTCAACTTTGGGAATAAAATATCTCTCTGAATCATTTACGGAATTTTGCTTCATAATTTTTGCTAACGGTCTTGTGTATGAAACGTAGCGTGTTAAAAGACGCTAACTTTTCGGATAAACACAGAGCCGAATTTTTATATTTTGTTTTTACTTTTTTATTTCAAAAGCCAAATTTAAAAATTTGGCGGTCTTTGTAAATAGGTACAAACCTTTTGGTTTAGCACTTATTAGCTATGTTTTATACACGGTGTTGGCGGTAGTTTTTATTTGCTACTTAATGGGAAGTACAACAAAATTATAAAATGTATGAGCACTATCGATATACTTTTGATTTTCTTCATATTTAGCTTTGTTATATTGTTGAAACATATCTGATGCTTTTTCAAATAATAGTTTAGCATCTGGTGTTGCTAAAAACTTAACTATATATTTTCCATTGTATTGAGCATATGCGGAATCTATTTCCACTGAAATAGGATCAGGTGATTTGTCTGAAATTACAGGTCGTGGATATGGCGAGTAACCCTCACTACAACATGGGTCCGTTTTTAATTGGAGTCTTTCCAATGCCTTTCCATAGGCTGGATCTGTTTGTCCATAAATGGTTCTATACAATTGAGTCATTTTCATCATCCCAGAACACATTGCACATGGTTCTAATGTACTGTATATTGAGAAGCCTTTTAAAGAAAAGGAATGAATACTGTCTAAATAGGACTGTATCAAACGCACTTCACCATGTTGTGTTTCATTCATTGTACTATTCACTGAATTTCTCGCCCAGTTAACAACATATTTATCACTATCAACTAACACAGAACCAATGTTATATCCTCTACTTGATTCTTGCTTAATGTTATCTTGCCATTCTTTATTGACTACTGCATATGCCATTAAGGAATAAAAAGAGTCAAGTTCTTTTTGTTCTGGTGAAATCGTATCAACAGAAGCTGAATCATGAGTGTATTCGGATTTTTCAATATTTAATTTAGAATTACTTTGTTTTGAATCACATGAAAAAAAGCATGTTGACAAAACTAAAAAGCCGATTAATAAACAAGTTTTTTTCATTAGATATTTATTTTGAGGTTAGCTGGATGATAATTAAATACCCTAATTACCGCCAACGGTTAGTATAAGAAAAGTAGGGCGGGTGGTAAGCTATGTTCTTTCCGTTAAGCAAAAAGCCAAATCTTTTGCATTTTGTTTTTACCTTATTTTTCTAAAAGCCAAATCAAAAGATTTGGCGACTTTATAAATACGCCCAAACCCTTTGTTTAAGCACCATTCCGCCCTATTTTTTTTATACATTGTTAGCATACGTTTTTATGCGTTCTGCTTATAAACCAAGTTCATTCATTCTGGTTTTTTCATATCTACCGTCTTCGGCTGGATAGCGTAATGATTTTCCATATTTTCCAGATTGTTTCGCCATAGAATAGATTAAACTTTCTCCCGCAAAATTTGGGTCAGGAATTTTTTCAAATATACTATCTTGATATGCCTTTTCCGCATCTATTAATACCCAGCCTTCTTCTTTAAATTTATTTATGAGGTCGTCCAAAAAGAGGGCAGATGTCAAATTATGATGAAGTAATAAAGTATGATTAATGTGTCTGCCGTTTAATTCCTTTGAAAGTTTTTCATAATAGTTGGCTCTTTCCATAATATGCTGAACATAAAAGTCGCGAAATCCATCAATTTCCGTTTTTTCGATTCCAACTTCTTTGATTCTGGTTATTAAACGTTGGTCAACGTACCAGTCAGAAGCATCAATAGTTACATAACCGTTTTGGTAATCATTATTGGCGAGAATATTTCTAATGCTGTCAACTTTTGAAGGGTTCTGACCCTCTTTTAAATATGGAAAACGAAATAGTTTAATATAGTTACTAAGGTTTGAAATAATGGCATCGGTTTTATTAAGTTCGCTCTCAAAAAGATGCGAATCATTTTCTTCGGAATTAAAATATGGATGAGAAAATGAGTGATTCGCTATTTTATGTCCGTTATCGTTCCAGCTTTTAAGTAAAAACTGTCCTTTTTTATCCGACTTGTTCTTTCCTGTAACGAAAAACACAGACTTTAGATTTTCATTTTCAAGATGGGACAAAATCATTTTATTCCATTCCTCAAATTGAAAACCTGCTAAATTTGATGTGTTTCCATCGTCGAAGGTGAAACTGACTGTTGGTTTTGTCACTACAATTTTTTCAGCTTTTTCTAATGGTTTTTCAGCTTTTTCCGTTTTTGTAGATTTTGAATCCTTACATCCGAAAAAGACTACTAAAAGGAATAAAAATATCGGTCGAATTTGGTTCATCATTTTTTTTTAAATGTATGCTAACGTGTTTGTGTATGATTTGTTGCGGTTTTTAAGCACCTAATTTAGCAAATAAAAACCGAATAGAAAATCCGCGAGGATTTTCGTAAGCAAACCAGAACCAGCAATGAATTATACACGGTGTTGCCAACCGTTTTTTATTTTACATTAATGCTCCAAGTCCGCCAAAAAACAAAATTATGAT
>NZ_MDGL01000128.1 GCF_002742265.1 Maribacter sp. 4G9
GCAAGCGATTCGAAATGTCAAGGTAAAACAAAAAATATCGGGCCAGTTCAAAAACCCCAGAAATGCTCAGAATTTTGCCAAAATCCGATCCGTAATCGATACCACCATCAAAAACGGAATGAACGTGATTCAAGCATTGAACCTAATCGCTAAATTTGAATTTCAAGTAGACTGATTAGTTACATTATATTTTAAGAGATATGAAATTTACCATTTACGATCAAATTAGGAGTGGAGATTTGGAAGGAGTAAAGAAATCCTTAACCATTGAACCGGAACTTGTAAATTCCAGGGATGAAAGGGGGTCTACCCCGCTGGTATTGGCCACATATTACAACCAATTGGAAATAACCCAATTATTACTTGAATCCGGGGCGAACATAAATGCCACGGATGCCGCTGGCAACACACCTTTAATGGGTGTGTGTTTTAAGGGTTACTTGGATGCTGCAAAACTGTTGATGGACAATGGTGCAAAAATGGACTTGCAAAATACAATGGGTGCAACCGCACTAATTTATTCGGCAATGTTCGATAAATTTGAACTGGTCCAACTTCTGGTTGATAATGGAGCGGATAAAACAGTTAAGGACCAAAGGGGAAATACGGCCTTGGACCATGCCAAGACAAAAGGCAACCCCAAGCTAATTGAATTATTGAAATGATAGTTGTAAGGACGCAACCTTTAAAATGAATATTTGAACCACTTTGTTTAAAATGAAAAACGAACTTAAGCTTGCCTTGGTCCAGTCTCCAATTATTTGGGAACAGCCCGAACTAAACAGGGATTACTTTTCTTCCAAGATTGCCACCCTAAAAAATGCCGTGGACGTAATCGTGTTACCGGAAATGTTTACTACGGGCTTTACAATGTCTCCTGAAAACTTGGATGCCAAGCAGGGCGGTATTACCGTAGCATGGATGCAGGAAAAAGCGAAGGAACTGAATGCCGCAATTGTTGGGAGTATAGTTTATTCAGAACGTGGTTTACATTTCAATAGATTATTTTTTGTAACCCCAAAGGCAGAGGTACATCATTATGATAAAAGACACACATTTACCTTGGCAGGCGAAAACGAAAAATACCAAGCAGGAAATAAACATTTGATCGTGGATTACAAGGGGTTCAAAATAAACCTTATGATCTGTTATGACCTTAGATTTCCGGTTTGGAGCCGAAACACCACCGATTATGATATATTGGTATACGTGGCAAATTGGCCAAAACCAAGAGTTGAAGCATGGGATACGCTGTTAAAGGCAAGAGCCATTGAAAATATGAGTTATTGTATTGGTGTCAATAGAATTGGAATGGATGAAAAAGGGCTGGAATATGTTGGACACTCCGCCATATATGATTCCCTGGGTCAACAATTAATTTTTTCGGAAAAGGAAGAAGTACTATCGGTTAATATCGATAAGGACCATCTTTTGGAGGTACGGAAAAAATTAAAATTCCTTCAGGATAGGGACAAGTTCCAATTACTTGGAGTTAAGGATTGAGAACAATTGAATCAAATCTTCCTCATTTTTAGGAGATAACTTTTCCTTCTTTAAGATTTCCATATAATGGGAAGGTAATTCAGATTTCATAGACCTTCTGCTTGTGGGTATTTCTACGACCTGACTACCATCTTTACTATAGTAATAATTGAAAGTTATCTCAACTTTGTCCTCGCTTTCCATGTTCAACAATTTAGCATCTGAAGGGGCTTTGTTGATTTTAATGTTGTAAACCTTGTAAAGGCTTTTCTCTCCCTCGTAAAGAATTTCAGCAAAAATGGATTTATTTTTTCCCGCTATCTTGAGCGGTACAAAGGTTTTACCATTAAGTTTTACTTGTATTCCGTCTACGGGTAAAAGTGCCGAAGTAATATCTTCTCTTAAAACCTCGATTTCACTGTGGTAAGCATTGAACCTGGCGAGAAGTTTTGATGATTTTTTATTTGATAGATTCGTGATAATAGCTTGTTCCCATTCTACATTTAGATAGATACTACCTACTATTTTATTTCCCGTTGTTTGGGACGCCCTTAAAAACGGAGCATCAAGATTTCCAGTTTGCAATATATTACCTTCTTCATTGACGTAATTAACCTGTGAAAAAATTGTGGATCCACTTGCTAATAAAAATATGGCAATTACAAATAATCTCATTAATACGGTTTTAATCAAGAATATTAAAGGTAATGTTTTCAATCCAGTTTGCCCGCATCTCTATCGTACTTGGGTAGTATGCAATTTTTTCTGGTTGCGTTCTTTTAAGGTAATTTCCCGTATCCCATTCCCCATTATTGTTGGCATCGAATATAGCCCGAATTAAATATTTCCCGGGATTTATGTGATTGAATTCAAAAATCTGGGCTTCCTTTGCAATTTGTTTTCTTTGCACCTCCCCTTTTTCATTCGTCAATTCCAAAATGACCGGATATTCTATGGAATTGCCACTTAAATTAACGGTAAGGTTTCCATAGTCCGCAAAACTTTTGGTATTCAGGTTAAAATTTATAGAATCGTTCGTAGTGCCAAAAAAATCGGTTACAGCACCGGGAAGCATTTGTATTTTGTATTTTTCATTGGGTCCTACTTCAAAATTGAAATTTACATGATTTCCCAAAGTATCCAATGCTACCGTGTGTAGCAGCTGTAGGGTATCCTGTTTGAAAATACTAAACTTGGTACTGTCAATGGAGCTAATAGGAGTATTGGCCCATAGTGAAAAACGTTCTTCAAAATTCATGGTTCCCGTTTGGCTAGGGGACAATTTAAGGGAATCTATTCCCACTTTTCTACTCTTCACATTAAATGTATCTATCAGTTTAAGACTTTCGTTTCTAACGGTAAAAAGAAGGGAATCCATGCCATAAGGAGTAAACCAGAAATTTAAGGTGTCCTTCTCCCTTTCTTTTAGGATTTTGTAGCTCACGGTATCTGGTATATTGGAAATGGGACTTATCTCCATGCTCTTTCCATCACCGTAATACCCAAAAATTATTTTATTTTTTGCGGCGTAAGTAGGTACGGTTATACCGTAATCTGGTACTTCCTTAAAAAGATTGAGCAGGTATATGGAATCCGTGGGCAAATGGATCGTATCGTTGATAAATCCTATTTTATCCGTATTCTGGTCAAAAACGTTGTTCTTTGCCTGGTCCTTTACTCCAAAAAGGGCATACGTTCCTTCTTTTAAGTTTTTCAAATTGAAGATGATGGCACTGTCCAAGGTATTGGTAATATAATTAGGTGGCCTCTTGAATATCGTAGAATCCGTGTAACTTGAATCTATACTATAAAGCATGACACTTATAAAATCGTCGGCTTCCTTATTGAAGGCGTCCTTAACCACACCTCGCAGCTCCAAAGAGTCTATATAATTGCCCGTGGAAAATACATAGGTTAGAAATGGGTTGGGGTTTCCTTCGTTATTGTCCACAATACTTTGACCGAAGTTTATGGTATAGGTTGTATTTTCTTTTAAAGTATCCTGTATTATGATTTCGACAAACTTGTTGGCACCGCCTTGCGGACTTAACAAAGGCTGATATTTTAGCGGGGGCGATACGATCAGTTGTTCTTGAACTTTTTCCAATTTTACCAACTCGTCAAAATAGAGCCGTATTTTATTCCCCTTGAAATTAACGCTCATGTTTTCCGGTTCGGCACGCAGCAGAACGGGCGGGGTGACATCTTTGGGGCCTCCTGTGGGCGTTCCCTTTCTCGCGCATTGATAAAATGCGGTAATTGAGAGTAAAATGAATATGTAGCCTAGGATTCTACGTAACATAGGATAATAGTATAGGGCAAAGAAACGATATATTCCTTAGAATCTAATCCACAATTGCAATGCTCGCCAAGAACAGGGACGTGCCTTCTATTTTTAAAAGTTCCCCAGCACATAGTTCCATTGTAGCACCTGTTGTGATTACATCGTCGACTAGCAAAATGGCTTTATTTTCCAACAAATGGGCATCTACCAATGTGTACAATGATTTATTATCATACCACCTAGCCAAGCGGTTCTTTTTTGTCTGTGTCCTTGTATTGGCGGTTTTGATCAGTACATGGTCTAAATATTGGGAGTTCAAATGGGTTGCCAATTGTTTTGCAAAAAGGGCTGTTTGGTTATATCCCCTCTTCCTTAGTTTTATTCTGTGTATGGGAACAGGAATAACAAAATCTACTTTAGGGAGATGGTTGTTTTCCACTAATATCTGTCCGTACCAATTACCTAGAAATTCCCCAATATGCTCTTGGTTCTTATATTTTAGATGGTGAATGAGGTTCTTTACGATGCCATAATCCGTAAAATGAAGGAAGGAACTTGCTTTTTTTATGTTAATTCTACCATAAAAGATACGATCTACAGGGTTTTCTTCGTTAAAGGTATAATCGGTGAGTGGCAATTGATATCGACAAACGGTACACAAGAGCTTCTCTCCTCTAGTTAATCGATCATTACATCCAAAACATGTATGAGGAAATAGGAGGGTGTTTATATCATTTGCTATATTTGAAAGCTTGGTGAGAATCAATTCTTGCTACATTATTTAACCTACTAAATGCCCATTAATTGGATGGACAACCAAGATACTAAATTCAATTATAAAATAATCCTTGCCGCTATGGCCGCTGTTATAATTGGTATCCTAATTGCCTTTTATTACAGTCATGCCCAATCCAAATCGGAAATAGGTTTCCTAGAACAACAAAAAGAGGTTCTAGTTAAAGATCTAACGCTGATGAAGGCCGATCTGGACAGACTTTCCGCATTGAACGAAATGAACGATATTGAGCTGCAAGATGCAAAGTTTCAGGTACAACAGCTTAAGGATTCCGTGGGAAGATTGAACTTTACCATTGATAGGCTTAGGGAATTTAAAACCGAATTGCGAAGGTTGGAGGCCAAAAACGATAGTTTAAAGCTAAAAAATAATTTTCTCAGATATAACAATCTATTGTTGACAGACAAGTACGACGAAGCCAGAAAACAAATAGAACTTTTACAGGCCAATAGTACTAGTTTGGCAGAAGCGGAGGCCCTGCAGCGCAGAAAGATAATGGAACTCAACCAGCAGTTAAAGGTCAAGAACTATTTAAAAATGGATTACTCGGAGGGAAGCGGCTTTAGGCTAAGGGGTTCCCGCCCCGTGGGCACCAATAAAGCATCTACTATAGAAAAATTGCGTGGTTGTGTTACCGTATTAGCAGATCCTGAGGTAATAAAATCCGAAAAGGTAATCTATCTGCAATTTTTAGACACCAACAAACAGATTGTAGAGGACAATGCAAATACCATTACAGTGAACGGTAATGTTTACAGTAAAAGGGTGGAATTTCAATATTTTGGAGAAGAAACTTCTATCTGTGATTATGTGACAGTACCGGAGGGATCTTTGAAGGAAGGAACGTACACTTTGAACGTGTTTGAGGACGAACGCCTGATTACTTCTTCGGAATTTCAATTAAAATAAATTCCCTTCTTTTTGACTAATATTCTATTTTTGCCACATGCCAAATCAAGAAGATAATTTTAAGAAGGTAATTTCCCATGCAAAGGAATATGGTTACGTATTCCAGTCCAGTGAAATTTATGATGGTCTAAGCGCCGTTTACGACTACGGCCATAACGGTGTTGAGCTAAAAAATAATATTCGTGCCTATTGGTGGAAGGCCATGGTTCAATTGAACGAGAATATTGTGGGTATCGATGCCGCCATATTCATGCACCCCACCATATGGAAGGCTTCCGGTCACGTAGATGCTTTTAACGACCCATTGATCGACAATAAGGATTCCAAGAAACGATATAGGGCAGATGTCCTCATAGAGGATTATGTAGGTAAAATCGATGCCAAAATAGAAAAGGAGGTCGCTAAGGCTGAAAAGCGTTTTGGGGAAAATTTCAATAAGCAGAAATTTCTGGAGACCAACCCTAGGGTGGTCGAATACCTGGAACAGGGCAAGAGCATTCTAAGCCGAATGGCAAAGTCTTTAGAAAAGGAAGATCTTGCGGATGTTAAGGCCCTGATCGAGGAATTGGATATTGCATGCCCAATGTCCGGTTCCAAAAATTGGACCGATGTCAAACAGTTCAATTTAATGTTCGGGACCAAGTTGGGCGCCAGTGCTGAAAATACGATGGACCTTTATTTACGTCCAGAGACCGCACAGGGAATTTTTGTGAACTTTTTGAACGTTCAAAAAGCCGGAAGGATGAAAATCCCGTTTGGGATAGCCCAAACAGGTAAGGCCTTCAGGAACGAAATCGTTGCAAGACAGTTCATCTTCCGTATGCGGGAATTCGAACAAATGGAAATGCAATTTTTCATACAGCCCGGGACCCAACAGGAATGGTACGAGTATTGGAAGGGGCATCGAATGAAATGGCATCTTTCCTTGGGTATGGGCGAAGATAACTATAGGTTCCATGACCACGAGAAATTGGCCCACTATGCCGATGCCGCAGCGGATATCGAATTCCGTTTCCCATTTGGATTCAAGGAACTGGAAGGAATCCATTCCAGAACCGATTTCGATTTGGGTAGCCATGAAAAATTCTCCGGTAAAAAGCTGCAGTACTTTGATCATGAGACAAATAGAAATTATGTCCCCTATGTTCTGGAAACATCTATAGGCCTAGACCGTATGTTTTTGGCCGTTTTCTCCAATTCATTGCAGGAAGAGGAATTGGAAAATGGAACTTTTAGAACCGTTCTTAAGCTTCCGGCCGTATTGGCACCTACCAAAGCGGCTATTTTACCTTTGGTCAAAAAGGATGGATTGCCTGAAGTGGCCCAACAAATTTTGGATGACCTAAAATGGGACTTCAATGTTACCTATGATGAAAAGGATGCCGTTGGCAGACGCTATAGAAGGCAGGATGCCAATGGAACTCCATTTTGTATTACTGTAGACCACCAGACTTTGGAGGACCAAACGGTCACCATACGCCATAGGGATTCCATGGAGCAGGAACGGGTAGCTATTTCAGCATTGAAAGAACTCATCCACAAAGCCGTGGACATGCGTACTTGGCTACAAAAAATGGATGCTTAAAGCGCATAGGCCAAATTAATGGCACCATAGTAATTACGTCCGTCTCCCGGATAATAATAGCGCGGCTCTGTCCCGCCAAATCCTTGGGTGTTGATGAGCACGGAGCGGGCATATAAAATATCGAATACATTATTGACGCCAAAATCCACTCCCAACGTGAATTTTGGCGTTAGTTTTTTGCGATAGCCGGTGCGGAAATTGAACAAATTGAAGGCATCACTGTATACATCATTGGCATCGGTCAAAGGGATGCTTCCCACATGTTGATAAATAAGATTCAGATAATAATGGGTAAAGAAACGATTTTGGAGGCCTATGGTCAACCGATGTTTTGGCACTCCGGTCAAATCGTTACCGGAATAGTTAACACCGTTATCCGTAAAATCAGTGAATTTGTGATGGTTGAGGTTGTAATTCACAAAGGGGTTTACCTGAATTTTTGATGTAGACGAAAATAGCATGTAGTCCATTCCAAGTTCCAGGCCTTGGTGTCTCGAACTTCCGGCGTTTTTTTCTATGAATTGATCGTCCCCTACTTGCTCACGTATCAAAAGGTTTTTAATGTTCATTTGGTAGAGGGTCAGGTTGATTCGTAACCTGTTTTCGTCCAAGAGAAGGTTCGTTCCAATTTCGTAGTTTGTCCCGGTCTCCTGTTGGATATCGGGATTGATGATGCCTTCCGGAGTCAAGGTGCGTTCAAGGCTTGGATTTGTAAAACCCCTACTGATATTGGCAAATAATTCCTGATTATTGCCCAACGAATAGTTTAGGGTGAGACTGGGAAGGAGGATAGGGTCAAAATCTCTATTACCGCTATTATTGGTAGTTATGGGGTTGAACCGGTCCTGAAGATCGAATTTCGTTTTATTAAGGTTGAGGCCCAATTGGGCAGAGAATGCATCGGTGAATGGATATTGTAATGAAGTAAAAGCGTTCCATTGCCCCCTAAATTCCTTGTTTCGGGCAAACTGAGCCCCCTTCAAACTGCCGTTCCCATCGTTCTCCTGATAGAGATTTTCAAATTCGTCCCAATCATATTCATCTTTGTAAAGTTCGGCTCCAAAAGTGAAATCGGCATTCCTTTCGAACAACTTTAAATCCCCTGAAAACAAGGTCCTAAAACCAAAACCATTGGTGATTTCCTCCAAAATACCAAAAGGTCGCGCTTCGGTCTTATCCAGATAACTATAAAAAATGCTCGTAGTGTTTTGTAAGCGGTCTGAAAATTCATGGGATAGGGAGACACCTAAAAGTGTCTGATTGTTCGTCTCGTATCCCTGGGAAGCCCTCCAGGTAAACGTAGCTTGGGTAGGATCTTCGTTAAATGCGGTAAACCCAAGGGAGCTGGGTATTTGAGCCGTATAGTCGATATGGTTCACTAATAGGGAAAGTTTGTTTTTGGAATCCAACTGATAGGATGTGTTGAGCAAAAATCCGTCCCGTTCAAAGTTGTTGTTCTCGCGGTAGCCATCGGTTTCCAAATGGCCGTATTGCAGGTTCAACCGAAGTTTTCCATCGTAATGGTTAAAGGCTAAATTATTTTTTAAAAGGTTGAAGGAGCCTAGGGTTAAGTTATTGCTGAAGTTGGTTGATTTTCCCAAAGCCTCTTTGGGCGTAAGTATGATCGCACCTCCAAGATTGGCCCCAAATTCCGTACCCTTAGGCCCTTTCACCACTTCAATTTGTCCCAAGTTTTCCAAGTCATAGGCCTCTATAGTAGAGGAGCCGGTTCCATTGGTCACGGGAATCTCGTTATAGTAAAGCCGAAGCTTGTCCGTACCGAATAGCGTTCTGGCACCTATGCCACGTATGGTAATTCGATTGGTATTTAAGGCTCCCGATAGCACATAGACCCCTGGAATTTGATTCATGGAGGATACGATATCCACCGGACTGTAATTTTGAAAGGTCTTGGCAGCGATAACATCCGACGGGGTAATACCAATGACTTTTTTGCTTTTAAGGGCATCGATTAGTATAACTTCCTCCAGTTGGGTAACGCTATCTTTATCTATGGGATCTTGTGCTTGGCCTATTAGAACGGCAAAATAGAGTAGGACGGGTAGGTATTTCATTAAAATGTGTATGAAATACGAATTTATGATTTAAAATCTAAAACCAAGGGAGAGTCCGCCGCGAAACATAAACGCATTTTGAAAATCCTCCGGGTTTATATTTCGGCCAATACCGCCATGGATTTCCAAGGTAAATCGGTCACTTCGGGTAACCCACTTATTTCCAATTCCCAAACCTAGGGCGGTGGTACCGTAGTCGCTGTTTCTTGCTCCCAAGTTGGACGTGTTCACCTCATTTTCGCCGGTGAAAAACAGTCCGAATACTTCGGCAAAAAAACCACTTCTGGGCATGTAGCCAAAATAGGCACGTAGATTGGGGCCTATTCCAAAGTTGCCATTGTAGTCCGTGGCATCACCATCGGCATAGATGCTACCTCCAATACTGGTATCCTCAGTAAAAAAATATTCATAGGAACCCTCCACCGTTGAGGTCGCCAAAAATTGGCCAATATTGAATTTTATCTCGTGATTGTTTTCAAATCTGGGGTAAGCCTGTGCCACTACAGAACCGGTAAAAACTAATGTTAACAATAGAAATGTGAAATATTTCATGGCGCGTTTTCAAATTCTAATCAAAGGTTGTTCCAAAGTGTGCAAAGTTAGGATTTAGGTAGCCATACTTGTGAGTATTTGGACAGGCTTTTCTATTTTTGGCCCAAAGGCACTTGGAATGAAGATAGTTTCCTACAATGTAAACGGAATTAGGGCAGCCTTGCGAAAGGATTTTTTACCGTGGTTGAACGCCGTAGATCCAGATGTGGTCTGTCTACAGGAAATAAAGGCGAACAAAGAGCAGTTAGATCTATCGCTTTTTGAAGCGGCCGGATATCCCTATCATTATTGGTTCAGCGCCCAGAAAAAAGGATATAGTGGCGTGGCCATCCTATCCAAGCATAAACCCGATGAAGTCATCATGGGAACGGGTATCGATTATATGGATTTTGAAGGCCGAAATATGACCGCCCATTTTGGGGATATTGCGGTGATGAGTATGTACTTGCCATCAGGTACCAACTTGGCACGGTTGGAACACAAACTGACCTATATGGACGATTTTCAGCGATATGCCGATGAATTCAGGAAAAAACATCCCAACCTAATCGTCTTGGGCGACTATAACATTTGCCATAGGGCTATCGATATACATAATCCGGTAGGCCTCCAGAACGTTTCGGGCTTTTTGCCAGTAGAACGGGAATGGATAGGTAATTTCATAAAGAGTGGTTTTATAGACAGTTTTAGGCATTTCAATAAGGAGCCTGAAAATTATACTTGGTGGAGCTATAGGGCCAACGCCAGAAACAACAATAAGGGATGGCGTTTGGACTATGGTATGGTCTCGGAACCCTTGAAGGATAAACTCAAACGTTCCGTTATTTTGTCCGAAGCCAAGCACAGCGATCATTGCCCCATTCTACTGGAACTTAACGTTTGATTAAAAGGGGAACCGTTCATATTTTGTAATTTTAGCATTTTTAAACAATAACCTACCTGTTCCAAAATGAAATACACCCATCTTCCACATACTGATATTGAAGTAAGTAAAATCTGTTTGGGAACCATGACCTGGGGCAACCAGAATACCGAAGAAGAAGGTCATGAGCAAATGGATTACGCCCTTGATCAAGGAATCAACTTTTTTGACACGGCGGAACTGTATCCCATTCCAGCACATCCTGATAGACATTCCCTGACCGAAAAAATCATCGGTACATGGTTCAAGAAAAACGGTAATAGGGACAAGGTCGTTTTGGCCAGTAAAATCGTAGGGAAGGCAGATTTTACCAAATTCATCAGAACGACCGGATTTACCCGTTCATCCATAATCGAAGCTTTGGAAGCGAGTTTAAAGCGCTTACAGACCGATTATATTGACCTATACCAATTGCATTGGCCAGAGCGCAATACCAATTATTTTGGACAGCGAGGGTACCAACATCAGGTTACTGATTATTGGGAGGACAACATCCACCAAGTACTGGAAACTTTGAGGGACTTGATGCGCGAGGGAAAAATACGCCATGTAGGCATTTCCAACGAAACACCTTGGGGCACCATGCGTTTTTTGGAGGAAAGCAAGGTCCATGCCTCCCTTCCCAGGATGATCACCATTCAAAATCCGTATAGTTTGCTTAACCGATTGTTCGAAGTTGGCTTGTCCGAAATTTCCATGCGTGAAAATATCGGTCTGCTGTCCTATTCCCCCTTGGGCTTTGGGGTGCTGAGTGGGAAGTATCTGGGCGATAGATTGCCGGAAGGGTCCCGTATCGCCTTGTTCCCAAACTACAAAAGATATAGTTCTGAAACCGCTGTGGCCGCCACCCAGAAGTATTATGAATTGGCGCAGGAGCATAACATCTCTTTGGCCCAGATGGCCTTGGCCTATGTGAATTCCAGACCTTTTTTGACCAGTAATATCATTGGCGCAACCAGTATGAAACAGTTAAAGGAAAATATTGCCAGTATTGACATTACCCTAACTTCAGAAATTTTGGAGGGCATCGAAAAAATTCACAACGAACATCCTAATCCTGCTCCTTGATGATGGATTTATTGGTTTTTTTAAAGGTAGGGTTTTGGCAAGTTGTATTGATCATATTGGTCATCATCATCATTTTGACCTTATCCAGAATCATGCGGGATAGGAGGTAGTTTAGGGCCATTCTAAATTAAGTTGGAAACTGAGGTTTAATTGGATGTCAACTAATATTTATTGCAATTTAACTTCACTTCTTTTCCGACTTTGAAAAGTATAATAGATTTACAATTATTGGCGATACGATTAATTTAAACTTAAATAATATTTGCATGGTTAATAAGATTTTTGGAATCATTCTACTTCTTTTGGCAGGTAATCTTATAATTCCCCCCATTGTTAGGACAATAAATCTTTAAAAATAAGTTTAATGATGATGTTGAAAGAGGGGGGTCCGGGGGGAGACTCATAACCTGCCCGATCTGTTGAAAACCCTTTTTGTCCCTTTGGTACCATCATGCCACTTGTTTCTTGCCTTGTTGATAAATTGTTGATGGGGTTTCTT
>NZ_MDGL01000129.1 GCF_002742265.1 Maribacter sp. 4G9
GCTATTGCAAAATCTGGTAGACCATATGATGAAACTTACGTTTCCATACTGCCAAGATAAATAGAAGATGGATTGAATAAAAAAAGCTCAAAGAATCAAGTTATTGAACCTATGAGCGTGGAATAATAATGTCTCAAATTAAGGAAGAATTTGTTTGTTTTTTACCTCAGTTCTTTGTTAGCAGTTCGGTTTTATTATCCAATTTCAAATATGTCATTTATTATTCGGTTGACTGAATTTTTTGTTCTTGGAACACTATCCTTTTCTAAATATTGCTTTAATCCGTTTGCAATTCTGTCCAGTTTCGGATTGTCAATCAGTTTAGGATTTAATTCTCTCATCCAAAGTGATTGATTTAGTCTATCTCCGCGTGTGGTACAAAACATTATTGCGTCAAGTGCAATCAAGCTCAAAGGTCGTCCAATTTCAAGCCATTTTTCCGCTCTTTTCCAACTGAAATTCGAACTTGCAGATAAATGTCCCCAATCCTGCGTTACATTTTTTACTCTATCAGCGTTTTGTTCCACCCAATCTAAAACAGGTTCGTATTTTAAAAAATTCAGAGGCGCCATAAATTCAGTCAGATATTTATCCTCACATTCATTCAATTCAGAAGTGATTAATTCAAAAGCATCTTTCGAACTGTGCTTTTCAATTATTTCTTCCATTCGGATTTGAAAATTTTCTACTTTTTCTCTGTCGTACATTTAGAGTGGGTTTAACTGACTGCTAACGTATTTGTGTATGGCTAGTTGCGTTGGCTAGAACTAATTTAGTAAAAGAAAACGAACCAGAGGAAAATCCGTTAGGATTTTCCGAGTACACACAGACCAAGCAATTAGTTATACACGTTGTGCCTGTTGCACAAGTTATAAAAAAAGGGGCATTTCGATCTTGCCGATCCGTAAAAGGATCGTAACTTTAGGTATGCAGGGTAAAAAGGATTATCAAGAGAAGCTTTTCAATAATTTCCAATTAAGTGACCGGGTACCGCAGACGAATTTCTACCGTCGTTTAAAAGGCGT
>NZ_MDGL01000130.1 GCF_002742265.1 Maribacter sp. 4G9
CTCGGGCGACCACCCCATAACCGGTACGGCGGAGGTGGACGAGACCGTCTTCGGCCAGCAGGAGGAGGGCGTCCGCGGCAGGGAGAACAACGCCAAGAAGCTGGTGGTCGTCGGCATAGAGAAAAAGGGCAAGGGCGTGAGCAGGCTCTACGCAAGGGAGATCCCCCGTGCCGATGCGGCGTGTCTCGGGGGCTTCATGAAGTACCACATCGATCCGTCGGCAAGGGTGACCACCGACCGATGGACGGGCTACGGGCCGCTGGTAAAGGATTTTTCGAACATGGTACGGATCCCGTCGGGCAAGAAGGGGAGCAACTTCCCGGAACTGCACAGGGCGATCATGATGCTCAAGGCATGGCTTAGGGGGATGCACCACCACGTGGGGGACCTACAGGACTATCTCGACGAATATTGCTACAGGTTCAACCGCAGCTTCATGAAGGAGGGCATATTCGACAACCTGATGCTCAGGATGGTAAATACCCCGCCATGCTATATCAAAAATATTAGTGGTTAAATGCCTAAGTCAAAAAACCAAAGAAGGGCTAGATCTTGAACCGGGAAGTTACCAATCGTTCCGGTTTCATCTAAACGGAAAGGGAAATTATTTTTTCAATAAGGAAAGAAACATGGAAGCTTTTAATGGTTTTCCCTTCATTGAATTTAAGATCCAAAATGGATTGGCCATTAAAGGGAATGAATCAGAACAGGTTATCCTACGTTTCGATTTTGAACCCTATTCCTTTGGTAGTTACTTTAGGCCTTTCCTAAACCTTTTCAAAAGCCCCAAAACATTAAAGCATAAGTGGGCTAGCAGTTTTAATTAAAACATATTAAAAAGTAAAAATACTAAAAGGCATCCGTTGTGGGTGCCTTTTTGATTTTTGTGTTTTAATGTGCTACCAACCAGTTTTCGCCCATCCCCAATTCCACGTCCAAGGGAACGGCCAATTCATATGCATTCTCCATTTCCGTCTTGATCAACTCCTTTAAAGTTTCCAATTCAGGTTTGTAAATGTCAAAAACCAATTCATCGTGTACCTGAAGCAGCATTTTGGATTTGTATCCGCCCTCGATCAATTTCTTGTGGATATTGATCATGGCTAATTTGATGATATCCGCCGCGCTACCTTGTATAGGGGCATTTACAGCATTTCTTTCCGCAGCTCCACGAACCACGGCATTGCTTCCATTGATATCCTTTAAATAGCGTCTTCTGCCAAGTACGGTCTGCACATACCCATGTTCACGGGCAAAATCCACCTGTTCGCTAATATAGTTTCTGAGCTTTGGATAAGTTTTATAATAGGTGTCTATAAGTTCTTTGGATTCTGATCGTGACAAATCCGTCTGATTGCTGAGCCCAAAGGCAGAAACCCCATATATTATTCCAAAATTGACCGTTTTGGCATTGCTTCGTTGCTCCCGCGTCACCTCCTCAATAGGAACATTGAATACCTTGGAAGCCGTAGATGCATGGATGTCCTCACCATTCTTAAAAGCCTCTATCATGGTATTCTCCTCGCTCAAAGCGGCAATGATCCGCAATTCTATTTGGGAATAATCCGCTGCCAGTAAGGTATATTCGTCATTTCTTGGTATAAAAGCCTTTCTAACCTGTCTACCTCGTTCTGTTCTAATGGGAATATTCTGTAGGTTGGGATTGTTGCTACTGAGTCGCCCAGTGGCTGCAACGGTTTGCATATAGTCTGTATGTACTCTGCCTGTGGTCCGTTGTACCTGTTCCGGTAAGGCATCTACATAAGTGCTTTTTAGTTTGGTAAGACCTCTGTAGTCCAAAACGTTTTTGATGATCTCATGGTCCTTGGCCAGATAGGAAAGTACATCCTCTGCTGTAGAGTACTGCCCCGTTTTGGTTTTTTTTGGTTTGTCCACCAACTTCATCTTGTCAAAAAGGATTTCGCCTAGTTGTTTTGGGGAACCAATATTGAATTCAACTCCGGCGGACTCATAAATCTTTTGTTCCAAATGGGCTATGTCGTTATCCAAATCTTTGGAGAGTGATTTTAAAAAGTCAATATCCAGATTAATGCCCTCAAGTTCCATATCTGCCAAGACCCTTAATAAAGGTATTTCGATATCGGTAAAAAGTCCGTCCGTTTTCGCTTCGGACAATTCTGGTCTAAAATGTTGTGCAAGTTGAAAGGTAATATCCGCGTCCTCCACGGCATATTCCGTTTGTTTTTCCAAAGGCACTTCCCGCATGGAAAGTTGGTTTTTTCCTTTTTTGCCGATAAGTTCCGATATGGAGATGGGGGTGTAGTTCAGATAGGTTTCTGAGAGTACATCCATATTATGCCTCATATCCGGGTTGATGAGGTAATGGGCCAACATCGTATCAAAGAGTTTTCCACCTACCTTGATGTTGTATTTGTCCAATACCTTAATGTCATATTTTAAGTTCTGACCTATTTTCTCAATGTCTTCCGATTCAAAGAACGGACGCAGTTCCTCAATCAGTTCTTGGGCTGTTTCCTTCTCTTTGGGAAAGGGAACATAAAAGCCTTTGGTAGGCTCCCAAGAAAAGGCGATACCCACCAATTCTGCCTCCAAAGGATTGAGGGAAGTGGTTTCCGTATCAAAACAAACAGCGGTTTGCTTCATCAAATTTTGAAGGAACAACTTCATGGCCATACCGGGCGCGATACTTTGATAGGAATGCGCAACGTCCTCAATGGTATTTCTACTGGAAGAGTCCTTAATGGTAGCCGGCGACCCACCATCACCCCCAAAGAGGGAGAATTGGCCGCTTCCTGCCGAAGAGGCTATTTTTTGCGCGGTTTCCGTACTGGTTACCTGTGTTTCGGTGGTTTCATCCTCTCCTGAAAAGATTTTTATGAACTGTTCCTTTAGCCTTCGAAACTCCAGTTCCTCGAATATTTTTTGAACGGCTTCACTATCCGGGACGGAAAGCTCGTAGTCCTGGGCATTGAAGGTAACGTCGCAATCCGTACAAATGGTGGCCAGTTTTTTTGAGAGTCTGCCCAGTTCCGCGTTTTCAATGATTTTCTCCTTCATCTTTCCTTTAAGCTGGTCCGCATTTTCCAAAAGACCTTCCAAGGATCCAAACTGTTCGATGAATTTTTTGGCCGTTTTGTCCCCAACCCCCGGTAGGCCGGGAATATTGTCACTGGCATCGCCCATCATGCCCAGGTAATCGATTACCTGGTCCGGCCGCTCTACCCCAAACCGTTTTTGAACCTCCGGGATACCCCAGATTTCAATACCGTTGCCCATTCGAGCTGGTCTGTACATAAATATGTTTTCCGAAACGAGCTGGCCAAAATCCTTATCGGGAGTAACCATGAAAACTTTATAGCCCTCTTTTTCGGCCTGTTTGGATAAGGTACCTATGATGTCGTCCGCTTCCCATCCTTCAAGAACAACAGACGGAATATGCATCGCCTTGAGAATTTCTTGGATATAGGGAATCGCTATGCGTATGGCATCGGGCGTTTCGTCCCTATTGGCTTTATATTCTGGGAAAAGTTCTGTTCTTTCAATACTGCCGCCTTTGTCAAAACAAACGGCCAAATGGTCCGGTTTTTCCCGCTTTATCACATCGAACAAGGAATTCATAAACCCCATGATGGCACTGGTGTCCATCCCCTTGGAATTAATTCGAGGGTTTTTTATCAGGGCATAATACCCACGGAAAATCAATGCGTAGGCGTCAAGAAGGAAAAGGCGTTTTTGTTCAGGCATAATATTTTAAATAAACTACGGTTGTAGAAAAATAAAAATCAATTGGGAGTATAATAGAAAGGTATTTCCCATGTCTTTTGAATTTCCGAAGATACAGATTTTACAATTTTTAAGCGATGGGTTCCCAAAGGTATTTCCTGTAAGTCCACAAAACCTTGAAGTCCAAATTGATCACTTCTAGGGTGATCGATTTTTAGAAAATCCACTGGCACTGCTTGATTGTCCAGAAATATGGAGACACTAGCGGCATAGCAATCCAAATTTGCCTTCCATCTTTCTTGTCTTGAAATCTCTTCCGACTGTAGATTTAATTTAGGCAATTCGCAATTCTCGCCCATAATTGCCGTTTCATGGTCAAATATGGGCACAAAAAGGTTAATGACATGCTCTGATACCAAATCGTTCTGTATTTCCGGTACAAATAGGAAGCGAGCATCAGTATTTTTAGATGCGTAATACTCTTTGTGTACCGTACTTTCATCAACTTTAAGGTCATAATTGATTAAGTATGTATAATTTGAGTTGATAAGTTTGGTCATACCAAAAATTACACCCAAAAGAAGCATTAACAAAATCATTTTTACCAACCCTTTTTTCTTTTTGAAATTAGAACCAAAGAGCATGGTAATTTGAAATACGCTTTTATAGATGGGGCCATACGTAATCATAGCTCCCCAGTGGGCATAAAGAAAGTAAAGATGCTGTATCCTCTCATTATTATGGTATTTTTTCATGTTTGCAGGAATAGAAATGAGAATCCCAAATACGAATATGAGAACAATAGGAGCCAAGGGAATGAGGAGCACCCAAGAAGGAACATAGTCATCCAAAATATTATAAAGTATGAGATATATACTGGTTGTAATCATACCGTAAAAATAAATGAGCATAAATGCAAAGGCCGCAGAGAAAATAACACTACAAAGTTCATCTATCTTGTTAATGCTCGTACTTATCTTGGGAAGCACCCCAAGTATCTTTTTGGTATAAATAGGTGAATAAGCACTGTCCTCTAGGCCATAATCAGGGAACGCAGAGTTTAGGCCAACTAATCCTATCCAGTAGGCCCGTAGTGAAAAATGAATGACGAACATGGAGGTAAGAATACCTATGGCCAAATAACCAAAAACCAAAATCATATATCCAATATTATATTGAGATGGGTCTAATTTGTCTATAAACTGAAAAATAAGCCAATCCAGAAGTTTAAAGGACTGTAAAATGGCATAGATTGCAACTGTGGATACCAAAAGTTCCGCCTCCCAACTAGCATCTTTCAAATGTTGTAACCATGACTGTTTTTGAGAAGCATCAAGGTTTTGTGGTGATGGTGAAATCATAATGGTTACGATTTTAAATAACTCCCCGATGGATTGTTCACATGACCTTCATCGGTATACGTTCTATAGGTAAATCCTGGATGAATGCAATAGGCACCCGTTTCTCCTTGCTTGTTTATGGCTATAAAGCCAATTTGGAAATCTTGTTTATCCTTGTTTTTGGCAATGATGCGTTTCACACCTTCCTCACAGGCTTCTTGGGGTGATTTGCCCTGGCGCATCAGTTCAACGATCAAAAAACTGCCCACGGTCCGTACCACTTCCTCCCCAACGCCCGTTGCCGTGGCACCGCCAACCTCGTTGTCAACAAAGAGTCCGGCACCAATGATGGGGGAGTCGCCCACGCGTCCGGCCATTTTGTAGGCCATACCGCTGGTGGTACAGGCTCCGGCTATATCCCCATTTTTATCAATGGCCAACATGCCAATGGTATCATGGTTTTCAATATTGATGATAGGTTTGTACTGGGATGTTTTTTTCCATTCCTCCCATTCTTTTTTGGATTTTTCGGTCAATAGGTTGGTCTTTTCAAAACCTTGTTCATAGGCGAACTGTTCTGCACCTTTCCCTACCAACATGACATGGGGCGTCTCTTCCATGACCTTTCGCGCTACAGAGATGGGGTTGGCAATATTTTGAATGGCCAATACCGCACCGCAATTCGCATCTTTGTCCATGATACAGGCATCCAGCGTAACATTCCCGTCCCGATCAGGTCTACCTCCATTTCCAACGGTTTGATTATCCAGATTATTTTCCTCGACCATGACCCCTTGGTGAACTGCATCCAAGGAGCTTCCACCCAAACTCAGCACTTCCCATGCCTTGGCCGTGGCATTGCCAAAATCCCAGGTGCAGATTGCGATTGGAATAGTGGCTTTTGATACGTTGGTCCTTGGTTTCGGGTTGTTTGTATAAGTATCCGTTGCAGCTATTATGGGGGTTGTCAACATGCCGGCGGTAAGGGCACCGGAATTTTTCAGGAACTTTCTTCTTTGCATTGGTTTGGTTCTTTACTTTTAAGCAACTAAATATAAGAAGATGCTAGTAGAAGTTTGTGCAAATTCGCTGGAATCTGCCATAAATGCGGAAAGGGCGGGAGCCGATAGAATTGAACTGTGTTCCGAGTTGGCCGTGGGCGGTATCACCCCTTCCTATGGACTGTTAAGGGCGGTAAAGGAGCATATTTCCATTCCTGTACATGTATTGATACGGCCCAGAAGTGGGGATTTCACCTATTCCGAACATGAATTTGATATAATGCTCAAGGATATTACCTTATGCGGTGAGCTAGGTGTGGAAGGTGTGGTCTCTGGAGTATTACATACAGATTTCACATTGGATGTGGAACGGACAACTACTTTGAATGAAGCCTCACAGGGAATGAAGTTTACGTTTCACAGGGCGTTTGATTGGGTGAAGGATCCAAAACAAACGCTGAAAGTGCTGGAAGACCTTAATGTAGATTATTTACTTACGTCCGGTCAACGGAAATCGGCCATAGAAGGATTACCCTTATTGAAGGACTTAAAGGGGCTTTTCCCCCATATAACGATCATGCCCGGTTCTGGTATCAATGATGCAAATGTCCGGTCATTCTTGGAGGAAGGTTTTGAAGCCATACATTTGTCGGGCACAAAATTTCATCGAACATTAGCTTCCCCTCCACAAATATCCATGAATTCCGTATCTTTTCTAAACGATGACAAATTGGGGGTTTCAAATTTTGAAACCATAAAGGCACTTGTGGATAAGGTTAAATAAAAACCAAATGCACCGCTTTCCAATTACCCATAAAATATATTTGCAAAAAAGAAGGGCATGTTACGTTGGATAATTTTTGTGTTGTTATACTTAGGTTTGAGCTTTTATATAGTCCAGGCCTTGCGAACCTTGTTTAGGCAACCATGGGTTTATCTCCTCTACCTTGTGGTTTCCTTGGCCATATTGATCAATTTCATCTATCAATTTACGGCAGGGGAGGAAGCAGGTCGTGTACTGAGTAGGCCAAAAAGTTATGCCTTTGGCTTTTTGTTGACCATGTTGTCCTTTAAGTTGGTCATTATTCTTTTTTTGTTTTCAGAAGATATTTTTAGGATCCTTAGTGGAACCTACCAAAAACTCTTTGGGGCCTCCAAGGAGTTCAGCCTTCCGGAAAGGCGCAGGTTTTTGAGTATGATTGCCTTGGGAATAGCCGCTTTGCCCTTTGGGGCTTTGTTGTATGGTATGTACAAGGGAAAGTATAATTTTAAAGTGCTCAAATATACTCTTGAATTTGAGGATTTGCCGGATAGTTTTGATGGTTACAGAATTACCCAAATATCCGATATCCATAGTGGAAGTTTTGATGATCGAAAAAAAATAGAATACGGCGTGGGTCTTATAAATAAGCAAAAGAGTGACCTATTGCTTTTTACCGGGGATATGGTGAACAACAAGACAGAGGAAATGCTGCCTTGGGCCGGGTTGTTCAGTAGTTTGGAGGCGAAGGACGGTAAATACTCCGTGTTGGGCAATCATGATTATGGGGATTATATTTCCTGGGAAACCGAAGCGTTGAAACGGCAGAATCTAGAGGATTTGAAGTACTTGCAAAGAAACATGGGTTTTGACCTTTTGCTCAACGAACACAGGTACCTTCAAAAAGGGGAGGACCGTATAGCCTTGGTGGGAGTAGAAAACTGGGGAAAGGGTGGCTTTAAAAAGGCTGGAGACCTTAAAAGGGCCGCTTCTGGGTTGCAACCCAATGATTTTACCATTTTAATGAGCCATGATCCCTCCCATTGGTCGGAAGAGGTAATACATCATGAAAAGCATTTTCACCTTACCTTGAGCGGACACACGCACGGGATGCAATTTGGTATCGAAATACCTGGTTGGATAAAGTGGAGTCCCGTAAAATGGCGGTATCCCCACTGGGCCGGCATTTACAAAGAATTGGGTCAATTTATAAACGTTAATAGGGGCTTTGGTTTTTTGGGCTATCCAGGTAGGGTAGGGATATGGCCGGAAATAACGGTGATTACCTTAAAAAAGAAGGCCTTAACATGATTTTAACTTGGCCCAATCTACACAATACACAGTGCTAGCGTTGTATTTTAACATTTTTTACTACATTTGGCGAATAACGTAAAGCCTATTCTATGTCTAAATTTGGTGAACTTATAGACTTGAATGTTCCCGTTCTATTGGATTTCTACGCTGAATGGAACGAACAATCCACCTCCATGCATCAGGTAATGCGTGATGTGGCCGCTGCCTTAGGGGATAAGGGCAAGGTTATAAAAATAGATGTGGACAAGAACAAGGAACTTTCCCAGGCATTACGTGTGAAAGGTCTTCCCACACTTATGATCTATAAAAAAGGTGAAATGGTATGGCGCCAAAGTGGCGAGCAGGATGCCAAAACCCTTATTGGAATATTGAACGAATACGTTTAAATCCCTTTCCGTTTCCTTGGATGTTTTCCCTACTCTATTGGATTGCCAATGGTATCCTGTAGCAAATCTGTAGAAGTCTTATCCGTACTGATGGTATCGCCCATTGGTAAGGTATCGATAATCATGTCCGGATTGTCCTGAAATTCACTTTCGGGCATTTCAAAGCTATCCTCATCCTTGTAGAAGTGCTGAAATTTATCAATGTACTCATTGAAGATCAAGGTTTCTTTTTCGGCAAAATCCTTTTCATCATTGGCGATTACCGTATCGATGTTTCTTCGATAAGCTTCCATATCGGCAATAATATTATCGATATTTCCATATTGTTCGTCCAAGCTGGTGGAAGCGTAATATTCCAATCGTTCTTGATATGTTTTCTTCAGGACACCAAATAATTCTCTGGCCTTTGAAGTCTCCCCTACTTTATAATAGCCGTCTACAAACGGCTCTACCAAAGAGTAATATCCAAAGGCTTCCACGGGCATATTGGTGAGGGACATTTCAATGATTTCCTTGGCCTTGTCCATTTTGTTCTCTTTTATCAAGGCTTCCATCAAGCGTGCTAGGTTTCCTCTGTAACTTACACTTTGGATTCGGGTTTGCGTATCGTGGTAAATATCTCCCCCGGCATTCCCCCAGTCCCATTTTTTAACGATGTCGTACATCAGGTCGGTATCAATGCGGCCCATTTCAAAAGAGTTGGGTCTTTCGGTCCTAATGGGAACCAATTTATAGGCAAGTCCGTCCAATTGCAGATAGTCCTTCATCCAAAGGTATTCCGCATCGTCAAAACTTCCGCCTGAGAAATAAAGCGGTCGTTTCCAATCGTTGTTGGCTAGGATGTCCAACATCATCATACTTTTTTTGGTAATGACACTTGGTAGGTTGATGTCGATGTAATCTACTATCAGTGCAGAATCCTTTGGTTTTACCAAACCGCTTTCCAAAACATTCCTTTTGTTCACGGGTACACGGATCTTGTTGGTAGGGTAGTATACCATATTCTGGGTGTTTTCCGAATAATTGCTTATATCCGCCCCTTGTTGCTCTAGAAGATAGCCTAGTTTGGTCCTTGGTTTATCGCTATCGATCCAATTGATAAAATCCTTGATTGGCCATCTGTTTTCCGTAATACCCTGATGGTAGAGTACATCCCTAGATCCAAACCGATATTTATCGTGTTCAATCTGCGAAGGTATGGGGTCACTTTCATACGCCTTGCGCTTCATTTGGTCTATATACCAATCTGTTTCGAACAAACTGGTACATACGATGCGGACATCGGTACGATATCCTTCAATCTCTTGGGCATACCATAATGGGAAGGTGTCATTATCACCAATGGTGAATAATATGGCCCCTGCATCCTCTTGGCACGAATCCAAATACGATTTGGCGGATGAATTTGCCGTAAACCTATTGGAGCGGTCATGGTCGTCCCAGTTCTGAACGGCCATTACCGTAGGTACGGCGAACAGGCATATTATTACTACGGCCGGAGCCAGAATCTTTGGTGTGATCCAATCTTTAAATCCGTCATAAAGGCCATACACGCCCAGCCCTATCCAAATGGCAAAAATGTAGAAGGAACCTACCAAGGAATAGTCCCGTTCCCTAGGTTGAAAGATATAGGGATTGGTATAGAATTGAATGGCAATCCCGGTAAAAAGGAAAAAGACCATCAGGACCCAGAATTGTTTGGGGTCTTTGGAAACCTGAAATACCAATCCAATGATTCCCAATAGCAGCGGTAAAAAGAAATATGTATTCCTGCCCGGGTTATTGAGAATATCGCTTGGTAAATTATCCTGACTGCCCAATCGTGCACTATCAATTAAGTTGATGCCGCTTAACCAATTTCCGTTTTCATTGTAACGGCCCTGAACATCGTTCTGTTTCCCCACAAAGTTCCACATGAAATAGCGCATATACATGTAATTAAATTGGAACTCGAACATGTATTTAATGTTGTCCCAAACGGTAGGTGGCTGAACTTCGATGTATTCACTGAACCTTTTGATGAAGCTGATGTATTGGTCCGCATCTATCTCACCGTTTTCAAACCCTTTTTTTACTTGATTGATGGCTTCGGCAAGGTCTGCATTGTATTCCGTCATTTTAAAATCCAAGGGCCCAAAATATTGCATGTAATTGGATGCATGCTGTGAACTCCACATTCTGGGTAAAATTCCTTGGTGCTTTGGGTTAGGGCCTTGCTCAGAATTTTTGTATTTATTTACGATAATGTATTTGCCCAAGGTGTAATCCTTTTCATATTTAGGGGTGCCATCCCTGTCCTCACCTGCGGGAGCGAACATATCCGAATAATAGGTGCCGTACACAGGGCTATCAACCCCTGGATATTGTTCCCTGTTATAATAGGCCAAAAGGGCACGGGCATCCTCGGGGTTGTTTTCGTTGATGACCACCTGTGCATTGGCACGAATGGGGAGCATCAACCAAGACGAAAACCCTAGGAAAAGAAACATCAGGCAAAGTACGATGGTATTTGCGACCTTATAATTATTTTTTCGGGTGTAGTTCAATCCAAAATAAAAGGCGGCTATGAATAGTAGCCCAATAATGATGGATCCCGAGTTAAAGGGCAAGCCAATGGTGTTTACAAAGAATACCTCTCCCCAGCCAAATAGCATCAGCACATAGGTAAGGGAGAATTTATAGACCAACATTAAAATGGCTATCACAATGATATTGGCAAAAAGAAAGTTTTTTACGGTAGTCTTTTTGTACGTCTTAAAATAATAAAGTAGACCAATGGATGGAATGGCCAAAAAACCCATGAACTGTATCCCAAAGGTTAGTCCCACCACAAAGGAAATCAGTATTATCCAACGTTCGCCTCTGGGGTCTTCCAAATTATCCGTCCACTTAAGCCCCAACCAAAGCAATAAGGCCATAATAAGGCTCGCCATTGAATATACTTCTGTCTCCACGGCATTGAACCAGAAACTATCCGAAAAGGTAAAGGCCAATGCACCGATCAAACCACTTCCTAAAATGGCTATGGCCTTGCTATTGGTCATTGGTTCCTTGTTGTCAATTAATTTTTGGGTAATATTGGTAATGGTCCAGAACATGAACAAAATCGTAAATGCGCTGGAAACACCCGAAACTAAATTCACCATCATTGCGACCTGGCTGGGTTCCAAGGCAAACATGGCAAAAAACGCACCGATCATTTGTAACAAAGGAGCCCCTGGAGGGTGTCCTACCTGGAGCTTGGCCGAAGTTGCGATGTATTCACCTGCATCCCAAAAACTATTGGTAGGCTCAACGGTAATGAAATAAGTGATAAAGGCAATAAAAAAGACGGTCCACCCGAGAAGGGTGTCCCATTTTTTGAAGTTCTTTGAAAACATGGAACCTTGGTTAAAGCTATCCGGCGAATTTACTAATTTATATAGATACCACCCCATTATTTTTATAAACCTTTAACAGGCAAGGAAATAGGTGATTTTACTTTTTTGATTCAAAAAATGTTTGCTCAAACCAAACTTTGTTTTAAATTTGCACGCTCTTAAAGGTATTGGCCCATGGTGTAATGGTAACACTCCGGTTTTTGGTACCGTCATTCTAGGTTCGAGTCCTAGTGGGCCAACTAATTAAGATTCTAAAAATCCTAACATAGAAAAATGTTAGGATTTTTGTTTTATGCTTCATTTTATTGTGTTGTTTTCCAATTAATTTCGAGTAAATATTAGCAAAGAATATTCAGTCGATGATTTGGATTGGGTTAATAAAATGCACCATTGTTTTGCATTATAGTTCCGATGGTATCAATAACTTTTTAATGTTTGATTCAGAGGGATTTTGGTAATTTGGTCTTGTATTTAGAGAATTTATTGCTAAATATTAGTATTCGACTTTTCGCTTAATACCCTGGCCTTGTAAGGATGGAATAGGTAATATCATCTTCATAAGTTTTAGTATAGTTAACCGCTAAACTTATTGGGTTGTCATCCATACTCTTGAATTAGAATGGAATTTTAAAATTGTTCTTCGCCGTATGTGGTTCAAAAAAAACCTTTGACAGGTACGATATTTTTCTTAAAAAAAAATTGACAGAGGAGAACAATTTTTGGAATCTGGTATTCAGACCGGATTCATAACTTACATTTTCTTTGTAAGATGCGTCAAGGTCAGTTTTGGACTTTTATAAGGGACTAAACCCCATTTGGACAACGATAGTTGGTTAGGGCTATCTTCAGTGATTATCAAAGAGTCATTGTGATCAATTCCAATATAATATTAGGGATTGTACTCATCCTCAGATTCAAAATAAATGTATTTGTGGTCAGCGCTATAATATCCTTCCACCAAAACTGTGAAGTCAAATTATTTTGTTGAAAAACAAATAATGCTGCTATTTGTAATCATTTTTGTGGTATAAATATAATAGCCTATAGTTTTATTTGTATTATGACTTCGTATTTGCAAAACCCCTGTTTGAAAAACAAAAATGGAGAAGCAAGGCTATAGAATATATTGCTTTTTGATTCAAATAAAAACATTGTGAAGTGAACTTGGACTACCTGGTTATTTTGGCTTAACAACCTTTTGTGCATAAAATTTGGTAGTTCACCTTTAAAAATTATCTATCAAAATAAAAACATTTAAGTTCACAGTCTCAAATCTTATTTTGTATGCAGATACATCTCGTTATTGTGGATGATTCCAATATATGGTTGAACATAGCAGAACGATTGGCACTGTTAAACCCGTTGATAACAAGTGTGTCCAAGTTCAATGACCCTATGGACGCCTGGATATACTTACAAACCTCCAATGCCAATGTTTTAATGACAGATATAGAAATGCCCATGTTGGACGGGTTTTCCTTTGTTACTATGTTTGGGAGAAAATTACAGATTATATCGAGTTCCACGAGAGAGGAATTTGCCAAACATATAGAAGTGGTTTAAACTTTTTTTGGATCGAAAGACAGGGTTGCAGAGATTTGTGTTGTGAAACATAAGTCAAACCAAAACAACCCTTTATGTACTTTATTCTTGACAAAGATATGATAGAAGAATCAATAGTCGCATACCTTCCTTCACCTAGTCGTGGCTTTAACGTTACGGTACCCA
>NZ_MDGL01000131.1 GCF_002742265.1 Maribacter sp. 4G9
GGGTAATGACACCAGCTTTGGCAAGATGGGCCAAAAGTGCCCTTGAACCGTTGTTCGGTGCTTTTGTAAGGCATCCAAGATTAGCGCTGCCAATCTAAGGCGGACCAAAAAAAGCCCCGTAAAGAGGCTTGTACGGATCCATTTTTTCACGGATTAATATCTTGTGCAACGGTTACCGGTGTTAGCAAACGTTTTTAGTTTTTTTGGATCTCAGGAAAGGTCTCCATTATTAATATTTCTTCGCAACCTTTCATAAGCTCCTTAATTTCTTTCTCATCGTATAGAATCTGATGTTCTTTTGGAACTAATTCGTTAATGATATCAATTGCTGGGCTAAGTTCATCATGAAAGTAATTTTCGACTATAACCTTTTTTAAAGTGTCTTTCTTCTTGTAAGTGAAGAACTTTATGTCTCCATCCAGCACACATTGATTTGAATAGATTGCTTTTAAATTGTCGAAATCAACTTGTGAAAGCTGTCTTAGGTTTCTAACTGGGATATCAATTGATGTAAATAAAATTCTATCCGATTCATTTTCTAATTCACCTTTGAAAACAATCTTGAGTCCTTCATTTGATATTGAATATACTTTTGAGTAGGCCGAAGCATAGTTAAAATCTTGAATTGACAATTCAAATGGCTCTATCGGCGCTGAAGTGCAGCTCCATAATAATAGGCAAACGCTTAATAATACAGAAAGTCTCATTTAATATGTTTCATAAGTTGTTTATATAGATATATTTCTAATTTAGAAATAAATCCGGTGAAATAGATCATCGCTTAAGTAAAGGCCAAAACAGCAAATTCCCTTTTTGGATTTGGGTCTATTGATAACCATTGGGCATTTTCCTTTTGGGAAATGCTGTTTCAAAAGCCTTTCCCATGCGCAATAAATGGGCCTCTGAAAATGGTTTGCCAATAAAGGTGAGGCTGATCGGCTCCCCGCTTGTTTTATACCCCATAGGAACGGTCAAGGCCGGATATTTGGCTACGGCGGCATAACCGGCATGATAATTATTGATGGACAACACCGCATCCAAATCATGTGCATCCAGGGCCGTATCAAAAAAGGCACGTCCGCTGAGCTCCAAATTGGCTTTAATTTTTTCCAGGCCTTCGGCGGTAGTACTATCGGCCAAAATACCCTCAAAAAGTGCTTGACCGTACGGAATACGGACGAGCGAATCGGCATTATTGAAATCGACCGCATCGGCAATGGAAGAAATCGTTACCGATTCCGGATTTGAATACCCCTTTAAGTATGCGGGCAAGTCATTGCGCATATCTATGTTCAGAATACTTAAAAATCCATCCATTTTAACCTCTGGAGGCGTAAATTCTATGATTTCCACTCCAGCCTGCTTTAATTCCCCAACCGTTTCCCTATATAGGCTATCGCGCTCCATAAGCGTCGTCATAGCGCCCAATCTCATTGTTTTCAACGGTTCTGGGTTTAAACCTGCCGATAAGATACCGGGATATTCCTCCTTTACGGATTTGGAATCGGCTGCATCATGGCCCATCATGGCCGACAGCAAAATGGCATTATCCACCACATTTTTGGTCATAGGTCCCGGTGTATCCAAGGTACTTGAAATTGGTACAATTCCTGACCGACTCAAAAGCCCTATGGTAGGTTTTAATCCCACCACGGAATTCTGACTACTGGGCGATAAAATAGAACCCGAGGTTTCCGTACCCACTGCCGCTACGGCATAATTAGCGGCTACCGCGGTACCACTTCCTGAACTAGATCCCCCGGTCTCGAAAATCCTTCTTCCATACGGGTTCAAGGTTTGCCCGCCCACGGCGCTATACCCCACCGGGCAACCACTACAAAGGAAATAGGTCCATTCACTAAGGTTCACCTTTCCTAAAATCAAGGCGCCATTTTCCTTTAGCCGCTCCACGATAAAAGAATCATCCACTTCATTGTTCATCAGCGCGATACTACCGGCCGTGGTTTTCATACCAGCTGTATTGATATTGTCCTTTAAAAGTATCGGCATACCAAAAATGGGGTGACGGACATCCGGCAATCTACCTTCCCGCTTCTGTTCGTCCAGTTTTCTCGCAGCTGCCACCACCTCTTCATTTAAGGCGATTACCGTATTTAACGTGGTTTCATTGTTCAGTTCATATTTGTAGATCCTATATAGGTAAAACAAGACCAGTTGCTCGTAAGTCAGCTTGTCTTGCTCAATACTGGTACGTATTGAAAAGATATCCCGCTCCAAAATCAAAGGTTTTAACGATTCATATTCGTCTTCCTTCATTTTTACCACCTCATCATACAACGGGAGAAAAACGGCATTTTTATCCAACACCTTGGATTGGATGAGTTTGTAGCGCATCCTGCTAATTTCATGATCGGCATTGGCGGCTACTTCGGTAGAATCGTTATAAGGCTCCCATAATACGATTGGTTCTTGTTTTGGCGTATCCGTTCTGCAGGAATAGAACAGCCCCAATAAAAATAGTCCGACTAACTTTTTCATATTTCTCCTTATATTTTATTTCTCAAGTTTGGTTTTCCAAAGCGCTATGCTTTTTTGGTTGAGCCTTACAAACTCATCCTTGTTCTCGGCATCGGCCAGCCTCAGGGATTTTCCCGCCGAAACGATAGCAGCTTCATAGTGGCCTAAATCGGCTTCAACAAGCGCCTTTACCCTATAAAAATAATAGGTGTCGCCCCCTTTTTCCAAGGCCTTTTCCAAATAGGATAGTGCTTCCTCAAGGCGTATTCCTTGTTCCTGATAATAACGGGCAACCTCATAAAAGGTTTGGGCAGATGGATTATCCTCTAATTTCCGTTGGATTTCCATGTCCATCATGGATGTAGTATCCAAGGACAGGGAAACTTGAACTTTTGTGCTTGCCCAGTGGATTATCATTTGGGCCGCATCATGCTGCAGTTCATCAAAATATATCAATAGATTTTCCTGAAAAGCCAAAGTTTTAAAGGGAATAACAGAAACCCTCAGCGCATCTTCCTCCGGGTTATACTTATCCCTTCCGTCCCCCCAATGTGAGGTATTTTTATGAAAAACGACTTCCCATAGGTTTTCATAGGGGAAAATATAGAGTGCATAGGTTCCTTTGGGCAAGTTTTTGCCTTCTATTTTGACATCGGAATCAAAAGTTATTTTTGTGGATTCATTGGCACCTACGCGCCAAATTCGCCCATAGGGTACCAACGCTGGCTTTCCATCTGCTTGAAGACCGAAAACTTTTCTATTTCTAACGGCCGGTCTGGAGTATTCCAAAGAAATCTTGGAGAGACCAACGACTTGTTCCGTTTTGGTGAACGGACTTGCTTTAGGGTGTGTAATCTGTGACCAAGTAATCGTGGTCCATAATAATGGAAGAATAAATAACCCTACTACTTTCAATTATTGATATTAAAAAAAGAATCTACAAATTCGTATTTATTGAAAACCTGAAGATCTTCAATTCCTTCCCCTACCCCAATATATTTTACCGGAATTTGAAATTGGTCCGAAATTCCAATAACCACTCCGCCCTTCGCCGTACCGTCCAATTTGGTAACGGCCAAAGAAGTTACTTCGGTGGCCTTAGTAAACTGTTTTGCCTGTTCAAAAGCGTTCTGCCCTGTGGAACCGTCCAAGACCAATAGGACTTCATGTGGGGTATCTTCCACCACTTTTTGCATGACCCTTTTTACCTTGCTCAACTCGTTCATGAGGTTCACCTTATTATGGAGTCTCCCAGCCGTATCGATGATGACCACATCGGCATCTTGTTTTACCGCGGAGCTCAGCGTATCAAAGGCAACCGAAGCAGGGTCGCTCCCCATTTGCTGTTTTATAATAGGTACGCCAACGCGATCTGCCCACACCTGCAATTGGTCTATGGCCGCGGCTCGAAAGGTATCTGCAGCGCCAAGGACCACACTTAAGCCTTGTTTTTTATACTGATGTGCCAATTTTCCAATGGTGGTGGTCTTACCAACGCCGTTGACACCTACAACCATAATGACATAGGGTTTCTTACCCGATGGTACATGCACTTCAGATTCCTCCCCAGAATGGGTCTCAGACAACAATCCGGCTATTTCTTCCCTTAAGATGGTGTTCAGCTCGTCTGTACCCATGTATTTGTCCTTGGCTACCCGCGCCTCAATACGTTCTATGATCTTTAAGGTGGTATTCACACCTACATCCGAAGTTACCAAAACCTCCTCCAAGTTATCCAGTACATCATCGTCCACCTTGGATTTTCCGGCAACGGCCTTTCCCAACTTGGAAAAAAAACTGGCTTTTGACTTTTCAAGTCCCTTGTCCAAGGTCTCCTTTTTTTCCGAAGAAAATATCTTTTTAAATAAGCTCATCTTGTTATCAATAGTTCATCAAATATAAAAATTAAAAAGCCCCTTTCGTACGGAAAGGGGCTTTTAAAACTTTTCAAAACTTGGTTATTTTTTGTCCAACCACTCATTAACTATTTCTGGAGCCATGACCGATTCCACAAAAACATACGCGCCGGATTTTGGTGACTTGACCATTTTAATGGCCTTCGTCAATCTTTTCGAACTTGTTTGTAAACTTGCTACCGTCTTCTTTGCCATGACTTACTTATTTAATTTCTTTATGAACTGTCATTCTCTTCAAGATAGGATTGAATTTTTTAATCTTTAATCTCTCAGGAGTATTTTTCTTATTCTTTGTAGTAACATATCTGGAAGTTCCAGGTTTTCCGGACTCCTTGTGCTCAGTGCACTCTAATATTACTTGTATTCTATTGCCTTTCTTTGCCATTGTACTCTATAATTATAGGTTACTTTACCAACCCATTAGCTTTTGCATCCTTCAACACGGCAGAGATACCTTTCTTATTGATAATTTTCACCGCTCGTGCAGAAACCTTCAAGGTAATCCATCGGTCTTCCTCTGGAATGTAAAATCTCTTTTTGGAAAGATTTACATCAAACCTTCTTTTAGTTTTGTTGATAGAGAAGGAAACATTATTACCGACCATCGCCTTCTTTCCAGTAATTTCACAAACTTTTGACATCGTGCCGAATTTTTTCTTTTAAACAGGGTGCAAATTTATATCATTTTTATCTTACGGCCAACAATCCTCCTCACATTTTTAAAATTTCTTTTTTGAGCAATTCAAATGCCTTATTTACAGACTTTTGCACGATCCTCTCGCGCTGACTTCCCATGGTGAATTTAAGGGCAAAAACATTAGAGGGCGACGCAATCCCAATGTATACCGTTCCCACGTCAGCGTTGGAATCACCTTTGGTAGGCCCTGCATTGCCGGTGGTAGCGATAGCAAAATCCGTATCCAATAATTTCTTTACACCACTGGCCATGCCCATGGCCACTTGCTCGCTCACCACGGAGTAGGTATCCACCAATTCTTGGGATACCCCCAATACCTGCACTTTAACCTCCGTGGCATAGCTTACCACACTGCCCTTAAAGTACACCGAAGCTCCCGGAACTGCCGTAATTTGAGTGGCAATGGCACCGCCTGTAAAACTTTCTGCAGTTGCTAGTGTCATTCCTTTTTTGGTCAATAACTTGGCAATGACCTCCTCAATATTTTCATCGCTTTCCGTTCCCAAAATGATATCACCAAGTAAAGGAAATAGCTTTTGGGATTCTTCGTCAATGGCCTTGGAAAGTTTTCCATAGTCCGTTCCTTTGGCGGTCAGTCTCAATCGTACCTTGCCCAAGCTTGGCAAATAGGCTAATTTGATGAAACTGGGTAGGTTATCCTCCCAATCCTCTATTTTTTGGGCTATGGCACTTTCGCCCATGCCATAGGTATGCACGGTCTTATGGATAATATGCGGTCGTTCATAAAACGTGACCAACTCCGGAATCACCACTTCCTTTATAAGATGTTTCATCTCGAATGGCACCCCCGGCAACGAAATAAACGTAGTGCCATCCTCATAGAACCACATGCCCGGAGCCGTACCATTTTCGTTGTGCAACACTTTGGCCTTGCTGGGAACCAAAGCCTGTTTTCTATTTAGGTCTGAAATAGGGGTATTGGAAATATATTTTGCAAAAAGATGCTCAACATGCCTAAGCACTTCCTTGTTTTCAACAAGTTGATCATTGAAAAATTCACAAAAGGTATGCTTTGTAATATCATCCTTAGTAGGGCCCAGACCACCGGTTACGATTACGATATCCGCATGGGCCTTGGATTCCTCCAATGCCGTAAGAATATGCTCGCGATCGTCCTGTACCGAGGTTATCTGATATACGGAGATGCCGATTTTATTGAGTTCCTGGGCAATAAAAGCGGAATTGGTATCAATAATTTGGCCTATGAGAATCTCATCGCCAATGGTAATTATATCGGCGAACATTATAGCTGAAAGTCTTTTTTAAGCTCGCCAATTACCTGATGGATATCGGTTTTAAGAATGGGAAAGGTTTTCTCGATCTGTTCCCAACCGGCACTTTGCTTTCCAAGTGTCTCCACTTCCAAGGCAGCCGCCCTGGTCTGTTCCATTCCCAATAAATCCACGTTGGGCTTTATTTTATGGGCCAGCTGGTAGGTCTTTTCATAGTCACGTTCCTGTATGGCCGCTTCCAGTCCTTCCAGATCTTCTGGAACCTCATCCAAAAAAACGGAAATGACGGATAGTATGAAATCCTGATCCCCCTCCGCCATCTCATTGATTTTGTCCAAACTATATATCATTACCTTATTTTGACGTTAAAAAGTTCCTTGTCCTCCAAGTACCCCGTAAGGTAGTCATTTGCACTAACTTTCCCAACTCCTGCGGGTGTTCCCGTAAAAATAACATCCCCTTTTTTTAGCATAAAGAACGTGGACACATAGGATATTATTTCATCTATTTTCCACAACATTAAAGAGGTGTTTCCCTTTTGTGCGGCCTCACCATTCTTCAACAAACTAAAATTTAGGCTGTTAAGATCCTTAAAATTGGATTTTGGCAACCATTGGCCAATCACCGCGGCGCCATCAAAACCCTTTGCCTTTTCCCACGGCAGTCCCTTTTCCTTCAATTTGGACTGAAGGTCCCTTGCCGTAAAATCGATTCCCAAGCCTATCTCGTCATAATAGGTTCCTGCAAATTCCTCCTTAATGTGCTTTCCAACCCGCTTGATTTTTATCAGTACCTCGACCTCATAATGCACATCATTGGAAAATTCAGGGATGTAAAAATCTTGTTCCTTGGGCAGGACGGCGGAATCCGGCTTAATAAAAATAACGGGTTCCGATGGTTTTTCGTTCTTAAGTTCCTCGATGTGCTCGGTGTAATTTCTACCGATACAGATTATCTTCATACTTGTAGTGCTAACTAAGCTTATTGTTGAGTTTACTCAGCTTTATTTGGGTAAGAATTTTTTTGGTGTACAGCGGGAAATCGGCATTTAAAATCCATCCAAAATACCCCGGCTCTTTTTCAAGGACATCGTGTACCTTCTTGCCTTTGTGTTTCCCGAAGGAAAAAATTTCATCGCCCTGCTCATCCAACGCAATAAAGCCGGCAAAGTCTACGAACTCCTTCCTTTTTGAGAATTCGGCCAATTTTTTTATGTTGTTTTCAAGGTCTGGATAACGCTCTAACTGCGAGAGCAACACCTCATAGGTGGCCGTAGTATCGGCCTCGGCACTGTGGGCGTCCGTTAGCTCTTTATCGCAATAAAACTTATACGCGGCCTCCAGGGTCCTTTTCTCCTTTTTATGAAAAATGGTCTGCACATCCACGGAAACCGTATTCTTCATATCAAAGTCTATTCCTGCCCGTAAAAGTTCCTCCGCCAACAAAGGAATGTCGAATCTGTCAGAATTAAAACCCGCCAAATCACTGTCTTTGATTATCTTATATATTTCCTTGGACAGTTCCTTAAAAGTAGGTTCGTTGGCCACTTTTTCATTTGATATGCCATGAATGGCCACCACTTCCTGGGGAATTTCCATCTCAGGATTCACCAACCACGTCCTACTTTCCTTATTGCCATTTGGATACACTTTTAAGATTGATATTTCAACGATGCGGTCTTTTGCCACGTTCGTGCCCGTGGTTTCCAAATCAAAAAAACAAATGGGTCTGGTAAGGATAAGCTCCATGAATTCCGTTTTAAGGCAAATATAGGTTTTAAGAATGAAGGCGTGGAATTTATGCCTTCACTCTTTTTCTGTTTCATCCAAAAAATGGCATATGCCTGTGGAGATTACCTGCTTTATGTAAAGATTAAATTTCCCTGTCCACATCCCATGCCTCCAAATAATCTGCCACGGCCTTGGCGAACATGCTGCCCAAGGCACCGTTGACCACCCTATGATCATAACTGTGGGATAGGAACATCTTACTTCGTACACCAATGAAATCCCCTTCCTCCGTTTCTATCACGGACGGAATCTTTCTAATTGCTCCCAATGCCATGATACCTACTTGCGGCTGATTGATGATGGGGGTACCAAAAACACTGCCAAAAGTACCTACGTTGGTCACCGTATAGGTCCCGTCCTTAACCTCGTCCGGTTTTAAGGCATTTTTCCTGGATCGCTCCGCCAAATCGTTAACTACCCTGGCCATGCCCACCAAATTCAACTGGTCCGCGTTCTTGATCACAGGTACGATCAGGTTGCCATCCGGCAGGGCGGCCGCCATTCCTATGTTGATGTTTTTCTTCTTTATTACAGTATCCCCTTCTACAGAAATATTCATCATGGGATATTTCTTTAAGGACTTCGCTACAGCTTCCATGAAAATTGGGGTAAAGGTCAATTTTTCACCTTCCTGCTTTTCAAAGGCATCCTTTACCTTGTTCCTCCAGTTGACGATATTGGTCACATCCACCTCAATAAAACTTTGAACATGTGCCGAAGTCGCAACACTTTCCGTCATGTGTTTGGCAATCAATTTGCCCATTCTGGACATGGGTATAATCTCGTCCCCGGCCCCTACTTTTATCTGGGGCTCTTCCTTTTCGGAACTTTTTGTGGGCATTGATACCTCTTCTATTTTGCTTTGTACGGGCTGGGAAGCATCTGGGGTTTTCTTGGGCTCTGTTTTTACTTGGGCACCATTGCTTCTTCCCACAATATAATCGAGAATGTCGTTTTTGGTGACCCTACCTTCCTTTCCGGTACCGGAAATGGATTCCAGCTCGGAAAAAGAAACTCCTTCCTCCTTTGCTATATTTTTTACTAGGGGCGAATAGAACCTTTCAGACGCCGCATAGTTCGGAACAGTTCCGCCAACCGTTTCCTGGGCCTTTATCACAGCCTCCTCCGCTACGGAGGCCATTTCCTCTTCCGCGGTTTCCTCAGTATCCCTTGTTATCCCAACGTCATTACCAGAACCACCCTCTATTTCTATGACGGCCACAACCTGTCCCACTTTAACGATATCATCGACATCAAATCTTTTTTCGATCAAAACCCCATCCACCTCACTAGGAACCTCACTATCCACTTTGTCCGTAGCAATTTCAAAGATGGCCTCATCCATTTCCACTTTGTCCCCTACCTCCTTTAACCAGGATGTTAATGTAGCCTCCGCCACGCTTTCACCCATTCTTGGTAATTTTAATTCGAATTTTGACATATCAATAATCTAACGTCCTTTTTGTGTATTTTTTTGCAAAAATAATAAAATTCAATGCCTTTATATGTTTTTGTAACAACTTTGATCGGAATCAATTGTTATTGAAACTTCCTTCAAAAGGTATCCTGTTCAAAATACTACGACCCAATGTGACTTCATCTGCGTATTCCAATTCGTCCCCAACGGCAATGCCCCTGGCTATGGTAGAGGTCTTTACCCCAGTTCCCTCCAATTGTTTAAAGATATAGAAATTGGTGGTGTCCCCTTCCATCGTGGAACTTAATGCAAGAATCAGTTCCTTTACCTCCCCTTCCTTCACTTTATGCACTAATGAGGAGATAGTCAGGTCCTGCGGCCCCATGCCTTCTATAGGCGATATCTTCCCTCCCAAAACGTGGTACAGACCTCTATATTGACCGGTATTTTCTATGGCCATAACGTCCCTGATATCCTCAACCACACAGACCAAGGAAGCATCCCGTTTTGGGTTGGAACAGATTTCACATAGTTCCGTATCCGAAATATTATGGCACTTCGTACAAAACTGAACAGAGTTCCTCAATTTCATCAGGGCATTGGACAGATCCTCGGTCTGGCGCTCCGGTTGCTTTAAGATATGAAGGACCAAACGCAGTGCGGTCCGCTTACCAATACCTGGTAATTGAGACATTTCATTTACGGCGTTTTCCAACAATTTGGAAGAAAAATCCATGGCTTTGCGTTTCCGGTAAAATTACGCACTATTTTAACTTTTTGTACTTTGACCACAAATAATTTACCATGACCGCATCACACATTCTCCTCCTTATTGGGGGTTATTTTGCAGTGCTACTCTTAATCTCCTACTTCACCGGAAAAAACGATTCCAATGAGGATTTCTTTAAGGCAGGGAAGCAATCCCCATGGTATTTGGTAGCTTTTGGGATGGTAGGCGCTTCGTTATCCGGGGTAACCTTTATATCGGTTCCAGGATGGGTGGAGGCATCCAAATTCAGTTACCTACAGGTCGTTTTTGGTTATTTGGTGGGATACTTTGTAACGGCCTATGTCCTGCTTCCCATTTACTATCGCCAAAATGTGACCTCTATATACGAATATTTGGACGAACGCTTTGGTTTTGTCAGTTATAAGGTGGGAGCGATATCGTTCTTCGTATCCCGAGTGTTGGGTGCCGCGTTCCGACTTTTTCTAGTGGCCATCGTCTTACAGCAATTCGTATTCGACGCATGGAACGTTCCTTTTGAAATCACGGTGACGCTTTCAATTCTTTTGATTTGGATATATACCTTCAAAGGCGGTATCAAGACCATTGTATGGACAGACACCCTACAGACCTTGTTCATGTTGATTTCCGTTGGCCTTTCCATATATTTCATTTTGGACAAGTTGGATTGGTCCATGGGCGAATTTTTAACCTCAAAGGAATTTGCCTCCTATAGCGAAACCTTTGTAATGGAGGATTTCTTTGCCAAAAACCATTTTCTCAAATCTTTTATAGGAGGGATGTTCGTAACCATTTGTATGACCGGATTGGACCAGGACATGATGCAAAAAAACCTTACCTGCAGAAATATAAGGGATGCCCAAAAAAATATGGTATCGTTCAGTTTTGTGCTTGTTTTCGTAACCTTTCTGTTTATGCTCTTGGGAGCCCTTTTATTTATCTATGCGGACAAATATCAAATTGGGATGCCCTTAATGGACGGCCAGCCCAAGACGGACCTTCTTTTTCCGGAAATTGCCCTCAACAGCGGATTAGGTATTACGGTAGCCGCTACCTTTATGCTGGGCCTTATTGCAGCGGCCTACAGTAGTGCGGACAGTGCCCTAACGTCCTTAACGACCTCTTTTTGCGTCGACTTTTTGGGAACTGGTAAAAAAACGGATCAAGAGGCCAAAAAACTTAGGAGACGCACCCACATTGGCATGAGTGTTCTACTCATTTTAGTGGTCATAACCTTTAAATATGTATTGGACCGAAATGTTATCGATGGCCTACTGACCGTAGCCTCGTACACCTACGGGCCACTCTTGGGGTTGTTCGCCTTTGGAATTTTCACCAAACATAAAATAAAGGATGGTCTTTCATGGGTCGTTGCCCTAGTTTCGGTATTGATTATTTTCGGATTGGCAAAAATTCCGACGGAGTTTATAGGAGGCTACGAATTTGGTTACGAACTTCTACCGCTTAACGGGTTGATTACCTTCATCGGCCTTTGGCTAATCAGAAAAAGTCCCGAAACCGAACCTACTTCCAATTAAGAAAAATGTTAAAATTGACCGGTCGCCAGCAAGACCAAGGTACAGGCCACCTGGGCCTCTATTCCCTTGGATTCAAGCAAGTTCTGAAATTCAGGATTTTCAGTACCCGGATTAAAAATAACCCGTTCTGGCCGTAACCCAATAATCGTATCGTAATAACCTTTTTGATTGTGTGGATTTAAATAGAGCGTTATAGTCTGAATATTTTGGAATTCTTCGATATTGGTTTTAACTTGCACTCCCCCGATAACTCCAGATTTTAAACCGAATGCTTCGGTTTTAATTCCGTTACCAACCAATCTATGAATGACTAAATTACTGTAACGGTTTGGTTTTAAGGATGCACCAAATACAAGTGTGGTATCCATTTTCATCAGGGTGTTAAATTTTATAAGTTCTGTAACTATTTTCAGGAATAATAGTCTTTATATTGTTATAAGAATTACAAGAAGGTCTATTTTTATTTTTAGTAAAATATATAAAAAGTTGATAGTGCTATATATTTATAGTTAATGGTTAGTGTTTAGTATAGCTTATCAGCAAGAAACCCGGGCTTTTGTCCGGGTTTCGCTTTTTAAGGCATCAAAGAAATGTTAAATGGCATTCTATCTGTAACATTAGCCCCATTTAAAAGTCTATCATACTAAGGAGAAAGTTCTCTATTTGGGAATTGGTTGGTTTTCCCTTTAGACTTTATCCTAAGGAAAACCCGTGATCTAGGTCACGGGTTTTTTATTTGATAATCGAGATTAATTAACCCTATTTGAAAAGCCCAAGGACATGGAGATAGGCTTTCATACTACTATTTTCCTAAGGATTATAGGCATGCCAAGGATTTACTTGACTACCAACGTATGATTACACTGCCCCAAGTAAATCCGCTTCCAAACGCCGCCAGTACGACCAAGTCCCCTTTATTCACCTTTCCAGCTTCCCAAGCTTCGGTCAATGCTATGGGAATGGAAGCGGCGGTGGTATTTCCGTAACTCATAATATTGTTGAATACCTGATCATTGGTAAGGCCGAATTTATTCTGAATAAACTGTGAAATCCTAAGATTGGCCTGATGTGGCACCAACAAATCAATATCCGTTGGCTGCAAACCGTTTTTCTTTAGACCTTCCATAATCACCTCGCTAAATCTGACTACGGCATTTTTGAACACAAATTGCCCGTTCATATAGGGGAAGTAGGACTCATCATTGGGGTCATTATCCGCTAAGATATCCGATACCCATCGTTTTCCCATGCCGGGTGCTATCAAGGAAAGTTCTTCGGCATGCTGCCCTTCGGAATGTAAATGGGTGGAAAGGATTCCCACATCCTCATTTTCTGCCCTACTCAAAACGGCGGCACCGGCACCATCCCCAAAAATTACGGAAACGCCCCTTCCCCTTGTTGTCATATCCAACCCATGGGAATGCAGCTCGGAACCAATGACCAGTATGTTCTTATACATACCTGTTTTAATATATTGATCCGCCACGGAAATAGCGTATACGAACCCGGAACATTGGTTCCTGACATCCAAGGCCCCCACGGTTTTTATTCCCAAATCCCGCTGTACCAGTACGCCGGGTCCCGGAAAATAGTAATCCGGGCTTAGGGTGGCGAAAACGATAAAATCGATATCATCCTTCTCAATGCCGGTGCGCTCAATAGCGATCTTGGCAGCTTTTACCCCCATGGTGGTGGTGGTGTCCTCGCCCTTGATGACATGCCTACGTTCCTTGATACCGGTTCTCTCCTGGATCCAAGCATCGTTGGTGTCCATTATTTTGGAAAGATCATCGTTGGTTACCACATTGTCTGGGACATAATAGCCCAAACCTGTAATTTTTGAATTGTACATAGTGTGAATTTTAGCCGTATTGATACCATTTCAAGTTTAGGAATGCACCAATTTACTTGTTCATTTTTCCTCTGCCTTCATTGTGAAAATTACAATGAACCCAAGTTATTTCCAATTTCCACGGCTTCGTCACAGAAAAAAGCAATGGTGTAAATTTTGGCACATTCCTAAACCGGAACTGGCATTATTGCCCATACAAGCAGTGCAATATAGCAACAATTCCGAATTTCACATCCATTTTAAAAAAGCTTGTTGCTCTTACAAATACTTCTGAAAATGATTCACCTGAATTTCGGCCTTAAGGTCGTTCAACAAATTGTATAGTCCGAAGAAGGTCCTGTTCATGTATAAAAAATGCTTGGAACCCCTATTCCCGTTCATTTTTCTAATTTGCTTGTCCGAAGCATACTGTTCGCTTAGGGCCGCAATTTTGGACCAAAAATCAGTGTTGCCAAAATCAAAGGTCTCCTCGTGAAACGGGGATGTGAACAGGCTCAACATTTCATGAAACAGATGCTTGAAAAATGTTATTTCCTTTTCTGTATCGGAAGGGGTCAAAATTTCAAGCTGGTATAGCTTTTCGGTAAAAATGACATCGTTGGAAATATTCTCCTTTTTGGCCAATTCAAAATAAGGGTAATAGAAATCATCGGGCACCTCCTTGATGCATCCAAAATCGATGACTACCAGCTCCCCTTGGGTATTGACCAAAAAATTACCGGGATGTGGGTCTGCATGGACCTTTCTTAACCCATGTATTTGGAACATATAGAAATCCCAGAGTGTTTGTCCCAATGTATTGCCGACTTCCCGGGAAAAATTTGTTTTTGTAAATTCCCCCAGATGGGTACCGGTCATCCAATCCATGGTAATAATGCGTTCACTGGAAAGGGACTGGTAATAGTTGGGAAATCGTAAGTTCGCCAAATGGCTACATTTATTGGTAATTTCCTGGCTCTGCGCTATTTCCAAAAGATAATTGGTCTCCTCCAATAGTTTATCCTCTACCTCCTTAAAGTACTTATCGGAATCCTTTCCCTGCAGATTGAACATGCGCAAAGCGACAGGCTTCACCAAGGCCAGATCGCTGCTAATGCTTTCGGCTACGCCGGGATATTGTATTTTAACGGCCAAATCCTTACCATCCTTAGTGGCACGATGTACCTGTCCGATACTTGCTGCATTTACGGAGTCCTTTTCAAATGTATCAAAAACCTCCTCCGGATATTTATCCAGGTATTTTTTGAAAGTTTTTCGTACCAATGGCGCCGATAAGGGTGGCACGGAAAACTGAGAAAGCGAAAACTTTTCTACATAGGCATTGGGAAGCAGGTTTTTCTCCATGCTCAACATTTGGGCAACTTTCAGGGCACTGCCCTTTAGACTTTTAAGTCCATCGTAGATATCGCCTGCATTGTCATTGTCCAATTCATCCCTCGTTAATTCTGGGTTGACTATTTTCTTACCATAATATTTGGCATAGTTCCCTCCTATTTTCACGCCCGTCTTGAACAATTTACTGGCGCGTTCAATTTTTCCCGTAGGAATTTTATCAAGTGTCTTCAATGTTGAATACTTTTTAAATTAGGCAAAGGTCTCCTTGTAAAGAAATTTTCCAAAGTCGACAAGATTGTCCAACGGGGTGTTGTCGAATAGGTCAAATACGGTATTGACGGATTTCTCAATGGCGAGATCCGTCTTTTCAAATCCTTGGGATTCATCGTTGGTCCAAAACTTTAAAAGGAACAGCAATTGCAGCCATGCTCCTTCGGAAAAAATTGAAGGATTGTGTTTGGTAATCCTACTGGTTTTTTGCTGGTTTCCATCCGCGATCAACTCTTTGGCAAACTCCTTCAGGTGCTTTCGCAATCCCTTTAGTTGCTCCATGTTCTTAAGCTGGTTGCCGCCTTGGTTCAATGTAAATAGGGCATAACTTCTGTTGAGGGTCAACATCTCGAAAAACGTGTAGAAAAATGTTAACAATTTGTCCCTGTTTGCAAAGGATTCATAGTCCTTGTTCTTTTTCATCAATGCAAGCGTATTGGTGAAAAAGGTGTTCCAAATACCTTTCTTGATAGCGGGGATAGACGCAAAGAATTTATAAAAATCGGCTTCTGGGATTTCATGCTGCTTGCAGAATTTATAAACCGTTTTTGGTTCCTTTTCATGCTCAAGCACATAGTCCATGTATTTTGAAATAATTTCCTCCTTCGTAATTTTCTTGTTTTTAGTAGCCATATGTTAATTCTTTGAGTATTAGGGTTTCTTACAAAAATATGCGGGTTTAGACTAAAAAACGTGCTTTCGGGGGGGAAAGCACGTTTTCAAACAACCTAACCAATAAATAATCAAACGTGATTATGATAAAAACTTTTTCATAGCATTTTCTTTCCTAATCACATGTAAAATTAAATAATGTTTAATGTTTATAAAAAAATATTAAACAAAAGTTTTGTTAAAGTTTGTATAGCGGGATATGTGCCAGTTTGTCACTTTCTATCAGTATGGTATTTTTTTTGACTAAGTGGATTTGTACTAATTTAAAATTCTAAGTAATGGCTACAGGTAAAATAAATGTTTCGGTAGACAACATATTTCCACTCATAAAGAAGTTTTTGTATTCCGATCATGAAATTTTTCTTCGGGAATTGGTATCCAATGCTACGGATGCAACCCTAAAATTAAAGCATCTAACTTCCATAGGCGAGGCAAAAGTGGAGTATGGCAATCCTTTAATTGAAGTAAAGGTTGACAAAAAAGGTAAAAAACTTCATGTCATAGACCAAGGTTTGGGGATGACGGAAGAAGAGGTCAAAAAGTATATTAATGAAGTTGCCTTCTCCGGCGCAGAGGAATTTCTGAACAAATATGAAGATTCCGCCAAGGATGCCGGAATCATAGGGCATTTTGGCCTTGGATTTTATTCTGCCTTTATGGTCGCCCACAAAGTGGAGATCATTACCAAAAGTTTTCAGGACGAAACGGCGGTCCATTGGACCTGTGACGGCTCACCAAATTTCACCATTGAGGAATCCGATAAAAAGGAACGTGGCACCGAAATCATTCTGCATATAGCCGATGACTCCACGGAGTTTTTGGAAGAAAGTAGAATACGTGAACTACTTAGAAAGTATAACAAATTTATGCCGGTTCCCATTAAGTTTGGAACCAAAACGGAGACCCTTCCCAAACCGGAAGGTGCCAAGGAAGAAGATCCAGCGCCTACCAAGGAAGTGGACAATATCATCAACAATCCAAATCCAGCCTGGACAAAACAACCAACGGATCTAAAGGACGAGGATTATAAGAGTTTTTACAGGGAACTCTACCCAATGCAGTTCGAGGAGCCTTTGTTCCATATCCACCTGAATGTAGATTATCCTTTTAACCTAACTGGGATTCTTTATTTTCCGAAGCTTACGAACGACCTGAATATTCAAAAGGATAAGATTCAGTTGTACCAGAACCAAGTATTTGTTACGGACAATGTAGAAGGCATCGTACCGGAATTTTTGACCATGTTGCGTGGTGTCATCGATTCGCCGGATATTCCCTTGAATGTCTCAAGATCCTATTTACAGGCTGATGGTGCGGTTAAAAAAATATCCTCTTATATTACCAGAAAGGTTGCGGATAAATTGACGTCACTTTTCAAGAACAACCGCGAGGATTTTGAAAAGAAATGGAACGATATCAAAATCGTTATTGAATACGGTATGCTCTCCGAAGACAAATTCTTTGAAAAAGCGGACAAGTTTGCACTTTATCCAACAGTTGATGGTGCCTATTATACGTTTGAGGAGCTACAGGAGAAAATCAAGGGCAACCAAACTGACAAGGATGAAAAAATGGTCATTTTGTATGCTTCCGATAAAGAAGCGCAACATAGCTACATAGAGACAGCCAAGTCCAAGGGCTATGAAGTATTGTTGTTGGATTCGCCCATCATTGGCCATCTGATGCAAAAACTGGAAACGACCAAAGAGAAAATATCTTTCGCAAGGGTGGATGCCGACCATATTGATAAACTGATTCAAAAAGAGGATACCCAAATCTCCAAACTATCGGATGAGGAAAAAGAAAAGTTGAAGTCAGATTTGGAAGCCGTTTTTGGGGAAAAAAGCAACTACACCATACAATTGGAAGCCATGGACAGCGATGCTTCCCCATTTGTGATTACGGAGCCGGAATTTTTACGCCGTATGAAGGAGATGCAACAAACCGGTGGTGGCGGTATGTTCGGTATGGGCAACATGCCGGAAATGTACAACCTTATCGTAAACACCAATCATGAATTGGTTGGCGAAATCCTGAATACCAAGACCGCCAAGAAAAAGGAACGTTTGATCAACCAGTCCCTAGATTTGGCCAAACTTTCCAAAGGTCTTTTAAAGGGAAAAGAATTGACCGAGTTTATAAAACGCAGTTATGAAATGGTGAAATAAGAGCCTCTACCATAGAGAGGTATATAAGTAAATATTGATAAAAAGGGCCGAGGTAACTTGGCCCTTTAACATTACCACAAGTTGAAAACTAGTGGTAATAATAGAAATACATTTTACCCCCTTACTAAGCTTTTTAAATGGCCCCATTTATACGTTCATACCTACCAAATGCTCGGTAGAAATGTTCGTAAAGAGCAATGAACCTGCAATTACGATTCCAGTCAAGGAACGACCGCCCTAAAAATACCCGTCCTTTGTGTTTAATTTGTCCTTACGAAGGTGATAGGTTGCATAGAAAGCAACAAAACCTGTAAAAAGTAAAAAATATAGGAAGGTCATGGATTTAAATGAAGTAATAAATTTTAAATCACCATATTTAGATAATCACCCTGTGTTTAGAAAAATAATGCTTTAAAAAAAGAATTTGAAACAAGATAAAAATGACGAATCCGAGCACAGCATAACTGGATGAATTCCATTTGATTTCTTCTAATCGGACATCAAAAAAATCTAGATTACCAATAGTGTTGTATTTCAAAGAAAAAAGCCAAAAGTTGGTATTTGGCTCCATAATGAATCCAATTCCTAAAAGGCCTATGAGTGCAAGTGCAAGTGAGAACCACACTGTTTTGGATATTAAAGGTTTGTATTTTAATTCCTTTGTATCTAATTGTACGATCCTTTGAAATAATCTTTCATTAAAATTTGCAGAAACTTCTTCAGGTCTTAACTCTTTGATAGCGTTCTTTAGGAATAAATCCAATTCTTTATCTTCTTGTTCTTTCATAGCTATGAATTGTTTCCGGTTCTAGTAAATTTCTTAAAATTAATGCCAATTTTTTTCTGGCCCTATGTATTTTCACTTTTACGGTGTTGGTTTCAATACCCATTATTTCCGAAATTTCAACAAGGGAAAGTTCTTGATAATAAAATAGGGTTATTAATACACTATCTTCATTATCCAGTTGCTCTATAGCCCTTTTTATTGTCTTTCTTCTTTCTTTTATTTCTATTTTATTCCAAATTTCCGGATATAGGGACAAGGCAGATGTATCGTTTATATCAAAACTTTTAGTTTGGGGCTGCGATTTTTGTTTTTTAAGACAATCAAGACCCTTTCTATAGGCTATTTTATACAACCAGGTAGAAAACTTGCTCTCGCCTTTAAATGTAGCCAATCCACTATACAACTTTATAAAGGTATCTTGTGCTACCTCTTCTGCATCCTCCCTATTTCTGACTAACCTTAGCGCCAAGGTAAAGACCATATGCTTATATCTATCCACTAATTTGTCATAAGCGGATATATCCCCTTTCAAGGCACACTCTATCAATAGTTGGTCGCTAGGCTTGTTCATTTATAATCATTGGACGAACTATTCTAGGCAAAGGTTACAGTTTTGAAGAAAAACTAAAAAAGTTGTAACCTATGGAAATTTATCGTCGTCAAAGAAGTAAACAGTTTATTTATCAATTAAAAAACAAATCAATGGGAGGAGAAGTAATTATTTTCACGTTAATCTTTGGGGTTATTTTTGGAATAGCCTATTTATTCTTTTCAACTAGAAACAAAGAACGCATGGCTCTTATAGAAAAAGGTGCAGATGCCAGTATTTTTGTCAAAACTAAAAAGGAACATGCCGCGCCCTTTTGGAAAATTCTAATCTTAAACCTATCCCTTCTGCTAATAGGAATTGGTTGTGCAATCTTTTTAGCGTCGATTATGGTCTACAGTTTGGGAGTCGAGGAAAGCGTTGCCTATCCTGGAACCATATTTTTAATGGCCGGAATAGGATTATTGTCCGGTTTCTATCTTACCAAAAAGTTGGAAAAGGAAGTATAGCAACTATCCAGTAAAATTGTAAACTGCCAGATTTCTTCTGGCGGTTTTTTTTATCTTCACAAAATGAAGGTAATCGCCACCAATATCTGCAACGAGCCCAGAACCTTTGTCTGGAACGGCAAGGAAGAACAAACCGGTATTTTTAAATATCCAACTTCTAAAAAATTGTTATTGACCAAAAGCGATGTTCAAAAGGATACGATCATCAATAGAATCAATCATGGGGGCGAAAATAAGGCATGCTACCTGTTTTCCGCCGATCAGTACCCTTTTTGGAAGGAAAAATATCCAAACCATGATTGGAATTGGGGCATGTTCGGGGAAAATTTAACGGTAGAAGACCTGGATGAATCAAAAATTAGGGTCGGAAGTATCTATAAAATGGGAAGTGCCCTGGTTCAGGTTTCACAACCTAGGGAACCATGTTATAAATTGGGAATACGTTTTGGGACCCAAGAAATATTAAAGCAGTTTATAGATCAAAACCATCCCGGAACCTATGTGAAAATATTAGAGGAGGGCGAAGTAGGAATTGGGGACGAACTTCAATTGATACAACTATCGGAGAATACCTTAACGGTCCAGGAATTCTATGAACTCATGTTTCTAAAAGAAAAACCCAAGGAATTACTGCAACGTTTTATGGAAAACCCCGCGGTACCCCAGTATAAAAAGGACCAAATGCAAAAATATCTTTAATGGACTTCAATTATCCGTGGCACCTTTATCTTATGGCAATTATGTATGTATTCGCCGGCATCATGCATTTTATCAGACCCAAGGTTTACATGAGAATCATGCCAAAGTATTTGCCATTTCCAAGGTTCTTGGTGTTTCTCAGTGGTGTTTTTGAGATCTTGTTGGGAATCGCACTTTGTTTACCCGAGACCAAAAATGTGGCTATTTACGGAATCATCGCTATGTTGTCCGTGTTTTTGTTGGTGCACTTTTATATGCTCAAGGGAGAAAAGGAATCTGCGGGAATTCCAAAATGGATATTGGTCTTGCGTATTCCACTCCAATTTCTGTTGATGTATTGGGCCTATGTTTACCTACCCCTATAAATGCAAAAAGGAGGCTCTCCAGCCCCCTTTTCTTGAAATTAACTTAAACCAACTTAATTAACAACAAATTCTTCACTGTAGGTTTTGGTATCATCGGATACTACAACTATATAACTTCCTGAGTATGCCCCTTCAAAGTTGAAGGCCTTCTCTATAATCAATTCATCGGATACGGTCTCGGAGAAAACCAATCTATAGTTTTGATCATAAACTTTTAAGGTTATTTCGGATTTATCCAAGTTTAAAAAATTCATGAAAACCCTATTTTCGGTCTTTCTAAAAAACGGCTTTGCGTGTACCTCAGAATCGATAATCTCGATGGCACCGTCCTTCAAGGAAATGGTGTACATGTTACTTTTTAGACCACTTTCGGCTACCAAATAATAAGACCCATCTACCAAGTCTTTCATGTTCAGTTTTTTGCTGAAACGACCTTTTGAAAGTTTTTCGAAATAGATGCTATTAGAATCCGAATCCAAAAGCTGGATAGTTACGCTTTGATCTGGTGCATCCAAGGTCAAAAGGACACTTTTGGAATTACCAAGGGTAACAACGTCCAATTTAGGCTCTCTTGCCATACCCGCTACTGTAGCGAACATAAAGGCAACAACTGTTGTGATTTTTACAATTTTTTTCATAATAAATTACTTTAAAGGATTAATTAATAATTTACCCTACAAACATACAACCGGTATCCAGCCCTCACTACATCGTATTTTTCCAATTTATATGCTATTTTACCACCCATAACAACCAATTAATACATAAATGTTAATATTCCACATATTTAGGTTAATTTTGCAAAGCAGCCACCAAAAAAGGTTGACTAATTTTACATAAGCAAATTCCTTGAGATGATTGCACAGAAACCTACATTTGAGGCCATTGAACCAGATTTTGGGCATTCCTTTACCTATCAAAAGTTTGATGAGCATAGGGTCAATAGAAACAATGTATGGCATTACCATCCAGAACTGGAATTGGTCTATGTCAATGGTGGTTCCGGAAAACGCCAAATAGGCAGCCATGTATCCTATTATACGGATGGTGACCTTATACTAATAGGTAGCAACCTGCCACACTGCGGATTCACGGATGCGCTAACGGGCAATACGAGCGAGACCGTGGTACAGATGAAATTGGATTTTTTGGGAACGGACTTTTTTACCATTCCCGAAATGAAGAAAATAAAGAGCCTTTTTGAGGTGGCCAGTGGAGGAATAGCATTTTACGGGAAGACCAAAAGAAAAATTGGTGACAAAATGGAGGTATTGGAGTATCAGACCGATTTCCAGCGCCTTTTGAGCATTTTGAACATCCTGAACGAATTGGGAGGCTCCCAAGAAATGAAGCTCTTGAATGCCGATGGTTTTTCGTTGGCCACCGATGTTAAGGACAATGACCGCATCAACATCGTTTTCAATCACGTGAAAAACAATTTTAAGGAAGAGATTACCTTGGAAGAAATCTCATCCATGGTAAGTATGACCATTCCATCCTTCTGCAGGTATTTCAAAAAACTTACCAATAAGACTTTTGTCCAATTCGTTAACGAATATAGATTGGTCCATGCCTCCAAACTATTGGCGGAAAAACCCATGAGCATTACAGAGGTCTGTTTTGAATGCGGTTTCAACAACTTTTCCCACTTTAATAAGTCGTTCAAGGCCTTTACGGGTCAGAACCCAAGTGAATATAGGAATGAGCTAAAAGCGGTGTTGGTATAATGGCCAAGAAGGAAAGCTTTGTACACTTGGACCTGCCCGATTGTGACATACGATATTACCCAAAATTTTTTCCTAATAAAATTGCGGATACCTATTTTAAAAAGTTAAGGTCAGAAACACCGTGGCAACAAGATGATATAAAGGTTTTTGGAAAGGTATATGCCCAGCCAAGACTTACGGCTTTATATGCGAACAATGAAAAGCCCTACTCCTATTCCAACATTACCATGAAACCCCATTGTTTCAGTGCAGTTTTATTGGAAATAAAATCGGAAATAGAAAAGTATGTTTCTACCAAATTTACTACCTGTTTATTGAATCTATATAGGGATGGCAAGGATAGTAACGGTTGGCACGCCGATAATGAAAAGGAACTTGGCAAAAACCCCATAATTGCATCGCTAAGTCTGGGAGCCGAACGTATATTCCACTTAAAACATAATTCAGACCCTACTGCCAAGCACAAAATGGTGTTGGAACATGGAAGTCTATTGGTGATGCAGGGGGAAACACAACATACTTGGAAACATCAAATTCCAAAAACGGCCAAACCGGTTGGGGAACGTATTAACTTGACATTTAGGGTTATACGATAGAGATTCTTCTCTGAAATGGCATACTAAGCGCATTGAAGTATCCATCGAAAAGGTAAGGTCAAAAAAAAAATCGGTTGTGGGAACCGATTTTTATGCCTTTTTGTAGACCGACCATCTTTAATACCGGGCATAACAATACTAATCTGCTTGTCGGGTTTCTACCTTATCAATATAATTCCAAAGGTCGTGCCAAACTAGAATTACAATGAGCTTTGTATATTTGTAATACTATGATTAAAGAATTTACGGAAAGGGAATTGGACCGAATAATAGAAATGGCCTGGGAGGACCGTACTCCATTCGAGGCCATCACGTTCCAGTTTGGTATCAGCGAACAGGAAACCATAGAAATCATGCGCAGGGAAATGAAGCCCAGCAGTTTTCGCATGTGGCGGAAAAGGGTTCAGGGAAGAAGCACCAAACACAGAAAATTGAGGGAAAATGTTTCCGGACGCTTCAAGTGCTCCCGACAGAAAAATATCAGCGGGAACAAAATTTCAAAAAGATAGGGTGTTGCTAACCAAAAATCTGGTTCAATACAGCCGCCAATCGTATTCCCCCTTTTTGCAATTGGTTTTCAACCGTACCCCACCAACGATAACTATATTGATACCCTAATTTCTCCCCTATTTGTGTGGAATCATAGACTTCATTGGTGATTTCCTGGGTTTCCTCGATCCAATCATAAATATCTCCCTGCTGAATTTGTTTTACTTGCTGCTTGGAAAGTTTTGGAAGGGAGTTTGAAAGTTCCGTAAAACTCATTCCATAATCATCGATCATATTGGAATCCCATACCCGATGCAGGTTACTGCCCCTTCCAAACCACTGTAATTGAATATCGTTACCACCCTTATCCTCCAACCGGCCAATGTGCATCGGCTGATGCAAATCCCCAATGAGGTGTACCAAAAATTTCAGGTAGAATGCCTTGTCCTCCTTGGAACTTTCCGTTGAGGTGATTATTTCGATACATTTGTTGATTCCAATGACCAAATCCCCATATTCGCTGGGTTCCACATCATTATAATCCTTGTCTGCGGGGAAATTGACATAATGCCAAGCACTGAATTCACTGTATTTTCTATCGGCCTTTATTTCATCTGCAAAATTGGAGACCGATGCCAAACTTTGTCCGTCCAATAGTTCCTCTATCGCCTTTCGAGCCTTCCTGCTTATATATTCCTGGGCCACATCACCAATGACCCGGTGCCCTGTTTTGGACCAAATAGCATCATTGGCGAACGAACATTGAAAAACTACGAGGAAAATTATGGCAAGCTTTTTCATGAAAATGGTTTTGGACAAAAATAGGACAACAAGTTTTAAGGTATTGTTAAAACTCAGGTTAGCTAAAATTTAAATAAGAACTTGCGAATATGCAGAAAATAAAAAAGGTTCTTAGTAAAATCAATCCACCATTGCTTAGGTATTTCACCTTTGGAATCGTTGGGCTCCTTTTATTACTGATAGTTTTTGTAGGCAGCATATACCTAGGGGCCTGGGGGAAGATCCCCAACAAACAGGAACTCTCCAATTTCCAGTATCAGGTAGCTTCCGAGGTGTTTACGGCCGATAGTGTATTGATCGGAAAATACTACCTCAACGACCGACAGCCCATTACTTTTGAAGAATTCCCGGAACACCTTGTACAGGCCTTGTTATCCATTGAGGACCAACGCTTTTACGAGCATTCCGGCGTGGACTATCCAAGTCTCTTCCGAGTGGGCCTAAAGACAATACTTATGGGAGATGAATCGTCTGGCGGTGGCAGTACCATCAGTCAGCAATTGGCAAAAAACCTGTATCCCCGTAGGGACAGAAACCAAACAAATATCGTTATCGACAAAATCAAGGAAATGATCATTGCCGGAAGATTGGAGGATATTTACGACAAATCTGAAATATTGACCCACTATCTCAATACCGTTTCCTTTGGCGACAACACCTTTGGGATTGAAAGTGCCGCTTTAAAATTTTTCAATACCCGTACCAAGAACTTATCTATTCCGCAGGCTGCTACACTTGTTGGAATGTTAAAGGCTACCTATGGGTACAACCCTAGGATATTTCCGGAAAAAAGTAGGGAAAGAAGAAATTTGGTATTATCATCAATGGTAAAAAACGATTATATCCAGCAAACCGAATATGATTCCTTAATAAACTTGGAACTTGGTTTGGATTATAGGGACTACGACTATAATTCGGGACTTGCCCCTTATTTTAGGGAAGAAGTGCGCAAGCAGTTATTGCAGTGGACCAAAGAACAACAAGATAAAGGTAGAACCTACAACATCTATACTTCCGGGCTAAAAGTGTACACCACCTTGAATTATAAAATGCAAAAACTAGCGGAGCAAAGTATGGTGGAGCATATGGGCAGATTGCAGAAGGAGTTTGAAAAGAGTTACGGAAAGAACGCCCCTTGGCTTACAAATAAAAATCTCATAAAAACGGTGGCAAGGAGAAGTCCGGCATATCAAAACCTAAAAAAAAATGGCCTATCCGATGAAGAAATTTTTGACAGTCTGCAACGTACCAAACGAAATATGACCCTAAAAACTTGGGAGGGTGAAATTGAAAAGGAAGTAAGTGTTATGGACAGTATTCAACATTATATGAAATTCCTGAACACCGGGTCACTTTCAGTAGACCCCAAAACCGGTGAAGTGCTAACATGGATCGGTGGTGTGGATTTCAAGAAGTTTAAATACGACCATATCTCCCAGAGCAAACGACAAGTAGGCTCCACCTTTAAACCCATAGTTTATACTGCTGCATTAGAAGAAGGTATAGAACCTTGCACATATTTCTCGGCTCAGGAAGTTGAATACGAAAATTTAAAAGGATGGTCCCCAAGCAATTCCAGCGATAAAGATGAGGCTTACCTCAATTATTCTATGGAGCAAAGTTTAAGTAATTCCGTAAATACGGTAGCCGTAAAAGTGCTGGAAAAGACCGGTATAGACCATGTGATTTCCCAAGCCAAAGATATGGGCATTGAAGAAAAATTACCAAGGGAACCCTCTTTGGCCTTGGGAACTGGCGAAATTAAAATGTTGAATCTGGCAAAAGCTTATACTAGCTATATCAATGAGGGACATTCAGTAGAACCTTTTTTAATTAAGGCAATAGCTACAAAAAATGATTCTGTGTTAGCTGAATTTAAACCCAAAAAGAGCACAAAAAAAGCCTTCTCCGCAGAAAACGGACAAATAATGTTGGAAATGATGAAGTCTACGATCAATTCCGGAACTGCATCAAGGATCCGTTCCACCTACAAACTGACCAACGACATAGCCGGTAAAACAGGAACTACCCAAAATAATAAGGATGCCTGGTTTGTGGCACTTTCCCCTAACCTACTACATCTAACTTGGGTAGGGTTGGACAATCATGAAATCGGTTTTAGAAACACGACAATTGGCCAAGGAGCCAATGCCGCCTTGCCCATGTACGCCCTCTTCCTAAAAAAACTGAACAAGGACAAAACGTTCAACCATATAACCCAAGCAAAATTTCCGGCACCTAGTGAACATGTCATGGAGATGCTGGAATGTGAACCGATAAAAAGGGACGGTTTCTTCAAAAGACTATTTAAAAATCCGAATAAGAAAAAGACCCGAACATTTAAAAATCAAAGCTAATTCCAACAAAACCCATAACTATAAATTTTTTTTGATATATTTATGATATCATTTTAATATCATATAGCATGTCAAACGAAAAAAATTACAGTCCCATCAATGGCTATCTCATGATTTTAGTCATTTTAATACTCCTCATGGGCGGTGTTGCACTTCTTAGAATTTATTTGGGCATCTTCCTAATAATCCTAGGCGTTCTTTGCCTGGCTGGATTTGTTCTGGTAAACCCCAATGGATCGAGAGTACTATTATTATTTGGAAAATATGTTGGCACCATAAAAAAGAACGTTTTTTTTTGGGTAAACCCATTTTTTACCAAAAAGAAAATTTCATTACGGGCCAGTAACTTTGACAGCGAACGATTGAAGGTAAACGATAAATTGGGCAACCCTGTTATGATCAGCACCATTTTGGTATGGAGGGTGACAGACACCTATAAGGCGGCCTTTGAAGTAGACGACTACCAAAACTTTGTGAGGGTACAGACCGATGCAGCCGTTCGAAAATTGGCCAGCATGTATCCCTATGATAATTTTGCCGATGAAGGTTTGGACGAGGACATCACCTTACGATCTAGCGTCAATGAGGTCAGTGAAGCTTTGGAAACCGAGGTGCAGGAGAGACTTGCCATGGCAGGGATAGAAGTTTTGGAAGCCAGAATTGGTTATTTGGCTTACGCACAGGAAATTGCAAACGCCATGTTAAAAAGACAACAGGCTACGGCCATTGTGGCGGCAAGGCATAAAATAGTGGAAGGCGCCGTAAGTATGGTAGAAATGGCGCTTCATGAACTGAGCAAAAAGGAATTGGTCACCTTGGACGAGGAGCGTAAAGCCGCTATGGTAAGCAATCTTATGGTAGTTTTGTGTTCGGACAAGGACGCATCTCCCATTGTAAATGCGGGGACCTTAAACCATTGATATGCGTTTTTTTAAGGAAACACAGCGGTTTGATCAGTGGTGGCTTCACCTGCTGAATTTGATTGTTCTGGGTATTACGGTTTTCTCCACATATAAAGCCTTTGCAACCAAAAACTTGGATATCCCCGAAAGAAATATCCTAATTTTGACCTTTGTATCCGTTTTGATTGTTCTAGGTGTGGTTTACTCCATAAGGCTTTCAACCCAAATAGACGAAAAGGGCATTCATTTTAGATTTTTCCCCTTTCAAAGAAATTATAAGGTCATACTTTGGGCCGATATGGATAAGTGCTATACTAGGACGTATAGCCCTCTTAAAGAATTCGGTGGATGGGGCTACAGGGGTATCGGCCGAAGGAAAAAAGCGTACAACATACGTGGTAACAAGGGTATACAAATTGCTCTTAAAACAGGTAATATGCTTCTTATTGGCACCCAAAGACCCAAGGAAGCACAACAAACCATCAACAGATATTTAAAACAAGATGAAAGAATATAAGGTAGTCAGTTGGACCGTCGGCCTCACCAATAACAACCAACGGCTGGAGGACACATTGAACGAATATGGCAGACAGGGATGGAAGGCCATAGATTTGGACCATGATCGGAGCCGTATCGTATTCGAAAGGGACAGAAACCGATAAATAATGAAATTTCTTATTTCGTTACTACCAAAACAGAGGGAGAGGAAACACGACTATGAGTAAGAAAAAAGCGTTTGCATTGCGGGTCAGTGAAGACATGTTGAAGGCCATTGAAAAATGGGCCGCGGATGAATTCCGCAGCACAAATGGCCAGATTGAATGGATGTTGATGAAAAGTCTAAAGGATGTGAACAGAGAACCCAAGAAAAAGAAGGAATAGTCTTTTTTAGGGTTTTTTTAACGGAACAAACCTTTAACTTTGTTGGTTAATGTCTCCAAACCAACATGACTAAACTAATAAGTATCGTAGCACTGTTCCTTGCAGTCATCCCACTTAACGCCCAAACTTCAGAAAAATCCTTCACTGTAAAGTACACGAACGAAAAAATACAATTGGATGGTATTTTGAACGAACCTGTATGGAACTTTGCGCAAAGTGCGGGCGAATTTCAACAGTACTTCCCCTCGGATGATGTACCGGCCCAATACCAAACAGATATCCGTATGCTTACGGATGATACGACCCTGTATATAGGAATGACCGTTCAGACACCGGGCTCCAATTATGTAATACCCTCGCTGGAGCGTGATTTTAGGGCTAGCGGAAATGATAACATAAGTCTTGTCTTTGATACGTTCAATGACGGAACAAATGCCTTCCTCTTTGGAATCAATCCTTATGGTGTGCGTCGCGAAGTTCTTATTTCGGGAGGTGGGCAGGACCTAAGCGGTTTTACGACCTCATGGGATGTAAAATGGAAGGCCGAAACAAAAATATACGATAAATATTACACAGCCGAAATGGCCATCCCCTTAACTTCCCTAAAATTTGCCGAAGGCGAGACCAAATGGCGCTTTCAGAGTTATCGCTTTGATATGCAGTCCAACGAACGCAGCAATTGGTTTGTCATTCCTCAAAATCAAAGTGTAATAAACCTAGCCTTTATGGGCGACATGTATTTTGAAAAGCCATTGGGCAAATCCAGGACACCACTGGCATTGATACCCTATGTGAACATCTTGTCTGACAACGATTTCAGTTCAAATGTCAGCAATACAACGATAAAGGTTGGGGGCGATGCCAAAATAGCTATAGGGAACGGTATGAGCCTTGATGTTACCGTAAATCCAGATTTCTCCAATGTGGAGGTAGATGCCATCATCACAAACCTTACCCGTTTTGAGGTATCCCTGCCGGAAAGGCGTCAGTTCTTTATAGATAATAATGATCTTTTTGGGGATTTTGGCAGTAGAAGGTATTCGAACGCATTTTTTTCCCGAAGAATTGGTATCGCCACGGACCGTTTGGGAAATTCTGTTCAAAACGACATTCTGGGAGGCATCAGACTTAGTGGAAAATTAAATAAAAACTTGCGCCTAGGGCTATTGAACATACAGACCGCCAAAAACGAGGAACAGGAGGTGGCATCGAATAATAATATGATGCTGGTCTTACAGCAAAAAGTGTTCGCAAGATCTAACATTGGCATGTTCTTTCTCAATAGACAGGCCTTTGGTGATGCCCCTTTTTTATCATCTAATGACACATACAACAGGGTCCTAGGTGTAGATTATAACTTGGCCAGTACGGACAATGTATGGTCTGGAAAATATTACCTCCACAAATCATTCCAACCAGGGGATAACCAAGGGAATTTCTCAGCCGGCGCCCTTTTGAGCTATAATTCAAGATATTGGAACTCGTTTGTAGATTTGGCCTACATTGACCAAGAGTTTAGATCTGATTTAGGATTTATTCCACGAAATGATATTGTAAAGGCGGTTTCCGGTCTGGAACGCCTCTATTGGCCCAAATCGGGTACTATAAACAACCATGGATTGGAGCTTTTTGCAATCTCCAATTGGCGGACCTCCTTGGATTACCAATTGGCGGATTACGATCTACGGGCCAATTACAATTTTGTACTTAAAAACTTTACGGAGTTTGGAGCAGGGTATACATCCAGCTTCATTTATCTATTTGAACCTTTCGACCCCACAAGCACCGAAGGAGCTATAGAACTTCCGGGAAACAGGGAATACAGATTTGGTACCTTCACTGTAGGTTATCAATCAAATCAGGCGGACGTTTTTGCCTTTCAAGGAGAATCCTCAATCGGCAACTTCTTTAATGGGGAACGATTTTCCATTGGCGGTGAGGCTACCCTGCGCATTCAGCCAAAGATCAGGATAGGATTGAACGTAAACTACGATAAAATAACCTTGCCAGATCCTTACCCAAGTGCAGATCTTTGGTTGATTAGCCCTAGGTTTGGCTTTACATTCAGTAAATCCGTTTTTTGGACAACACTCTTTCAGTATAGCAATCAAAGGGATAATCTTGGAATTAATTCCAGGTTACAATGGCGTTTTGCACCACTATCCGATCTTTTTATAGTGTACAATGATAACTATGCTGTAAATCAGTTTGAACCCAAATATAGATCCATAAACCTTAAATTCACCTATTGGTTAAATATATAAAACCAGAAGTCAAAAGCAATGCCCTATAAGCTCCAGCTACAAAAAATTACATCTACACCCTTATTAGCATATCCTTTGTTGGCGCTCTGCCTGTTCACTCATTTTTTGGGGAGGACCCAGGCAGAAAAAAAATCCTTCACTGTAAAGTTTACTACCGAAAAAATAATGGCGGATGGAATTTTGGACGAAAGTGCTTGGGAAACAGCCGAAAGTGCTAAGGATTATTGGGAATATTTTCCAATGGATTCCGTTCAAGCCCGAAAGCAATCCGAAATAAAAATTCTTTATGATGACAAGAATTTGTATGTAGGTATTAAGGCCTATTCCAGAGGAAAAAACTACGCCACCCAATCATTGCAGCGTGATTTTAGAGGAAGTGGAAGTGATAGCTTTACGCTTGTTTTTGATACCTTCAATGATGGCACCAACGCTTTTTCATTTGGAATAAACCCCTATGGCGTGCGCCGTGAAGGTCTCATTGCAAACGGAGGCGCTTCTCAGGACGATTTTAATTTGTCCTGGGACGTAAAATGGAAAGGCAATGCTAAAATTTATGATGATTACTTCACGGCAGAAATGGTCATTCCCCTTACCTCTTTAAAATTCGAAGAGGGTGCTACCAAATGGCGCTTCAATTCGTACCGGATTGAAACGCAATCTAACGAACGTAGTACATGGACAAGGATCCCTCAAAATCAGCTCATTTATAATCTCGCCTTTATGGGCGAAATAATTTTTGAGAAACCTTTGGGTAAGTCCAGGACCCCATTTGCAATAATACCTTTTGTGAATGCCATTAGTTCCAGGGACTTTGACATTGGGGAAAACCTAGACAATTTTAAGGTAGGTGCAGATGCCAAGATTTCCATAGGCAACAGTTTAAATCTCGACCTTACATTAAATCCAGATTTTTCTACAGTAGAAGTAGATAATTTCATAACCAACCTCACCCGTTTTGAAATTGCATTGCCAGAGCGCCGTCAATTTTTCATAGACAACAATGATCTTTTTGCAAGTTTTGGTAACGGCTTTGATTTTAGTCCGTTTTTTTCAAGACGTATTGGCATCGCGAGGGATACCGTAGGAAATACCATTGAAAATAATATTATTGGTGGCGTTCGCCTAAGTGGCAAGCTTAACAATGATACCAGGATTGGCTTGCTGAACATTCAAACGGCAGAGGATCTGGAAAACAGGATTCCTTCTAACAATAATACGATGCTGGCATTCCAGCAGCGTGTTTTCTCACGGTCCAACATTGGTGTATTTTTTATCAATAAGGAGTCTTTCAAATCATATGACTTTGTAGAACGGGAAGATGAATACAATCGGGTTTTGGGTATGGATTATAACCTGGCCTCCAGAGATAATACTTGGAACGGATCCTTCATCACCCACAAATCCTTTCAACCGGACGATAATGTGGGAAACTTTGCCTCAAGCGCCTTGATTCGGTATAACACAAGAAAACTCAATGTATTTGCAAAAGGTACTTTTATAGATGAAGATTTTCGTTCAGATTTAGGCTTTGTGCGAAGAACCGATCTGTTTAAGACACTCCTAAGCTTAGAGCGTGTTTTCTGGCCAAAAAGAGGCATTGTCCAGAACCATGCGCTTCGTTCTTTTACAAATATACGCTGGAGCCCTAGTATGGATTTTAAAAATACGGATTACGACCTACAATACAGTTATGAAGTTCAGTTCAACAATCAATCGCAGGCGCGAATAGAATACACGAATACTTATACCTTCCTGTTCGATTCTTTTGACCCGACACGCACTGAAGGGGCGGTACCCCTCCCAGCCGATCAAAATTATCATTACAATAGCGTCCAAGCAGGGTATCAGTCCGATCAGCGAAAGCTTTTTTCTTATGAGATCCGGTCCACATTGGGTCATTTTTTTAATGGAAACAGATTTTCTATGGAAGGTTCGATGACCATGCGGTTTCAACCTAAAGCGTCCATCTCCCTTCAGTTTAATTATGACCAAATAGACCTCCCCGAACCCTATTCAAGTGCCAATATATGGTTGGTAAGCCCCAGAATGGACCTTACCTTTAGCAAATCCATTTTCTGGTCCACGTTGATCCAATACAGCAACCAACGGGATAACTTGGGCATCAATTCTAGATTGCAATGGCGGTTTGCTCCACTTTCCGATCTTTTCCTTGTTTATAATGACAATTATTCGGTAAATGTATTTGCCCCAAGATTCCGATCTATCAACCTGAAACTTTCATATTGGCTGAATATTTAATATGAAATACAAACTACTCTGCTCAGACCTGGATGGCACACTTCTCTCGACTAAAAGTGATGTTTCAGGATACACCATTGCCCAGATCAATAGAATAAAGCAAAGCACCCGAATCATTCTTGTATCCGCCAGAATGCCCAACGGTATGTACTATATCCAGAGAGACCTGGGAATCTTGGACCAACCCATTGTTTGTTATAATGGCGCACTGGTCCTGGATGGTACCAAGGAACTGCTATCCGTGACCGTTCCATTGAAAGTCGTAAAGCAAATCCATGAAGTATGTGAAGATTTTAAAACGGATATGGGCCTATACGCATTTGACGAATGGCACGTACCCAAAACATCGGAAAGGGTTGAGAAGGAAATAAAATACACCAAGACGAACCCGGTTTTTAAATCGACCTTACGGACGTTGGCGGAATGGGACGGAAGAAAAATTGGAGCACATAAGGTTATGCTTATGGGTACCAAAGCCTCTGCGGATCAATTAATGCCCATACTTAAGGATATAGTTGGAAACGAAATCAATTTGTACCGCTCTAACGACACTTTAATAGAAATTTCCCCAAAATCCGTGTCCAAACTAACGGCCATACAAAAATTGTTGGTTTCCGGTGAATTGTTACAGGACATCATAGCCTTTGGTGATAACTTTAATGACATCGATATGTTGGCAAACGTTGGCTATGGCGTGGCGGTCTCCAATGCCAGGGAAGAAGTGAAACAAATAGCCAAATCCATTACCTCAAGCAATACAGAACACGGAGTTGCCCGATACATTGAACAACATCTACTTATTTAAGTATATTTGGTTCCAAAGGAAACCCTAGCAATATGGACAACCCCGTAAACCAGCCATTGATCGTAAACGATACCGTAGTTTTTGGTCTTTTGGCCCTCGCCCTTGGTTTTATATTTTACACCTCCAGTTTAAAAACCGGTTTTTGGCCAAAATTCTATTCCATTGTTCCAGCGGTACTCATGTGCTACCTATTGCCAGCGTTGATGGCAAGTGCGGGATTGATATCGGACGATACGTCCAATCTCTATTTCATGGCCAGTAGGTATCTCTTGCCCGCCGCCTTGGTATTAATGACGCTAAGTATTGACCTAAAGGCCATAAGCAACTTGGGTTCAAAGGCCCTGATCATGTTTTTAACAGGAAGTTTCGGAATCATTATTGGAGGTCCAATTGCTATTTTATTGGTTTCTATTTTTTCTCCTGAAACCGTTGGGGGGAATGATTTTGATGCCGTTTGGCGGGGATTGGCCACCATTGCGGGTAGTTGGATAGGTGGTGGGGCCAATCAGGCTGCAATGCTTGAAATTTTCAAATACAATCCTGAAAAATATGGCGGTATGGTTCTTATCGATATCGTAGTGGCCAATATTTGGATGGCCATTATTCTTTTGGGTGTAGGTAAAACAAAAAGAATCGATAAATGGCTCAAGGCAGATACATCGGCCATTGAGACCTTAAAAGTTAAAGTAACCCAGTTCACTGAAAAAATCACAAGGGTGCCTACGCTCCATGATTATATGATCATGCTATGCCTGGCCTTTTCAGCGGTAGGCCTTTCACATTTTTTGGGGGATTATGTAAGTGGGTACCTAAACGAAAACTTTGAAGCGGTCAGCGATAAAAAGAGTTTTCTTTCCTTTTTGGGATCCGGATTCTTTTGGATGGTGGTACTCGCAACCTGTGCGGGCATTGCCATGTCATTCACTAAGGCCAAGAATTATGAGGGTGCCGGGGCGAGTAAAATTGGCGGCGTTTTCATTTACATCCTTGTGGCCACCATTGGTATGAAAATGGACCTTGGAAAGGTTTTGGAAAATCCGGGTCTCATTGCCATTGGCTTTGTTTGGATCAGCATTCACGCCTTACTGCTCATCTTGGTGGCCAAACTCATAAAGGCCCCTTACTTCTTTTTGGCCGTAGGCAGCCAGGCCAATGTGGGTGGTGCGGCTTCTGCGCCCGTGGTAGCAGCGGAATTCCATCCTTCCTTAACTTCGGTTGGTGTATTATTGGCCGTTTTGGGTTATGTGGTTGGTACTGCAGGGGCCCTATTATGTGCCTACCTCATGGAGGTAGCCTCCAGTTTATAGTATTTATTTTTTGAATTGTATTTTCTTTAAAAATTTAATGATATTTGCCCCCTAAATTGTTTGAATGAAAAAAGTAGCTTTTATCCTGACTATACTTTTAATGGTTTCTTGTGGAAGCAACAAGGAAGATAACCTGGTCGTAAATGGCAAGGTACGAGGTTTAAAAAAAGGAACACTCTATCTACAGCATTTGATGGACACCACCCTCGTCACCGTAGATTCCCTAGAAATCGACGGAGACGGAACGTTTAGCCTTTCGGCCCAGTTGGAAAGTCCGGAAATTTATTATCTGTACTTGAATAAAAAGGACAACAACGCAATCAATGACCGGATTACCTTTTTTGCGGAACCGGGAATCATAACCATCAATACGGACTGGAACACTTTTGATACAACCGCAGAAATCAAGGGATCGCCTACACAGGAAAAGTTGGAAGAATACCAGAAGGCATTATCCAACATTAATCTAAGGAATATGGAAATTATGCTCAAGGCATCCCAGTTGGACGCAAACTCGGATCCGGCCACCATGGATTCCTTGGAAAGGATACGCACCAGAAATACCCAAAGAGCATACGCCTATTCCATCAACTATGCGCTAAATAATAAGGATTCATATATTTCACCTTACATAGCGGTAAAGGAAATTCCGGATGCCAACCTCAAATATCTGGACTCCATATACAAAGGCCTTGCGCCAGAGGTCGCCAATTCCAAATACGGAATGGACTTAAAAAAATTATTGGAAGAGAATGAATAAAAAAAGCATCCCATGAGGGATGCTTTTGGTTTTTTTAACGTGGCCAATTAAGCCATACCGTTCAATTGATCGACCAATTTATTGGCCTTGGTTTCAAGTTCTGTCCTAATACCGTTAAAATGGGCTCTTTTGTTTTCGACACCACCTTGGTTCACCTTGGCGATCAACTCGTCAAACGTTTCGATAGCACCGTCGATAATGGCAGTGCCTTCTTTTGAGGAACCTCCTCCGTTAGTTGCTTCTACTATATAAACCCCTTCAATAATATCACCCAGGACGTTATTTATATCCTTTTTTAAATTTCTAATACTTGCCATATTTTATATTTTGAACAAAAGTACGATTAAACCATTGAATATGTACACTGCCTAAATAGTAACTTCCAGTAATTTGGCACCTTCCGTGTTTATACTAATTATCTGTGACATGGCCGGTATCAAGGTCGTTTCGCCTTTTTGTATGCTTACTTTTCCAAACTCGTTTTCAATAAGAGCCCTGCCATCCACACACATATATATTGTAAAGGAATCCCTATTGTTGGTATCGATACTAAAGTTCTTGTCCAATTCCAAAATATTTGTTTTGAAATATGGACAGTCCACCATGGTATTGAGCGAGTTCATTTCTTTGGAATAGGCAACCTTAAAATCATCTTTCTTCTTATAATCAATGGCATCCAATGCCAGTTCAGTGTGCAATTCCCTTAAGTTTCCTTCCTTGTCCTTTCTGTTAAAATCAAATACACGATAGGTGATATCTGAAGTTTGCTGTATTTCCGCTAGTAAAACCCCAGCACCTATGGCATGTATTTTACCCGTATTGATGAAAAATGTATCCCCTTCATGTACTTTTTCATAATGCAACAACTCCAGCAAGGTGTCGTTTTGCAAACTTTGCCAGTATTCCGTTTTTGAAACATCCCTATTAAAGCCTACGACAAGTTGGGCCCCGGGATCGGCGTCCATAATGTACCACATCTCCGTTTTACCGAAAGAATTGTGTCTTTCCTTGGCCAATGCATCATTAGGGTGCACCTGTATGGAAAGATCCTGTTTGGCATCAATGAATTTGATAAGTATTGGAAATTCCGTTCCAAACCTATCCACCACGCTCTTGCCTAATAATTCTACTGGATATTTGTCAATTAAATCCTGTAAAAAGGTTCCTTCCAATTCACCGTTCGATACTATGGAAACATCACCGGTAACCGCGGAAAGTTCCCAACTTTCCCCAGTAATTTCACTTGTACTTGGCTTCCCAAATAAATCCTTTAATTTGGTTCCGCCCCAAAGTCGTTCTTTGAGTATCGGTTTAAATTTTAGCGGGTATAAATTCATTTTTTTGTATAAACTTTCCACATACCTAACGATGGCAGGAACTATATTATTTGAAACAATAAGAACTATCTAAATAATTTGTTCGCCGATAACATAAACTTGGCCCAGTAAGTTTTAGAATCCGGCGTAGGAGACAAAGTTTCGGGGTGTTTCGTAGAGGACTACCTCCAAATCCTTGTTTGCTTCGATGCTAGGCCTCAACCTGTTCCAAATAACTACGGCAATATTTTCCGCTGTAGGGTTCAATTCCAAAAATTCAGGAACCTCCTTGTTCAGGTTTTTATGGTCGAATGCATCTTCAATTTTATCCTTGATAAGGTCTTTCAAGACCTTCATATCCATAACAAAACCCGTTTCTGGGTCGATTTCCCCGGTAACGCTAACAATCAACTCATAGTTATGCCCGTGGAAGTTTGGGTTATTGCATTTACCAAAAACCTCCCAGTTTTTGGAATCTTCCCAATCCGATCTATAAAGCCGGTGCGCTGCATTAAAATGTGCCTTTCTACTGACCTTAACCTTCATTCTCCACAAGATTATCGATTAAATGCTGATAAAATTTTTCAAAAATTATCTTGAACCACGCAGTGTAAATCTCCGGATGCTCTTCCATATCCAATTTAATCGCTTTGGGCGTCATCCATTTCCAATCTGCAACTTCATCTTTATTGATATTTGGAACATCATTGAAATATCCAATTATTACATGATCAAGTTCATGCTCGGTCAACCCATTGTCGAAAGGAGCTCTGTAGATAAATGAAAAAAGCTCCTTTAAATCGGTTACAAAACCCATTTCTTCTTTAAGCCTACGCTTACCAGCTTCCAAATTGGACTCCCCTACCCTCTGGTGGCTGCAGCACGTATTGGTCCATAAAAATGGGGAGTGGTATTTATGGGCCGCCCTTTGTTGCAGCATAATTTCATTTTTATTATTTAAGACAAAAACAGAAAAGGCCCTATGCAACTCGGCTTTTTCATGAGCTTCCATTTTGGGCATGGTTCCCCTAGGGTTGTCATTTTTGTCGACTAGAATTACTTCTTCTTCCTTCATCCTGTAAAAATAAGGCCTTTGCGCTTTATTGTTCGAAGGCTTTATGAAAAAAATAAGAAAGAAGAAATGAAAAAAGTAGTTTTAGAAAAACCTAGGAGATTTCAGGTTGTTTTTACTGGAGATGAAATCATACCTAAGGATAACCTCGAAAGAACCGTCATTGAATGCTGCATTTCCAAGTTCTGTGGTCTCGCGGTCATAGGCAATACCTATTAAGAAGTTACCATTAACATTAAAACCTACCATACCACTGAAGGCAGCATCCCAACGATAGGCCGCTCCTAAAATGAATCGTTCATTTAGCATAAAATTGGCCGAAAGATCCACCTGCAAAGGAGCGCCTTGTACGACCTTGGTAAGCAAGGTTGGTTTAAATTTCAACATGGGGTTCAAATCCCAAACATATCCTGTAATAAAATAAAAGTTCATTTGCTCCTTGGCCGTACTCAAAGAGGATTCTTCAAAATAGGACGTCTCCAAAATTCGGGGCACGGAAAGTCCAGCATAGAATTTATCGGTATGATAATACACCCCTGCACCAACATTGGGCGAAAGACGGTTGTCTATATCCTGTTGAAGGGTCTGATCCGTGATAAATTGATTGAGTTCGGAAAAGCGTATGTCCAATAGGTTAGCACTTGCCTTTAACCCGAAACTTAAACGGCTTTCCGCTGCCAATGTCAACGTATAGGAGAAATCGACATCAAAATTGGTTTCGGAAGTGGGCCCTATTTTATCGTTGACAATGGACAAGCCCAGTCCTAAACCTCTATAACCAATTGGAGAATGGATATTAAAAGTCTGGGTCGTAGGTGCTCCCTCCAAACCCAACCATTGGGAGCGGTGTAAAGCGGCAATACTTATCTGACCCCTGGAACCTGCATAACCGGGATTCACACTTACCGTGTTGTACATATACTGGGTATACTGGGCATCCTGTTGCGCAAACATTGAGGTTTCGGACCAAAGGAGTATAAGGATCAATAGACCTTTTATTGAAAAGCTACTGTTCAGTTTAAAAAAATTGTTATCTAACATCCTTCTATCTATTAATATATATGTAACCCGAAAGCTGTTTCATGGTCCCATTGGGCTCCTCATAATCCAATATGTAGAAATAAGTTCCAACAGGAAGTTTATTGTCTTGCGCAATGGTTACCCTACCTTGGGAAGTTCCATCAAAGACATTTCCTTCTGTATTGTAGGCCCTAGTGGTAAAGACCGATACGCCCCATCTGTTATAAATCCTGATGGTATTGTTAGGATAATTTTCCAGGCCATCGATACGCAGTACGTCGTGTACACCATCACCGTTAGGTGTGATAACATTAAATACCTCTATCTGTTCCGATAGTTCGCCCAGATCGGAATCCAAATAGTTTGGCGTACCGTCTCCGTCCGAATCATCGTTACTATAATCACCGTCACCGTTCAAATCCTCATCTATGGTCTCAATGCCATCGTCGTCGTCGTCAGTATCTCGATAATCGGATTCCAAATCGCTATCCGTATTGGGCAATTGGCCATAAGGATCGTCCAACTCATCGTTCACATCGACGTCATTGACATTGCTTCCTTCGTAGCCGTCGTCAAGGCCATCGCCATCCTGATCGGACCCGAACAATGTGAAATCGGCAATACCGTCTTGATTTTGGTCATGGGCCTCGATGCTATCGGGTACATTGTCATTATCACTGTCCTCATCCAAATAATCGGGCAAGCTATCCCCATCAGTGTCTACTGGAAACAACCCAAGATTTCCGCCACCTTCATAGGCGTCATCCACACCGTTTCCATTGGCATCGGTACCACTTGGAGCGATATATCCAGAGGTTGTCTGTGCTTCTACGTTATCAGGGACACCATCGTTATCGCTATCTATATCAAGATAATCTGGGTAACCGTCCAAATCTGTATCCGTAGGATTGGTGGCCGGATCATTGTCGGCGTCCAGATTAAGGTCTTCAAAACTATCGAGTATACCGTCGTTGTCGCTATCCAAATCGGTATCCGACGGACTTACGATCATCGTAATCGTTGAAGTACTGCAGTTTCCTGCATCGTCACAAAGGGTATATTCGAGGGCATCAGAGCCTATAAAATCATTGTTAGGAAAATAGGTAATCGTATCGTCAGTTGGGTCGTTGGGAGTACCATTATCATCAATGGTCGCAGATCCGTTTGTTGGCTGGGTTATACTGAACGTACCAATTGTAGGTATATCGTTATCATTTAAGCTCCATTCATTGATAACCCTAATTTCGTTTACGGCAATGGCGATATTATCATCAAAAGTATCCAAAATAGGTAATACGTCTATACTGACAGTTGCCGTACTACAATCTCCAAAGCTGTTGCAGATGGTATAATCAAAACTGTCCGCACCATTAAAATCAGGGTTGGGGGTATAGGTAAGTATATCATCCAATGGGTTGTTAGGTGTACCATTGTCATCTATGATGACCGTTCCGTTGGAAGGTGAAGTCGTTGTCAAAGCACCCGGGTTTGGCAAATCGGAGTCATTGGCATAAATATCCACAATTAACGAAGTATCCTCATCTAAGGCGATCAAATCATCCACTAAGTTTGCGGCCTGGGGCAAACAAACTACCGTAAAATTGGGAAGTGCAAAGTCATTGCCCACCTTTGTTACCGTGGCCGTATACCTTACCACAGCATCCGTAGCCGTTACTGTAGGTCTTGTGGGGTCTCCACTGACTGCGGGAGACCAGCTTACCGTAGCCCCGCCACTTACGTTATTGGTGATATCCAGGGTAACCTGATTATCAGGATTATTACAGTCCGTGACGATGAAATACCCTGTGGCATTGGAACCGCAAAGCGTACCATCATAGGTAGCAAAGTAAATACCGGGTGCGGTTACCTCATAGAAAAAATCCGTTCCCAAAACGGTATTGGTATCCGAGGCCTCGTACCAGCGATAATTGTTTTCATCGGTGGAATTGGGTGCCTGTAGTAAAAATTGGGCATTGGATACCAACATCCCGAACATTGTAAAAACAAAGCTCAGGAATATGGATTTATGTTGATTGATTTTTTTCAAACCGATATGGGTCTTTAGCTGATTACTTTACTACGAATACCACGTTGATCAAAGAGTTGTAATCCGGAGGTGTACCAATTACATCGTATTGCATGTTACCGTTCGCATCAATTAAATCGATGTTCAAAACTGCAGGATCTGCAAAGGTTACGTAGTAATATAGTTCTGTTCTACCATAGGTTGGAACAGTCCCTGGTGCACCCGCGCTCGCCGTAAAGTTTGCAGCCGAACCTCCGTACTGGTCTAGATATTCCTGATAAAGGTCTACTGTTACATTATTCACTAAAACGGAAGCATCAATTGCTATAGAGGGTGGGTAGAAAATCCGTGCTGCCTTAGATGTGATTGGTGCAATAGCCTGTATTACGTCCTCCACTGTTGCCTCACTACTACCATCTCCGTCCACATCTACAGGTGTATCCGAATCCACTTCAGAAGCCGTCTGGTCGTCGGTACCTACCAAACTCGATAGGTCGACCGTGGCCGAACTACCTCCTTCAATATCTATCTGTAACTGGTTGCTACCGTCAAGGGTAGCTCCCGTCAAGTTCTGGTCATCCGTGCTGCCCGCTGCAAGTTCAGACAAGGCCCCCTCTACATCCGTGGCCGTAAAGTTGCCTCCGGCATCAGTGATGTTCACCTCCGAGGCCGTCTGGTCGTCCGTGCCCACCAAACTCGATAGGTCCACAGTGGCCGAGGTTCCGCCCTCGATGTCTCCGACAAAGCACCTTCTACATCCGTGGCCGTAAAGTTGCCTCCGGCATCAGTGATGTTCACCTCCGAGGCCGTCTGGTCATCCGTACCCACCAAACTCGATAGGTCCACAGTGGCCGAGGTTCCGCCCTCGATGTCTATCTGTAACTGGTTGCTACCGTCAAGGGTAGCTCCCGTCAAATTCTGGTCATCCGTGCTGCCCGCTGCAAGTTCCGACAAAGCACCTTCTACATCGGTTGCCGTGAAGTTTCCACCTGCATCCGTAATATTCACTTCGGAAGCTGTTTGGTCGTCGGTACCTACCAAACTCGATAGGTCGACCGTGGCCGAACTACCTCCTTCAATATCTATCTGTAACTGGTTGCTACCG
>NZ_MDGL01000132.1 GCF_002742265.1 Maribacter sp. 4G9
GCAAGCGATTCGAAATGTCAAGGTAAAACAAAAAATATCGGGCCAGTTCAAAAACCCCAGAAATGCTCAGAATTTTGCCAAAATCCGATCCGTAATCGATACCACCATCAAAAACGGAATGAACGTGATTCAAGCATTGAACCTAATCGCTAAATTTGAATTTCAAGTAGACTGATTAGTTACTATTCAAGTTTAAAAAAAGAAAAGGAAAAAGTTTTTAGAATTAATCCAAAGAGATATATCATAACTACTAGTGCTTCTCTAACACCTAGCAATAAGAACAAAATATTAGACCTTTTCAACCCATTTATTAAAAATTCCTCTGATATATTCGGAAAGGAAGACATAAATAATCTTCTTACAAAGTATGATAAAGTCGAGAAAGATTTTTACAAGCTTTGGCTATCTAGTACTGATGTTTTAAACGAAATAGTTAGTAGTCAAGTAATAAATCAAACCAAGTTTGTACTTAGTGAGATTAAAGATAAGATAAAAATTTATTTGCAAAATGAAAGCTTTGATGAAGCTCTTTCGATAATTAAAGCTAACAAATACGTAATAATATCAGGTGACCCTGGAATTGGAAAAACAACTTTAGCAGAAATGTTAGTTTTTCATCTTCTTGGAAAGGGTATAGAGGAATTTATTTTTCTTTCAGATAGTATTTCAGACGGTTTTAAACTTTTTAATACGAATAAGAGTCAAGTATTCTTATTTGATGATTTTTTAGGCAGAAATTTTTTAAAACAATCAATAGCAACTAATGAGGAAAGACAAATTCTACGTTTTATTAATAAAATCGAAAACTCAACAAATAAAGTATTACTTTTTACAACAAGAGAATATATTTTAAACCAAGCAAAACAAAGGTTTGACCTTTTCGATTATGACTTTTCCAAATGTATTTTAGATGTTTCT